>JBMFHB010000005.1:0-91793 GCA_049977045.1 Occallatibacter sp.
ATGGAAATGTGTTTGCCCTGCCTAACCGCTGGCTGAGGACAACGAAGCTCCGCACGCAGTTTAGAATCGCCCTAGGATCGTCGATATGCCTGTTCGTGTGGTGGAAAGTAAAGACAATCCGCGGCTGAAGGAGCTTCGCAAGGCGCTTGCCTATTCCGGCCGCGGCGCACGACAACGCGTCGGCATCGAAGGACCGCATTTGCTTGAGGAGGCGCTGCGCGCTGGTCTGCATGTGGCAACAGCTTTTGTGGCGCAAGGCGCTGGATCGCTGCTCGATGCGCTGCCCCTGCCGCCAGAGACTGAGATTCTTCATCTACCTCGCAACCTGCTCGAATCGGCGCTGGCTACCGAAACGCCCCAGCCTGTCGCCGCCCTGATTGAGCCGCCAAACTGGAGTTGGGAAAACATCCTTCGCTCCGGCCATCAGAAGCCCCTGATCCTCCTGTTTGCCGGAGTGCAGGATCCGGGCAATCTCGGCGCCATCCTGCGCTCTGCCGAAGCATTCGGCGCGACAGGCGCCGTCAGTCTGCCGGGGACAGTGAGCGCGTGGAACCCCAAGGCCGTTCGCGCCTCGGCTGGCAGCGTCTTTCGCCTTCCCGTGCTGGCCGTGAACGAGCAGGAGTGTCTGGAAAAGCTGCACGGCGCCGGCGTGACACTGTATGCCACGACCGTGAATGACGCGCAGCCGGCGGAGTCGGTCGACATGACCGCTCCAGTCGCCTTCATCATCGGCAACGAAGGCAACGGTGTGGCCGAAGAACTGGCCGCCAGGGCCGACAGCCGGATTACCATTCCCTGCCCCGGCCCGGTGCAGAGCCTGAATGCCGCCGTGGCGGCCAGTGTGCTGCTCTACGAAGCGGCGCGGCAGCGCCTGTCAGCCAGAATCGCGCCAGCAGCGAATCGGAAGGCGCGGCGATGAGTCTCTTCGACAGAATACCTTCGCAGCCAGAACACTCAGCGAAAGATCCGCTCCATGCATCGACCGTGGCGGGCGCTCCTCTAGCCGAGCGGATGCGCCCACGTTCGCTCGACGAGCTTGCCGGTCAGGAACACCTCGTCGGTCCCGGCAAGCCACTGCGTGTACAGATTGAGCGCGACGACGCCAGCTCGATGATCTTCTGGGGTCCGCCCGGCGTGGGCAAAACCACCCTCGCCAAGATCGTCGCCGAAACCACGCGCGCGAGCTTCATCGAATTTTCCGCCGTGACCAGCGGCATCAAAGAGATCAAGCAAGTGATGGCCGACGCTGCGCGCGCCGCCGAGATGCACTCGCGCACCATCCTCTTCGTCGACGAGATTCACCGCTTCAACAAGGCGCAGCAGGACGCATTTTTGCCTTACGTCGAGCGCGGCGCCATCCGCCTCATTGGTGCAACCACTGAAAATCCCTCGTTCGAGATCATCTCGGCGCTGCTCTCGCGCTGTCGTGTCTACGTTCTGGAACCTCTCAAGGAAGACCAGATCGTGACGCTGCTCCGGCGCGCGCTCGCGGATCGGGAGCGCGGTCTGGGCGCGCTCGCGCTCACAGCCGGCGACGACGCACTGGAGCTGATCGCCAGCTACTCGAGTGGCGACTGCCGCAGCGCCTACAACGCGCTCGAGGTCGCAGCACAGCTCGTCCAGGACGGCAGCGAGATCACAAAGTCGATCGCTGCTGAGGCCATCCAGAAACGCGTACTCATGTACGACAGGCAAGGCGAGGAGCACTTCAACCTGATCTCGGCGCTGCACAAGAGCGTGCGCAACTCCGATCCCGACGCGGCGCTCTACTGGCTGGGCCGCATGTTAGCCGGCGGCGAGGAGCCGCTGTATCTGGCGCGCCGCATCGTGCGCATGGCAATCGAAGATATCGGCCTGGCCGCGCCCGAAGCGCTGAACCTCTGCCTCTCCGCGAAAGACACCTACGATTTTCTCGGCTCCCCGGAGGGCGAACTGGCGCTGGCCGAAGCGGTCGTCTATCTCGCGCTCGCGCCCAAGTCGAACTCCGTTTACACGGCCTTCGGCGCGGTGCGAGACACGATCGAGCACACGCGCCAGGAACCCGTCCCGCTGCACCTGCGCAACGCGCCTACGAAACTCATGAAAGACCTGGGCTACAGCGAAGGCTATCGCTACGCCCATGACGAAGAGGGCAAAGTTGCCGACATGGACTGCCTGCCCGAGGCACTCAAAGGCCGCCGCTGGTACCAGCCAACGCAGGAGGGGCGGGAAAAATTGCTGGCACAGCGGTTGGAAGAGATACGCAGGATTCGAGCCGGAAAGCGAAGTTGAGGGCTTTCGGATCAACTTGCCCGATCCGCCAGGACAAACCCGGAGGATTGCCCCGCGATCGGCGCACTACACCCACGGATTGACCACCGACTTCGCAATGTCCTCGAAGTGCTTTGCGTTGCGAGTGGAGAGCGTAGCGTGAGAGGCGAGAACGATTCCGGCGATCATGGTGTCGCGTCGGTCGCGGGGGCGGCCTCTCTTCTGGGCTGCGGCTTCCAATTCAGCCGCCCGTTCAGCAGCCGCAGTGTCAAAAACTGCGATCCGTCCTTCAATTGTGCTGTTGAGCAGCCGCTCGAATACAGACGAAAGTGCTGCCTGGCGACGTCCGGCCGGCATGGCCAAGAGGCCGGAACGAATCTCATAGACGCTGATCGAAGTGGTCCAGACCGACGACCGGGGCTGGGAGTTTAGCCATCTGACCACGCGCGCATCGGGAACGTGAATCATGAACTCCGAGAGCACGTTCGTATCGAGGACGATCATTTTCGGATGCAATCTTTGCTGAAGTTGGGAATCTGCATTTTCATTCCGCGAATCTCTTTGATCGGTTCGTCGAGGTAGACGCCGCTTCCGCTGAACATGGCCACAATCTCCGATCCCAACCCATACTGCGGCTTCTCATCCTTGTGTTCCAGGCTTACGAGAATATCGCGCACCTCTGCCTCCATGCTGCGGCCATTGCGCTTCGCACGCCGGCGGATATACGACTTCGTGCCTTCACTCAGATTGCGAACAAGAATCTGTGCCATCGCCGCCTCCTCTGATAGCATGATAGCATACGACACGAATCAGACTTCAGGGGCATATTTCAGGTTTCACTCCTCCGGTAGCCAAGAGGTCTTTCCCTGATCCCATTATTCCTACGAGGGGCGCTTTGAGCACAATTCCTCAGGCCAGAGCTGCCGAGCGCGCTCCACGTCCGCTAGGCATATACCCCATGTCCATCGAGATTCCGCGTACGCACTGCAACAGGTGATTCGCTATGGAGGGCAGCTTCTGCGCGGTCACGCGGAATGACGGCCCGGAGACGCTCACCGCGGCGACGGGCAACCGCTGCGCATCCAGCACTGGTACGGCGATGCAGCGCAGACCTTCCTCAAGCTCTTCGTCGTCGACGGCGTAGCCGCGGCGGTGCGTCTTTTCCAGCTCTGTGCGCAGCGCGTCAAGCGTTGCAATCGTGCGCGTCGTCATCCGTTCAAAACGAACGCGCTTGAGGATCTCCACCGATCGCTCAGGCGGCAGAAACGCAAGGATCGCCTTGCCCACCGCCGTACAGTGCACCGGGTTGCTGGCGCCGACCCGCGTAATCATGCGCACAGAACGCGTCGGCTCGATCTTGTCGATATAAATCACCCGCGCCGCTTCGAGGAGCGCCAGATGCGCGGTTTCCTCGGTCTCGGCCACCAGGCGCCGCAGATGCGGCTGGGCACGATCGCGCAGATCGTACTGTTCAATCGCGCGGTTGCCAAAATCGAACAATCGCAGACCGAGCCGGAATTTTCCGTTGGAAGTCCGCTCCACCATGCGGTGCCGCTCCAGAACCATCAGAAAGCGGTGCGCCGTACTCTTGTGCAGTTGCAACGAAGCCGCCACCTGCGCCAGCCCGAGCGGCGTGTCGCTTTCGCCCAGCAAATCAAGCACAGCAAAGGCGCGATCGAGAGCCTGAACTTTATAAGTGCCTTGCGGAGTTGCGTCTCGCATATTGATCCTCTGTTCCGATTCTTGAGTATATTTTAAGTTCTCATATGATGAGACGCACGTCAACTGGTGGAATGATTTTGCGAAACAGACATCAAAAGACGCGAGCGCAGAAGATCTCTCAACGCGGGCAAAAAATAATGATCTCAGGCGCACGCGCTCTCAGTTCCCCGCAGATCCGTACCGCGCATTCTCCTGGTCCAGCCACGCAGGCCCCAAAACGCGCGCCTCTGCCTGCCCGCCGCTACTCTTTCACTTCCTCTTCGATCTTGTCTCCCTCTCCGGGCGCAAGGAAGAGGTTCGCTTCAAGACCGTGCTGACGCGTGTAGAGGTCGTAGTAGCGGCCGCCGAGAGCGAACAGCTCCGCGTGATTCCCGCGTTCAACGATGCGGCCCTGCTCGACCACCAGAATCTGGTCGGCGCGGCGAATCGTCGAAAGGCGGTGCGCGATGACAAACGTTGTCCGGCCCTGCATGAGCTCAGCCAGACCGCTCTGAATCATCGCTTCGGACTCCGAGTCAAGCGAACTCGTGGCCTCGTCGAGAATCAGAATGCGCGGCGACGCCAGCAGAGCGCGCGCGATCGAAAGCCGCTGACGCTGGCCGCCCGATAGCTTCACGCCGCGTTCGCCCACAATCGTCTCATAGCCCTCGGCGAAACGCTCGGCGAACTCATCCACACACGCGGTGCGGCAGGCAAAGAGAAACTGCTCCTCGCTCGCCTCGGGACGCGAAAACATGATGTTTTCGCGGATGGTGCCGTCGAAGAGAAATGAGTCCTGAAGCACCACACCGAGCTGCGAACGGAATGTATTCAGGTCGACGCTGGCGAGATCGACGCCGTCAACCAGCACCTGGCCTCTGGTTGGGGTATGGAAGGCGCAGAGCAGGCTGATCATCGTCGATTTGCCTGACCCCGACGACCCGACCAGCGCCGTGACCGTTCCCGGCTCGGCCTTGAAGCTGATGCCGTGCAGCACGGGTTTCTCCGGCGTGTAGGCGAACTGCACCTCTTGAAACTCGACGCGGCCCTCGATGAGCGGCATCTTTACCGTACGCTGCGGGCTCTGGTTTTCTTCGAGTTCCGACATGAGCTCGTGCGTACGGTCGAGCCCCGCGAAGGCTTCAGTGAGTTGCGTACCGACATTCACAATCTGGAAGACAGGCGCAATCATGAAGGCCAGAAACATGTTGTAGGCGAAGTAGTCGCCCACGGTCCACGACCCGCGCAGGACGTCGTGCCCGCCCATCCACATCACAAGCGCCGAGACCAGCCCGAGAACCGTCGTGGACGCCGAAGAAAGCACGCTCGTCATGGTGAGCGACTTCATCACGTTCTGCAAAAGCCTCTCTACGCCCGCCGAGAACACGCTATGCTCGCGCTCCTCGGCGTGGTAACCCTTGATCACGCGCACACCGCCAAGCGATTCGGTCAGCCGGCCCGTAACTTCGGCGTTAATACGGCCGCGCTCGCGAAAGATGGGCCGAATGGTCCGAAACCCGTACTGCAAAACAAAGACAAACGCGCCCAGCACGGAAAACACCGTGAGCGTCACCATGACGCTGCGATGCATAAGGTAGATAAACGCCAGAACGGCCGTCATCATGCCGCCGAGAAACTGGACGATTCCAGTGCCAACCAGATTGCGCACGCCTTCGACGTCGGTCATGATGCGCGCCACCAGCGTCCCGGTGCGATTCTCGTCGTAGTAGGCCACGGGAAGCAGGCCCACGTGGCGCTGTATTTGGCGCCGCATCTCGGCGATCAGCCGCTGACCGGCCTTCGAGAGCAACTGCGTAAGAGCGTACGACGTGATCGCCTGCACCACCATGGCGCCGAAGACAAGTGCGATGATGCGCGGCAACAGTTCGGGATGCGGATGCGCGCCTGAAAGCACCTTGTCGAGCAGGGGTTTCGATGTGTAGGGCAGCACAAGGCCCGCAAGCCGGTTAAGCGACATCAGCACGAGACCGACGAGAATGAGCCTCTTGCGTGGAGCCACCAGCGCCTTGACTTCGGGCCAGATTTTTCTCAGATCAGGCTTGCGCCTGGGCAGATCCGCCTGGCCCGCGCGTGCACCGCGCCCGTGCCCGCTCTGCTCGGCGGCCAGTCCCATCCGCAATCCGCTGCCATGAAATCCGCCCATGCGCTATACCTGCCGCTTGCGGCGCGCATCGATAAACGACCGCACGCAGAGGTTCACATAGATCAGCAGCAAGATGGCCATAGCCAGCTTGGCTGCGAAAGCCTTCATATCGGGATCGAGACCCAGCGAGCGCGCTGCGCCATAGCCGCGAAGCGCCTCAACGAATGCACCGATGCATCCCACCAGGCCAATCGTCACATTGATGTGCATGAAGAGTTTGCGCCGGCTTTCACTGGGGCTGATGGCGAGAAACCCGCCCACACCGAGCGCCAGACCAAACCACGTGGGGATCAGCGCCGTGGGGTGGGCGCTGCCCGTGCCGAAGTATCCCACCAACCCCAGGATGATGAGCAGAACACCGAACAAAATCGTTACCTTTGCCATACAAACCTCCTCTTTGGATGCATGGCAAGAATAACAGTTGCGAGGAATAGTGATCAGTGGTCAGTGGTCAGCGAACAGTGGTCACTATCCACTATCCACTGACCACGGTCCACTGTTTTACCGCTGGATTCTCGCCGATCCACCCTTGGCAAACGACTTCACCTGGTCAAGTGTCGCCATGGTGGTGTCGCCGATGAACGTGGTCAACAGGGCGCCGTGCGCCCAGCCCAGCCTGATCGCATGCTCCGGCTCTTCGCCCTTCAGCAGACCATAGATGAAGCCGGCCGCGAAGCCGTCGCCCCCGCCCACGCGATCGACCACGTCGAGTTCGGCCGTCGGTGCAACGTAGGTCTTGCCGTCCACCCACGCCACCGCGCCCCAGCTATGCCGATTCGTCGAGTGCACCTCGCGAAGCGTCGTCGCCACAATCTTCACGTGCGGATGCTTCTTGACCACGTTATCGATCATGCCGAAGAACACCGCCGGATCGAGCTTCGATTTGGCCTGCACATCGGGTCCCGGAATGCCAAGTCCCTTCTGCAGATCCTCTTCGTTGCCGATCAGTACGTCGACATTCTTGACGATCGTGGCGATGGTCTCGACCGCCTTGTCGTCGCCTCCGTGGATCTTCCACAACTTGGCGCGGAAGTTGAGATCGAAGGACGTGATGGCGCCGGCAGCTTTTGCTTCCTGCATCATCTCGGCCACGAGCGGAGCCGTAGTGGGCGAGAGAGCCGCGAAAATGCCGCCCGAGTGCACCCAGCGCACGCCGCCCGCGAAGATCTTCTTCCAGTCGAAGTCGCCGGACTTTAGCATGGCGCCGGCTTCGTTGGCGCGATTATAAAAAACGACCGGAGGCCGCACGCCCGCGCCGCGATCGCTGTAGACCGTAGCCATGTTGGGGCCGTTCACTCCGTTGTGCTCAAAGTGCTTGTAGATGGGCTTGACGCCCATGGCTCGCACCCGTTCCGCGATCAGGTCGCCGATGGGGTAATCCACCATCGCCGAAGCCACCGCAGTTTTCATCTTGAAGCAGTCCGACAGATTGGCGGCAACGTTGAACTCGCCGCCGCTGACATGAATCATGCACTCTGCCGCCTTGCGAAAGGGAATGATCCCCGGATCGAGCCGGTGCACCAACGCTCCCAACGCCAGAAAATCCAACTCGCCACCTTCGCGAATATTCAACCCATACTTCATCACTTTTTCTCCTTGCCTTTCTTTTATGAGTTTCAGAAAAACCTTGAGGCGCAAACTGCCTCGCGTCTTCACGGATCAATTTTGCTACTCGTATTCGAGCCAAGAAGCTGACAGCTAAGAACTGGAGACTGTCTTCTTTACGTCCGCCAGCACCTGGTCCGGCGTCCACTCGTTGCCGGGATAAAACTGCGCCACCTTGCCGTGGGCGTCGATCAGGGTAGTGGAAAGCGTGTGCGTAATTGTGTCGTTGGCGCCGCGCGTAATACCTACATCGAAAAACTTCGCCATCTCCAAAAGTTCTTGCTGCGAAGGCACGGCAAAATCCCAGTGCGCAAACGCGCTCCTGGAGTCGCTGCCAATATACTGCGCACCATAGGCGCGCAACCGCGCCGGCGTATCGTGCTCCGGATCGAAGCTCACACAGAGCAGATGCGTCCTGGCGTAAAGCGCCGGATTGGCCGCCAACTGCTTGTCGATCAAGGCAAAATTGCGCGTCACCAGCGGGCAAAAGTTCGGCAGCGGACAGCGCGTGTAAATAAAGGTGAGCAGCAACGCCTTGCCGCGGAACTGGTCGAGATGAATGGCGCGTCCATCCTGGTTGCGCAGCTTGAAGTCGGGAACCGCATCGCCGGGCGCCGGCACGTGATAGAACACGGCGGGCTTGTAATCCGGCTTGCCCTGCGCGATCACGACAATGTGGTCAAGAAGCACGTCCACATCCGGATTCTCTGAAACCAGCACATCGGCGGTGATGGTGTCTCCAGGATGCAGTTCGCTCAGAATGTTGGGGTTCTTGAGCTTGTAAGGCATGATCATCGCTTCCATGAAACCGGGTATGGCATCATGGTTCACCGTGACTTCGCCGGTGGCGGGGTTGGTGGCAACCACCTTTCCCCGCAGCTTGTATACCTTATAAGCCGGCGCAGCAGAGCTTTGAGACTCGGGCTTCGGACTGGAATGACACCCGGCCACAACGGCAACGGCAAGCAGGGTGCTGGCAAGGAGAATTCGCATCCCTCCTAGTGTACAACCAGTGGACTGACCACTGAAAATGGCAGCGGCATCGCTCCCGGATTGAGCGCCATGTCTCCGCAGCATTCACCACAGCAGCGCAGCCAATATTCTACCTGCACTCCGGACGTCCTTTCGCCCTGAAGGCAACAATCGCAGGTATGAAGCGCGCGGTGCATCTGCGCATGAATGCCGTTCTCGCCCTGCTGTCCAACCGATTCAAGCCGGGTGCTCGAATGTGGTTTGCGCATCAGGATCGGCCCATCCGCTCCTGTAATCTGCAATCCACATGCGCCGGTGGCGCTACCCCTACCCCACAGCGTATAACGCTGCCATGGAGACAACGTCCGCGGCAGAGATCGATGCGTGGCTGCGCAAGGGCGGATTTGTGATCACCGCCAGCGAACGCGCCGCGCGATCGCTCACCGTGCAGTTTCATCGTGCCCGCCGCGCCGAAGGGCTTACCGCCTGGTCCACGCCCAATATTCACGACTGGAAGACCTTCATTCGCGCCGCCTGGGATGCACGCGCCCTCGATGGCCGCATGGTGCTCAATCCGCTTCAGGAGCAGGCGCTATGGGCAGGGGTTGTGACGAAGGCCGCGCCCGACGCCGTGCAACTGGCCGGCGCCGCGGACCGGCTGGCCGCGCTCGCTATGGATGCGCACCAACTTCTATGCGATTACGCCTCGCAGCTTCTCCAGAACAAAGCGCGTGCCGGTTGGGATCGGGATGCGGGAGCTTTCAGCAACTGGCTTTCGGAGTTCAACGAAATCTGCCGCGAGGCCGGCTACCTGAGCGCCGCGCGTCTTCCGCTTGAGCTCGCCGACATGCTCGCGCAAGACTCCGCCGAACGCCCGCCGCTGCTGCTGGCCGGCTTCGACCGCATCCTGCCTGCACAGAAGAAGCTCTTCGCCGCATGGGGCGATCAGGATGCTGTGCGCGAGCTTCCGCTCGGGGAATCCGCTGCGCGCATCGAATTTCACACCACCCCCGACCCGACAGCGGAGATCGCTGCATGCGCGCTGTGGTCGAAGGCCCTGCTCACAGCCAATCCCGAGGCGCGCCTGCTCGTGATCGCGCAGGATGCGCGCACGCAGCGCGGCGAAATCGAACGCGCATTCCTTCGTCACGCAGGCGCGGGCGACGATCGCCCTACCGCGGCGAATCTGTTCGAGTTTTCGCTTGGCGTTCCGCTCGGACAAGTGCCCATTGTGCGAGGCGCGCAACTGCTGTTGCGTTGGCTCACAGGGGCTATCGCGGAAAACGAACTCGATTGGCTTCTTTCGACCGATCAGATTGCCGCCTCGCCCGGCGAATCGCGCGATCTTCTGGCATTCATGCGCGCTCTGCGCAGAAAGGGCGTCGAGCGCCCGCAGTGGACTCTGGCAGAATTCCTGCGCCAGCATCCGCGCGCCGAGTTACCTGCCGCGTGGTTAGCGCGCATGACGCAAGCGCTGCAGATGCTTCAGGATTTACCAAGCCGCAAGCAAACTCCGCTCGCCTGGGCTGCGTTTTTGCCGCGGCTACTCGAAGCTGCGGGCTGGCCCGGCGCGCGCCCGCTCACAAGCCCCGAGTTTCAGGCCCTGCGCCGCTGGCAGCAGTCCGTCGACAACTGCGCATCGCTCGGCTTCGACGGCCGGCGCATCGGGTGGCGCGAATTTCTCGCCGTCCTTGAGCGCGCGATCAACGAAACGCTCTTCGCGCCGGAATCCACCGATGCGCCCATCCTGATTGCCGGACCCTCCGAGTCCGCGGGCCTCACCGCAGACGCCATCTGGTTTCTCGGCGCCAGCGAGGACTTGTGGCCCGCGCCGGGCGCCACGCATCCGCTGCTTCCGCTCGCCGTGCAGCGAATGGCCGAAATGCCCCACGCCACGGCGAAGCTCGATTGGGAGCTTGCCGATGCTGTCACGCGCCGCCTGCTGGCCTCCGCGCCAGAGGTGCACTTCAGCTACGCGCGCCAAAGTGAGGGCGCCGAAGCTCGACCCTCGCGGATCGTCGCGCAACTCGCCAGCCCTCCGCGGGAGCTGCCGCCGCAACTCATCGCTTCCCAAGCTCTCGAACCACTCACCGTCGCATTCGACGATGCCACACAGATCCCATACGCACTCAACGCAGTCGCCGGCGGAGCTTATGTGCTCACCTCGCAATCGCGCTGTCCCTTCCAGGCATTTGCGACTGCGCGCCTCAACGCGCAGGAGTGGGACGCGGCGGAAGCCGGGCTCACAGCGCCGGAGCGCGGACGTCTGCTCCATGAAGTCCTGCACTCCATCTGGGATGGCCCTCCCAACGGAATCCGCAGCCACGCAGAACTCATCGAACGGTCAGCTCATCTTGAACCGTTTGTAGAAAGCCACGTGCAACGCGTCGTCAAAGAAAAAATGCCGGCGCGCGCACGCGAGTGCATGCCGCAACGCTATCTCGAACTCGAAGCTATCCGGCTGATTACGCTCGTTACCGAATGGCTCCGCTACGAGGCCTCGCGCGTACCCTTCACGGTTTCCGCGACCGAGGTTGATGCGCGGCCCACGATCGCCGGCCTCACGCTCAAGTTGCGCCTCGACCGCGTCGATCAACTGCGCGACGGTTCCCTGCTCGTCATCGACTACAAAACAGGCCTGGTCTCGCCAGGCGCCTGGGAGCTGCCGCGGCCCGACGACGTGCAACTGCCGCTCTATGCCAACTTCGCGATCGAGGACAGCGCCGAGAACACTGGGGGCCTGGTCTTCGCGCAGATTCGCGCCGGCAATGACAAGAAGTTCTCAGGGCGCCTGAAAAACGCCAAAGAAACCTTGATGAGCAGCCTGAGCCCTCAAACAAACCTCATAAAAAAGCCTCTCACCAACGAGCAGATGCGCGATTGGCGCGATGCGATCGAGAGTTTGGCGCATGACTTTCTCGCTGGCCGCGCTGAGGCCGATCCGCGCGACTACCCAGGGACATGCGAGCAATGTGGCTTGCAGGCGCTCTGCCGCATCCAGGAAAATCCGCCAGAGCCTGAAGACAAAAACGGCGGCGAACAGGAAGCTATCGATGCCTGACGCGCGTCAAACACCACCTCCCGATCAGGCCCAGCGTCTGCGCGCGCTCGACGCAAGCCGCTCCCTCCTGGTGCGCGCACCCGCAGGCTCGGGCAAAACCAACCTGCTCACGCGCCGCTTTCTGCGCCTGCTGGGCGAGGTCGACGATCCAGGTGAAATTGTTGCCATCACCTTTACCAAGGCCGCCGCGGCCGAGATGCGCCAGCGCATCCTCGGCGAACTGGAAAAGGCTGCCGGCGCAGCCGCTCCCCCGGCCACCGATGATAGCTTCTCGATGGAATCTCTGGCGCAGCACGCACTTGCCCGCTCGCGCGCCCTCGGTTGGGATCTGCTGAACCTCCCCGCGCAACTGCGCATCTCGACAATCGATTCCTTCTGCCGCGAACTTGCTCTGCAGCAGCCCATTCTCTCCGGTCTCGCCGGAACCCTCGAAATTCACGAGCAGCCCAAAGAGCTTTATCGCCGCGCCGCTCGGCGCACCCTCGAACAGATTGAAAAGAACAACGCGGAGCTCTGCGCCGGCATTGAGATGCTGCTTCTGTGGCGCGATAACAGTTGGCAGGATCTTGAAAGCCAACTTGTCACCATGCTCGCCCGGCGCGACCAGTGGATGCACGGCTTCATTCTCGACAGCGACCCGGACTGGGACGCTTTGCGCGAACAGTTAGAACGCCCCTTTGCGCGCGAAATTCGAGTGCTTCTGGCCGGTCTCGATCTGCTCTTTGCGCAAACTCCCGGCGCGGTCGAAGAGGCGCACAACCTGGCGCGATTCGCCTGCGCGCAAAGCGGCGGCGCGCTTTATCGCGACCTCGCCGAGCTGGCCGATTTCCCGGCTGCTCCCTACGCAACCGCAGACGAACTGGATGAAGCGCGTCGAGCCTATCTTTGCCTTGCCGAACTGCTTCTTACCAAGAGCGGCCGGTTCCGTCAAAGAGTCGACAAGGGGTGTGGCTTTCCTGCGGAGGCCAAAAAGGAAAAAGCCCGTGTCGCCGCGCTGATTGCGACGCTCAAAAATGAGCCTGCATTTGAGGACGCATTGGCCGCTCTTGGCGGCCTTCCCCCTGCCCGTTACCCCGAAGAGGACTGGGGCATCGTTCGCGCCTGTTTTGCTCTCCTGCGCCACGCAGCCGCAGAACTGCGCGTGGTCTTTGCCGAGAACGCCGCAGCCGACTTTGTCGAAGTCGCGCAGATCGCTCTGCGCGCCCTTCGGGACGAAGACGGCCTTCCGAACGATGCGGCTCAGGCCGCTGCCGACGGCATCCGCCACCTGCTGGTCGACGAATTTCAGGACACCAGCCGTCGCCAGCACCAGTTGCTCGCGCACCTCGTCGCCGCATGGTCAGGACGTGACGGCCGCACCTGCTTCGTGGTTGGCGATCCCATGCAGTCCATCTACTTCTTCCGCGACGCCGACGCCGAACTCTTTCCGCGAACCGAACGGCTCGGCCTCGAAGTCCCCGGCGATCTGCCGCTGCGCTTCGACCCGGTACTGCTCACCGCCAACTTCCGCACCGCGCCAGCACTTGTCGACCAGCTCAACCGCACATTCGCGCAGATTTTTACCGGCGAAGACGGCATCGCCTTCGTCAAGGCCGAACCCGCCCGCGATTCTTTGCCCGATTCCGGAAAGCACATGGTTTCCGCGGAGTCGCCGCGGCTCCAACTCCATTGCGCCTTCATGCCAGGCTCGCGCAGCCTGAGCCCCAGCGAAAAGCAAGCGATCGAAGCACAGCGCGACTCTGCCCTCCTCAAACAAACAGAGGAAATCGTCGCCTGCATCCGCGGCCATTTGGAGAGGGTGGATGAAGCTCGCGCTCGTGGCGAAAAATACCGCGTCGCCGTGATCGGCCGCGCGCGCAAATCGCTCACGCCGGTGGCGCAGGCTCTGCGCAATGCCCGAATTCCCTTTCGCGCCGTCGAACTCGAAGAGTTGCAAAACCAGCCGGAGATTATCGATGCGCTCGCGCTCGCCCGTGCCTTGCACAATCCTGAAGACCGCGTAGCGTGGCTGGGCGTTTTGCGCGCGCCGTGGTGCGGCCTATCGCTCGCCGATCTTCACACTCTCGCAAGCGCCGACGACGAAGCGGTAAAGTCGCGCCCAATCCCTGATCTGCTCTCCGAACGTACGCACCTCTTGAGCGAAAGCGGCCAGTCGGCCGTCGCGCGCCTGCTCAATGCTGTTACCTTTGCCAAGCGATTACGCTCCTCGCAGCCAGCAGCCGCTTTAGGCACATGGCTTGAGCAGGTATGGCTCCATCTCGGCGGAGCGCAATGCGTCGATGCGGTCGCTCGCACGAATCTCGATCTTCTGTGGAGTACACTCGACGCGCTTCCGCATGGCGAGCCGGACCTGATCGGGCCTGCGCTCGGCACGGCTCTCGACGATCTCAAGGCTCTGCCCGATCCTGCAGCGGACAGCGACTATGGCGTTCAACTCATGACCATCCACGGCGCCAAGGGCCTCGAATTCGAAGTCGTTATCGTGCCCGATATGCAGGCCATCGCTGTTAACAACAAGCCCGAAATGCTTTCATGGCTTGAGCGCGGCCTGCCTCCCGATGCCGAGGCCGAGTATCCGGACGAGGTCACGGAGTTTCTCGTTGCTCCGCTGCAGCCGAAGGGAAACGATCGCGGCGCAATGAAGAAGTGGGTCGACAAAGTACGCAGCGAACGCGAGCGGCTGGAATCGCGCCGCCTGCTCTACGTGGCTGCGACACGCGCTCGCGAAGAACTGCATCTTTTCGCCCGGCCCGAGTTCAAAGCCGAGGAGGACGGCTCGCTTTCGATCCTCGAACCCCGCGAAAGCCTGCTCAAGACCGCATGGCCGGCGCTGCGCGGCGAAGTTCAGCAACAGCTCGAAGAGTGGCAGGCGGAAACATCCTCCCCCGCCACCGATTCGCACATCGTTCAATCCCTTGCAGCCTCCGCGGGAAACGTGTTCGCGATGCCTGCGCCACAGAATGCGCCGGTTCTCAAGCCCATCCGCCTTCGCCGCCTGCCGTCGAACTTTCAGCCTCCGCCTATCGCGTTCTCGTCCGCCATCGATGAGCCGAATACAGGCGCAGGTCAGCTCTACGAGCGGCACGAAGGCGGCCTGGTCTCGCGCGCGCTGGGCAAGGCCGTCCACGAGCTTTTTCAGCGTCTTGCGCAGCTCCTTACAATCGATACCATCGATACGGCACGCACCTCGCTCGCGCAACTCAATCCGCGCATCGAAGCCAACCTCCGCGCCGCCGGCATCGACGCCGCTCAGTCCCGCCGCATTGCCACGCAAGCACTGGCCATTGTTCTCAACGCCGCCAGCGACCCCAATGCGCAATGGATTCTCGCTCCTCACGCCGGAGCCGCGAGCGAGGCGCGCTGGACTGGAGTGGTCGCGGGCAGCCTGCGCACCGTGCAGGTCGATCGCGTCTTTCGCGCGGGCCTCACGCCACAATCCACAGACAGCAGTTCAACTTGGTGGATCGTCGATTACAAAACTGCGCACGAGGAAGGACTTAATCCAGCAGACGCGCTGCCATCTCTGCACCGAATCTTCGCGCCGCAGATTGATGCCTACGCGAAGGTTCTGCGCAACCTGCACGGTGCAGGCGCGGCCCTGCGCGGCGGTTTGTATTATCCGCGCATGAGGGCGCTGGATTGGTGGGAGTTGTAGCGATCGCTGCCAGATGGCAGCACGGCAAAATTTCCGCTCCTGCACAGGGCTTTCCGACGACCTTTGTTCTACGTCCTGCAGAGTTCCTCCGCGATCACGTCGCGGTAGGCAAGAACAAGCCGCTCAGCGTTCTTGAGCAGCAGCGCATACGCTGCAACTGCGGCCACAGCAAGTGGGCCAAACACGAATGCTCCCAGCCACGGCTTGCCCAAGTAATGCGACGCCACGCCCACCGGGACTATCAGCATCGCACTTCCAAACAGCATTGCAAGAGCCAGCAGCGCGCTGCTGCGATTGTTCGGCGTGGCTCTCAACGCCCGCCCTTGCCCAGGCACGTAACGACGTGGCGCCTGAATCGATCGCAACGTGCCAATCGCCAGGTTTGTAGCCACCAGAAAGATCGTCCACAACGCCGTAGAAACCTGCGCCGAGAAAGGAACGGACGTTCGCGCCAGTGCGCAGACAATCGTCCAGGCCGCGCCTACCTCAGCGCCAATCAGCGCCATGCTCATCAGGTTCTTTGCCACCACCACGTCGCGAATGCGGATGGGCGCAAGCAGATACAACTGCGCGCCGCTGCCATCGGCGCCAAACACGTTATAGAACGAACTGAGAACAGTGGTGGAAGCATAGGCAATCGCAGCAGGCAGCATGTATCGCGAAGAGATTCCAAACATGTTTCGATTCATGCTGAAGATCGCCAGAAACATCAGTGGCATCAGCAGCCCGATCAATTGCGCTCCATTGCCGCGCAGGATCAGCCAATCCTTGCGCAGGCACGCCGCCACTACAGGTGAAACGATCGTGCTTACCGCCTCCGGGGCCGCGAGCGCCGCAGGCCGCGGCGCCGGCTTCTTCACACGCGCAGATGCCCGCAAAGACGCGCGCCGGCTTACGCCCTCACTCAAATACTCACCAAGAAACTGCTTCTTGAGCCGGATGGCAAACACTGCCGCGAACAACGTAGTCACCGCCAGCAATCCTGCAAAATTAGCGGCCGCATCGAGGGGATGCCGAACCAGCAGTATTGCCTTCGCTGCAAATCCAAATGGAAGCCAATCCAGATAGGAACCGGAACTGTGCACAAGGCTCATCAGCCAACTGCCGCCTTCGCCGTGCGTGTGCTCCGGAACCTGCCGCAGATTCAGGAACTGGAAGCCGACAGCAAACAGCGCCATTAAAATGCTGAAAATCTCCCGGAAGCGGCGATTGGCCAGCCATCGCTCCATCCACGCGTCAATCATGCGCGTCAGATAAATGTTCATCAACGCGTAAACGGCCATCACCGTCAGCGCCGGCGACGCCAATGACGAATCCGCCACGCCAATGCCCACCGCAGCCGCGAGCAGCGCAAGACTGCCGATGATCGTGCTGGGCGTCAGCAATCCGAGAAGCGAACGCAGCACAAAATAGCGGCCGAAACGCAGAGGAAAGCGCACCAGCGACGCAGGATCAAAGCTCGGAACGGTCGCGGCAATGCTCAGGCCGTTGATGCTCACAAACTGCCAGAGCAATGTGATTCCCAAGAGCAGTGGCGCAAGACTGTGCCGATGGCCCTGAGAGATTGCCGTCCATGCCAGAAATCCGCTGCCCACAACCGGGCCGACCGCCATCAGCGCCATTGCGGGCCATGTGACCAGACGGAGCATAACGCTGAAAACCAGCCCGGCAATCTGGCTCCTGCTCTTCGTCCGTTTGCGAAACACGCTGTTCGCAAATATGCGCCAGCGAAGCCACGCAACCGCCAGCAGTTGCGTGCTCGCCGGAATTGCCGGCAAGGCTTCCGGAACATATTCACGGCCCATCAGCTCAGCCATGAGAGTTCCTGTTCAACCGATGTTGCGGCGGGGTTGCCCTCGCGATCGGCGCCAACGATTTCGAGGAAGATCTGCTCCAGCCCTTTCTTCTCCCCGCCCGGCTGCGCAGTGCTCGTTGTGCTGCCTGACTGACCGACACGCCCCGCGCCAGCCCGCAGCTCATCGAGCGATCCCTGAGCCACCAGTTGCCCGCGGTGAATAATGGCGATGTGCGAACACAGCCGTTCCACGATTTCCAACACGTGCGAGGTGAGAAAGATCGTCGCGCCACGCGCAATCATGCGCTGCAGCATGGCTTTCAGTGTTCCCGCAGCGACCGCATCCACACCCTCGAAAGGCTCATCGAGAAACAGCACCTTCGGCCCGTGAATCACCGCAGCCGCAAGCGCAAGTTTCTTCTGCATGCCGTGTGAAAAATCGGCGATCAGCTTCTTCTCTTCGCCGGCCAATTGCATGAAGTCAAGCAGTTCCTGCGTGCGCTGCAGCGTGGTGGCGCGATCGAGGCCATACATGCGCCCTACAAATCTCAGATACTCACTTGCGGTGAGACGGCCGAAAAGAGCCATTCCTTCCGGCACCACGCCGATCTGGCGCTTGATCTGCGCCGGTCTGGCTTCAAAGTCCTCGCCCAGAATGCGAATGCTGCCGGAAGTAGGCGCCAGCAGCCCGGTGAGCATCTTGATCGTGGTCGACTTGCCTGCCCCGTTGGGACCGAGAAATCCAAAAAACTGTCCGGCGTCGACACGCAGATTTACATGATCGACGGCCGTAAAGTCATCAAAACGGCGGGTCAGTGCGGTGGTATCGATTGCAGGAGGCGTCATCGCGTTTTCAGCTCTTCACCACAATACAAGGCGTCCCCACCACTTCGCATGAACAAATTTTGCTCCCGCGGCCGCTCGTCACCCAAGCCACGGCGCAGAGTCACGCAACTGGTTGCCTCAGGTAAGTTCGAGCAAGGAGCGAATTCAACGAGAAGGGCTGCATTCGCACCGCGAAGGATTCGCCTCTTGGGAACCAAGCAGAGTTTGACCACACAACGTGGACGGCTGCATTTCATGCGCCGAGGGCCGCGGCATCGGGGAGGGACTGGAAAGCCTCCTCAACTTGCATCGGCACGCGCCGTCGCCCGCAATCACCTCGTTCCCAAAAAGAACAAAGCGCCTGTCCGGAATGGACAAGCGCTTTGTTCGTTTCCCGCTACCGATTTTACTGCAGTTCCGCCATCAGCTTATCGAGCGCCGATTTCGGTGGGCGCGTCATCGACTCCGGCAGCGTGGCCAGCGGTTCATCGACCATATTCAACTGATCGATGAACGTCGGCTTCTGCGTGTCGATGTAGAAGATCCCCGTGAGAATCTCTTCCCTTTCGTGAGCTTCCATCAGCGTGCGCACTGCATTGGCCTTGTCGGTGGGGTCGTAGTCCTCGAGCAGTTTACGCAGGCGGAGCTGCGATCCGTCGTGCATCTTCACGTCGTAGACCTGACCCGAATCGTAGTCCACTTCGATGTCGTCAAAGCTCGCGATGAATCCGATCTCGTTGATCGGATCGTCGTGGCCCTGCAGGAACTTGTAGCTCTTGGTCGAACCCTCGTGATCGTTGAATGTAACGCAGGGGCTGATCACATCGAGCATTACCGTTCCCTTGTGCGCAATCGCAGCCTTGAGCATCGCGAGCAACTGCTTCTTGTCACCCGAAAACGAACGGCCCACAAACGTCGCGCCCAACTGGATGGCGAGAGCGCAGGTGTCGATCGGCGGAAGATCATTAATCACGCCCGTCTTGAGCTTGGATCCGATGTCCGCTGTGGCCGAGAACTGGCCCTTGGTCAATCCGTACACGCCGTTGTCCTCGATGATGTAAATCATCGGCAGGTTGCGGCGCATCAGATGTACAAATTGCCCGATGCCGATCGAAGCCGTGTCGCCGTCACCGGAAACGCCCAGAGCCTTCATCGTCCGGTTGGCCAGAACGGCCCCTGACGTCACGCTCGGCATGCGCCCATGCACACTATTGAAGCTGAACGAGCGGCTCATAAAGTACGCGGGGCTCTTCGACGAGCAGCCGATGCCGCTCATCTTCATCACGCGCTCCGGCTCCACGCCCATCTCGAACATGGCGTCGACAATACGTTCCGAGATCGCGTTGTGACCGCAGCCGGCACACAGCGTCGACTTGCCGCCGCGATACTCAATGATCGGCAGTCCAATATGATTCAGCTTTGGGCCCGCGGCCCCACTGGTCGTTGCGGTAGCCATTACAAGCCCTCCTTGGTTCTGAATTCATCGGTAATCGACTGTGCGTCGATGGGCAAGCCGTTGTAGTGCAGAATGCTGCGCAGCTTCACCACCTGCTCCGGAGCAAGATCCAGCTTCAGCAGGCTCGCCATCTGCGCATCGCGGTTCTGCTCCACAACATAAACCCGGTCATGGCTGGCCACAAAGTCGTGAATCTCGCGCGTAAACGGGAAGGAGCGAATGCGCATGTAGTCCACACTGATCCCGTTTTCCTTCTCGATCTGGTCGAGGCTCTCACGCATCGCAAAGTCGGTGGTGCCGAAAGCCAGGAAACCAATCTTCGATCTTCCATCGCGGTACACAACCGGAGCCGGGACCAGGGTTCGCGCAGTCTCAAACTTCCGCGTCAGCCGGTCCATCACGGCCTGGTACTCGTTGGGCCGCTCCGTATACCCTGCCGCGTCGTTGTGTCCCGAGCCACGCGTAAAGTACGCCGCCTTGGGATGCATCGTTCCCGGAATCGTGCGCCAGCCAATGGCGTCGCCGTCCACATCGCGGTAACGTGCGAAGCTGCCCAGCTTGTCAAGCTCCTCCGCGGTAAGCACCTTGCCGCGATCGATCGGCTTCTCTGGATAGTCGAACGGATCCGACATCCAGTTATTCATGCCCAGATCGAGGTCGGTGAACACGAATACCGGCGTCTGCAGCCGTTCGGCCAGATCGAAGGCCGCGCAGCCAAACTCGAAGCACTCTTTCACGTTGCCGGGCAGCAAAATCGGATGCTTCGTATCGCCGTGCGAGAGAAACGCCGTCGACAGCAAATCGGCCTGCTGCGTGCGCGTCGGCATGCCCGTTGAAGGTCCGCTGCGCTCCACATCGAAGATCACGCCGGGAAGCTCGGCATAGTAGCCCAGCCCGGTAAACTCCGCCATCAGCGAAATGCCCGGTCCCGACGTTGACGTCATCGACCGTGCGCCGGCCCAGCCCGCGCCCAGCACCATGCCGATGGCCGCCAGTTCGTCCTCGGCCTGCACCACGGCAAACGTGGCCTTACCCTCCGGCGTTACGCGCAGTTCCTTGAGCATCTCCGTCGTCGACTCAATCACCGAGGTCGAAGGCGTAATCGGGTACCATGCCACCACCGTGACGCCGCCAAAGACCGCGCCCATGGCGCACGCCGCGTTCCCATCGATAATGATCTTGCCTGCGGTCTTGTTCATCCGCTCGACGAAGAAGGGATCCTGCTTGGTGAATGTCGTTTGCGCATAATCCCAGCCGGCCTTCACGGCGCCAAAGTTCAGGTCGAAAACCTTCCGCTTGTGGGAGAACTGCTTCTGTACGCTACGCTCCACCTCCGCGATGTCGATCGCGAGCAACTGCGCCACCACACCCACGTACACCATGTTCTTGACCAGCTTGCGCAGCTTGGCCTCGGGGCAGATGGCGTTGGTGATCTTGTCGAACGGCACCGGATAGCTGACCACATCGTCGCGGTACTGCTTCAGGTTCAGGTTCTCTTCGTAGATGGCCACGCCGCCCTTCGGCAGCGCCAGAATGTCTTCGCGCGCCGTTTCGGAATTGAGCGCCACCAGCACCTCCGATTGCCGCTTGCGCGCCACATAACCATCCTTGCTGGCGCGGATCGTAAACCAGGTGGGTAGCCCGGAGATGTTCGACGGAAACAGGTTCTTCCCACTAACGGGAACACCCATTCCGAAGATGCTTTTGAGCAGTACACTGTTCGCGGACTGCGACCCCGAACCGTTTACTGTGGCTACGATGATGCTGAAATCATTGACGATGCGCGAGCGCGCATTACTTTCGCCCTGCTCTTGCCCCAGGGCCAGGCTTCCAGTCGCCATGTGGCGGGATTCCCTTCCGACAGATTCTAGAGCGATTTATGTAGAGCCTCTTGCCGTCACCCGATTACGCTCAACCGAGAAACGGGACTCGCTCCATTGGTGATTATAGACACTTCAGAGCGCCACAGTCCAAATCTGCGCCTTGGTAGTAACCCTCGCATACACAATGGTGAATACGCCCGGTCCGCCCGGCACGCGCGAATGACAACCTGCATTTCTTCATGCATCCGCGGCAGAAGCTGATGATTCACTTGAACTTGAAAACAGATGAATCGTGTACTCAATCCATAGTATGCGGCAGATGATTGATTTCCACCGCAGTCTCAGTTCACCTTCATCTCCCTCATTCTGAGACAATGCCTGGCTATCGTTCCGTTGCAACCGCAAACCAGTTCGTCCCACCGGAGCCTCGTTCCTCAACTTTGGCAATCCGATTCGCTCAAATCGGCCCACAAGTCTTGCCCGATCCGCAATGCGCCTAAGCAGGGCCAGCCGCCACAAAACGTCTTTGCAGCACCTCGGAGCGGTATCGAAAGATTCGTTCGATGTCCGGGCGCACGAACCAGCGATGGAGAACAAAATCGAAAGGCGCGGCATACTGCACCACATCCCGCGCCAGCGTGCCCCCGTTGCGCGCCTCGAACGTGTGCTCATGAATCCACTGCCGATAAGGGCCGCTCAACTGTTCGTCCACAAAACGATGCGGTGGTTGCCACGCGCCAATGCGGGTGCGCCAGCGGACGGGTACACCATGAATGCGCAGCTTGTAGTCGATCACCGAGCCTTCACGCATCGCAATGGGCGGCGGCGTGATGATTTTGAAACTTAACCATGACGGCGTGAGGATCTCCAGATTGGCGGCATCGGCAAAAAATGGAAAAATCTCATCGGGCGGCATGGGTAGCCATATCTCGCTCCTGAACTCTCGTACCCTCATCAATCCTCCTTCATCCTCCACAGCCGGCGAACCGCAATGGAATTCCGCAGATGTTCTTCAAGCCGCTCCAGAGCTGCCGCACTGAAGGCCGTACGCAAAGATTACTTTGCCCCTCAGTTTGTAACTGAATTGCCGCCATCTTCATCCTCAAAGAAGTCATTGTCGATGCGCTTAATTGCATACGTGCTTTCCGTGGAGACGCCGACTTCGTAATCGAACATAAACTTGGCAAGTTCCTGGCCGTCAATGAGAATAACTTTTGTCTCAAGGCTATTCGCGTAATCGTAGGCATCCTTAGTGAACGTCGATGTAGTCAGGAAAATTCCTTTCCGCGCTCGTTTGCCATGCAGGGCGCCGACGAACCTCTGAATCTCGGGACGGCCAACATTATCCGTGTTCCAACGCTTTGCCTGGATGAAAATCTGTTCGAGCCCGAGCCTGTCTTCTTTAATTACGCCGTCAATACCACCGTCACCAGACTTCCCTATGGCTTTTCCAGCGTCAGCCAAGGAGCCACCGTATCCCATGGTCGTCAGCAGTTTAACGACAAGCCGCTCGAAAAACTCAGGGGAACAGGATTTTATCCGTTCCAGCACGTCTCCCTCTACCTGTCTCCTGTGATTCAGGTATCCGGTTGCCATCAGGTCGTCTGGAGTTTCCGCGTCGGACGACACCGCAACGGAATCATTCTCTTCGACCTGTTCCTGTCGAGCACGCCGCTTGAACTCTACGTACTCGGGAAACTTACTCAGAAGAGCGTTATCGACCCGTTCCGGTTTCCCGGCCAAAACCTGTTTGCCTCGGTCAGTGATTCGAAATTGCCCGCGTTGAACAGACTCGATTAGAAGGGCCTTTTTGAGGTATGACTGCGCCCAGCCGACGCGGTTATCAAAGATTCTTTGCTTGCCGCTGGGAAGAAGCGTCTTCTGTTCTTCCTCCGAGAGGCCAAACCGCGAGGCGAGTTCCGGTAAAGTGTCGCGCTTGGAATGCACCACGCCGTCACTGGCAATCTTGAGCAGTGGCAACATCAGTGTCTGGTAGTCAGGTATCGGCATCGCTTCCTCGATTCGAGGGCATGAAGTCTGGTAGCAAGCTGGGTCTTCCGCCAGGCCGGCCATGCTGGCCGAATCCTCAAGATTTGTCGCTTGGTTTCCACCGTGAACGTTTGAAAGTCATTATTACTTTTGTGATTCCCTCGTGTCCATCACGGTATTGGCAGCCATTCCAAGTCGTGCCAAGTGGAGTAATGCAGTGATTTCAACAATTCCCAGGCGCAGCGTGCCTTTTGAAAACCCAGCAAAATTCGGTACTCTACAAATTCTTGCGCAGAACCTATTGTCTTTGCGCGTCGCGCCGCCAGCGCACCAGCAGCGCCAGCGCAACAAACACCAGCGCCACGGTCAGCCCGATCCAAAGCCCGTAGATCCCCCAGCGCAATCCAAAACAAAGAAAAAAACCGAGCGGCAACCCCAGCACAAAATAGGCAATCAGGTTCGCCCACATCGGCGCCTGTGTCTCGCCCAGTCCGCGCAGCGCGCCTGTCGAAACCGTCTGAATCCCGTCGAAGACCTCGAACGCCGCCACGATCCCGAGCAGCCCCGGCCCCACGGCCAGCACTTGAGGATCGCTTGAAAACAGTTCGATCAGCGGCCGCGGCACCAGCAAAAACACAACCGCTGCCAGAAGCATGAAACTCGTTCCCAACCCCAGCGCCAACCACCCCGCGCGCCGTGCTCTGGGCGCGTCTCCAGCACCCAATGCGTGGCCCACGCTCACCGCCGCCGCGGCCGAGACTCCCAGCGGCACCATATACGTTACGCTCGCATAGTTCAGCACAATCTGATGCGTCGCCAACGCTACCGGCGTCAGATACCCCGCCGAAAACGTCGCCAGGTTCCACGCCCCCACCTCGATCAGAACCTGTCCGGCCGCCGGCGCGCCCAGTTGCAGTAGCCGCTTCAAGCGCGCCATCTGCGGCGATGCCCAGTGCTGGAACAGGGGATGGCCGCGCCCGCGTTCGTAGCGCCACGCGAAACCCATCAGCGCCACACCCATCGTCACGCGCGCCAGCACAGTCGAGATTGCCGACCCGTCCACGCCCAGCGCGGGAAATCCCAGCTTGCCGTAAATCAGCACCCAGTTTCCAAACCAGTTCACCAGGTTCGCAAAGACGTATGTCACGGTAATCACGCGCACCTGACCTACGCCCTGCAAGTAGCGCCGCGCAGCTCCGTAGAGCAGCAGCGGCAACGTGCCCCAGTTCAGCAGCCGCAAATAAGTGCTCGCCGGCTCGGCGACCACAGATGTAATACCAAAGTGCGCCAGACCAAAACTCGCCAGCCAGATTCCCACCATAATGGGCGCCGTGGCCAGGCACGCCAGATACACCCCCTGCGCCAGCCAGCGGTGACACTCATCGTGATCCTTGCGCCCGTAGGCCTGCGAGACCAGCGTGTCCATTCCCAGCATCAGGCCGATGCCAAAGATTGAAGGCGTGTAGCAAATGGCGTTGCCCAGCGCCACTGCGCCGATGGCCGCCGGACCCAGCCGCCCCACCATCATGGTGTCCACGACGCCCATCGCCATCCAGCCCAGTTCGCTCAGCACCACTGGCACAGCCAGCGACACCATCGCGCGCAGCTCATGCCTCCAGTCGGCCTTTCGCAACTCCATCTTTTCACTCTATTCGAGCGGCCGCGGCCGTGTTGGAGGACGTTGGCAGAGTGCGTGAGTACACTGGCCCATCCGCGGTTCCGCCGGCGCTGGCCGGATTTTCGATCTCGGCGCCGGCGGCTAGCCGACCGTCATCACCGACTGCGCCCAGTCCATCGCTTTCCAGTATGATTGGGCGATGAAATTCTGATCGATGGCGAGCTGTGCGGCCAGAGCCTCGATCCGCTGCCAGATGCCGGCCTCCATGGCCAGCATGAGATCGAAGATCGGCATCAGCGCCCCCTTGTTTTCCAGCAGAACGATCCTGACGTTTTCCTCAAGCGGCAATCCTTCGATCACCTCGCGCATGGGAATCTCCAGAATCGCATCCATCAAGGAAAGCAGCCCCATCTGGAACAGGTCGGTATTTCCGGCATCGACCCGCGCGCTCAGCTCCTCGCCAAAGCGCGCGCGCACCAGCGAGGCCAGCGCCAGATCGGAGGGTTTGTTACGCGACAGCTCCAGCATTCCGCTCAGCCGGCACCAGCGGCGTATCTCGTCCTCGCCCAGGATGGTCAGCGCCTGGCCAATGGTTTTGACCTCGCCGCGCAGCCCGAAGAGGGCCGAGTTCAGGTAGCGCAGCAGCCGGTAGTAAAGCATGGGGTCCGACTTGATGATCTGCTCCAGTTCTCTCCAGTCGAGGTCCGGTTTGGAGATGGCTGCCAGCAACCGCAGGTACACCGTGCGATAGGATTGCGCGCCGCGCGCGCGCATGGTTTCCGGCTTGCGGAAGAAGTAGCCTTCGAAGAAGGTGAAACCCTCGGCCTTGGCAAATTCGAAGTCGTCGCGGGTCTCCACTCTTTCGGCGATCAGGCGCGGACCTCGGGTGCGAAAGCGCCGTGTCAGTTCCGAGATTTCCGTCACGGTCGACCCCTTGATGTGGATCTTGACGTAGTCTGCAACCCCGGCCAGCTCCTGCCGCGCATCGCATGGCTGGAAGTTGCTGAGGGCGATCCCGAAGCCGCTTTTCTTGAGTGCATTGCAGGCGGTCAGCACCTCGGCGTCCGGCACGACCGAGTCCGGAATCTCAGCAATCACCTTCTCGGGCGGAAGCAGGGCGAGATACTCGCCCACCAGAATGTCGCGTGTGGTCACGATGAAGACCGGCAGGCCGTTCGAGAGCGTCGTAAGCCCGATCAGACTCGACATATCGATCAGGCTGCGGCTTGCCGTATTGCCATCATCCTGCTGCGGAATGTAATTGCCCAGGCTGGTGCGAAACAGCAACTTGTAGGCAAAGACCTTTTCGTCCCTGGTCAGGATGGGCAGCCGCGCGGCAAAGCGCGCGGGCTTCGGGTCGTGTGTGCTGGACTCGTACATCGCTATGAAGGCCCCTGCGCGTCCTATCGGTTCAAAACCGCGCAGCCTTTAGCTTTGGCGTTCTGGACATCCTCGCCCGGCGGCAGCATGTCCATCTGCACCTCTTGCTTCTGGCTCCCAGCGAGCCTCGACCCGCTTCCGAATCCATCACGCCGACGGCCGCAGTTCCACCTTCTTCGTCGTTACCGCGATCTTCGCCGGCGTCACGCCGCCGGTCTTCGTGCTGGCTTCGATCTCAATCGTCCCTGCCTTCCTGGTCGATTGCACAATCGCCTGCGCGAGTCCGTTAAACAGCGAGCGCCGCGGCTTCTTGTCGCTCTCCTGACAGTTCGGGTCGCCGTTGCCAACGCCGATCAGCGCGCCCTCGCCCGTCGCCTTGAAGTCGACCAGCGTATCCGCCGTGGGCACGATGCGGCCCTGGCTGTCGACCGCTGACACCGTCAGCATTGTAATGTCCTCGCCGTCGGCGTCGATCTCTACGCGATCCGCAGTGAGCTTTAACGCCGCAACAGGTCCTGTCGTCTCGCGCTCCTCGGTCAGCAGCAGCTTCCCGTCCTTCCAGCCGTGCGCCACAATCTTGCCCGGCTCGTAGCGCACCTTCCACTCCACGTGACCAAGCCGCGGAACCGTCTTCCGTCCCAGGCTCTTACCGTTCACGAGCAGTTCCACTTCGTCCAGGTTCGAGTGCACCCATACCGGAATCTCGTCGCCTTCCCTACCCTCCCAGGTCCAGTGCGGGAACAGATGCAGCACCGGCTCCTTCGTCCACCACGCCTTGTAATAGAAAAAGTTGTCCTTGGGAAATCCGCACATGTCCACTATGCCGAAGTTCGAGTTGATCGAAGGCCATCCGTAGGGCGTCGACTCGCCGCGATAGTCGAAACCGGTCCACGCAAAGCCTCCAGCCAGCCACTCGCGCGTGCCGTAGAACGTCCACCACTCCTCCGCCAACTCGCTCCATGAGGTGTGGTTTACGTCGTAGGCGCTCACCGTATTGCGCAGCGGATCGGTCTGGTAGACACCGCGCTGCGAGAGCGTGCTCGCCGTCTCCGATCCATAGACCGCCTTCGTGGGATGCTGCTTGTGATAGCCGTCGGGGTACTTCAGGTTGTAGTTGAAGCCAATGATGTCGAGCGCCTCTGACACGCCTTTGGAGTTGTCGCCGTTCACGGCCGCCGAAACCACACGCGTGGGATCAAGCTCGTGGCAGCGCCGCACCATGGTTGCCGCAATCTTCGCGCCTTCCTCGGCCATGTCATTCTGCAGGTGCCACTCCTCGTTGCCAATTGACCACAGAATGATCGAGGGCGAGTTCCGGTAACGCTTGATCATCGTCTCAAGCTGTGCAAGTCCCTCGGGACTCGAGCTCATCTGACGCGTCTCGCACATCATCATCATGCCCATGCGCTCGCACGCCGCAACAAATTCCGGCGTGGGCATATTGTGCGAGGTGCGCACCGCGTTACAGCCCATCTCCTGCAACACGCCGACGCGGTACGCCTGCAACCGGTCCGGCAACGCTGCACCCACACCCGCATGATCCTGGTGGTTGCAGGTTCCCTGGATCTTCACATGTTTTCCGTTCAGGAAGAAGCCATGATCGGCGTCGAACCTCGCCGTGCGCACGCCGAACGTCACGCGCTCCGCATCGCGAACCCTGCCCCCAGCCACAACTGAAACCACCGCCGTGTAGAGATTCGGCGCTTCGACCGACCACAGCGCCGGCTTTGCCATCCTCGCCGTCGCGGTGAACGTCTCCGCTCCGTCAACAGCAATCTGCTGGGCGGGCGTCTCCGCCGTCGCAACCGTCTTTCCCGACGCATCCAGAATCTCCCACTTTACGCTCGCGGCTTCCGCATCCTTGCCTTCGTTCGTCACCACCGTGCCCAGCGTGAGCGCCGCTGCATCTCCCTTCAACTCCGCGCGGACAAAGCTCTCCCACTGTCCCAGATGCAGCGGATCGCTCTTGGTCAGCCACACGTGCCGATAGATTCCCGCGCCCTCGTAAAACCATCCATCGCCAAAGCTCGCATCCACGCGCAGCACCACACAGTTCTTCGCGCCAACCGCAAGAAAATCCGTGATGTCAAAGCAGAACGGCACGTAGCCGCTGTCGCTGCGGCCGATGAAGCAGCCGTTCACAAACACAAGCACATCGCGAAAGGCTCCGTCGAACTCCAGCGCCACGCGCCGCCCCGCATCGCTGGCCGGAACTTCGAACTCCTTGCGGTACCAGCCCACGCTCGTCTCCGGGTAGCTCCGGCCGAGCGGCTTAAATCCGTGCGACTGAAGCGCATTCTCGCGCACGAACGGCAGTTCCACCGCCCAGTCGTGCGGCAGATTCAGCGAGCGCCACTTCGCGTCGTCATAACCCACCTTGGCAAACTTGAAATCGCCGGTCTTGTCAAAACCCTCTTGGTTCTTCCCAAAACCCAGATCGCGCGACGGATCGGTCCCGTTCCCAAAGATAAACTTCCAACCAAAATCGAATTGGAATTGCTCGCGCGGAGCCATCGCCCCCTGCACGGCAGTCGCACCGGTTGCTTGCCCTTCTGAAGGAAACAACGCAGCCGTGCGCGCCCATGCGGACCGCGCAATCAGGCTGGAGGTGGAAAGCGCCAAACCGGAACGAAGCAAATTACGGCGAGAGATATGCGCCATGGAAGACCTCTTTCAAGAAAGATCTGCGCCTACCGAATTCGGCTGAACATTCACACATGGTTTGCCTGATCTGAATCGCAAACCACGGTGCGTGAACCCAAATCCGAATGCGGTTGCAACCTCGCACTATAAACCAGCCCACACCGCCGTGTAAACGCTTTCTGCCTGATTCCAGTCACTCATGCCGCCGCGCATCCAGTCATCCCGGCCTCTCATCGTCCACCTGATGCCTGCTTTTGGCATGGCTGGCAAACCTGAAAATCGTTCCGCCTCTCTCGAACCGCCAGCGCATAGGTATACTAGAGAGGAATCGGCAACCATTCTCATACCAGCGGAGAGATGGCCGAGCGGTTTAAGGCGCACGCTTGGAAAGCGTGTGTACTTTAACGAGTACCGTGGGTTCGAATCCCACTCTCTCCGCCAAACCTTCCCGTATCTTCCTCATTCCAATCACACATCATAGAAAATAGGGAAGTTGGACAATTTCCGTGTCGTCCGCGTTGTCCGCATTTTCCGTTGAATCTGGCCTCTGGGACGCTTTTTGCATGACAACGGCCGGGATGCATGACAACGGCAGCAGCCCTATTGGACGAGCGACCTGCCGTAGAGCGGTGTCCGCAGTCGCACGAGTTGCGCGGTGCCAATTGTCGCCCGGCGGCTGACGCTGATCGCCCTGCTGGCCTGAGAGGCGTACCGGGGGACGAACATGGCTTGCAATGAATTGCTGAGCAAGGAAGCGCAGAAAAGAGCAAGAAGAGGAGAGACGCAGCCGGGAGCCGTGATCCGTCACCGCTTTGAGGAATTGCACCAAGAGGGTCGGAAGCTCATTCAGGGTTGGGCCGAACGCGCAGCCGCTCAGTTTGATTGCGCCGAGCGGGACTCATTCGAGCCGTTCATTTTTGGATGGATCGCATTGAATGGCTGGGCTTGCTGCGTCACCGCGGAGGACCGGGATAGCGATTACCTTGATGCACTTCTACTGGATTCTGACTTGGACAGCGAGTTCAAAGATCTCTTGGCAACTGACCTTCTGGCCGCTGCGCACGAATTCCAAAGCACTTGGCCTATTTTCAGTTCGAAGGATATCGGCTACAACGTGGAGTGGGGTGGGACTCGTGAGCAGGTGATTGAGAGGTACAGGACTATCAACCCACCTCCTGGCAGAAAACCCGCATGTGCGTTCTTGCACAGAGATCGCGGTGAAGAGATGCCTGTCGATTGGCCGCATACTCTTTCGGCGATCTACCAGGTGCGCTGCAATCTGTTCCACGGCTACAAAGGCGTGTACTCGGAAAATGATGTCTCGACTGTGCCTTAGTTGCTGTCGGCAATGGTTATTACGCCGCTTTAGATCGAAAATCAGAGGTGAACATCGGCTGCAAAGAACAGGAATCGGTTCATCGGCGTCAGCGGCTAAACAATCATTTCCAAGTAAAACGCCGCCTGGCCAATGTACAGCCAGGCGGCGTCACACTTTGCGAATTCTGGCAGGACGAAAACAGGGGCAGGATACTTTTCGCCCGAACTCAGCGTTACTTTCCCGGCCTGGCCGGCGCGCTCACCGGAGCAGACTGCGAACCTTCGGTCACGGAGTGCGTACCAGTGGAGCGGACAAACAGAACTACGAGAGCGATCGACGTGCACATGAAGATCACAGCCGACCATGTGGTGAGGCGCGTAAGCACGTTGGCCGCGGCGCGAGGACCAAAGGCCGTCTGCGAACCCTGACCGCCAAAAGCTCCGGCAAGATCGGCCGAGCGGCCCTGCTGCAGCAGGATGATACCAATCAGAAAAAAGCACACGATTACGTGCAGTGCAATCACGATATAGAACAGAATCTGCATTCTTAGCTGCTTTCCAAGCGGGACCGGCGATGAGGGATTCGGTGACGCCCGGCCGGCCGCGAAAATCTTTGGTGCGGAAGGCGGGACTATATCTCCTGCACCGGAGAACCCTTGAAAACGCTAAACTTAGGAATCAGAAGATTTCCACAGTCAGCATTTAGCAATGTTTCGACTACGCGGCTCTTTGGTGGGGAGAAAACCATGCCAAAGAAGAACCCACGCAGCATCCCTGGTCCGCTACGGCAAGATCGAAAATCTTGGGTGGCGGCGTGGGTTAATTGTATCAAACACGAATGGCCGAGTGAAGCCCTACGCCATGATCTATCAGGGCAAACGCATTTCAAAACATCTCCAAGAGTCTGCATAAGAACCGGTCATCCCAGTCGGCACGTTTGAATTTTCCGCGCAAGGAGCCTTTGGACCCCTTTTTTGCATGGCGTTGATTTTCCGGGGCTTCAGCCTCGCCGAAGGCGACCGCTTTAGCGGCCGGGCGGTCCAAACCGCCGACTTTCAGTCGCTCTTCCTTCAGACGGCGGTTCAGTCCGCCGGCGGAAACCCACCTACTTGAGTAGGTGGTCGTTGAGGCTTCGTGCTTTTCGCCACGGCGAGTCCCCGCCATGCTTCAATCAAACTCCGCAACAAGAGACCCGATGGTTCTCCAGGAAGACGTCAGAACGGAATCGGGGATGTTGGTCGATGTACGCGGACAAGAGATCACCGATCCGTTCGTCGTCTGTCCAACAATTTTTATAAGCAGAACGCCATAGCCCACAGAGTCCTGGTTGAGTGCCGCTCGCGAAGCATGATGCCTCTTCAGCGTTCCTGACGGCCGTCGCCTGCTTCCTCACGCCATCCACAGCAGAGCTTCGTCTCATCCGCATTTTGACTTCGCGCGCGATTCCGTCTATAAGTGTTCATGTCATGGAAATTGATTCCATGACGTCGTTGCGGCGGCTCTGTGCTGCCGCGTCACTTACCACTGCAATCGCCAGGATGCTCGGGAAGGCGGTGAAAATCCGCCACTGCCCCGCAACTGTAAGCGCGCCTGCCTCGTTTTCCGTCGCTTCTGTAGCAGCGGTGCGAGGGAGGAAATCAGCCAGGGCCATCCGCTCATTGCGGATTTGTCCTTTCAGCCACTGGAACTGGACCCCCCGGTCCGGCTTCGGGAAGGCGGCACGCGCAAGTCAGGAGACCGGTCCTTGGTCGTACGCCATTGCTTTCACGTTCCGAGGGGAACGAAGGAGCCATCATGTCGACGCTCGATTTCTTGCGCATTGTCTTGCCACGCCTCCTCCGCCGCCGCACCGCAGCCTTTATCCTTTTTCTTTTCGCCTCCGCCAGCTACGCCGCGTCCATCCGTGGCATCGTCACAGATGCCACGGGGGCCAAGGTGAGCGGCGCCCAGGTTTCGCTTGTCAGCAACGGAGCCGTCGTCGCTTCAGCGGTCTCAGCCTCCGATGGCAGCTTCGAACTTAGTACGGGTAATGCGGGCCGATTCTTTCTTGTCGTCTCGGCCAGTAGTTTCCGTCAGTTGCAGACGCCCGATTTCTACGCTGGCGCCTTTGATTCCGTTGAGCGCAATCTGGTGCTGGAGCCGGCCTGGGTGCGCCAGTCCATCGTCGTTACGGCCACCGGCGTGCCCACGCCGCAGCCTGAAACCAGCGCCGCCACAACGGTGCTCTCACCGCTCGATCTCGGGCTGCGCACGGACCTGGTGAGCGCCCTGCGCCTCATGCCCGGAGCTCAGGTAGTCCAGGCAGGCCAGATGGGCGCGCAAACCTCGCTCTTTGTCCGCGGCGGCGCCTCCGACGACAATGAGGTTCTTTTCGACGGCGTCAACGCCGGCGACCTTGGCAGCCAGTTCGATTTCGGCCCGCTTTCAACCACCGCTGTAGAAAGCGCCGAGGTCTATCGCGGTCCCGATTCCAGTCTCTATGGCGCGGGCGCCGATTCGAGCGTCGTCAGCCTCACCACCCCGCGCGGGACCACAAGTTTCCCTTCTCTGCTCTTTGAGGGAGACGCAGGCAGTCTTTCCACCTCACGCGAGCAGCTCGAGGTCGCCGGCGCCCGCCGCAAGCTCGACTACCTGGGCGCCTTCAGTTGGCTCCAGACCGCCAACGATCTGCCCAACGACGAGTACCACGTAGCCACAACCGCTGCCAATCTCGGCTGGGCGCTCAGCAGCAGTACACAGATTCGCGCCACGCTGCACTACGGCGTCAGCGCCACCGGCGTTCCCAACGCATGGGACTTCTACCACGTCGCCGATAACTCCACCGAAAAAGATCAGAACATCTACTTCGCAGGGGCGCTCAACAACCAGATGACGCCCGGCATCCACAACGCGATCCGCTATGGCCTCACGCGCAAACGCGAACAAGTAACCCTGTGGAAGCTCTCCGGAAACTACCAAAACAACGTCCCCTATTGCTACGGTCCAGGCACGCTTGGCAACACCGTCACCATCACGGGCGCCAATGGCTACTCCGCCACTGGCCAAGCTGTGCTCGACTGCTCACTGTTCGCCGCGCAGTATGTCTCTAACCGCGACCAGATCGGCTATCAGGGCAACATCTCCTTCACACAGCACATCGGAGCCCTGGCCGGCTATCAGTACGAAGACGAGCGCGGCGCAGAACCCGGCAGCACGTACTATTCGCCGGTTGAACGCATCAATTCCTACATTCCGCTCGCCCTGCACGGCGATTTCAAAGACCGCTTCTTCTATACACTCGGCGGCAGCCTGGAGCATTACTCGCTCTTCGGCTTTCAGACCTCGCCGCGCGCCGGCCTCAACTACTACATCCTGCGTCCGCGCACGGGTGTCTTCAGCGGCACGCGCATTCTCTTCAACTTTGGAGAAGCGATCCGCGAGCCAAAGCTCACCGATCAGGACGATTCTCTTTACACCTTCCTCGTTAAGAACGGAGCGCAATCCACCATCCAGACGCTGCACATCAGCCCTCTCGCTGCACCCACCATGCGCACCTATGAGGGTGGCTTCGAGCAGGCATTCCTGAGCCAGCACATCACCTTCCGCACCAGCTATTTCCACAACGAGTTTGGCAAAGAGATTGAATATGTCGGACTCGATTTGATTCCCCAACTGCTGCCCAATCTCACGCCAGCTCAACAAAAGCAGCTCGAACAGATTCTGCAAGCGAACTTCGCTTACGAGCTGACCATCAACTCCGAGGCTTTTCGCGCCCAGGGAATTGAAACATCGGTTGAAGGCGGGATCGGACCCAACATCTTTCTTCGCGGCGGCTACACCTACCTCGACGCCGTGGTGCAACGCTCCTTCACCAACGACGATCAGGCCTTGCTCGGTCCCATCCCGACCTTCGACGGCATTCCCGTCGGCCCGTATGCGCCGCTTGAAGGCGCGCGCCCGTTCCGCCGCGCCCCGCACACCGGCTACTTTACAGCCACCTACGCGGGCAAACGCATCACAGGCGTCTTCACCTCGGCCTTCGCCAGCCGCTCAGACGACTCGACCTATCTCGAGGGCGAGGACGCGAACGGCGGCAACAGCCTTCTGCTGCCCAATCGCAATCTCGATTTCGGCTACGCCAAGCTCGACCTCGGCGGAAGCTTCCGGTTAATGTCCTGGGTGGATATCTATGCGCAGGCAGAGAACCTGACCAACAATCAGCACATTGCGCCCATTGGCTATCCCAGTCTTCCCTTCACACTGCGCACGGGCCTTCGTCTGCGCTGGGGCCCCGGAAGCCGCCACTGACCCAGTCTGAATGCCGGGATTCAGAGGGGCGGGGTTCAGAAACCAGCAAGGCCGGGATCGGTCTGTTGCCAGTTCGATTGAAACGCGCTGAAGGCTGACACCGTATTCCGCCCCCTTTTCCACAAGAACGCTACGGAAAGGCTCTGTTTTGCACGGAAAATCGCTGTCGCTTTCCGCTTCCCCCCTTGGAATCACAGGTCCAACTGTCCTAGAATGGCTTTTCCTCAACATGAGTGTTTCTCTGAGTTTTTCGTTCCAGGGGCTTTTAGTTCGCACCTTTGCGAGGTAAAAGCGAAGAGAGAAGCCGATGCTGGTAGATGCGGAAATCGCAAAGTTGGACCTTAAAGAAGGCCCATCCAAAGCCCTTGCATCGACCTGCCGCCATGCGCGCGCATTGAACGGGCGCCTGGATTCGCGTGGGGCCGTGAAAGCAGAGTTTTGGCATCGTCCAGCTAAAGAACCATTCGCTCCGCTGTCTCCGGACGTGAATAAGCAGGCCCGCCCCGGCGCACATCTCAAGCCCTGCGTTTCTGCACTCATGGACCGTTTTTACGCCGTATTCATCGAAACCCTGTACGTTAGCATCGGGGAGACACAGCAACATACTTGGTTCAGCGCAGCGCCCCTGGCTCTGCTGACCGGCGTGATCCGCGGCGATCGCCCAATCAGACTTGGCGCGCCAGCCCGAGTGCCGCAGCATCGCACGGGCAGCACAGCCTTACCTTTACGCAGTTTTCTGTCGAACGTTAACTACCACTTTGGAGGACAGTTATGACATTCCGCCGGATTTGCATGTGCACCCTCGGTTGCGTCGTGCTTTTCGCTGGGCATCTGCTTGCGCAACAGACTCTCGGATCGTTAAATGGCACGGTCACTGATACCTCGGGCGCAGTGATTCCCGACGCCACCGTCACGGCCACCAACACCGCGATCAACGTCACCAGAACCACCACGACACAAAAGACCGGTTTCTATCAGATCTTCAATCTGCCGGTCGGAACCTATGTTATTTCCGTGAGCCACAATGGCTTCCAGACCATGTCTCTCAAAGGCATCTTTGTCCGCGAGGCGCAGGCTACCACGGTCAATGCGGCGTTGAAGATCGGCAAACGCACCGAGACCGTTCAAGTGGTTGCCAACCCGATGATCGACGCCACCGACGCCACCGTTGGCTCGACGATGGATAATCAGCAGATTGCCGCTACGCCGCTCGCCACGGGCAGCTTTACCCAGCTTGCCGTTCTTACGCAGGGGGCCAGCGCGGAGTTGCTCAGCGGCCTGAACACCAACTCCGGCCTCGGCAACCAGAACATTGACGCCAACGGCCAGCGCGCCACATCAAACACCATGCAGGTAAACGGCGTCGATGTTTCCAACATCTTCAACGGCATGACCTCCAGCGGTCTGACCTCGCAGCGATACAACTTCAATATCGGCGAGGGCTCGACCATCGGCGGCGCCTCAACCGAGGGCGTATCGGTCTATGGCTCGATCGGTAACAGCCTGCCTTCCCCTCCGCCCGATACTGTTACCGAACTCCGCGTCAACACTTCGATGTACGACGCACAGCAAGGCGCCACCGCCGGCGCGCAGATCGACGTCAACACCCAGTCCGGCACCAACAACTTTCACGGACAAGCCTATGGAAACTTCGCCAACAATGACTGGAACGCCGATCCCTATTTCTTCAATCAAGCGTATCAACTCGCGCAACAAGGCATCGGCGCTTTCCCGCAATCTCTGCAGAATCCTTATCTGAACCGCTGGACCACTGGCGCAACCCTGGGCGGGCCCATCAAGAAGAACAAGATCTTCTTCTTCGGCTCGTACCAGTACATGTCCTCGACCGACCAGTCCACCGGCCTCTCGCAGATGACCGTGCCCTCCGGCCTCACCAGCGATCGCTCCGCCGCAGGCCTCGATGCGGCCGCTCAGAGTTGGAGTGCATCCGGCAAAGCATTCTCCGGCGCCATTGATCCCATTGCAATGGCCCTGATGAACGCCAAACTGCCCGACGGAAGCTACCTGATCCCCTCCGCGGAAAGCGCCAATCCCTACGCGTTCGGCGTTCCCAACGTCACGCTCATAGGCAACTCCGTCATGACCGCCGCACAGGCAAACGCAAACGTCGACTGGCAGATCAACAGCAAAGACCGTCTTTCCACCAAGTACTACTACCAGAACGATCCGGTCACGCTGCCATACGGCTACTCCCAGACCGGCGGATTCCCCGTCACCCAGCGCAACGGCTCGCAGGTCGCTGCCATCGACAATACCATTGCCATCAACCCACATTTCAACTGGGAGCAGCGCCTGGGCTTCTTCCGCCAGTCCGGATACGGCAGCTACCAGCAAACGCTCACCAATCCCGGCGGCCCGGCTAACTTTGGCATCAACGGGTCAACCACGATTCCCTCAACTGCCGGCAGTGGCCCGTTCTTTAACGGCGGCCTGCCCGGCCTGAATCTCCAGGGATTCCCCAGCAGCGAGCTTGACGCCCCAAGTGTGCATTCCGGCCCCTTCAGCGCCTTTGCCAACATGGGCTTTTATCAGAACCGGCTCAATCCTTCCACAAACGTTATCTTGGTCAAGGGAAATCACACCATCTTCGCCGGCGGCGGTTACAGCTACACGCAGTTGAATATCGAAAACAACCGCGGTGGAATCGAACAGCTCAAGACCTCCAGCTTTACCAATTTCCTCGAAGGAAAGATACACGGCTCGGACGTACTCGAAACCATTGATCCCACGACCGACAAGAATAATGCCAATCGTTACTACCGCACCAACGAGATCGATAGCTATGTGCAGGACAAATGGCAGATGAAGTCCAATCTCACCCTCACTCTGGGCGTGCGCTATGACTACCACGGCGGCATGACTGAGAAGTACGGTGACATGTTCAACTTCGATCCCTCGCTCTACAGCGTGACGAGTTCGACTGGCGGAGCCACGCCCGGCGCCACATGGACCGTGAAGAACGCTGGATTCATCATCGCCGGCAATAACAAGCAGCACCCCACCCCGGGCGTCAGTCCCTCCACACTAACCGGCCGCCAGTGGGGTATCTCGCCGCGTCTCGGCTTTGCCTGGTCGCCGTTTCGCAGCCACAGCAACCTGGTTGTGCGTGGCGCCGGCGGCATGTACTACGATCGTGGCGAGTATCTCGTCTATCTCTCGCAGCCTGCTGGCTCCAGCTACGGAGGACCGTTCGGCGTCACCGAGTCCGCGCCTTTAGCAACCTACGTTACCGGTCAGGGCAAAACGCTTGAAGATCCCATCGGAGCAGCCTTCAGCCCCTCCGGCAGTCCTGCTTATGTCGCCCCCAGCGCCAACCCCTCCACCATCAATGTCGCTCTCCAGGACGTACTGAACGCATTGACCGGCTACCCCAGCACAACAAGCTCGTATTACCAGTACGGGGCCAACTGCGGCGGCGTTCAAAACCAGGAAGGCTACTTCCTTTGCCCCTCGACGCTCAACTTCGGCTCCTACGCCAGAAACAACACATTGCCTTACACCATCAACTACTCCCTCGACATTCAGTGGCAGCCAACGAATGACATCGCACTCGACATCGGCTACGTGGGCAATCGCGGCCGCCACGCGGTCGTGCCGGTTCCCTTTAATGCACCAGGCATCGCCACTTCCACCAACCCCATCTGGGGACAGACCGCAACTTATGGACTCGAGGTTCTCAACCAGAACTCGATGAGCGACGGCTACGATTACGATCCCATCGCCGGCGAACCCTGGAATACTGCGGATGGCGGCAACACCGACTTCCGCGCGCCGTTTATCGGCTTCAGCCCCAGCGCCTCGTCCTACCAGACGGCCGGCGTCTCGGCATATGACGGTCTTCAAGTCCACCTCGACAAACGCTTCTCGCACAATTACCTGCTCGGCGCAAGCTACACCTGGAGCCATGCCCTCGACGAGCAGAGCGATCTGGGATTGTTCTTCACCGGCGGCAATCCTAAGAACCTTCACAACTCCTATGCATCCTCCGACTTCGACCGCACGCACGTCTTCTCCGCCTACTTTCAGGTTTCGGTTCCCAATATGGCCAGGGAACACTCGCTCGCCAGCCAGTTCGTGAACGACTGGAACCTGAATGGCACCGCGATCCTGCAAAGCGGCGAACCCTACTCCCTTTATGAGTTCTATGGCGCCGTTGGCAGCATCATGTTCGGCAACAACCCCACGCTTATGAATCCCATCATCGGCATCAAGGATCCTTCCCATCCCAAGAAAGCCATGACGGGCAACTTAGGCAACGTACGCGGTCCCGGTGGCAGTTGGTATCCTGCCATCGATCCCTCCCAACTCGCCATCAACTACCTGAAGCCGGGCACAGATGGCATTCCGGTCTCATCCGGCAGCGATCCACAGGACATCTACGAGACCGACTACGCTCCTCCGCAGCGCAATATCTTCCGCCAGTCCGCCCAGGAGCAGCTCAATCTCTCTCTGCGCAAACAGTTCAAAATCCACGACCGCTACTCGCTCCAGTACGAATTCAATATCTTCAACGTCACTAACACCACCAGCCTCGATGTGCCCATGGATCAGGGGCAGATCCGCCAGTTCAACTCCTGCTCAAACTCCGCCATTACGGCAGGCAACAACTGTTTTAACCCGCAAGCCTTTTACGTCAACTATGGCCAGGTCGTCACCAGTCCCAAGCCGGCGGATCAGCAATCCGCGCTTACCAACCTCGATGAACTTCCCTATTCCACAGGATCGGGAAAGAATCTGACCCTCCCCACCTACATTCCGGTCGGCGCCAATGGCTGTATGGCGCAGAATGCTCTTCCCGCAGGCTGTGTGAACAACGTCGCGAACTTCGGCTCGGTTTCCAATACCATCGGAAGCAATCGCATGATCACGATGGGCTTCCACTTCACCTACTGACCGAATCACTGCACCAGCGAACCGGGGCTCGCTCTTCAAGTCCCGGTTCGCGTTTTTCGCGCCCATTGCTGGTCCATCACCACGCACCGGCGTACATCTGCACTGTTTCTCCCCACTTTTCCACAAAACTTCAGTTCCGGGCTTCGTTTTCCACCACCATCGAAGCGATTTCCCGCTTCTTCATACTGCAAGCAAACTTCCTGCCTTAGAATTGCGTATTGGGAGTTGAACAGCTCTGCGAATTTTCTTCGACGATTGTTCAGTTCGCATCCTTTATGCGGCTGAAGCATCACTAGCAATGGATGCAGTCGAAAACAGCAATCGAGTAGTCGGCGATTGAAAAGGTCTTCCAAAACCATTGCGACGATCTGCAATCCATGCATTTTCACTGAAAGCGGTGTGAAATTTGTGTGAGGGCATGACAGAGACGCTTTGGACTTGCCCGCCAGCAACCGGCGGCTTGCATGACTGCGGCATGCGAATGCAGCGGCTGATCACGCAGCGAACATCCGATCCATTTTCCACCCTCCTCCGCGATTCTTTTACATCCTGTTCATTGCGGTCCTCGCATCTGCCCCGCTCCGCTCGTTCTCGCGCAGCGGAATTGCGGGCGCGGCGCGTCTCTTTTCTTTTGCAGTTATCTGTTAAACACAAACCATCAATTTAACTTTGGAGAGCAGTTATGAAATCGCAAACAAATCGCCTCAGCCTTCTGTCGCTCGTGCGGCATTTGTGCATGAGCAGCACCTTTGCAGCTTTGGCTGTCGCGTTCCTATTCTCCGTCTCGCTGCTGCACGGCCAGACCGCCGTCGATGGCGCCATTGGAGGAACAGTTCTCGACACCACGGGTGCGGTCGTCGCGGGGGCCAATGTCCAGACGATCAACAACGGGACCAATGCCCAGCAAACCGCAGTGACGGACAATTCCGGTTACTTCCGCATCATTCACCTGCAACCCGGACTCTACACCGTCACCGTCACGGCTCCGGGCTTCAGCACCTTCAGATCCACAAACCTCACCGTCCAGGTCGGTCTGCTTACCGATCTCCAGGCCCGCCTCAAGGTCGGTAGCGCCACCCAGACCGTACAGGTGACGGACGCGGCGCCGCTCGTCAACACCACATCGCCTGAATTCGCCGGTGTTGTACCCCAGCTCACCCTGCACGACCTGCCGGAGAACAACTACCGCTGGTCGGCATTCGCCCTGCTCACACCCGGCGTCGTCAACGACTCGAATGGCTTCGGCCTGCTCAGCTTCCGCGGTCAAAGCACCCTGCTCAACAACATCACCTTCGACGGCGCCGACGACAACGAGGCCTTCTGGAGCGAGGAACGCGGACGCACCCGCGCCGGCTACTCCACCATCAAGGCTGCTATTCAGGAGTTTCAGGTCAACACCTCCAACTACTCCGTCGAGTACGGCCGCTCCGCTGGCGGCATTGTGAACGCCGTCACCAAGAGCGGCACCAATCAGTTCCACGGCGAAGGCTATTACTTCGACCGCGACAGCGCCTGGGCCGCGCAGAACACCTACGTAACGCATCCGGTCGAGGTTTCAACAAACCCCATTCGATACGAGGTGCAGTCCTTCAAGCCAACCGATCTCCGCCGCCAGTACGGCTTTGAGGTTGGCGGCCCCATTCTCAAAGACAAGGTGTTCTTCCTGCTCGCCGCCGACCGCTTCTATCACGACTTCCCTGCCGCGGCCACGATCCTCGGCACCAGTTCCAACGCCAATTTTTACACCTCTGCCGATGCCACCTTGCCCTCGGGCAAGACCTGCGGCGGCTCCGGCTCCGCAACGCCGAACTATCAGGATGCCAATGTCTGCCAGATCGTGAAGGATACCGGTTTACCCTACGCCAACGCCTATACGGCGTACAGCCAGGACATCATCGGCTTGACCTCCATGCTTGGCACGGTGCCTCGTGTCGGCGACCAGACGATTTATTTCCCAAAGATCGACTGGCAGATCAGCCAGCGTAATCACTTCGCCGTTGAGGCCAATCGCATGCGCTGGACCTCGCCGGCCGGCATCCAGACCAGCCCTGCCGTTGGGTACGGCATGGCCAGCTTCGGCAACGACTACGTCCGCGACAACTGGATCATCGCCAAACTTGACACCTTCATCACCAACGCGATGAGTAACGAAATCCGCTATCAGTACAGCCGCGATTTCGAGTACGAGTTCAACCAGACCCCCACCAGCTACGAGCAGAACAATCTGGTCAAGACCGCCAGTTACACCAATCCTCTGGGCTTGCCGCCCAACGTCTATCTCAGCGGCTTCTTCCAGTTCGGCACGCCCAAGTTCCTCAACCGCGCCGCACTGCCCGACGAGCGCCGCTACCAGATCTCCGATACCTTCGAGTGGATCAAGGGCAATCACACCCTCAAGTTCGGCGAGGACTTTCTCCACACAGACGACCTGATCTCCAACCTCTACGACCAGTACGGCGGTTACAGCTACAGCGGCAACCAGGCGCTGGGCAACTTCTTCTCCGACTTCTACCTCTCGCAGAATCCCGTAACCGGCAAAACCGCCCAGAACTACACCGACTTCAATCAAGGCGCCGGACTCCCGGGCCTCGAATTCACAACCGGCGACTACGGTCTCTTCGCCCAGGATGAGTGGAAGTTCAATCCCCGCCTCAGCCTCACGATGGGCATCCGCTGGGACTACGAAGCTCTCCCCGCGCAACAACTGCCCAACACGGCCATCCCGCAGACTCTCAGCCTCAGGGACAGCAAGGCCAACATCGGCCCCCGCGTCGGATTCGCCTACGATATCTTCGGCACCGGCAAGACCATTATCCGCGGCGGCTATGGAATGTTCTTTGCTCGTGTCATCAACTCCACCGCATACCAGGCTCTCATCGGCAGCGGAAACCCGCAGGGGCAGACCAATCCCTATCTCTATCCTGGCCTGAATGCCTGCGCACCTGTCTTTCCCCAGGTTGTCCCTCCCAGCAACTTCTCGACCTGCCTCGGCGGCTCCAGCGGCAATACCACCGTCGACTACATGGACCCCAACTTCAAGATGCCTGAGATTCACCAGGCCGACCTGAGCATCGAGCAGCAACTCAGCTCCAACGACGTCTTCACCCTCTACTGGCTCGGCGACTACGGCCGCCGTCTGCCCGACTTTGTCGACACCAACCTGCCTGCTCCGGTGCCCGTCACCTTCGTCGTCAACGACCCCAAGCAGACCGGTCCGCTGCCCAACGGGTCCACCTTTATCACCAACGCGTTCTTCGCCACGGCCAACGCCAACAAGCGGCCCAACCCCAACTTCGGTACCATCACCGACATCTTCAGCGGCGTCACCTCCAACTACGAGGCCATGGTGGCCGAGTACCAGCACCGCCTCTCGCACTTCATCTCGCTCGATGCCAACTTCACCTGGTCCCACGCCATGGACTACGGCGAAAACAACACCACGGGCGCATCGGCCAATGCCCTGCTCGATCCCACAAACATCCGCCTCGACTACGGTAACTCCAACCAGAACGTGCCTTACCGCCTGGCCATCTTCGGTATGGCCCAGTCGCCCTGGCATCTGCACGGGGCTCTCGGCTACCTGGCCAATGACTTCCAACTGGCGCCAGACTTCCAGACCCAGAGCGGTCTGCCCTACTCGCCGGGCATCACCAGCTTCAGTTCCGCGCTCTATCAGAACGGAGCCACCACCCAGGCCAAGCTGGTCACATCCTCCTTCAATGGATCCAACGGCGCCTCCCGCGTGCCGACGATCATTCGCAACGCCTACCAGTACCCCAAAACCTGGCAGGTCGACCTGCGCGCCTCCAAGAGCATCGCTTTCCGCGAGCAGTACAAGCTCGAGTTCCTCTGCGAGGCCTTCAACCTTACCAACCACCAAAACGTGACCGGCATTGGCGCCACCGCTTATCAGGTCACCGAAAACACTACAACGCACCAGAACACGCTCACTCCCTACACCAGCACGCCTTACCAATCCATCACCAGCACCGACAATAGCAACTTTGCCTACAACATCCGCCAGGTGCAGATGGCTGTGCGCTTCACCTTCTGAACCAGACCGCGCATTGCAGCACGGCCCCCGGCAAAAACCGGGGGCCGTGCTTTTGTGACGGCCAAAACGGCCCCGTATCGGATCTACGCTGCTATTTCCTCTTCCCTCGTCTCTGCACGATACTGTTTCTATGGCAGAACCGCCGCAAACCGCCAAGCCCAATCAGGACGCCCTCCGCATCTCGCCCGGCCCGCGCATGAAAGCCGCGCTCCTGCTGGCCATCCTTGCCGACGTCCTCCAGCTCTTCGTCATCCCTGTCTTTATTGAAGGCGCAGCCTCACCCGCCGATGACATCTTCGATCTCGCCATGGCCGGCATTCTCTCTTCGCTCCTCGGCTGGCACTGGGAGTTCCTGCCTTCCTTCGCAGGCAAGCTCATCCCCGGAGTCGATCTCGTGCCGCTCTGGACCCTCGCCGTCGCCAACGTCTATCGCAAGGCCCGCCCGCGGCCTGAAGCGGCGTAGCATCTCGTTGTCCCGAGCTTGAAATTCCGCATCAAGACGTCCCGGTCATCCTGCGCGGCTTTTTGGCGTGTTCCTTGCGTCAAAGCGTGCAGAATCGCTGCAATTCGCCGCATCGACCGTGAACCGTAATCACGGCGCCAGCGCTGATTTCACCGACGCGCGTGCCGCATCGCGGAATCGATCCACGCGGCGTGAAAACGCTCGCAGAAAAAAACCGCCACAGCGTATCATCAAGCGTGATCATGTCACTCCATCGGCAATTTATTTTCATTTTTACTCTTGTCCTCGGCGCAGCCGCGCTCTCCGCGCAGGTCATCATTGACCATCGCTACTCGAACACCGATGCGCAAAGTCTCATCGGCCTGCCCATGGGAAGCCACAAGACCATCGTCGACAAGCAGGGCGACCTGAAATGGTCGCAATGGAGCCTCAAGCGCAAGCCGCTCGATACACCCATCGGCTTCAGCTCTCAGATGGACGGCGAACTCGCTATTCAGGCATTCGCCGGCGGCGATCCTCTCAGCGTCGCCAGCCAGCACCTTTATCGCGGACGTTATCCATTCATTCTTTCCTCGGCGCGCACGGGCAGCATGGAGCTTGAAGAGCTGGCCTTCGCTGTCGATCCCGACGCCAAACCCGGCGAGATCCCCACCGCCCGCTCCGGCGCGCGCGGCATGGACGTGGTTCGCCTCACCTTCAACAATCACGGCGCCTCCGCGGCCGAAGTCACACTCAGGCTCAGCGGACGCAAGCGCAACCTTGCTGGCCACGCCGTGGGTACAATGCTCGAAAACGGCGCTGGCGAAGACGTTGCGCTCGTCACCGAAACCGCAGGCGCCGCAATCGCCGCTGAAGACAATGGGCTCACCCTCGCGCTTCGTCTTTCCGTCCCCGCGCGCGGCAGCAAGTCAGTCTGGATCGAACTGCCCTATGAGTGGCCTGTCGCGCGCAACAGCGAGCTCTCCCGCGAGAGCGGCGAAACGCTGCTCGCCAAAGCCATCGCGCAGTGGGATGGGCTTTGGGCGCTCGGCGCCAAGGTCGACTTTCCGCAAAAAGAGTTCAACGACTTTTATTACTCATCGGCCGCCTACGTCCTGATCCTCACGGAGTTCGACGCCCGTGGCGATCTCTGGGCGCTCGACGGTCCTGCCGTCTACCGCCAGTACTGGGGCCGCGGCGAATACTTTCAGGCGCGCGCCATGGAGGTCGCCGGATTTATGACGCCTGCGCGCGAGAGCGTCGAACACGCCTTCCACCTGATGAACGACGATGGAGAGTGGGACTTCCCGCCTACCAGCGGCTGGCCCGCATGGGACAACTCCGGCGGCAATGCTGCCGCCGTCTGGGACTACTATCTCTTCTCACGCGACAAGCATTGGCTCGCGCAAGCCTATCCTTACCTGCTCCAATCCGCCGCCTGGATTCGCGATCATCGCGAAGAGTCCACGCTTGAAGGCGCCGCCGGCATTCCCACGGGCGCGCGGCCCATTCACCGCATGATTCCCTCGCATTGCCGCACCGAGCCAGATCCCCCGCTCCAGCCCGGCGAGAAAACCTATTGGTACGGCCTGCTGCCGTGGAGCTATGGCGACTCCGGCCTGCCTGAAGGCCACTCCTTTTCGCACAACTTCCTCGCCGACTACGCCATCAAAGTCACGAGCGAAGCCGCAACTGTTCTCGGCCATCCCAACGATGCGGCGTGGCTCAATCGCGAGTATGCCAGCTTCACCGCAGCCATTCGCGACGACGTGAAGCGCGCCGTAACGCTTGAGACCACCACGCCGCCCTATCTGCCCGCCATGCCCACCTATCCGCAGGGCGCTTACTCGCAGACCTTTCTCGCCGTCTATCCCACCGGCCTCTACGCGCCCAGCGATCCGCTCGTCACCGGACTCATTACCCGCATGGAGCGCGAAGAAAAACAGGGCCTGCCCACCAACGTTGCATGGGCCGGACCTGCCGGCGTCTGGGCGGGCGAGTCGATGAACATGGCTGAAACCTACCTGCTGCGTGGCGAAAAGCAGAAGGCTGCCGACATGCTCATCGCCGCGCTCAATCACAGCTACACCACCAACGTCTGGAAGGAAGAGATCCTCGTCGATGTCAACGCGCCGCGCGCCTGCAACACGCCGCACTCAAAGCGCAAGGATATGGAAGGCACCGGCGACATGCCCGAAGCCTGGGCCAATGCCAACCTCGTGCTCCTGCTGCGCGACATGCTCCTGAACGAGCGGGACGGAAAACTGCATCTTCTCCCTGGCCTGCTCGCGAGCTGGGTTCCCACTGGCAAGACGCTCACGCTCGACAACGCGCCCGTCACCACCGGCGGCACGGTGAGCCTGCACGTTCTGCATCCAAGCGCAAATCTCTGGCGCATCGTCATCGATCCCCACGGCGTACCGCGCGACTTCGTTCTCCACTTCCCTTTCGAGCCCAGCGCACGGGTCCGCGTCGACGGTCAATCGACGACAACATCTCCTGAACTCAACCTGACCATCGATCAGGCCCGCACCGTGGAGCTTGAACTCCAATGAAGCGCCGTGACTTTCTTTCGACCACAAGCGCCGCCGCGGCCTCTTGCCTTGCGCCTCATTGGCTTCATGCGCAAAGCGCCGCCACTCCCATCTCCGCCACGCTCACCATCGATGAATCCTCAACCCTCGCCATCGTTCCGCCGGACTTCACCGGTCTCAGCTACGAGTCGGCGCAACTGGCCAACCCCGCTTTCTTTTCCGCCGCGAATACCGCGCTCATCGCGCTGTTTCGCGAGCTCGGCAACCAGGGTGTTCTGCGTCTCGGCGGAGGCACCAGCGAATTCACCGCCTTCACCACGAAAGAGCCGCCGCCCGCTGCTCCATTCGACGCCGTTGGCCCCGACACCAGCAAGAACGTCAAATCCGACACACCCATCACGCCAAACAGTCTGCGCAACCTGCGTGCATTTCTCGACGCCACCGGCTGGCGCTGCCTCTACGGACTCAATCTCGGCCGCGGTCCCCTCGATCGCGCCGCTGAAGAGGCTTCCTATGCCGAAAAGATCCTCGGCCCGCGTCTGATCGCTTTTCAGCTCGGCAACGAACCCGACGCATGGCGTAACCGCTACCGCCCCGCCACGTGGTCCTACGCCGATTATTGGAAGGAGTGGACCGCCGCACACGCCGCCATTGTCGCACGCGTGCCTCAAGCAAAATTCGCCGGCCCCGACGTCTCGAACAAAATGGTCTACGTAACTGGCTTCGCCGCGGACGCCAAACGCAGCGCGCCCAATGTCGTCATGCTCACCTCGCACTACTACGCCATGGGCCCAGCGGGCAGGCCGGGCATGACCATCGACCGGCTGCTTTCGCCCGACCCCAGGCTCGAACGCGACCTCAAGATCGCCATGAACGCGGCGCACAGCGCCGGCCTGCCCTACCGCATGAGCGAAGGCAACTCCTGCTGGAACGGCGGCCAGCCCGGCGTGAGCGACACAATCGTCATCAACAAAACCAATCAGCCGGCGGCGATTCGCACGCCGCTCTATCGCGCGCACAAGCAATGGCAACTCACCGCACCAGCCATCGACGCCAAACAAGGCATTGCACTCACTGAAAGCGCCGCAACGGCGCTGCACAGGAATTTGTTGCACATTCCCGCATTCACGGCAGTTCTGCTGGAAAAGTAAAGGGGAAAAAGATGAGGCACGTCAAAAAGAATTGGAGCCGCCGCCGCTTTCTGCGCGGCGCATCCCTTACCGGCGCCGTGTTCGCACAACGCGGCTCTCTGCGCGCGCTGCACGCGCAAATCCCCGCCGTGTCCGGCACGAGCGAACACCTCCTCTTCTTCGATCAGCCGGCCGCGGAGTGGCGCGACGCTCTTCCCGTCGGCAATGGCCGTCTGGGCGCAATGGTCTTCGGCAATCCCGGCCATGAGCGCCTTCAACTCAACGAAGAGACCGTCTGGATTGGCGAATACCGCGACCGCAACAATCCCCAGGCGAGCCGAACTTCCGACGTCCGCAGCCTGCTGATGGCCGGCAAGGTACACGAAGCCGAGGCCCTCGCCGCAGATGTCATGCTGGGCATACCGGATCGTCTTCCCTGTTACCAGACGCTCGGCGACCTGTGGCTCGACTTCGATAACGTCTCCGGTGCAGTCACAAACTACCGTCTCGAACTCGATCTTGACGAGGCCGTCGTCAAAACCCGCTTCACCTCTGCCGGCGCCGAGTGGGCCCGCGAGATCTTCAGCTCAGCTCCGCGCAACACGATCGTTGCGCGCATCGAATCCACACACCCCTTCGCGCTCACCGTCCGGCTCGATCGCCCCGCGCACAGTGAAACCACCGCCGCGGCCAGCGACCGGTTGGTGATGACCGGCGCAGCCCGTCCCGTCAAACCCACCACCGATCCGGCCACGCAGGAGCGCCAGGTTGGCGTTGCCTTTCGCGCAGAGGTCCAAGCCATTCCTGAAGGCGGCGTGGTGCGCGCCGTCGGCAACACGCTTCGCGTCGAAAACGCCCACGCCCTCACGCTGTTGGTTACGGCATCGACGGCCTTTCGCGAGCGCAATTCAGACGGCATGGCCTCGGCCTGCGCGCGCAATCTGCGCACCGCCGCCGGCCGCTCCTACAAAGAACTGCGCGCCGAGCATGTCGCCGACTACCGCCGCTACGCCGCCCGCGCCAACGTTCGTCTCCTAGACGGCCCCGATCCATTGCGCAACCTCGCCACCGACAAGCGCATGGCGCGCCTCCGCGATGGCAGCGACGATCCCGGCCTTATCGCCACCTACTTTCAGTACGGCCGCTACATGCTCATCAGCAGCAGCCGGCCCGGCACGCTGCCCGCAAATCTGCAGGGCATCTGGAACGAAAGTCTCGATCCACCGTGGGGGTCCAAGTTCACCGTCAACATCAACGCCGAAATGAACTACTGGATGGCCGAGTCCGCCAACCTCGCCGAGTTGCACACACAGTTATTCGACCTTCTCGATTCCACGCGCGCCTTCGGCTCCGCGACCGCGCGCAAGTACTACAACGCCCGCGGATTCGTCGTCCATCACAACACCGACATCTGGGGCGACTCCATTCCCGTCGATCACGTGCAGGCTGGTGTCTGGCCCATGGGCGCGGCCTGGCTCTCGCTGCATCTCTTCACGCATTACGCCTACAGCCTTGACACAGCATTCCTGCGCGACCGCACTTATCCGCGCCTCAAAGAGATTGCCGAGTTCTTTCTCGACTATCTGGTTCCCGGCCCCGATGGAACGTTGCTGAGCGGTCCCAGCCAGTCGCCGGAAAACAAGTACAAGCTGCCCGACGGAAGCACCGCCAGCCTTTGCATGTCTCCCACCATGGATACCGAGATCATCTGCGCCGTCTTCGATCGCGTGGCGCGGTCAAGCAGGATTCTCGGCATCGACGACGCGCTCCGCGCCCAGGTCGAAGCCGCGTCCAAACGCCTGCCGCCCTTCAAAATCGGCAAGAACGGCACGCTGCAGGAGTGGAACGAAGACTACGCCGAGACCGAGCCTGGCCATCGCCACATTTCGCACCTCTTCGCGCTCTATCCGGACCATCAGATCACCTTGCGCAGGACGCCCAAACTCGCCCAGGCTGCGCGCGCCGTGCTGGAGCGCCGGCTGGCGCACGGCGGAGGCAGCACCGGATGGAGCCGCGCCTGGATCGTAAACTGCTTTGCGCGTCTTGAAGACGGTGAATCCGCGCACGAAAATCTGCTGGCGCTGGTGCGCAGATCCACACGGATGAATCTGTTCGATGTTTGCGGAATGAAAGCGAACTCGCCGTTTCAAATCGACGGCAACCTGGGTGGCGCCGCGGGCATTGTTGAGATGCTTTTGCAAAGCCACGAAGACACGCTGCGATTTCTTCCCGCGCTGCCCTCGGCCTGGCCCGTGGGCAGCTTCCGCGGCCTGCGCGCGCGCGGCGACATTGAGGTGGATTGCGCGTGGCGCAACGGCAAGGCAACCGCGGCAACTCTGCGTGCCCATGCCGATGTCCGCTCAGCCCTCGCGGCGCCCGCGGGTCAGCGCATCCTGCGCGTCACGCGTCTCGGCAAGGAACTTCCGTTGCAAACCGTCGATGCACAGACCGCGCGCGTGAATCTGCGCGCCGGTTCGCAATACCGCGTTATATTTGCTTGACCGGCGCGCCATTAACGATCCTCAATGAGCGCCACCACCACCGCCGTGGCCTCCACCGCCTCCACCACCGTGACCCCCTCCAGCACCACCGCCATGGCTGCCTCCGCCTCCACCGCCACCGTGGAAGCCGCCACCGCCGCTGCTGTGAGAGCTTCCCAAGCTGTGGAGGCCGCCGCTGCTCCTGCCCGAGCGCGATAAACTACCGCTCGAATAACTCCGGGATGAGCGATAACCCGGCGCCAGGCCGCGCACGCCCGACGGCGTCCGTTGCGACGTGTAGCCCTGCCGGCCAAGACTCCCGCCGGGAACTTCGCTCCTCGACCGTCCGGCCGTTCCACCGAGAAGATAACCGCCCCTGCTCTCCGGGAGCGGATGAGAGCCTAGTCCATTGCCCCGCTGAGATCCTGCGCCCCCGAGCGCGCTGTGGTTCCCCGAAGCAACAAACCCCTGATGCGTATACACCGGCTGTGACGGCAGCGGGTTTATCGCGCGCACCGTGCTTCCCGCAATGGTCACCGGAGCGCTCTGACCGCGAGCCGGCAATGCTCCATGCCCATATACCCCATGCCTGCTCACCGGGATCACCGGCATGGGATGATGGCCGATCGGCTGACGCGGCGCATGCGGCCTGCCCACTGGTTGATACCCTGCGGGCCCAGATCCGATATTCGGACCGCCATAGTAGCCTGATCCCCACCACGGCATGTAACCGCCAGCTCCCGGCGACCACCCCCAACCGAAGCCGCCATAGTAGTTCCACATCCCGAACTGGAATGGCAGGTAGCCCCACGGATAGCCCGACGCCCAGACATAGCCGTAACCGGGTGCAAATGTCCAATTCCCATTCCCATACGGGTCGAAGCCGGGGTCCGCCGCATCAAACGGCGACCAGATGTTGCCCTGCCCCGGCACATCGTACCAACTGCCATTGGCGCTCAGATCGCTCCAGGCCGGACTTCCCGTCCCACTCCCCAGAGTCAGCGGTGTCTGCGACTGCGTTGCCGACTCTGCCGTCAATGCCTCGTCGCGGTCGGAGTTCCAGGCATCCCAGGAATCGGGTTCGATTGACTCGGAGACCAGATATTGATTCGGGTCAGTGGCGTTCAGCGTAATCACTTCCCCGCCATGGAGATCGGTTTCGGCTGCCGCGCCATTCGGCGAGGCATCGATCTGCAAATGCACATTGCCGGAGAAAACAGCGACCGTCCCCGGAGGCGTGTCCATGTCAACACGCAGCACGGTGAAGCCGCTGGTTGTTGCCACGCTTGCGCCAAAGTGCATGCTGATCTGACCGGCCTGATCCCCGCCCTGGAACTCCAGGTAAGCCAGACCTGAGTTCACTGTCACTTCGGCGACGCCCGAGGAGCCTGAACCGCGCAGTACCTGAAGGGTCAGTGAGCTGTCCGGAGCCAGCCGGGCCACGCTCCCGTCCTCAAACTGAATCTCGGCCTTCCCGTCGTCCGCCGTCGTCAGTTGTTCGCCTTCAAACAGCGGCGTGTTCACCGCTGCATGGTCAGCCAACACCTGGCTTCCCTGCGCAAGTATCACCTGTCCGTCGACATAGCTCAGACGCACTGCGCGCCGCAACTGACTTGCGCCTTGTTGAGCATCCTGAGTCTGCGCCGTAACTCCAACACCGAACAGCCCCAGAGTCAGCAGCGCCAGCCCCGTAACTCTCTTGCATTTCCTCATGGTTTTCATAGCGCCCTGCCCTCCCATGCCTGGCGGCCTTCTTTCCGCTCAACGGCACCCCAACATAGATTGGACACTCTTTCCTGCTAAAATGTCGTCCCAAAACAAAGATTTATGTCGGCCCCTGCGCCAATAGCAGCCGTGCCCGCTTCCTCACCCGTTCCAGCACGCCGTCATCCTCCGCCAACCGTTGCAGAATCCCTTGAATCACAACCATTTGCTGAGCCCGGCCTTCTTTCGCAGCCTCGGATAGGTACTTGCATCTCCGCATCCAGTCCCAAAGGATCGTGCACAAGCAGCAACTCCAGGCGCGCTCCCGTCAGAATCGTCTCTGCAACCCCCTCCAGCGAGTTTCCCAATGCCTCGATCTCTTTATCCTTCGAGTAGTTGAAGGTGCATGACCCATTCCCCTGCGGCCCCGAATAGCTGAGCGTCTTCCAGCCCTGAAACGCCACCTTCAGATGGCTCTCGCAGGGCTCGTTGAACCACTGGTGGCGTCCAGCCACCTCGAAAACCCGGCCTGCATAGGCTACGCTCAACTGAATGTCGCGATCAACTGCCGGCTGTGCCATGGTTTCTGCGCCGTTATCAGGCGGCTTGCCCATTGCGGAACGGAAATGCCCGCTCCCATCGGGCCGTAGCGTTAGCGTCCATTGCGAAGGCGACAGGCCGGGATTCGAATAGTCCATCTGAAAAACCGGCTCACTCGCAGTCAGCGCCTGTCCATCCGCCGCCAGGGTCAGTACCGCACCCGCGAACGCCAATGCAATCATCGATGCCTTCATCGGCCTGCCCCTTGCAGCGTCAGAGTCTGCGCGGTGTGAATATGACAGATCGCGATCGCCAACGCATCGGCGGCATCGGCCGGCTGGGGCGGCTCGGCCAAACCCAGCAATCGCGCCACCATGAACTGCACCTGCTCCTTCCGGGCCATTCCGTAGCCCACTACGCTCGACTTGATCTTCAGCGGCGCGTACTCCGCCACCGGAATTCCCTGCTGAGCCGCCGCCAGCAGCGCCACGCCGCGCACCTGTCCCAGCTTCAGCGCCGATTTCGCGTTGACCGAGTAAAAAACCTCTTCCACCGCAACCGCATCGGGCCGCCAGCACACAAGCCGTGCCGTCAATTCCCGAAAGATCTGATCCAGCCGCTCGGGCAATGGCTGGCTCTTCGTCATGCGGATCGCTCCCATCGCCTGGCAGACGAGTTGCGGCTGCCGGGCGCCGTCGTCGGTCTCCACGACTCCGAACCCCGTTACCTCGGTACCGCAATCGATGCCAAACACCCTCATCGGGTCCAAGTGTATCGCAGATAAGATAGGGAGGCAGTGAGCAGGGAATCAAGTGAATACGGGCGCAAGGAGGCGTCTCATTCCGCGCAACTCCAACTGCCCGGCAAATCCACTCTTTCAGCGGGCCATCAAGATCCGAAACCAACGGCTGAGGAAATTCATCCAACCGTTAACAAGCGTGATTCCTTCATCGAAGATTCATCGCGAGATCATACAGCGCGCACCCGGCTACCGCTAATTTATAAGAGACGGTTGCCAGAGGCTTTTCTAACGACGATGGACAGACTACAGGCAAATGCGCGGCACAACCTCACTCAGTGGCTGAGCCATGGAATCTCTCCGCGCCGTCTGGCGCTAACCCTCGCGCTGGGATTCGCCGTGGGCTGCATTCCCGTAGTCGGCATTCCCACGGTTCTTTGCGCGGCTCTGGCTCTGGCGCTCCGCCTCAATCTCCCTGCCATTCAAGCGGCCAACTACGCCGCCATGCCGCTGCAACTCGTGCTGATTGTGCCTTTTGTGCGCCTGGGCGGATGGCTGGTCGCCGCAGGCCCCGCCCACACCGCGGCGCAGCCCCCGATGCAGCCCATCGCTGCCCACTCTCTGCTGCATCTCTCCCTGCTCCACGCCGCCGCGTGGATGGGAGGACTGGCCGGCCAGGCCCTCCTGGCGTGGCTGCTGGTTGCCGTTCCCGCCGTAGCGTTGATGACCCCCGCCCTCACGCGCATGTTGCGCCGTATTCCCGCGCTCCAGCCCGCCGGAGACTGAGAGCGTATCCGCGAACCAGCAGCTCCGGACCACAAAGCTGCGTCTATACGGGCGCGCGTGTTCGCAGTTACCGGTCAGTTGGTTCCCGACACGCCCGGAAGCGGCACCGTCAACAGCGTGTTCGAGTCGGGCATCACCAGATATGCGGCGTTCAGATTTGTATCGACGGCAATATTGATTTACGTCACCAAGAGTAAAGTCCTTGTCCATGTTGGCCGGAACGGCACAACTCGGATATGCCTGTGCCCAAGGGGGCGTGTATGGGCCATAACAGTCGCCCGTTTCATTCCCCCAGACCTGAACATACGGGATAATTGCCAGTTCGGTGCCTCGAAGACATTTCTGAATGCCTGTAGGAGCGTTTGGTCTTGTTTGCAACTCTTCGCCACAACTCCAATCCCTGAAGTTGGATTTCCGCCCAAAAGCCCGCAACCCGAAAGAGCGAAAGCCAAAGCGAAGCACCAGAATCTCACCAAACCAAATTTCGGTGGCACGATGCATCTCCTTCAAAAGCCGATTTCGTCGGCCAGGTGATTGAACAATGCATTGGTTTCTCTGCGGTTGTGGCTCGATGGGTAAATCAAGAGCAGCCTCCGTGATTCCGGGCCACCCCCTATGCTGAAGGCTGCACCGCCTCCATTCCAGTATCGTCCGTAGGTCCACTGATTGGGCAAGATCAGATCAACCAGATCCCTGCTGTACTTGTGAATCCCCGCCGGATCGGATGCCATCGCCTCCTGGTTGAACAGGCAGTAGAGGACGTGGATACAGTTGGATGGCTGTCCTGCCTGAGACTCGCGGGGCGCGCGCTGGGCGGCCGACTGTCCAACCGCATAGTTTTGAGCGGACCCGGCGCTTGCCCACAGCGCCGCCAGGCACAGGATCGTAAATACTCGCGGCCAATTCTTCATCAGATCCTCCGCTGGGGGTTGAGGTGGCCCTGATTGTAACTACTTTTGACGGTTCCGGGACTATCCGGCCCGATCGTCACGCACGTTATCTTGAAGAAGGGGACTTCGTGGTGATGGCAGTCACATCTGCGTGACAGTGAGATAGCGCCCGCCGGAACAGCACCGGCGAAAGACAGCCTTCTTCTTGTCTGGGCGTGAATCTTCCCAGGGCAAACGCATTCCCATTCGCTGGAGGCTTTACGAACCATGCATTCTGCGCTGTCATTCTGAGGAGCGCAGCGACGAAGAATCTGCGGTTGCTTTTCGGGTCTGTTTCTCACGCAGACCTTCGGTTTGGCAGGCCGATTTCATCCGACGACGCCGCAAGGGGCGAAAGGCAACCGCAGATCCCTCACTCCGTTCGGGATGACATTGCTCGATGAGTGGAGTCGTGAGGCAAGGCAAGCAGTCCAAATGCGTTTGCCCTGCGAATCTTCCTGCTCTATTTCCCTGCGTACGGGTCTGGAACCGGCTGCGCGCTGTCGATCCAGGCCGTGTAGATCATGTCGCGCAACATGCTGGCGCCGGCGGCCAGCCGCGCCGCGGTAAAGCTCCGGGATTCGGCCGTGCCCGCGCCCGTAAAGCCTCCAGCCTTGTCGAAGCGGTAGACATCTTCGACGAAGGTTGCCGTGTGGCGCAGGTAGGCGACGTAGGCATCGAACATATTGCCCTGGATGAGATGTACCGGCGTCATCAGGGCCTGCACCTCGGGCGCATGAATGTTCGCTTCCACAAAAGGGCTTTCGAACTGGTAGTGGATGTGGTGCTCCGTGGTATAGCCGTTGGGGTTCGGCCCCACCCAGCCGTTGTACTTGACCGTCGTATGCAACGGCTGCGATCCGTCGCCCACATAATGGCCCAGCCAGCCGGCGTAAAACACAATCGCCGCCTCGACCTGCTTTGTATCCTGGCCTGCGGCGCGCATCGTGCGATACTGGCGCATCGACTGCTTCAGCCGCTCCCACACCTCGTTGGTCTCCCACGGCTGCAAACCGATGGTTTCCGGTCTCTCGTGCGCGGCAAAGACCTCGGCCTCGAAGTCAAAGCGATTGTGCGGCAGCGGGCCCAGCGCGTCGGCCAACTCCAGGTCGATAAAGTGCTCCGGCGCCTGAGCCGCGAGCAGTTCCGGCTCAGCCGCCTTTGAACGCCAGCGGTCCGGCTCCGGCCCCAGGTAGACCATCTCCTCATTTGCCGCCGCCGAACGCAAAAATGCGGGAACATCCGCGGGCAGATTGCTGGCCGCAAGCCCGTTGATGATGCGGTGGCCCGCACCGCCCCAGGCGTGCGCGGCCTGCGGCGGAACCGCCAGATAAAGCAGAATGGCCGCCCGGAAGGTATGGCGCAGAAGGATGTTTTTTGCTGTTTGAGGAATCATGCAGCCAGTATAAGTCGCGCAATAAGCTGCGCAACTCACGCCAATGGTCGCGCCTCCCAAGAGAAGCTGGCCGTTCGTCACATGCCCCCTGGTAACGGAATAACCACTTTGGTGCAGGCGCCGTAGCGCTTTTGTCTGGAGGTCGTTCCATCGAACGCTTATACTACGTGCAACCGTGCCGACTTATCTTCGAAGCAATTCAAGAGTAAAACGGAACGCGATCCGGGGTCTCGACAAGGATCTGAAGCCGGCGCGCACCGGCCTTGGTGACCTTTTTACCAAAGGATTGCAATCATGCCTTTGAGCACCCGACCCGGCACGATGGGGAGAAGATCGAGTAGATGAAGGATCTGCCGAAGAGCCAGGACAACAGCACGATTGTTCGCCGCGCCATGATCGCGGAAGGGAGCCTGAACGGGATCTCCCAGCTTTGGCTGATTCTGCCGCTGCTGATCCTTACCCTGGCTGCTGGCGCAACGCTGGCCCGTGCGTTCCCGATCTTCCAGTGGCGGACGCTTCCCATCGTAGCGGCCGCGGTCGCCACCGTGGTCTTCGCCTACATCGTAAACCGCCTGTTGACCCAGACCTCCACGGAGGAGCAACCAAAGGAAGCGATCGGCGAGGGCCTTCGCGAGTTGCTGGACCTGGCGGGACCTGCCGTTGTGGCCGTGAATCTGCAAGGTGAGCTCGCCTATTCGAATCCAACAGCGGAACGATTGCTGGGTTACCGCGCTGCCGAGTTGAAATCCTTGTGGGGCAAGATCGATCTGCTTGCGCCCGGAGAGTGCGAACGGCTACTGATAGAGATTCAACAGCTTTGCCACGTCGCTCACCTGCCTGAAACGGGTCAGGCCGGACGTATGGCTGACTATCTGTCCTGCGTGCGCATGTTGCCTCCCAGCATGGTGCCCAAATTTGTCGCCAAGTTGCGCCACAAGGACGGCGCCAGCGTTCCCGTCACGCTCCATATCTCGGCTTTGCGCGATTCCATGGCCGAATTCACCGGCATGGTGGCCGTCGCCATGGAGCTGAATCCGCTCCCGCAGCGCGAGCAGGCGCAACGCGAGGCGCAGGAGCGCATCCGCGATCTTTTCGAACACTCCAGCGAGATGATTGCCACGCTGAGCCCGGCAGGCCAGTTCGTTTACGCCAATCCAGCATGGCAACAGTCCTTCGGGCTGGATCGCGCGGCAATGCAGACCTTGCCTTCCTTCGAGGAACTGTTCTCAAACGGCAGCCGCGCTGAGGTCGCTGCATTGTTTCGCCGCGCTCTCAGCGGCGAATCGGTAGAGCGCGCGCCCTTGCGCCACCACACTCCCGACGGCCGCGTTCTCGATCTCGAACTGACCATGAGCAGGCGGCAAAAGGCCGGTGCTCCACAGGCGGTTCGCTGCCAGTTGCGCGATGTCACCGAGCAGAAGCGGCGGGAAAACCGGCTGTCGCTGCAACTGGCGGTAAGCCAGATCGTGGGTGAAAACGCTCCCTGCGAAATCGCCGCCATGCGCTTTCTTGAAGCCCTGTGCATCACACAGGGCTGGGACATCGGTATCGAATGGGTGGTCGATGCCGAACAGAATCGCCTGGAGTTCGGAAGCGCCTGGGGCGTTCAGGAACAACGAATCGCGGACTTCGTCCAGAGAAGCAAGGGGCTCACGCTGAAACCCGGTTCCGAATTGCCCCAATCCGCCTGGAAAGAGGGCCACGCCGTATGGCTCACTGACCTCGCCGCCGTTCCGCCCGGCCCGCGCGTTGCCGACGCCCTCCACTACGAGATGATCTCAGGCGCGGCCGTGCCCGTCCGCGCCGCCAACAAGGTGCTCGCGGTGCTCGAATTTTACTCCCGCTACCGCCTGCGCGAGGACCGCGAAGCGATCGCCGCGGTGGAGATTGCCGCGGCTCCGCTGGGACAGATGCTCGCGCGTTCCCAGGAAAGCGGACGCGCCGAAGACCTCCGCCGTCAGCAGGAGATCCTGCTCGACGCCGTGAGCGATGGCATCTGCGGGCTCGATCGCGATGGTAAAGTGCGTTTCACCAATCCCGCGGCAGGTCGGCTGCTGGGCGCACCTCCCGACACACTTGCAGGCAAGCCCTTTCACGACCTGCTCCACGGCGCTGCGCCGCAGGATCGCCTTTGTAGCGAGGAATGCCCGCTCCGCAAAGCAATGACACGGCCCACATCCTCAGCCGGCGAGGAAAACTTCTTCCGCGCGGACGGCAGCTCGTTCCCCGCCGAATATGTCCTCACACCCATCAACGGCCAGGGCAACCTCTCCGGCTGGGTGCTCAGTTTCCGTGACATCAGCCAGCGCTACACGCTCGACCGAATGAAAGACGAATTCATCTCCACGGTCAGCCACGAACTGCGCACGCCGCTGACCTCGATTCGCGGCGCGCTCGGACTACTCACCTCCGGGATGCTCGGCACCGTCGACGAAAAAGCTTCGAATCTGCTGCGCATTGCGCTCACCAACTCCGACCGTCTGGTGCGGCTGATCAACGACATCCTCGATCTCGAACGCATTCAGAGCGGCCGCGAGCCGCTGGCCTTCCGCTCCGTACAACTGGCCGATGTCGTCAGCCAGGCCATCGAGGACATGCAGCCGATGGCCGATGCCGCGGGCGTCAAGTTGCTGCACGACGCAACCCGGGTCGAGATCACCGCCGACCCCGATCGGCTCTTGCAGGTGGTCACCAACCTGCTCACCAATGCCGTCAAATTCTCGCCGCCCAGCTCGCCGGTGAGCGTCATGCTGCGGCCCGGCGTAACCGGCGTGATCCTCTCCGTCATCGATCATGGGCGGGGCATTCCTGCCGACAAGCTGGAGACGATCTTCGGGCGCTTCCAGCAGGTCGACGCCTCCGATTCCCGTCAGAAGGGCGGAACCGGACTGGGCCTCGCCATCTGCCGCACGATTGTGCTGCAGCACACCGGCCGCATCTGGGCCGAGCGGAATCCCGTTCGCGGGTCCACCTTCCGCGTCTTCCTGCCCTATCACCCGTCGCCCGTGGCTGAGCAAAATGCCAAAGCAGAAAGCGAAATCGGCCATGGCACCGTATTGCTGGCCGACACCAACCCTGAAACCCGACCGAGAATTGCCGCTCAACTCGCCCGCCACGGCTACTCCGTTGTTCAGACTTCCACCGTCGAACAGACCCTCGCGGCGGCCCGCCAGAGCGTCCACGCAATCCTGGTCGACACCTCGATCGACGGAATGAATGGCTGGGCGATCCTGCCTCTGCTGCGGCGTCTCGATACGGCCGCGCACACTCCGGTGGTCCTGCTGAGCGTGGAAGATCCAAAAAATCCCGATGTCTTGCCCGAGGGAGCTGAAGGACTGGTGGCCAAGCCACTCGATGAAGATATGCTGCTCAACGAACTGGCGCGCGTGCTCTGTGGCCCAGGTGAAAAGACCCGCATTCTGATCGTCGAGGACGATCGCAGCCTGGCACAGGTGATCGGCGAAGTGTTTGGACGCGGTGGTATCGTGGTTGAGATTGCGCATACCCTGGAAGAAACCATTGCCGCCTGCACGCAATTTGCGCCCCACCTGCTGGTGCTCGATATTGGACTGCCCGATGGTGACGGCTTCAACGTAGTGGATTGGCTGCGCCAGCACGAGAACCTCGCGCACCTGCCTCTCGTTGTCTACTCCGGCCGCGATCTCTCACCGGCTGAACGCCGGCACCTTACGCTTGGCCCCACGCACTTTCTGGCCAAAGCCCGAGTGCAGCCACAGCAACTCGAAGCGCTTGTGCTCACCATGCTTCGCTCGCTGCGGCAAACTCAGGAAGCTGTCGCACCGCAACCGGCAGTACCCAATTCATAACCTCGATTTCTTCCCTTCTCCATCGACAACACCGCGCCGCCGTCGCAGAATAATCATGGAGGAGCCTTTCACCATGCCCCGCAAGATCCTCATCATCGACGACGAAGACGACATTCGCGAAGTAGCTGCCCTGAGTCTTGAGAGCGTCGCCGGGTGGGATGTCATTAAGGCCAGCTCCGGCGCGCAGGGCCTGGCCCGCGCGGCCGAACACCAGCCCGATGCCATCCTGCTCGACGTGATGATGCCCGGCATGGACGGGCCCAGCACTTTTCGCGAAATCCGCAAGAATCCCTCCACCGTACAGATTCCCGTGCTGCTTTTGACGGCCAAGGTGCAAGGCACCGACCAGCGCCGCTTTGCCGACCTCGGCGTACAAGCCATCCTCTTCAAGCCTTTCGATCCGCTCACGCTCTCAAAACAAATTTCCAACGCCCTGGGCTGGACAGATTAATCTATCTTCGTAATCTTGTAACGGGCCGTGTAACAGAATGAAGCAGCGCCGCTCGGGGCCACGATTTTTGAGCGCCACGATTACACGGAACCTGAGATGACAATCCCCGGCAAGGCAAGCCCCCGGGGGTTCAGAAGCCTGGATCGGTAATCGATCCCCGATTGTCTGTTGCCTTGAACGCGACCTCACAATCCGGCTCTCACGCAGACCCGTCTCTCTCCGGCGCGATCGACGGGCTCTGGCGCCGCTTTCTGCCAGAGATCCGGGAGCGAGTGACCGTTCTCGAAACGGCTGCCCAATCCGTTGCCGATCGCAAGCTGACGTTGCGGCAGCGCGAAGCCGCGCAATCTGCCGCGCACAAGCTGGCCGGCGTCCTCGGAACCTTCGGCCTCACACGCGGCACGGTCCTGGCGCGCGAGCTGGAACTGACTTATGCCCGCGAATCTTCGCCCCCACCCAGTGCCGCCGCCAGCCTGGCTCAAACCGCCACCGCGCTGCGCACGATGATCGAAACCCGCAAGCCCGCCTCCTGACGCCTCACCAATTAAACTCATCTCCAGTGATCTCACGCGATTCATCTGCGTCTTCAAATCAACAGCTCGATCTGTGCTTCGACGAGCCGCGACAGAGGCGCCGCGTCTTGGCCGTCCATGAACTGGTCACACAGTTGCGCGATCTGATCGAGCAGGAGTGCGGCGACATCTGGGTCGAAGGCGAGATCTCGAATCTCCGCCCAGCGCCTTCCGGCCACGTCTACTTCACGCTCAAGGATGCGGGCGCTCAGCTTCCTATCGTGCTCTTCCGCCGCCAAGCCATGCTGCTCCGCTTCAGGCCTGAGGACGGTCTCCACGTTCTTGTGCGCGGCCGCGTCAGCGTCTATGAGCAGCGCGGCCAGTTGCAGATGGTTGCAGAAACCATGGAGCCCGCCGGAACCGGTTCGCTCCAGCTCGCCTTCGAGCAACTGAAAGAAAAGCTGAAGGTCGAAGGGATCTTCGACGCGGATCGCAAGAAACCGCTGCCCATGTTCCCCCGCACGGTCGGTATCGTCACCTCACCCACCGGCGCCGTGATCCGCGATTTTTTGAACATTGTCAGCCGCCGCCACTCCGGATTGAACGTTCTTCTCTTCCCCGTCTCCGTTCAGGGAGACTCGTCACCAGCGGAAATCGAAGCCGCATTGGTTGAACTCAACGCCTCGCAGCTCGTGGACCTGATCGTTCTCGCCCGCGGCGGCGGCTCGCTTGAAGATCTTGCCGCGTTCAACAGCGAACGCGTCGCCCGCGCCATCGCCGCGAGCAGGCTTCCCGTCGTTTCCGCAGTTGGACACGAGACCGACTTCACCATCGCCGACTTCGCCGCCGACCTGCGCGCACCCACCCCGTCCGCGGCGGCCGAACTCGTCACCGAAGCGCAACACAAGATCGGCGAACACCTGGCCGCGCAGTCGCACCGCCTCGAACGCGCCGTGCATTTTCAGGTGCTCCAGGCGCATCAGAGACTCACGCGCCTCCCTGTCAGCCGCGCCGAGTCGCGCGTAATGGCCCTGCTCTACCGTTTTGGCCAGCGACTCGACGACGCTACTGCCCAGATCGACGCCACGCTCACAGCGCAACTGCGCACGCGGCAGCACCGCATCGCGGAACTCGCCGCCGCAGTGCTGCGCCACGATCCGAGGCGGCAGTTCGCTCGCGCGCGCGAGCGCCTCGTCGACCTGCGCTCCCGGCTCGATCGCTGCCTGGAACGCCTGATCGAGTCCTCCGCCGCCCGGCTGAACTCTCTCGAAGCGCGCCTGCATTCCCTGTCGCCGCTCGCGGTCCTCGACCGTGGCTACGCGCTGGTCCTTTCAGCCGACGGATCTCTCATTCGCTCCACGGCGCAGATCGCGCCGGGCGACCAGCTCACCACGCACCTCGCCGACGGCTCCTTCCTGAGCCGCGTCGAATCGGCCTCCGCGCAAACGCCCCAAACCGCAAAGAAAAACAAGCCCTCGGCTCCCCCAAAAAATCAACGAGGCAGAAAGTCCAAATCATGAGCACATCCCCCACACGCCAACTCTTCGGAACCGATGGCATTCGCGCCATCGCAGGCACGGCGCCGCTCGACCCCACAACCGTCTACAGCGTAGGCCTCGCTCTCGCGCACTCATTGCGCAGGACGACCGCCCATCCCCGGGTGCTGCTTGGCCGCGACACGCGCGAATCAGGCCCGTGGATCGCCGCCACTCTCGCCGCTGGCCTGCGCGAAGCAGGCGCGCAGGTCGAAAGCGCCGGCATCGTCACCACGCCCGCCGTCGCCTTCCTCGCGCGCACGCATGGATTCCACGCCGGCGCCGTCATCTCCGCCTCGCACAATCCCTGGGCCGATAACGGCATCAAGCTCTTCGGCGCCGACGGCTTCAAGCTGCCCGACGCCGTGGAACTCGCCATGGAACAAGAGATCCTGCACCACGCCGCGCAAGTCGAAATCTCCGGCCCGCACAGTTTCCCCGCCGTTCAGGACAACCCCGCCTTCCAGAGCGACTACATTCAGTTCCTCCTCGATTGCGTTCCCGGCCTTTCGCTCTCGCATCTTAAAATCGTCGCCGATTGCGCCAACGGCGCTGCCGCAGCCATCGCGCCTGAGCTTTTTCGCCGCCTCAACCGCGACGGAAGCGCAAAGATCGACCTGCTGCACACCTCGCCCGACGGCCGCAACATCAACGCCGGCTGCGGGGCGCTGCATCCGGACCACGTGGCCGGCGAAGTAAGGGCCCGCGGCGCAGACCTGGGCGTCACCTTCGACGGCGACGCCGATCGCTGCATGTTGGCCGGCGCGCAAGGCAACGTCATCAACGGCGACGCCATTCTTCTTATGACCGCGCGCGACCTCAAAGCTCGCGGTATGTTGACCGGCGATCTCGTCGTGGCCACCACCATGTCGAACATGGGTCTCGAAGCCGCGCTCAAGCGCAGCGGCATCCGCATGGCCCGCGCCGCGGTCGGCGACCGTTACGTTCTCGAAGAGATGCAAAAGCAAAATGCGGCCCTCGGCGGCGAGCAATCCGGCCACATCCTCTTCCCTCACCTGGCCACCACCGGCGACGGCCTGCTCACCGCGCTCGTCGTCCTCGATCTCGTCGCGCGCACCGGCAAATCTCTCAACGCGTTGACCGCCGATTTCAAAGTCTTCCCGCAGGTGATTGTCAACGTAAAGGTGCGCGAGAAGAAACCGCTCGACTCGATTCCAAGCGTCGTCGCGGCCATTCACGCCGCCCAGGTGGAGCTGAAAGACTCCGGCCGCGTCGTCATCCGCTATAGCGGCACTGAAGCTTTGGCCCGCGTCATGATCGAAGCCGAAAGCGAAGAAACCATGCGCCGCCACGCCGAGGCCATCGCCGCCGCCATCCGCGCAGAACTCGGCGCCTGAAAATGAACGGCGGCCGTTGAGATCTCGTCACGCGCAGCCTGTACGATTGTTCTATGCCCCGCTTCCCCAAAAACCAGACTCTGCTCATCGATGCCGACGACACGCTCTGGGAAAACAACATCTACTTCGAACGCGCCATCGCCGCCTTCATCGGATTCCTCGACCACAAGGAGTACTCGCCCGCCGAGGTCCGCCAGACGCTCAACGCCGTCGAGCGCGAGACCATCCTCTCGCACGGCTACGGGCTTTCCAGCTTCGCGCATTCTCTGCTCGATTGCTTCGAGCGTCTCAGCTCCGCGCCCGTTACAGAAGAGAAACGCGAGCGCGTCCGCGGCTTTGCCCGCGCCATCGCCGAGCAGGAAATTGAGCTTCTTCCCGGCGTTGCCGAAACGCTTGCCAGCCTGGCCACCCGTCACCATCTCATCCTGATGACCAAAGGCAATCACGCCGAACAGGCCGACAAACTCGCCCGTTCTGGCCTCGCGAAGTACTTCGCTGCCGTCGAGATTGTCGCCGAAAAAGACCCGCCCACCTACCGCGAGGTCATCGCCCGCCACGAACTCACGCCGCACACCAGTTGGATGATCGGCAACAGTCCCAAAAGCGACATCAACCCCGCGCTTGCCGCCGGCTTGCACGCCGTCTTCCTCGTCCACCCAGACACATGGGTGCTCGAACACGCGGCAATAGCCGCCGTACCTCAGGGACAGCACCTCATCGAACTGGACGCTTTCACCAAGTTGGGCGATATTTTCTGACCGTCGCATAACACAAGGTGCGTGCGCAGGGCAAACGCATTTGGATAGGAGACCTGTTTCCCTCGCATTCCGATTCCACCCATCGAGCTATGTCATCCCAAACGGGGTGATCTGCCCTGAAAATTCGCCACCCGCCTGACGCTGTCATCCCGAGGAGCGCAGCGACGAGGGATCTGCGGTTGTTCCTGGCCGAATTTTTATGCTCTTCGGGTTTAACCGGGCCATGCGTGACTGCGGTTGCCTTTCGCCCCTTGCGGCGGTATCGTCGCGTGAAATCAGCCCGTCAAATCGAAGATCTGCATGAGAAATCGACTCGAAAAGCAACTGCGGATTCTTCGTCGCTGCGCTCCTCAGAATGACAGCGCGAAGAGCATGGTTTGTAACGCGTCCAGCGAATGGAAATGCGTTTGCCCCGGCTGCTTGCTCCATCCGTGTTCGAAAATCCTCGTATCTGTGAGAAACTGGAGATGCGGCAGCGAGTTTTCCTCGGGGCGGCTGTGTCTGCCCTTCAAACCATGCTCCAATTTTCACCAGACAGGCTCTTGCGGCCTACGCTTCGCCGCGCCTCGCGCGTGGTGCCCAATCTATACACGGGAATCGACAAACCATGATCAGCGTCAGCAATGTCACCATGCGCTTCGGTGCGAAGATCCTCTTCGAGGATGTCTCCACCACCTTCACGCCAGGCCGCCGTTACGGCCTTACTGGCCCCAATGGCGCCGGCAAGTCCACCTTCATGAAGATCCTCACCGGCGACCTGGACCCGCAAAAAGGCACCGTTGTCCGCCCGCGCAAATTCGGCGTGCTGCGCCAGGATCAGTTTGCCTTCGACGCCTATCGCGTCATCGATACCGTCATCATGGGCAACAAGCCATTGTGGGCAGCCCTTGAAGAGCGCGACCGCATCTACGAAAAACCCGAGATGACCGACGAAGACGGCATGAGGCTCGGCGAACTGGAAGGCATCATCGGCGACGAGGACGGCTATAGCGCCGAGAGCGACGCCGCCGTGCTCCTCGACGGCCTCGACATTCGCGAAGACCTGCACAGCCGCAGGATGGGCGAATTGCAGGGCGGACAAAAGGTGCGCGTGCTGCTCGCGCAGGCGCTCTTCGGCAAACCCGAGGCGCTCCTGCTCGACGAGCCTACAAACTACCTCGACCTCGACTCCATCCACTGGCTCCAGGACTTCTTGAACAACTATGACGGCACGCTGATTGTCATCTCGCACGACCGTCACTTCCTCAACTCCGTCACCACGCACACCGCCGATATCGATTACCAGACCATCATCACCTACACCGGCGGCTATGACGATATGGTGATGGCAAAGACGCAGATCCGCTCCCGCCTCGAAGCCGAAAACGCACAGCGCGAGAAAAAGATCGCGCAACTCAACGAGTTCATCGCCCGCTTTGCCGCCGGCACCCGCTCCAGTCAGGTCACCAGCCGCCGCAAGGAAGTCGAACGCCTCCAGACCAACGACCTCGCGCGCTCGAATATTCAACGCCCCTACATCCGCTTCGACCAGGTGCGGCCCAGCGGCAAGCATGTGCTTGAGCTCAAGCATTTAATGAAGTATTACGGTGAACGCGAAGTCATCGATGGCTTTACGGCTAACATTATGCGCGGCGAAAAAATCTGTCTCATGGGCCGCAATGGCGCCGGCAAAACCACCCTGCTCAAGTGCCTGCTGTCCAACTATCCAGGCCTCGCCGACAAGGAATTCACTCTCGACTCCGGTTCCGTCTTCTGGGGCCACGAGGCCCAGGTCGGCTACTTTCCGCAGGACGTGGGCTCGACCATCGAACACGGCCTGACGGTCGCCGAGTGGCTGCACCGCTGGAAACCGGACGCGCACGTCGAAGACATTCGCGGCATTCTCGGCCAGATGCTCTTCAGCGGCGAGGAAGGCTCCAAGCCCACCGCGGCGCTCTCAGGCGGCGAGCAGGCGCGCCTCGCATTCTGCAAGCTCATTCTGACCAAGCCCAACATTCTCATCTTTGACGAGCCCACCAACCACCTCGACCTCGAATCGATCAATGCGCTCAACATCGCCCTGCAGCGCTACGAAGGAACGGTCCTGCTCGTCACGCACGACCACGACCTGATCGACGAAGTCGCCACCCGTCTCTGGGTCTTTCACGAGAAGGCAATCGAAGACTTCCATGGCCCTTACGAGGAATGGAAAGGCAAGCACAACTGAGGTTACCCTCTGCTTACGCGCGTCGCTGCGCTGCCTCTTCGTAGGTACGCGCGTATTCCCTGGCGGGGCCGGACCACCCGTAGTCCCGCGCCATCCCGTTCCGCATCAACCGCGTCCAGCCATCCTTATCGCGAAAGGCTTCGAGCGCGCGGTCGATCTCGGCGAGCAGATCCCTCGGGTTGTAGCCCGCGAACTTGAAGCCTGTGCCGGTTTCCTTCTCGCCGTCCCATTCCTCGATCGTGTCGTCCAGACCGCCTGTGGCGCGAACGATCGGCACGGTTCCGTACTTGAGCGAGTAGATCTGGTTCAAACCACAGGGCTCGTAGCGCGAGGGCATCAGAAACATATCGGCCCCAGCCTCGATCTTGTGCGCCAGAGCCTCGTCGTAGCGGATCTGCACTGCCACGCTGTCCGGGTGACGAAATGCCCACCCCCTAAACAGGTTCTCGTAGTAGGGATCGCCCGTACCCAGCGCCACCACCGCCACATCGCGTTCGGCAATCTCCTCCACGATCCCCGCCACAATGTCAAATCCCTTCTGTCCCGCCAGACGCGAAACAATCCCTATCACCGGCGTCGTTTCGGCCACCTTTTCCAGTCCGAAGGCGTGCAGTAGATCGGCGCGGCAGACGCGCTTTCCATCGAGGTGTTCCGGCGTGTAATGCCCTGCCAGATGCCCATCGACCGCCGGATTCCAGTGCGCGTAATCCACTCCGTTCAGGATGCCGCGCAGATCGCGTGCGCGATTGCGCAAGACGCTATCGAGTTGTTCGCCTAACTCCGCCGTCTGAATCTCCTCGGCATACTTGCGGCTCACCGTGGTCAGTAGATCGGAAAACACCACGCCGCCCTTCAGAAAGTTGAAGCGGTCGAACTGCTCTACCTTGTCCATCGTGAACAGATCCCACGGAAATAGCAGCTCCTCCGTTGTGCTGGGTGCAAACTTGCCCTGGTAGGCGGCGTTGTGAATCGTCAGCACCGTAGCCACACTGCGCAGCAGCGGATCGTTGGCAAACGTCGTGCGCAGGTACACGGGAATCAGCGCCGCCTGCCAGTCATGCACATGAAAGACATCCGGCACGCCCAGCAACTTCGACGCCTCGATCACTGCACGGCAAAACAGCCCGAAGCGCTCTGCGTTATCCCGGTAATCGCCACCCGCAGGGCCATAAAGCTCCCTGCGGTCAAAGAGTTCCGGGCAATCGATAAAGTAGTACTGCACTCCGTCGCGTTCGCCTCCGTCGACCACTCCCACAAATCGGTTGTAATAGCGGAATGGGATTGTGATCGATCGCACCGCGTACTTTGGCTCGCCCTCCACGTGCCGCCGGATGCGCGCATAAAACGGCAAGTAGACCGTGACCTGATGCCCTAGCTTCGCAAGCTCACGCGGCAACGCGCCTACCACGTCAGCCAACCCGCCGGTCTTCGCCAGCGGCGTACATTCCGAAGCGGCAAACACAATCTTCATCGAGCAATCTCCCCTTGCGTAACCAAGGCCCAGTCTACTACGCGATGACAATCGCTTTGCCTGATGTCTGCCTCATCCCTCACACTGGATCTGGAGGTCTTCCATGCTCCAGGTCTGGAACCCGGAAACATACAGCCGCGACGCAGCCTTCGTCCCTCAGCTCGGCAGCGGCGTATTTGAATGGCTGTCGCCGAAAGCCGGAGAGCGCATTCTCGATCTCGGCTGCGGCGACGGCCAACTGACCCAGCGCATAGCTGCCGCGGAAGCCACCGTGACCGGCATTGACACTTCGCCCACAATGGTTTCCGCGGCGCGCGCCCGCGGTATTGTCATCGAACAGGGTTCCGCGGAATCGCTTCCCTTTGCCGATCATTCCTTTGACGCCGTCTTTTCCAATGCAGCCTTGCACTGGATGCACGATCAGGACGCGATGCTGGCCGAGGTGCGCCGCGTCCTGCGTCCCGGCGGACGCTTTGTCGCCGAGATGGGCGGCCACGGCAACATCGCCGCTATTCGCGTAGCCTTTGCCGCCGTGCTCACGCATCTTGGCTTCGCCGATTTAGGTGAGCGCGGCAACTACTACCCCACCTCTGCCGCCTACATGCGCCGCCTCACCGCGCACGGCTTTACAGTCGCGCGCATGATCCACTTTCCCCGGCCCACTCCGCTTGGCACAGGCGGCATGGCCGCCTGGCTGAACACCTTTTGCCGCGGCGCGCTCGATGCCTTGCCCGAAGATCTGCGCGAAACCGCCGTCGCCAAAACCGTAGCCCTGCTCGAGCCCGCACTGCGCGACGAAGAAGGCCAATGGACCGCCGACTACGTGCGCCTGCGCTTCCTCGCGACAGCCTGATCGCGCTACCTGCGCGGCATTCGCGGCGAGCCGCCCTGCCAAAACTGCATCAAGGATGCCGGCTGGCGATTGATCCGGCCTTTTCCGCCCTTTTGCGTCACATCCTGCCGGGTTCGCTATGCTAAGGTTCAAACGTGAGCATGGGCGCGTCAGGCAAGACGAAAAAGCCGGCATCAATGCCGCGTCATCTGCCCGGATTGTCGGTCAGCGATGGACTGATCCGCCATCCCTTCGATTTGGAGTTTGGCGTCCGCACCAGCGGCCTTGTCGCAGGCCGCCATCTCCGCATTGGCCGCCAGCATGATCGCCACATCACCGCCTACTACGCCATTGCGCCCTCGGTCTTTCACGGCCTGCTGGTGCGCTGGCGCCGCTGCCGGCCTATCGAACCCCTCGACGCATACACGTTCATCGATCTCGGCGCAGGCATGGGCCGCGCCCTGCTGCTGGCTTCGCAGTACCCCTTCCGCGCCATCGCAGGCGTCGAGTTGCATCCCACGCTTGCACGCATCGCGCGCAGGAACCTTGCCTTGTGGCGCGCTGCCGGACATACCCGGCCCCCCATGCGCTTCTACTGCCGCGACGCCACCGCCTTTCCGCTTCCTTCCGGTCCCTGTCTCGTCTTTCTCTTCAATCCCTTCGGCGCTCCCGTTCTGAGGCGTCTTGTCCGCCTGTGGAAACAAAAACTTGCCCGTAACGCCGGCCCAGTCGATATCCTGTACGTTAACGACGAACAGAGGGACGTGCTGGCCTGCGAACCCGGATTCGAGAGGCTCTTTGGCGGCCAGATTCGCCGCTCGCACGCCGACGCCATAACGGATCGCACAATCCTCACCCATCAGCCAGGCGCTGAGTACGCGGCCCCTCCCTGGGAGGACTGCTCCATCTACCGGTGGAAGGGCAGTAGCCAGTAGGCAGTCTTCAGAGTTTGGCGAACCGATCAACAAGTGTTTCCGAAGGGTATTCTGGCCACTGACAACTGTCAGTGACCTTTGGAGTCCTCGAATGAACGATCCGCATCTGATCCTTGGAATCGGCGAACTGCTCTGGGATGTTCTCCCTGGGGGCGTGCGCCTGGGTGGCGCACCGGCCAACTTTGCCGTCATGGCCGGCCGCCTCGGCAATCGCGCCGTCATCCTCAGCCGCGTTGGACGCGACGACCTCGGCCGTCAGGCCATCGAACGCCTCGATCTCATGCCTGTTGAGACCAGATTCCTTGAAGTCGATCCCTTTCACGAGACCGGCCGCGTCACGGTCAGCCTCGAAGGCGGCGAGCCGCGCTACACGATTCACGAACCCGCCGCCTGGGACTTCCTCGAACTCACCGACGAATGGATCCGCCTTGCCGCCCGCGCCGACGCCATCTGCTTCGGTTCACTTGCGCAGCGCAACCCTCAGGCGCGGCAATCCATCCAGGCCCTAGCCGCCGCGACCTCTCCAGCCTGCATCCGCGTCTTCGACGTAAACCTCCGCAGGCCCTTTTACTCAAGCGAAGTTATGGAGCAGTCGCTCGGGCTTGCCAGTGTCGTCAAAATGAACGATGCCGAAGCTCCGCTCGTCCTCGACCTGCTTGGCCTCACTCTTCAGGGATCTCTCGCCACCAGCGAAGTGCGGTTGACCCCGGAGTATCTGCGCGCCGCCGCCGAGCGCCTGCTCGCCGCGTTTCCCTCTCTCGGAACAGTTGCCATCACCCGCGGAGGCAGCGGCAGTCTGCTCGTCACGCGCGATCAGTGGGACTTGCACCCCGGCTTTCCCGTCAAAATCGCTGACGGGATCGGCGCTGGCGATGCCTTCACCGCCGCCATCACGCACTACATGCTCCGCGGAGCCGATCTGGCCACGCTCAATGAGGCCGGAAACCGCTGGGGCGGCTGGGTCGCCTCGCAATCCGGCGCCATGCCCGCCCTGCCCGACTCCGTCCGCAACGCGATCAGCGCTGCCATCGAGCAAGCCGCGGAGTAAGAACCAGGCCTGCTGCCTGCAAGTGCGGATGAGCCGTGCCGATAACGCAACCAAGGGCGGCAGACCGGCGCTTTTGACCCGCAAAAAATGAGCTGCCAATTCCAGGCTCCCGGCCGCGAGTAAGCGTTTTCTAGTTGTCAGCCCCGCCGCCTCCGCAGTACGATGGCAAGGTCATGATGAAGCCCTCCGCACTCGTCGTTTACCTCGCCGCCGTTGCCCTGGCCCTGCCCATTGCCGCGCAGACGCCATCCTTCACCATCCAGGCCGACCACCCCATAGCCAGGGTCAGCCCCACCCTCTACGGACTCATGACCGAAGAGATCAACTATTCCTATGACGGCGGCATCTACGGCGAACTGATCCGCGACCGCGCCGTCGGCCGCGCCTGGGATGCGCTCAATCACTGGCCGATGGTGGCCCGCGGCAGCGCGCAGGTCAGTGTCTCCATCGACGAGTCCTCCGGCCCCAGCGCCGCGCTCACGCGCAGCCTGCGCGTCTCCGTCACCTCCGCCGGTCCCAACTCCCCCGCCGGGGTGGAGAATGGCGGCTACTGGGGCATTCCTGTCCGCCCACACGCCGTCTACACCGCTTCCTTCTACGCCAGAACCGATACACCCGGCCTTCCCGTCACCGTGACACTCCAGAATGACCAGACCGGCGTGGTGGCGGCCTCGGCTACCGTTGCCGGACTCACCGGCGACTGGAAGCAGTACACCTACACCCTCACGACCGGCGATGTGCCCGTCTCCTCCAACAATCACCTCATTCTGACCATCGCGCGCCCAGCCACCGTATGGTTCGATCTGGTCTCGCTCTTTCCACCCACCTACCACGCGCGCCCCGGCGGCAATCGCATCGACATCATGAACCTGCTCGCCGCCATGCATCCCCAATTCCTGCGTCTGCCGGGCGGCAACTACCTCGAAGGCGATCGCATTGCCGACCGCTTCAACTGGAAGCAGACCATTGGCCCATGGGTCGACCGCCCCACACACCCCAGCCCCTGGCATTACCGCTCCTCTGACGGCATGGGGTTGCTCGAATTTCTCGAGTGGTGCGAAGACCTCAAGATGCAGCCTGTCCTCGCCGTCTACGCCGGCTACTCCCTCGGCGGCGAGCACGTCGCGCCCGGCGCGGCGCTTGAACCCTATGTGCAGGACGCGCTCGACGAGATCGAATACGTTATCGGCGGCACAGACACCCAATGGGGCGCTGAGCGCGCCAAAGACGGCCACCCCGCTCCGTTCCTGCTTCGTTACGTTGAGGTGGGCAACGAGGACCAGTTTGACCGCTCGCACTCCTACGACGGCCGCTTCGCGCAGTTCTACAACGCCATCAAGCAGCGCTACCCCAACCTCCAGATCATCGCCACCACGCCGGTAAAAAGCGTAACGCCCGATGTCATCGACGAGCACTTCTACATGTCCGCCGAGAAGTCGTTCAGTGAAGCGCACCACTACGACAACGCCGACCGCAAAGGGCCCAAGATCTTCGTCGGCGAATGGGCCACGCGCGAGGGCGACCCCACGCCCAATCTCGAAGCCGCTCTTGCCGACGCCGCCTGGCTTACAGGCCTCGAACGTAACAGCGACCTCGTCATCATGGCCAGCTACGCGCCGCTCTTCGTCAACGTCAACCCAGGCGGCATGCAGTGGTCCACCGACCTCATCGGCTACAACGCGCTCTCAAGCTACGGCTCGCCGAGCTATTGGACACAGGTCATGTTTTCGACGCACCTCGGCTCCGAGGTGGTTGCCAGCACACTCGCCGGCGCACCCGCGCGCGTTTATGCCTCCGTCACCCGCGACCAGGCAAAGCATAAGCTCTACGTCAAAGTCGTCAATGCAACCTCGTCTCCACAGCCCCTTGCGATTGACCTCACTGGCGCCGGCAAGCTCGCCCCCCAGGCCACGCTCACGACGATGAGCGGTAAAACCCCCAACGCGACAAACAGCATCGCCAATCCCAATGCCATCCTTCCGGTCGCTCGCAAAGTTCCCATCCCCGGACCCAAATTCACCGAAACCTTCGCGCCGTATTCCGTCAACGTGCTGGAGTTGAGCGACTACTGATCCGGCCTAAAAGATATGCCACACCGTGCCCCACCCTTTCCGCGCTTTTCGCGGAAAGGGTGGGAGAGCACGATGCAAATCACAAGGGCAGGATCAATAAGGCCACTCGTCCGGCAGCCCGCCAGATCTCATGAAAAACGAAATGTGGCCTGGACCTTGAAACACAGGTCCAAGCCACCGCGACACCGGAATCAATAGAGCATCAGAAGAAATAACCGATCTGGAAGCCGACGGAGTTTTCCGACATCGACGACTTCAGCGGCTCTAGCGGCAGACCGAAGAGCGTCCCATCGGTCAGGCTATTTCTGAAGGTGTGCATCACCGCCTCGGTCAAGGTCCAGCGCATGGGCAGCTTCTGAGTGGCGCCGAAGGTAATGCCCGTAGTGACGATGGCCGGCATAATCATGTTGGCCTGCATGTCGGCAGACTTGATGGGATTGCCGCCGTAGACAAAGCCAGCGCGCCACTGCATCGAATTGCCGGTATCGTACTGGGCGCCAAGGTTGCCCACCCATTCGTTCTGCCAGTGCAGGGGCAAGGGAACGAAGGGAGATCCAACCCACGGGCCATGGACCGTGAATTCGTTCATGGTCTTGTGCCAGTTGATCCACTGCCCTTCCGTGCTGATCATAAACTTGCTGGTCGGGTGCAGGGCCACGCCGAACGCGAGTTGCTGAGGATAGTTCAGACGCGCGTTGTAAGTGCCTGCGCCGCCTTGAATACCAACGGGCTGCATTCCCTGCGCGGTGACCTGGACGCCGGTAGGAACAAACTCCCCGCTCTCATTCCAGTGGAGCCGCGTAAAAAGCATCTCGGATTTGTAAGAGGCGCCGTAGGTGACGCTGCTGCTTTGCTTATAGAGAACACCAACTGTCGCGCCGATGCCAAAGGCCCAGGAGGGACTGGTCAGGTTAAAACCCTGCCCTCCGAAGGTCTGATTGAAGGAGACCTGCTCGGCAGCGCCATCCATCGCCACGCCTACGCTGAACTTGTCATCGAACTTGTAGGCCACCGCGGGCGCCATCTGCATAAAATTGATGCTGCTAAAGGCCTGGATCGTCCCCATGGGCGTGTTGGGCTGTAGATAGTTGACGCCAAGACCTGAGGTGCCATAAATGCCGCCACCGAAATAGATATTGGGCTTGAAGGCGGGCGCCGACCAGCCTAGAGCCGGAATAGCATATACGTTGGTGCTGCTGCCCGTACTGCCGAAGCCGTAGTTCGCGCTGCGCAGGGGATTGAAGATCTCTCCGGAAAACGCCGTCTGCGAGGCGAGCCATGACAAACCTGCCGGATTGCTGATGGCGGTCATCGGATCGCATGAAGCCGCGACCACTGCGCCACCCATGCCCATTGCGCACTGGCCCACCCCGATCAACTGGTACCCATTCGTCGCGCTCGCTACTGTGACTCCGGCGAGGAATGTCAGAACTGAAACAGTCCATGGCAGTAGCTTGCTCCAGAGTTGTTTCAATTGCAACGTTTCACGTGCTTGCATGCGTACTTTCTCCTTGCTTGTGCAGTTATGCGGAAAATTCTCCAGCACCATTTACCGCCGGAGTTACCATCACCCGCATATGCTATCTACAACGATTTCAGATTACTTCATCAGCGAGTTATCTCATTGTGCGGACGATCACTTAGACTCTTGTATTTACTGTGCGGGCTGTCACTTATTACGCTGTACTTATATGGTATTTATCAACTTATCGATCCATCACCAGGGTAGACAAATGCGTTGTGATCCAGCGAACCGGATGAGTAACGTTTCACGCGTGATGCGTCTTGTTGCTACGTACTGTTTCATGCGACATTCACATGCTTGACAAACCGTTTATTTGCCTCTCCTGCACTTTGGAACCTGAATTGCTCAGAACTTATTTGCTCCTGAAGTGAGTCCATCGCGTAACGATGAAGCAATCAATCTGCCAACCAGTGATCTTCGCGCACAATCCGAAAGGAAAATCATTTTCGTGTTCAACGTGAAATGGATTTAAGGTGGTAGGACGTTACGCCCCCTATACCAATGACAAGTTTTCTAAAAGCGAGACCCTGAGCGCCGAGGTGATTGGGGTGACCAATGCAGTGCTCCAGGTCTCTGACCGCTTGATTTTGTACCGTACCGCCGGTCTCCTGACCGGCGGTAGTGCGGTTCCTCAAATTTGATCGAGCCACCCCTTATCGAGCCGCCCCTTATCGACAAATCCAGCATCTTCCCTTTTTCTTCGTCCCACAAAAGAGATCATTCTAGTAATTTGCACCATTGCTATAATCTAGGTGCATTTTCCCTTCAGGGCCTCGGGGAAGGCAAAGATAAGGAAATTCATGCTGCTGCGCGAGTGTGAATCCTTTGGAAAGAGCAACAGGCCGAGCGAGAAGGCGCCTTAAACGAGGGCGGCAGGATGTGAAATGAAGAACTTCCTCAGAAATGAACGAGGCAATATCCTAGTGCTGCTCGCGATTTGCATGACAGTGCTGATCGGGTTCATGGGGATGGGCGTCGACGTCGGCCTGTTGTACCGCGCGCGGCAACAGGGGCAGATCGCAGCCGACGCGGCAGCCGTGGCGGCAGCCGTCGATTACGAAAATAACGGTTCAACTGCTCATGCAGAATTAGCGGGCTTGGCCGCGTCGTCCACGAACGGGTTCACTAATGGCAGCAACGGTATCGCCGTAACCATCAACTCGCCGCCGGTCAGTGGTCCCAGCCTGGGAACAGGCTACTTTGAGGCAATCGTTAAGGCGCCCACGCCGGCTATGTTTACGAGAGCTCTGGGCTTTTCAAACTTTAATGTTGCAGCCCGGGCAGTGGCCGGGGTGATCGTCGGCGACGCCTGCATCTGGGCCTTGGCGACAAGTGGGATCGGGCTCAACGTGCAGGGATCGTATGACATTGAATCGCCCTCTTGCGGAGCATACATCTACTCGACCAGTTCAGATGCGATCACGGTGAACGGCAACAGCGGCACCATGAACACGAAGTTTGTGGACGTGGCGGGAAGCTTTGTGGGACTACAGACAAATCCTACGCCGATTACGACGAATGCGGTCATGCCGAATTCCCCATGGGGAAACATCAGCGATCCCAACCCTGCAAATTGCACTGCTGGAGCCACCCTCAACAACTCGTCGCTAAACGGCGCGCTCTCTAATGACGCCACAACGCTAAACAACGCGGTGGCTGCGGCAATAGCCAGTCCAACAGGTGGCTACGGGTACGTTTGTTTCACCAATGAAGTTCTCCTCTCTGGAACACTCAACTTTGGGCCGACTACGCCGGCCAGCCCGTCTGCCGCAACACCGGTTATCTACATTTTCCAGGGAGGTGTGGAAATCAATACCGGCGCTAACGTGACCTTTGGAGCAACCGATGTGAGCGGCAGCGGCGCCAACGTCACGTTCAGCAATACCAACGGAGCGATGATCGACATAGCGGGATGCGCCAACCCCCTCAAATGCAGCGGCAACGGCAGCCAGGTAACTTCCTTGATGCAGGACTCGGGCTCGACGTTGAACATTTACGCCCCGACGCAGGGAGCCTACAATGGCATTGCCATCTATCAGCCGACCTCAAACACGACACCTGCGCTACAACTGCAGTTCGGAAGCAACGGCGGGAATCTGGACGGCTATATCTATGCGCCGGGCGCGCAAGTCTTCTACCAGGACAGCGGCGGCGGAGTGGTGGCTGCCGGAATCGTGGCGAACACCATTGGCGTCCAGACAACCTCATTTGACATTCCGATCGGATACGGACAGGCGAACGGGTTGACGACCATCAACAGGATCGTGGCTCTGGTCGAGTAGAAGGAGAATCACGATGGAGAGCATCATAAGAACCCTTAGCCTCCGTAGCCGCGGATTGCTGCGCTCCACCTCGGGCCAGTCACTCGTCGAACTGGCTGTGGCGGGACCGTTCGTAGCCTTTCTTCTACTGGGTCTGCTTGAGTTCGGGCAAATAGCCTATTACTCCATCGAGGTGACGAATGCCGCAAAGGCAGGGGCCTCCTACGGAGAACTCTCGAGCGCCAATGCGTTTGATCAGAACGGCATCAAGCTCGCGGCATTGGCGGCTGTCGCGCCCGATATTTCGTCTTCGAACCTTCTTGTAACCTCCTCGCGTTCCTGCATCTGCTCGGACGGATCGACGTCTCAATGCTTGCCCAATGATTGTCCAACTTCTAATACTGAGTCGACAGTGACGGTGAATACGAGCGCCACAATCACACCGATCATCGAGCTTCCGGGATTCAAGAGTTTCACGTTGAGTGGGCAGGCAATTCAACGGTGCCTGCAGTAGCTGGCGATATGAGCGAATTGAAAAGAGAAAGTCGGCGAGCGACGCATCGGCCAAGGTTGATGACAGGCGGTGCGTGCGGTCTGGCTTCTCTGCGACGCCTGAGAAATCTTCCGCGCGGCGAGCACGGGGCCACACTGGTTGAATCGGCCATTACTCTTCTTCTCTTCCTCGCGCTACTGTTAGGCGTGATTGAGTTTGGATGGCTGTTTCTGGCCTACCAGAATGTATCGGACGCGGCGCGTCAGGCGGCGCGCTGGGCCTCGGTGCGAGGAGGTAGTTCGTGTTGGAATGTGAGCAATCTCCCCTATTGCAACGCGACATCCGCTGACATTACGAACTATGTTCAAAACCTGTACGAACCAGCGATTGACTCATCCAAGCTGGCAGTCACCACGAATTGGTGTGCGGCAAACTGGAATCAGATCACCTATACAACCTCGTGGCCAAGCTGTTCGACGGCGGGCAGCAATGCTGCCGGCAACCAGGTACAGGTGACCGTAACCTACCAATTTCCCATCACCATTCCCTACCTGAACAAAACCTTCACCCTGACCAGCACCGGGGCGATGGCCATCGCGCAATAGGTGTGTCTCGCAGCCCCGCTCAATCGCTGTGACCTCGGCAAATTGTCCCCGCTCCACGATCCAATTTCACCGCAACAACCGGTGCTTCTCCGTAACGCTGCCCTCGAAGTCCAGGACGTGCTGGAATATGCCAAATGGAATCAAGGACCACCTGCCTCAGCCACTCTGGGCGGATTCCCGGCTACAGCCTGTTAGTCTGAAGATATGAACTGGACGCAAATTCTCCTGTTTGCGGCAGCCTTGGCGCTGTTTTTTCTCCTGCGCCGCATGGGCCAGATCTCTGCCAGCGCCGCCCGGGAGCACCTGAAGAACGGCGCCGTGGTGGTCGATGTCCGCACCCAAGGCGAGCACGCGGCAGGCCACCTGCCCCAGGCTATTCTCCTGCCCCTGGACCGCATCGAAGCCGCTCTGCCCATGCGCGTACGCGACAAAAGCACCATCCTGCTCCTCTACTGCCAGAGCGGCGTGCGCAGCGGCATTGCCAAACGTAAGGTGCGGGCGCTCGGCTACACCCAGGTCTTCAATCTGGGATCCATGGCGCGTGCCTCCCGAATCGTGGCCCAGAAGTAAATCAGAGGAGAGAATCCATAGCGCACTCTGCGCGCATCTCCCCCAAGCCCCCGATCCCAAGCAGCCAACCCGCCGCATCCGCCACGGCGGACACCGGACTGCCCCACCGCCAGCTCCACATGGCTGTCCTGCTCCTGCGCAATATCTCCGCCCGTCAGGCCTGGCGCCTTCTGTTTCGATCCTTCAATTCGGAAATTCAGAAGATAAATTATTCCCAACCATAACCTTCAGGGTGTATAACTCTCTCGCGCCTTCTCGCTGGACGACACCATCGTTCTAGAACGTCAACGCCGAGTTCGCGCCGCCATTCACGCAAAGGAGCCCTTTCATGCCGCGCCGTCTCTCCATGTCCCTTGCCTGTCTAGTTTTCTTGTCAACGATCCTCATCTCCGCCCAATCCGCCACGCCCAATCCGCCCAAAACCTGGGTCGACAAGGACACCGGCCATCGCGTCTGGCGGCTCACCAACGAGCCCAACTCCGGCGGTTTCTACTTCAACGTGAATGCCTATACACCCGACCACAAGACCATGATCTACACCGCGCCCGACGGTATTCACGCCATGGATCTCGCAACCATGAAGACCCGTCTGGTGGTTCCAAATCCGGGGACCCCGACGACAGGTCCTGGTCGTCGGGGTGGAAATCCTCCGCGGCCGGCGAATCTTCCGCCTGGACCCCGCAGTTTCTTCCGCTACGGTCTTCACACCCTCGCCGCCGGATTCAAAACCAACAGCGTCTTCTATACCGAAACCGATCCCGCAACCAACGTCACCTCCGTCTACAAGGCCGACGTTTATACCGGTAAAATTCTCAAGCTTATCGATCTTCCCGCGCGGCACATGGTCGTCTCAATTAACGCCGACGAAACGCTCGCCGCCGGAACCTTCGACGAAAGCGATCAGCCCAACCGCGAGTACGGACGCAATGCGCCGCCTGCGCAAACCTCTACAGGCAACAATCGTGTCGCCAGCCCCGGCCAGGGCCCGCACTTCCAGCCTTTCAATAAAGGCCTGATGATGGAGCGGCGCCTGGCTGCCCATCTGCCGCTCGAACTCTTCACCATTCGCCTCGAGCCCGGCCCCAACGGCGAAAAGCCCGGAGACATCAAGGCTCTGCTGCACTCCACCGACTGGATCAACCACCTGCTCTTCTCGCCCGCCGATCCCGAACTGCTCATGTATTGCCACGAAGGCCCATGGCAAAAGGTCGACCGCATCTGGACCATCCACACCGATGGCACGCACAACACGCTCATCCACAAGCGCACCATGGCTATGGAGATCGCAGGCCACGAGTTCTGGGGACTCGACGGCGAAACCATCTGGTATGACTGGCAGTACCCGAAAGGACAGGTCTTTTATCTTGCCAGCTACAACCTCCAGACCGGCAGGCGCACCGCCTATCACATGGGGCGTAATGACTGGGGCATTCACTTCAACCTGACTCGGGATCTTGACATCTTCTGCGACGACGGTGGCGACCCCGGCCAGGTGGCCCATGCCAAAGACGGTGAGTGGATCGAGTTGCTCCATCCGCAGATGATTCCCCTCACCCCAGATACGCTCAACGCGCCTGACTTCTGGCAGCCCGGCATCTTCCGCGCCGAGCACCTCGTCAATATGTCGCACCACAATTACCGCGAAGAGCCTAACGTCCGCTTCTCACCCGACAAGAAGTACGTCTTCTTCACCAGCAACATGTTCGGCCCAAGCTATGTCTTCGGGGTTGAGGTTGCCAAAGCCGATCCAGCGGCCACGGACGTCAAGTCCACACCCGACCTCGCGCGCCAGTTCAACCCTGTCAACCCGAAGCCGACCCACTGAACGCATACCGGCAGCGCCGATCTTCAGATTGTCTGTCGTGAGATTGTCTGTCGTGCGGGCCTTCCGGCCCGCGCGCTCGCGATTGCCAATGAATTCGCTTTTGTCCTACGCCGCTGCCCGCGCCGCCGTCAGCGCCTGCACAAACTCTGGCGTCGATCCGCAACATCCACCCACGAACGATGCGCCGGCGTCGCGCAGCGCCGCAAAATGCGAGGCAAAAAACTCGGCGGTTGTCGCGTAGTGAATAGCCGCGCCTTCGATCACAGGCAATCCAGCGTTTGGCTTGATCCAGATGGGCAGAGTGCAGGCAGCGTGCAGCCGCCGGCAGATCGGCACGGCAAAATCCACCCCCACGCCGCAGTTGGCGCCCACGCCATCCGCGCCGGCCTCCACCATCGCCGCGACCACCGCTTCCGGCGTTGCGCCCATCATGGTGCGGTCTTTGTTCCTGCCTGTGTCGAAGGCAAATGAAGCGATAACAGGAAGCCCCGTGGCTTTCGCCGCCCGAACGGCCAGCCGCGCCTCCTCCGGATCGCTCATCGTCTCGATCAGCAGCGCATCGGCTCCCGCTGCCGCGAGCGACTGCGACTGCGCCGCAAACGCCGCCGTCAATTCCTCGGCGCTCACCTCGCCTGAAACCATCATCTTCCCCGCCGGGCCGATCGACGCGAACACCAGCGCCTGCCCGCCAGCGGCCCTCTTTGAGATGGTCACAGCCGCGCGATTAATCGCGTCCAGATCGGCCGCCGAAGCGTCCCGCATGGCAATCGCGTTGGCGCGAAAGCTGTTGGTCAGAATCACCTGGCTTCCTGCCTCAACATACGCGCGCGCCACAGCCTCCACCTGCTCGGAGTGTGTCAGGTTCCAGGTGTCGGGAATCGTTCCCGCGGGCAATCCACGCGCCTGCAACTCGGTTCCCCACGCCCCATCGCTGATGATGACGCCGTTCGCCAGCCACTTCTTCAAACCATCCATCTCGAACCCCGTTCTTCACTTAACCCGCATTACGGATACAGCTTCGCCGGCACAATCTCCGGCGCCGCCTCGCCCGCAGTGGCCATCAACTCTTTCAGTTGCTCACTCAAATCGCGAGCCACCGCGCGATATTCCTTCCTGCCGGCAAGATTCACCAGCTCGTGCGGATCGTTGCGCTGATCGTAGAGTTGGTACTCATGATAATTCGTACTCGTAGGCTGATCCCGCTCGCCTGTCGGATCTGCGATGCAGTAGGTCCAATCCTTCGTTCGGATGGCGCGTCCCGTCATCGACTCACTGATCTGGATTAACTGACGGCTTGGCCATTCGGCGCGCGCTTTCGCATCGTGCACAAGCGGCAGAAAGCTCTTGCCCTTCATCGATGCGGGAACCTGCACACCGGCCGCATCCAGCAACGTGGGAGCAATATCGACAATTCCCACAATCTCCTGAATCTGCCGCGCGTGGCTGAATCCAGGCCCTTCGACAAGGAACGGCACGCGCAGGCTGCTGTTGTGCGTGCTGCGCTTGTACTCCTGATTGCGCGTCATGAAGTGACAGGCGTGGTCGCTCATGAACACAAAAATTGTGTTCTCGCTCAGACCTTCTTCTTCCAGCACCTTGCGCACCCGGCCCACCGAGGCATCGATGCTTTCGCACGAGCCGTAGTAATCCGGCAGTTGCTTGTGCCAGTCGCCGGGAAAGCTGCGCAGATCCACGGGCACAAACGCATCGATGAATCGTTCCGCTGAGCCTTTGGGTCCAACCATGCGCCCCAAATCGTTTTGCTGGTGCGGCTCCAATTGCGAGATCATCAGCAGAAACGGCTTCTCCTGCTTCTGCCGCAGAAACCTCACCGCGCGATCCGTGATGAAATCCACGCGGTACTCATCCTTGTACGTAATCGGATTGCCGTCACCGTCCCAGATGGTTCCTTCGTAGGGATGGGTCGTATGTTCGAGTTCGTTAGCCGCCTCCCAGAAATCGAGAAAACCACCGCGATGTTCGGGCCTCACCGCTCCTGGACCGCCACCCTCCGCCACCGAAGCTGGCGCCATGTGCCATTTGCCAACGTAATTCGCCGTATATCCAGCCTTGCGCAACTCTGTCGCCAGCGTCGGAAGATCCTGGCGCAGCCCCAGGCCATTCCGCCACACACCCGTCTCCGTCGCATAGCAACCGGTGATCGTCACCGATCGCGACGGCGCGCACACCGGTTGATTCGTCACCGTGTGCGTAAAGTTTGTCCCGCTCGCCGCCAGAGCGTCCAGGTTCGGCGTGTGCGTCGAACTGTTCAGTCCATTCGCGCCCACAAAATCCCAGCGAAACTGGTCGGAGTGGTAGATCACGATGTTGGGCTGCTTCTTTGCACGCACATCATTTCCCTGCCCTGCGCGCGCTTCGGCGTGCGCCATCGCTGCCACTACACTTGCCTCAGCCGCCGCCGCAGCCGTTCCCAAAAGAAAATTACGCCGGTTCACATTGCTCATTGAGTCTTCCCTCCCTGATTGAGTCGCAGGTAATTTGACGGTAGAGATCTTTCGATGCAATCAGCTAACAGCCCGCGGTGAACGTCCGGCATTGAAAGACCACGACTTTAGTCATGCCGCAAGGGCTGCAAAATCAATGCAGATTTAGCCGCGTAGGAACGTTTTTCTTGAGCTTCTCGCCTTTCACCCCAGGATGCTATAGACGCTTCCCTTCCGGTATTCCCGAACTCAAAGCCTCCATGCGTTCCTGCAAATGCCGCTGCAAATCCGCATGTTCGTCCATCCCGTAGAGATTCTGCGTCTCCCTGGGATCATTTTCGAGGTCGTACATCTCGAACTCATGCGGATCGAGGGTGTACTCGATCAGTTTGTAGCGCTCGGTGCGAATTCCGCGGCAGGGCGGCACACCCTCCGGATTCGGCCACTCGAAGTATTCGTAAAACCATTCCTTGCGGAACTTCGCATCCGCCGCCTGCGCCAGCGGTAAAACGCTCTTTCCCTGCATGTGCTTCGGAACAGGCAACCCGGCAAGATCCAGAATTGTCGGCGCCATGTCCACATCGAGCACCATCTCCTTGCGCACAGTGCCTGCCGGAATGCGCCGGGGATAGCGCACCATGAACGGCACGCGAATCGATGGCTCGTGCATCAATCTCTTGTCGAACAGACGCCACTCACCCAGAAAGAATCCATGGTCCGACGACTGGATGATCGCCGTGTCGTCGAGAATGTTCTTCTTCTCGAGATAGTCGAGGATGCGGCCGATGTTCTCATCCACAGCCACCAGTCCTGCGTAGTAATCCTTCATCATCCCTTCGAGCGAGCCGACCGCCGGATGCGAGGGCGTGGTGCCGACCTTGTTGGTCGCCTTCACAAAACCCTTTGGCTTGCCAGGATAGCCCTTCAGATCGTCGTCGAAGGTTGCAGGCTTGGGCGTCAGCGTTCCGCGATAGAGGTCGAGAAGCCTCCGCGGCCGGAAGAACGGCTCGTGCGGAGCCACAAACCATACCAGGAGGCAAAATGGCCTGTCGCCCCGATCCTCTTCGAGCCAGGCCAGAGCGCGATCCACGGTCAAATCGTCCGGGTAAATGTTGTGATACTGCACCTGCGGTCCAATCTTGCCCTTGCGCCCTTCCTTGAAAAACGGATTGGCGTAGTTATTGGCGGGGCTGTTGTGGCCGAAGTAGTAATCCCAATAGCGATCCTCGGCGCCATTCTGGAAATGCACCTTCCCCACAATCGCCACCTCGTAACCAGCCTCGTGCAGCAGGTCGGTGACCAGCGGAATATCGGCTGGCAAGGGCTTGTCCACATCGTTCGATAGCGCCCCAGTCGATCGCGAGTACATGCCGGTAAGCGCCGCCGCGCGCGCCGGCGCACAAAGCGCGTTGGTGCAAAATGCGTTCTCTAAGCGCATTCCCTCACGTCCAATACGGTCGTGATTCGGCGTCTTCAGAATCGAATTTCCGGCAATCGAAAGCGCGTCGGCGCGCTGGCCTTCACCCAAGAAAAAGACCAGATTGGGCCGCTTGGCCTTTGTCTGAGCCTGCAAGGCAGCCGGCATCAGCGATGACGCCACCATGCCGCCCGCCATCGCGAGCGATCCTTCCAGCAGCTCGCGCCGCGTGACTCCGGATTGGGTTGAGGAATTGGCTGCTGTTGCAGACGTCTGCCCTGAATCCTGCATGGAAGTTTTCCCTCAGTTGAATTGAGCGCCGCTACGCACGGACTTTCCGCGTTGATCCCGGCACCACACCAGCATACACCGCGCGAACTCGGCTTCCGGCAGGCCGTGGAACTCGAGTAAAGTAAGGTATCGTGATTATCGATTTGGCCCGCCGCGCGCACGATCATAACTGGGAGATGGATCCCATCACGCGGTCCCTGCTCGACACCGATTTCTACAAGCTCCTCATGCTCCAGTTCATCTGGAAGAATTTTCCCCGCACGCGCGCCACCTTCACGCTCATCAACCGCACATCCACGGTGCGTCTCGGCGACATCGTCGGAGAAGATCAACTGCGCGAGCAGCTCGAAGCCACGCGCCAGTTGCGTTTCAGCAGGTCCGAGCTGGTCTGGCTTGCGGGCAACAGCTTCTTCGGCCGCCGCAACATCTTTGAGCCGGCATTTCTCGATTGGCTCGATCACGGCTTTCGTCTCTCCGATTACGAACTCTCCGTGCGCGACGGCCAGATCCATCTTCGTTTCGAGGGACTTTGGTCCGGAACGTCAATGTGGGAGATCTACGCGCTTGCCCAGATTGGCGAGTTGAAGACCCGCGCCGCGCTCAAGCGCCTGGGCGAACTTGAACTCGACATTCTCTACGCCCGCGCCAAAACGCGGCTCTGGGAAAAGATGGCGCGTCTGCGCGGAGTGCCCGGCCTCAGCATCAGCGACTTTGGCACACGCCGCAGGCACAGCTTTCTCTGGCACGAGTACGTCGTCAAGGCCATGCGCGATACCATCGGCGACGGCTTCTCCGGCACATCCAACACGTTCCTCGCCTACAAGCATGACCTCGAAGCCATCGGCACCAACGGCCACGAACTACCCATGGCCATGGCCGCGCTGGCGAACAGCGACGAAGAGTTGCGCACCGCGCAGTACCGCCTGCTGGAGCTGTGGCAGCAAAGCTACCAGGGCGAACTGCTCATCCTTCTGCCCGACACCTTCGGCACCACGCAATTCCTGCACAACGCGCCGGAGTGGGTGGCTGATTGGACCGGTCAGCGCATCGACAGCAAAGACGCCTACGTAGCCGGCGATGAATACATCGCCTGGATCGAGCGCCACGGGCACGATCCGCGCCAGAAGCGTCTCATCGCCAGCGACGCGCTCGACGTGGAACAGATTCTCGGTCTGCACGCCTACTTCTCCGGATCCTTTCGCAACGGCGCCACGCCTGACGACTTCCGCTCAGCAGATGATTTTCGCGACCCAAACCGATGGGTTCCTGAGCGCCGCGTCCGCTTCAGCGCCGGCTGGGGCACGTTGCTCACCAACGACTTCCGCAACTGCAATCCCCAGGGCAACGATAGCTTCAATCCCGTCGGCGTGGTCTGCAAACTGACTGAGGTTGAAGGGCGCCCTGCCGTCAAGCTCTCCGACAACGAGTCCAAGGCGCTCGGCGATCCCGGAGAAGTCGAGCGTTACCGCCGCATCTTTGGCGTGGCCGGCATGGCCGATATGCCTGTGCTTACTTGATTCGCCGCTGATTCCGCGCGAAAGTTCTCCGCCACGGTGTACTCTGCTCATGATGGCGGAAACAACGAGCCTTTATGCCACGCAGCTTCGCAGGGAGTTGACGCTGCGCAATCGCGTCTGGGCACGCAGGTGCGCGCACGTTGAGAGCTACGGGACCGTGCCTGTCATCGTCTACGAACCCGACGGCAGGCGGCATGGCAACTTCTTCGACGCGGCCTACGCATCCATTCTCGCGCGGCCCGAATGGTTGCGCCGTTTCGACAAGGTTCATGCCCAGGCCGCCCGGTCCCTGCCAAAATCCTCGCGCCGCTGGCGCGAACTCGACTCCTCCATGAGCTCCGACGCGCTGCTGATGAACGTCTTCTGCGCGCCCGGCGTTGCGGAATCAACAGCGGTTCGCATCCTGCTCGGAGTCGACGACAGCGCCGAACCGATCTTTGGCTGGAAGGCGCGCGTTCCACTCACTCATGAAAAGTTCGACCGCACGGAAGTCGACATGCGCTTCGGCTCGCTTCTCGTCGAAGCCAAGTTGACCGAGGCAGACTTCCAATCGCGTGCGGCCGCGATCGTCGAATCCTACCGCGACTTCAGTGAAGTCTTCGATCGCGACCGCCTGCCACGCGCCGAAATTGCCAAAGCGCGCTGGATGCGCGCCAGCGAGTTCCCAGAAAACGTCTCGCAGGAGTTCGAAAGCGTCGTCGCCGATCCCACGCTCTTCACCGCGATCGACGGCAGCTTTCGTCCGCCCGGCGAAGAAGGCTACGCGAGCTATCAGCTCATCCGCAACGTGCTCGCCGCCTACGCCACCGGTGCGAGCTTTTGTGTCTTCCACGACGAGCGCCGCCCCGATCTGCGCGAAGCGTGGTTCGCCGTGATGGCCGCGGTGAAGATCTCCGGATTGCGCACTCATCTGAAAGTCCTGACCTGGCAGGAACTGGCCGCCGTGCTCCCTGCGGAATTACAGGAATTCCTCGACCTGAAGTACGGCATCACGGCTCCTGGCCGCGAACCATCGCCACTGGAGCTTGCTTCCTGAGCGGACTTGCCCCGCTTTCTACCGCAAATGGAGTCGAAGACCAGCCTCGAAGATAGCGCCCGGGAGAGTAACTCCCGCCTCCAGAACAACTGTCCTGCATCCTCGGTCGAACTGGCCCAAAGCGCCGGGGATCCATCCAATCCGCCGGTCACAGCCCCAGAATCTTCCGATTTCTCACCGCATCCGCTCCGCCGCCCGCAAAATCGTCAAACGCGCGATCGGTGACGCGAATGATGTGGTCACGCACAAACTTTGCTCCTTCGGCCGCGCCCGCCTCCGGATGCTTCAGACAGCACTCCCACTCCACCACGGCCCAACCCGGATAGTCATACTGCGCCATCTTGCTGAAGACCTGCCGGAAATCGATCTGTCCGTCGCCCAGCGAACGGAAACGCCCCGGCCTGTCGATCCAGTCCTGGTAACCGCCGTAGACACCGGCGCGTCCGCTCGACCGAAACTCAGCGTCCTTCACGTGAAACGCGCGCACGCGCTCGTGATAGAGATCGAGGAACGCCAGATAATCCATCTGTTGCAAAACCATGTGGCTCGGATCGTAAAGAATACACGCCCGCGGATGATTGGCAACTGCCCCAAGGAACCGCTCGAAGGTCGCGCCGTCGTGCAGATCCTCGCCCGGATGCAGCTCAAAGCACACATCCACACCGGCTTCATCGAATGCTTTGAGAATCGGCAGCCAACGCTCCGCCAGTTCTCTGAACGCCTCGTTGATGAGACCTGCGGGCCGCTGCGGCCAGGGATAGAAAAACGGCCAGGCCAGCGCGCCTGAGAACGTCGCATGAGCCCTGAGACCCAAATTCCGGCTCGCCTTCGCCGCCCAGCGCAACTGCTCCGCCGCCCACGCCGCCTTGGCCTTCGCATCCCCGGCCAAAGCTGCCGACGCGAAGCCGTCGAGTAGCGTATCGAACGCCGGATGGCTCGCCACCAACTGCCCCTGCAAATGCGTGGAGAGTTCCGTGATTGCAAGCCCGGCCTTAGCCGCAATCCCCTTCACTTCGTCGCAGTACGCCTGACTCTCAGCCGCGCGCCTCAGGTCGAAGAGCCTTCGATCCCAGCTCGGGATCTGGATGCCGGCGTAACCGTGCGCTGCCGCCCACTGCGCCATCCCCTCCAGCGTGTTGTACGGCGCCTCGTCCGCTGCAAACTGCGCCAGAAAGATTCCCGGTCCCTGAATTGTCTTCATCGCTTACTCCTTCGGCACGAGCCCTCTTGCAAAACCCAACTTTTCACACTTCTGGCGAGACGGTCGAATCGAACACAGCGAAGCTGAAAGCTGTTCTTAAAACTCCGCCCAACTTTCCTTCTTGCTGCTCTCGATCGCGCGCTCGATGAACCGCATCCCGCGCACGCCCGCCTCAATCCCCGGCAGCGTCGCGGGCAGCGGATTTGCCTGTCCCTGCTTCCACGCGAAAAGCGCATCGGCAAATTCGCGGTACAGAATGGCGAACGCTTCCAAATACCCCTCGGGATGCCCGGCCGGCACGCGCGCCACACCCAGCGCATCGCCGCCCAGGTAGTTCATCGCCGCATGGTGAATCTCCTCCGGCCGGTCGAGCCATCTCACAATCAGCCGGTTGGGATCCTGCTGCCGCCATGCGAGCGAGCCTTTTTCGCCATAGATACGCAGAAGCATCTCGTTCATCTCGCCCGCGGCGATCTGCGAACAAGCCAGCGTCCCCTCCGCGCCGTTGCTCATGCGCAGGAACGCGCTGCAATCGTCGTCGAGCCTGCGTCCCGGTACGACACTGCGCAAGGTCGCGTTGATCGCCGTCACCTTCAAGCCGCTGATGTACTCAAGCAGGTGAAAAGCGTGCGTGCCAATGTCGCCGATTGCACCACCAGCGCCGCTTTGCGCGGGATCGGTACGCCATGCGGCCTGTTTGTGTCCTGTGCTCTCGATCGGTCCGCTCAGCCACCCTTGAAAATATTCCACGGCTACCTTGCGAATCGCTCCCAGCTTTCCCGCCGCGCACATCGCCCGCGCCTCGCGCACCATCGCGTAACCCGCATAGGTGTGCGTCAATCCGTATGGCAACCCGCTCTTCTTGACCGCAGTCTCCAGCTTCAGCGCCTCTTCATAGCTCGCCGTCGCCGGCTTGTCGCTCATCACGGGAATACCTGCTTCGAGCGCCGCCAGCGCCACCGGCAGGTGCAGATGATTCGGCGTCACGATGGCCACAAAGTCGATCCCGTCTGCGCGCTTGCGCTCGGCTTCGATCATCTGCCGATAGTCGGCATAGGCGCGTGCCGGATCAATCCCGTAGCGCGCACCCGCCTCGCGCGACCGCTCCGCCGATTGCGAAAATGCGCCCGCAACCAACTCGATGCGTCCGTCCAGTTCCGCGGCGATACGATGCACGGGACCGATGAACGCACCCGGTCCTCCGCCTGCCATGCCCATTCGTAATTTATGCCTGTCCGCCATCGCTCCCTCGCTCCAGCGTCGCCTGCCTTTCAGCAATTCACGCCGCTCGCCAGATAACCACCATCGACGATCACCACCTGGCCCGTAATAAAAGCTCCAGTCCCTTCAACCCATCCTCCTGCCGGCTCTCGTTGCTGTCCGCCTGCTTGCGGCCTTGTTGGCCGCTTCCCGCGCTTCGTCGACTCCGGCAAACACTCCTAGCGTAAACGATTCCGGCGGCCGCGGCGCTGCCGTGAGGCCGCTCCATGACCGTTCCTGCCCGTGTGCGCTACAGTAATGGTCAGACCATGAATCCACTCTCCATTCCCGATTCCAGCCGCCGCTGGGACTCGATCAGCCTCGGCGAAGTCATGCTGCGCCTCGATCCCGGCGACATGCGCATCCACACCGCGCGCCATTTTCAGGTCTGGGAGGGCGGTGGCGAATACAACGTCGCCCGCGGCCTCCGCCGCTGCTTCGGCATGCGCACCGCCGTCGCCACTGCGCTTGCCGAAAATCCCGTCGGCCGCCTTGTCGAGGACTTCATCCTTCAGGGCGGCGTCGACACCTCGCTGATCCGCTGGGTTCCCTACGACGGAGTCGGCCGCACCGTGCGCAACGGCCTGAACTTTACCGAGCGCGGCTACGGCCTGCGCGCCGCCGTGGGCTGCTCTGACCGCGGCCACACCGCCATCAGCCAGACAAAGCCCGGCGACTTCGATTGGGAGTCAATCTTCGGCCCCGCGAACGGTTCTCGCTGGCTGCACACAGGCGGCATCTTTGCCGCGCTTTCGGCTTCCACCGCCGAGGTCGCCGTCGAAGCGATGGATGCCGCGCGCAAATATGGCGCCCCCATCAGCTACGACCTGAACTTCCGCGACTCGCTCTGGAAATCCATCGGAGGCAAGGCCAAGGCGCAGGAGGTCAACCGCGCAATCGTCGGCAAGGTCGACGTGCTGCTTGGCAACGAGGAGGATTTCTCCGCCATGCTGGGCATCGCCATCAAGGGCGTGAGCGAAAACTTCGACGAGTTGCCCATCGCCGGCTATGAAGAGATGCTGCGCGAGGTCGCCGCCGCGTACCCCAACGTGAAACTGGTGGCCAGCACCCTGCGCACCGCGCAAACCGCCAGCCGCAACGCCTGGGGCGCAATTGCGCTTTACGAGGACAAGATCGTCCACGTCCCCCAGCGCGACGTGGACATCTACGACCGTGTGGGCGGCGGCGACAGCTTCGCCTCCGGCCTCATCTACGGCCTGTTAGCCGCCAAGGGGATCGACTGGGCCGTCAAATGCGGCGTGGCGCACGGCGCGCTCGCCATGACCACCCCCGGCGACACCAGCATGGCCACGCTGGCCGAAGTCGAACGTATCGTCAAAGGCGGCTCAGCCCGCATCGCACGTTAACTCTCCAACACGCGCGAAGCGCGGCTAGCTCCGCTGAAAGGAACCGATGTCTGAAACTACGCAGCAAATCATCGAGCGCGTTGGGCTCATCCCGGTGCTTCGCGCCAAGAGCGTGGCCCAGGGCCGCGCCGTGGTCGACGCCATGGTTGCAGGAGGCGTCACCGTCGTCGAAGTCACCATGACCGTTCCCGGCGCCATCGACCTGCTCAAGGAACTCCGAAACCAGTACAGTCCGAAGGATCTGCTGCTCGGCTCCGGCACCGTCACCACTGCCGGCCAGGCCCAGGCCACGATCGATGCCGGCGCCGAGTTTGTCGTCAGCCCCAGTTTGCATCCCGAGGTAATACACACAACCAAAACCAATAAAAAAATCTCCTGCCCCGGCGCGCTCACACCCACCGAAGCCATCACGGCATGGAACGCAGGCGCCGACTACGTGAAGATATTTCCCTGCTCCGCCGTCGGCGGCGCCAGTTACCTCAAGGCGCTGCTTGCGCCCTTTCCGCATCTGAAACTCATTCCCACCGGCGGCGTCACCCTGCAGACGGCCGAAAGCTTCATCAAGGCCGGAGCGCGCGCCCTCGGCGTGGGCAGCGACCTGGTCAACCTCGCCGCCGTCGAGGCAGGCCACCCCGAAAGCATCACCGAAACCGCCCGCGCGTATTTGAAAGTGCTGGCCAGCGCGCGGAAATAACCCTGAAAATGCGCTACACTGCCCAGATATCCGAACCATCCCAGTCAGCAAACAGTTTCACGGCGGCTTGACTTTATCGCTGATATATATCAT
>JBMFHB010000006.1:0-91073 GCA_049977045.1 Occallatibacter sp.
GCCGGCTACATCGCCGCTCGTTGGCATCCAGGGCCGCTACACATGGCCGCGGCGCGGTGCTGTCTTGCCCGAGCCGGTGAACGAGATGGTGTGGGCGTTTGCGCTGCCGGGACAGTGGACAGCGATCGATCCGACGCTGGTGGACTTCGATCCAGCGACCGGCGAACTGACGCTGCCGGTGAATGTGTTGTGGCTGCCTTACAACGAAGTCCAGGTTACGTATACGGCCGGTCTGACGACGATCGGCGACGACGTCAAGTCGGCGTGCGCGCAGATCGTGCGCAACGCGCAGGCTACGCCAGCGCTGAACGCCAGCATGACACGGGTCGACACGATGTGGGTGAAGTATTTCTCAAGTTCGTTGATCGACGAGACTGTGCAGGAGTGGCTGAAGCCGTACGTGGCAAGCCGGCTGGGGTGAAAAACAGGGATCGGGTTTCAGCGGTCAGCGGTCAGAGGTCAGAGGTCAGTGCGGTGCCGCGACGAGATTATTTTCGTCTGTACCCTGACACCTGAAACCTGTTCACTGGAGATGGGAGCGAGTTATGAGCGATACGGAGCCGCGCAGTCCGAGAGGCGCGCCGCAGATGCTGGCCGACGCCCTTTTGCGCAACGCGGCGGGCACCACGGCGTTCTTTCGCGTGACCGGCGTGAACACAGACACCGTCACATCGGAGGTAGGGCTGGTGGCCACGACCTTTGCGGAGGTTCCAGTGAGTCCGGCTGTGATGCGACGAGTGGAGCCTGGCTGGAAGGAAGGCGGGCAGACGAAGTGGGAGCTGTTGCTATCGGCCACCGGCGTCGAACAGCAGGTGAACGCGCTCAATCTCGCGTCGGCGCAGGCGCTGTTTGCCATGGCGCTGGCGGTGACGGTGGGCGAGCAAGACTACCTGATCGAATCGATCTCGTCGAATGAGGCTTTCGGGCAGGTGTACCTTTACCGGCTGCTGATGCGCGAGGCGCGACCACAAGCTGTCTAGCAGTTCACAGTTCGTAGTTCACGGTTCGCAGCACGGCGTTGAACTATGAACTATGAACTGCGAACCAAGAACTATGAACTGAGAGCAATCATGCAGAATGCAAAAGACTCTTTCTATATGGCGCTGCGCACGCGCCTGTCGGTCATTAACCCGGAGCGGACGATTCTGCTACGAGGTGCGGTGCGGCCGGGGATTCTGGTCGAGGAGGCCGAAGCGCCCTACGCGCAACTTCCCGACGATGTGTTCATTTTGCGCTGGATGGGGCTGGCGGCGGACGTGGAACTTGCCGCAACGATGGTGGCCGAACAATGCGAGATCGTCTACCAGACCTGCGGAACGCAGGGCTTTGGCGGGCTGGATCGTGGGCGCGCGCTCAGCCAGATAGATAAAGAGCTGCAGGGGATGCTGCAGCCGTTCTCGACGCCGAAGCTCAATTACACGGCGACTCCGCCGGCGACGATGTTGACGCAGGTCTTCTGGGACGAGCCGGTTTTTGGGCCGGTGACGATCAGCCGTGACCGGCTGAACCGTGTGGCGATTGTGATGGTGTACAGCTACGAGGAGCCGGGGGAGTGAAGGCTTCGCCAGGAATCAGGTTTCAGGTGTCAGGTTTCCGCTTCCGGTTTTCACACACATAGTGGGAGATTGCCGATCACTGTTCACAGACCCCTGGAACCTGAAACCCGCGACCTGAAACCCAATCTTCAGAGGAATTCGTGATGACAGCAACATGGTTTTCCGCTCCGGCGCCGGTGGCGCGGCGGGTGCGCGCCTATTTTGCGCCCGTGAATCGAGCCGCGCAGACGCCCGTGCTTTTCGATCCATCACAGCAGAGTGGGTTGAATCTGGATGCGCCGCCCGCGCCGTGGATCGACCTGGGATGGATCCAAAATTTCGTGCGCACATCGCAGAGCCAGTCGGCGCCTCTGCTTACGGGCATTCCCGCTGCGGCTCTCGAACAGGTGCGGCAGACGCTTGAGGCGCTAGTGAGCCTGGAGTTTTTGAGCTGGACCAAGCTGACGATGGCGCTGGCGACCGGCTCGCAGCATATGAACGTGCTGGCAGCGGCAAGCGGCGCCGCGACAGCGGCCGACGGAGCGCAGGCTGTAACAGCAGTCGTGCCGCAGAGCGGTTCGACCAGCACATCAATATTGCTTGCGTCGTCGGACGCAGCCAAGTTCACGGCGGGCTCGATTGTTGCGGTGGATGTGGATTACACGGGTCAGACGGGCTATGTGGGCAGTCCGGTGGCAGGCGCGTATGTAAGGGGGGCGCTGACGGATGTGGATTACATCCGGCGCGTGACCTTCAATGTGGCGCTGGTGGCCGAAGCCAGCTCCAGCGGCTTGACGCTGGCTTCTCCGCTGCCTGGAGGCGCGCCGGCCACGGGCGCAAAGATACAGGCGGTCGCGGGCTTTGTCGATCGTGAAGGCGGCAGCTTCTACCAGGAGTGGTCCGCATTGTTTGTAATGCAGGGCAGCCAGGGAGAACGAATCTTCTTCCACTATCCACGCTTGCAGCCGGCAATCAGCGCGGAAGAAGCAGTGTTTCCGCTCGACGAACGGGCAGCCTTTTCGCGCCGCAATGCCGACGGCAGGGCGGCGGTGCATGTAGCTCAACTGTTACAGGCAGCAGGAAGGCGCAGCACGCAGAATGCGGTTCACCGCTCTGTCCCGGTGAAGCAGGCATCAGGAAACTCCATCAATGGTCAGTCGCGCGTCCTGCTCAAGGCGCAGTTTATGGCGCTGCCGGTGACGGATCCCCTCGATGGGGAGCGGGTGGTTTGCTACCGGAGCTTTGTGCCGGCGCCGAATGCGCTGGTTTGAGAAGGCAGGGGATTGGGACTACGGAACTTCAGAACTGCGGGGTTGCGAAAACATCCCGCCACTAACCACTGACCACGATTCGCGAGAAACACAATGAAGATTACGATCCAAGGGCAGGACTACACGGTGGCGCTCGATGCCGTGTGTCCGTTGACGATCGAGCGGAAGATCAACGAGCCATCCATCTGCCAGCTTTGGCTAAGTCTTCCCGCCAACGGCAGCCTGGCCGCGCCTGCCCGTTTTCAGACGCTCGCGGTGACGGGCGACGACGGCACGCAATATTTCACGGGCTATATCGCGGTGAGTCCGCTGCCGGAGTATGCGGGGATGGGCATTGAAGGTCCGCGCTATCGCACGGCGATTCAGGCCGTGAGCGACGAGTGGCTGCTCGACCTGGCGCTGATGCCGCCGAACATCAGCCTCAGCAACCTGACCGCAGGCCAGGTGCTGGCACTGCTCATTGAGGAGTCTGGCTCGGCGGCGCTTTCATCCACGGGGCTCACTCTCGGAACGCCGCTTGGCAGCTTTGCTCCCGAGCATGGCGCGAGCTGGAGCAGGAGCGCGGGAGAGGCTACAGGCATGGCGCGGGCTGCTTATCGCGCGCTCAATGGCGCGGTCCTGCTCAACTCCGTGCAGTCGACGGTGCATACGCTCAACGAGACCGACGGCAGTCTGAATCTTGCTGACCTTTCGCTCACCAGTGGCGTGAAGCGCGGGCTGGCGAACGATGTTACGGTGTGTGGCGAAGAAGAGCCTGTGGTCTATGTGACGGAGTATTTTCTGGGCGACGGAGCGACAACGCATTTTGTTCTGTCGGAAGATCCGTACTTTCAACCCGCATCGAGAACGACCCTGATCTTCGAGCTGTTCAACGGTCCGGGGATCAATCCGGTGCTTTGGTCGGTCAACGGAGAAAGTTACTTTGGCCTGGGCGCCAACGGCCTCACCGTCAACGGCGGTAACGGCTACGACGGGCAGACCACGCTTGCCTGGCTCAATCCCATCGAGATGGGCGGCACGCTGCTGCTCGAACTGGTTGGCGTGACGCTTGCCTCGGGAAGCACGGGCATTCTGGGAGGATTCTTCAACGGATTGTCGGCTGCGGCCGATTGTGCTGTGGGCTTCCAGGCTGCGGCGCAGCAAGGCACAGGGGACGTGACGCTGCAACCGATCATTATGGGATCGGCAGCGGGTTCCACCTTTGCGGTGAATTCCGCCAATGAGTACACGCTGCGCATCCGCATTCATTGCCCGGAGAGCAATCGTGCCGGGGCGATGTTCTACTCCTACGGAGACAACGGACTGATCGGCGCGGGCGGCGCATGGGTGATGGCTCCGGGCAAGATTCAGATGGAGGTGCAGGAGTTCGTCAACGGTGTTGGCGCGACGCCTGTCACGCTTTACGACGGCGGAATCGCGAATCTTCCCGCGCCTTGCAATCTGATTCCGGTCAGCAGCATTGATATGACGGGCACGATCCGCGCCATTCATCTGACCGACATGGGATCGGGCTGGGTGGTGAGCACGCCGCCCAGCAGCGGCGCTTACACGCGGTGTATCGGCCCGACGGAGGTGGCAGGCGAATGCTACGTCGAGCGCACGGGCAGGCTCATCTTCTACACCGGATACACGCCGATTGCGGGTGAGCAGATTGCGGTGAATTACCGCACCATCCGGCGTGCCGTGGGACGTGCCGTGAACACCGCCAGCCAGCAGGCGCTCGAGCAGGCGGGATCGCCGTGGTCGGCGGCGTGGATTGGATCAGTGACCAGGCCGCCGGCGCGCAGTTCGGAAGACTGCCGTAATGCGGCGCAGGTGATGGCGCAGGCCGCGGCCAGCGTGAGTGCGCTGTGGAGCGGGACGTACAAGGGGAACCGCACCAGCTTTGCCAGCGACGTGTGGCCGGGCGATGCGCTGCTTCTCAACGCGCCTTCAACGAATCTCGACGCGCAGGTGGTGGTGCGCGCGGTCAAGTTGAGTTATGGCGCGAGCTCGCCCGATCTTGTGGACTATGAGATCGCTTTTGCAAACGACTGGGCCGACGACCTGGCGATCAAAACCAGCAGTGTGGTGCCGGTCAAGACATGGCTTCCAGCTCCGGTAAATCCCACCTGTCTCGCGAACCTGAACAATCTCTCCGTGACGGCGCTCAGCGGCAGTACGGTGACGGTGAATACGGGCGTTGCGCCGCCTGCCGGCGGTGGCTTCGAGGTTCGCCTGCGCGACTACTCGTTCCAGGCCGGCGAAGATCCGACGCTGGTGCTGCGCGGTTCCGGGCAGACGCTTACGTTCACGCGGGTCTCGGCAAGCGACCGGTTCTATATCCGGATGTATGACAGCTCAACGCCACCGAATTACTCGGAGTTTTCCGCGGCGCTGTATATCAATTTGCCGCTGTGATCATGAGCGAATCAGCAGGTCAGCAAGTCGGCAGGTTAGCGGGCGGGCTTGCGGTTGAGTGATTTCTGACTTCTGATCCCTGAAACCTGCACGGGAGTGCACATGCGCATGATGAATGAATTTGAAGCCCAGGTGCTCAGCGATCTGAGTGTGTTGAAGTCGCAGATGAACGGCCTGATGGGCGATGGCAACGGCGGGCGCCTGGGCGATCTGGAGCGGCGCATGGACCGTCACGAGCAGAACTGGCAGCGCGCCAAAGGATTTCTAGCCGCGGTCAGCGTGGTGTTCGCCGTGCTCGAGGTTGCCGTGGAGGCGTGGCGCCGGCACTAAATGGCGTTCAAGCGAAGCGAATCTTCGTATAATCTCCCCATGAGCCAACAACCGCTGGTCGGCGTTGTGATGGGCAGCAAGAGCGACTACGAGACGCTCTCGCCAGCCGTGGAGATTCTGACCATCCTCGAAATTCCTCATGAAGCGCGCATTGTGAGCGCGCACCGCACGCCCGATTGGCTTTTCCGCTACGCGGAGACGGCGCGTGAGCGCGGCCTGCGCGCGATCATCGCCGGGGCTGGCGGCGCGGCGCATCTGCCCGGCATGCTGGCGGCGAAGACTCTGGTTCCCGTGCTTGGCGTGCCTGTTTCCGCAACGCAACTGAATGGCCTCGATTCGCTGCTCTCGATCGTGCAGATGCCCAAGGGCGTTCCCGTGGCAACTTTGGCCATCGGCAAGGCTGGTGCGGCCAACGCAGGACTGTTTGCCGCGGAGATTCTGGCCGCGACCGATGCGGCGCTCTACGAGCGATTGAGTGCCTGGCGCGCCGCGCGCACCCAGGAAGTGCTCGACCAGACACTGGGCGAGGAACCGTTGAAGTGACAGGCTCTTCTGTTCTGAAACCAGAAAAGACTTTGCTCGCCATTCTTGGCGGCGGCCAATTGGGCCGCATGACGGCGATGGCCGCGCGTGCCATGGGGTATCGCGTGCGCGTGATGGACCCCGAGGCAGCCTGCCCGGCGAGCTTTGTCGTCGATGAGACCATTGTGGGCCGCTGGGACGATGTGGACGCGGCGCGACGGCTGGCCACGGGCGCCGATGTGGTCACGCTCGAGATTGAGCAGATTGGCATCGACGCGCTGCGCGTGGTTGAGAGCCTGGCGCCGCTGCGGCCCGGCGCCGAGTCGGTTCGCATCATTCAAGACAAGACATTGCAGAAACCATGGCTCGTCGAGAAAGGTTTCCCTGTCGGCCCGTTTCGCGTGGTGCGAAGCGAAGCCGAGTTGCGCGGAGCAGTGGCCGAGCTGGGTGACAACCTGTTCGTAAAGACCGGCCGCGGCGGCTACGACGGACGCGGCCAGGTGCGCATCCAGCCGAATGACGGCGCCGATCTCGGTGTTGCATGGCGCGCGCTGGGCGAGCGTCCCGTGGTTGTTGAAAGGGCCCTCGATCTCGCCTGCGAAATCAGCGTGATGGCCGCGCGCAGTCCGTCGGGCGAAGTGCGCGCTTTCCCGGCCGCGCGCAATCATCACGAAAATCAGATTCTGGCCTGGAGCGTGTTGCCGGCCGGCGTTGCGCCGGAGATGGAAGCCCGCGCTGAGGCCCTTGCCGCGGAGATGGTGGCGAAACTCGGCCTCGTCGGCCTGCTCTGCGCCGAACTCTTTGTTACGCGTGCGGGTGAGCTCTTCGTCAACGAGCTTGCGCCGCGTCCGCACAACAGCTACCACCAGAGCGAGCGCGGCTGCGCGACCAGCCAGTTCGAGCAACTGGTGCGCGCGGTGTGTAATCTGCCGCTGGGCTCGACAGAACTGATTGCGCCGTGCGCGATATCAAATTTGCTCGGCGATCTATGGCTCGACGACGAACCAAACTTTGCCGCCGCGCTCGCAGTGCCCGGTGTGCGATTGCATTTGTACGAGAAGCATACGCCGCGCGCGGGGCGGAAGATGGGGCACTTGTCGGCGGTGGGTACGACGGCCGAAGAGGCGCTGGAGCGGGTGCTGGAGGCGAAGCGACGGATTTAGGCTGTGTAGAACATCGCGCGGGTCTGGAGGCCCGCGCGACAACCGGGCTGGGGCCCGGCGCTACAGAGCCTGACCCTCTATCCTGCCGCAGCTATTGCTCGCCGGCAGCGATTGCGGCCTTCTCCCAACGCTTGGGCCGCTTGTTCTGCTGCAGGATCTTCTTGCGCAGGCGCAGCGACTTCGGCGTGACCTCCACGAACTCGTCGTCGGCGATGAACTCGATGGCCTGCTCCAAATTGAGCGTGGTGTAGGGAACAAGGCGGATGGCATCGTCGGCGGTCGAGGCGCGCATGTTGGTCATCTTCTTTTCGCGCACCACGTTCACATCCAGATCGTTGTCGCGCGAGTGTTCTCCGACAATCATGCCCTCGTAAACTTCGACGCCGGGACCGACAAAGAGAATGCCGCGCTCCTGCAGGCCGTTGAGCGCGTAGGTCGTCGTCGGCCCCTGCCGGTCGGCGATGAGCGCGCCCGTGGGCCGCTGCGGAATCTCGCCCTGGTAGGGGATGTAGCCGTCGAAGAGCGAATTCATCACGATGGTGCCGCGCGTTTCAGTGAGCATCTCCGAGCGCAGGCCGATCAGCCCGCGGCTGGGCACGCGGAACTCCAGCCGCACGCGACCCGAGCCGTGATTGTGCATCTTGGTCATCTCGCCCTTGCGCGGGCCGAGTTTTTCGATCACCACGCCGGTGTACTGCTCGGGGATGTCGATGGTGAGGTGCTCGACCGGCTCCATGCGCACGCCGTCTACCATGCGCGTCACAATCTCCGGCCGGCCGGCCATCAGCTCGTAGCCTTCGCGGCGCATCATCTCGATCAGAATCGCAAGTTGCAGCTCGCCGCGGCCGAGCACTTTGAAGGCGTCGGGCGATCCAGTGTCTTCCACGCGAATGGAAACGTTGGTGAGCAGCTCTTTTTCGAGGCGCTCGCGCAGATTGCGGCTGGTGACGTACTGGCCTTCGCGGCCGGCGAAGGGCGAGGTGTTCACGTTGAACTGGATGGCGATGGTCGGCTCGTCGATGACGATCAGCGGCAGCGGCGCTGGATTTTCGACGCTGGTGATGGTTTCGCCGATGGTGATGCCCTCGACGCCGGCGACGGCCACAATGTCGCCCATTGTGGTCTCTTCAATCTCCGTGCGCTTGAGACCGGCGAAGGTGAACAGCTTGGTAATCTTCGTTTTGTAGAGCGAGCCGTCGCGGCGCGAGATGTTCACCTCATCGCCCACATGCAGCGTGCCCTGGAAGACGCGGCAGATGGCGATACGGCCGAAGTAGTCGGAGTAGTCGAGGTTGGTAACGAGGATCTGCAATGCGCCCGCGGCGTCGCCGGTGGCCTCGGGGATGGTGTTGACGATGGCCTCGAAGAGCGGCTGCAAATCCGTGCCGGGCCTTGCGGGATCGATGGTTGCCGTGCCTGCCTTTGCCACCGCGTAGAGCACGGGAAAATCGAGCAGCGATTCATCGGCGTCGAGATCGATGAAAAGATCGTAAATTTCGTTCAGCACTTCCTGCGGACGCGCGTCGGGCCGGTCGATTTTGTTGATGACTACGATCGGCGGCAGCTTGGCTTCAAGCGCCTTCGAGAGCACGTAGCGCGTCTGCGGCAGCGGGCCCTCGGCCGCGTCCACCAGCAGCATCACTCCATCGACCATCTTCAGCGCGCGCTCCACTTCGCCGCCAAAGTCGGCGTGGCCAGGCGTGTCGACGATATTGATCTTGCCGCCGCCGTAGTTGATGGCCGTGTTCTTGGCGAGAATCGTAATGCCGCGCTCGCGTTCAAGTTCGTTCGAGTCCATCACGCGCTCGGCCACCTGTTCGTTGGCGCGGAAGGTGCCGGCCTGGCGCAGCATGGCGTCGACGAGGGTGGTCTTGCCATGGTCAACATGGGCGATGATGGCGATATTGCGTATCGTCTGGCTCAAAAGTAAAGATTTCCTTCTCTAGCGGATTTGGCCGCGCGGGCCCTCGGATCGGTGAGGAAAGTAAGCTGCCGTGCAGCCGCACAGCGTTGCTACCTTTATTTTATCAGGCGAAGACTGTTTGTCTCGGCGCATGCGGGATTTTCTATTTTGCGGAATTCGTGGGAGAGAGTACACTTTCTGCGCAGATGAAAACCATTAATTCCTTCCGCTTGCAGTCCATGTCTTGCCGCCGGTTCGTCCGGCTGGTGCGCGCCTTCTCTGTTTTGCTCGCTGTTGGCATGTTGTTCGGTGTCTTTGCGTTGCTGCACGCGCAAGCGACGGCTGCCACGCCGCAAGGCAAGTTGCTGATCGAGTCGATCGATGTCGAAGGCGGACAATCGACACTGCTGGTCGCGCCCTCCGGTCAATCGCTGCTGGTCGATACCGGCTGGCAGGACCACGACGGCCGCGACGCGGAGCGGATTGCCGCAGCCATGCACGAGGCCGGCATCACGCGCATCGATTACGTGCTCATCACGCACTTCCACGACGACCACGTGGGCGGCGTGCCTAACCTGGTCAAGCGCGTGAAGGTAGGCGAGTTCCTAGACCACGGCGAGAACCGCGAAGATTCGGACGCTACGCGCACCAACTACGCAAACTACCTGAAGGCCATCGCCGGCCATCCCCGCCGCATTGTGCATCCCGGCGACACCATCCCCATCAAGGGTCTGAACGTGGTGGCTCTTACCGCCGACGGGCAGCACATCTCCGCGGTTCCCGGGATCAAGCCTGTGCCCAATCCCTGGTGCGCCAGCGAACATTCATGGCCCGACGATCCCACGGAAAACGCGCGTTCGGCCGGTATTCTCGTGACCTTCGGCAAGTTCAAATTTCTCGATCTTGGCGATCTGACCGGCAAGAAGGAAGTGGCACTGGTCTGTCCGGCAAATCCCATCGGGAAGGTCGATCTCTATCTCGTTACGCATCACGGCATGGATTGGTCGAACTCGCGCGCTATCGTCTACGCGATCGCTCCGCGGGTGGCCATTATGAACAACGGAGCGCACAAGGCCGGCAAACCGGCGGCGTGGGAGATCGTGCACACCAGTCCGCGCATCGTCGACCTGTGGCAACTGCATACGGCCGAAGACTCCGACGCCGCGCACAACAGCCCCGAAGCGCTGATTGCCAATCCAAAGGGGGACGGCGACGGCCATACGCTGAAGGTTGTTGCCCTGCGTGACGGAAGCTTTTCCGTGACCAACACGCGCACGGGCCAAACGAAGCAGTATCCGCACCAATAGGACTTAAGACGCTTTTCAGGAGAGACTGTATGTCGATTACTCGAAGGGAATTTGTCTATGGGGCAGGCGCCGCGGCTGCGCTGGCTGCTGGAGCACGCACGGCTCAGTCTGCTTCCACGTGTCCATTTCGTCTTTCCGTCATCAACGATGAGATTTCCCAGGACTTCGATCATGCCTGCTCGGTGGCAGCCAACGACTTCGGTCTGCACTGGATCGAGATACGCGGCATGTGGGGCAAAAACGCGACCGACCTGAAGGATGACGAGATCGCTCGCGCGCAGAAAATCCTGGCAAAGTACAAGTTGCGCGTGACGGACATCGCCAGTCCGCTCTTCAAAGTTCACTGGCCGGGCGCGCCCATGTCGAAGGTGGGCCCGCACCGTGACGAGTTTCATGCGAGCTTCGACTTCAAACAGCAGGACACCGTGCTGGAGCGATCGATCGATCTTTGCAAGGCCTTTCAGACTGACCGTATTCGCTGCTTCGACTTCTGGCGGCTTGAGGATCCCAAGCCCTATCGCTCGGCGATCAACGACAAACTGCGCGAGGCGGCGCGCACCTGCGCCAAGCACAATCTGATCCTGCTGCTCGAGAACGAGATGGCCTGCAACACCGGCAGCGGAAAAGAGGCCGCGGAGACGATGGCCGCGATCACCGAGCCTAACTTTATGCTCAACTGGGATCCTGGCAACTCCGCGACATTCCCTGGAGACACGCCTTATCCGGACGACTACAATCTGCTGCCCGTGCATCGCATCGGCCATTGCCATTGCAAGGATACGATTCGCAAGCCCGATGGCAAGTTTGCATGGGCGCCGGTGGGCGGCGGAATGATCGACTGGGTGGGCCAGTTCCGTGCTCTCAATCGCGACGGTTACCACTACGCCGTCAGCCTGGAGACGCACTGGCATGGCGGCGTGCCGCCGGCGGGGTCCACGATGAGCGTCTCTGAAGCCTCGACCCGCGCAAGCATGAAGGGACTCAAAGAGACGCTGGCCAAAGCCGGGTTCAGTTGCTGAGAGAAGGCAGTTGACCGCCTGCAGCCGGTAGCTTGCAGTTTCTTGTTCCAGCTTGAAACTGGACGCTCCCGGCTGCCCGCTTCGGAATTCTTGCCGCATTCTGCGGCGCCGGAACTTTCAACCGGCGTTCACATTTGCGGCGCGGCTGACCCGCTACGATGGAGAACGAAGCGATGCCTTGCGGTGCACGCACAGTGCGCCGTATTGATATGGATCTCCATGTGGCGAGTCGATTTATTTCAGATAGGCGCGCACCAGGTCGATCAGGTCTTCGGCGAGATCCGGAGCAATCTGCTCCTTGGCTCCGTCAACCAGATGGAAGCGAATGTGGGTCTCAAGCACCTCGGCCATCAGGCTGTTGATGCCGCCGCGCACCGCGGCCAGCAGCATCAGTTGATCGCCGCAGTCCTCATCGCCCGAGAGCGAGCGCTCTACGGCATCCAGTTGGCCGCTGAGCTTTTTTACCCGCTGCAGCAGTTTCGTTTTTTCCCGTTCGCGATGCGGCATGGTTTGACCTCTCAACTTGACAATACCCACCCGGGGTATGGTATCAACCCAGTAGGGGTATAGTTACTCCTTCTCTATTCTATGCCGTTTCGCAACCCCAATCCGTTCGCTTCGGCGGCAGCCGGCTTGGCTTGCACCTTTCTGCTCACGGGCATTTGCGGTGTTGCGCAGTCGACTTCCCGCCTGCCATCGGCGCCAGTGCCGCGGTTGCAGCCGGAGGAGCAATATAAATCGAAGGGGTTGTTCGACCTTGCGTACCAGCCTTTGCCGGCAGACTATTCTGCGGCCACAGGCGCTGACGGCCCTAAAGGCGACGCAGCCGGCGACCGGCAGGCGGAGACAGAACCCGCTCTAACCATGGCGCCACACTCGGCGAGCGCGCGCTACTGGGTCTCGGGCCAGGCCAACAGCATCTTTCAGGCTCACGGTCATTTTCATTCGCCCTACCAGGGAACCAACAGCCTCATCGACGATTTGGAGACCAAAGCCTCCGAGGTGGCGACGCTCTATCTCGGCTACCAGATACGCCCGAACTCGCGGTACAACACCGACCTGATTGTCGACTTCGAGAACGCGGGAGGGCGCGGCATCTCCGAGGCGCTGGGACTGGCCGGCGCGACCAATCTCGATGTGGTGCGCAATCCCAATCTGAGCAGTACGCCCTATCTTGCGCGCGGCGAGATCCACCAGATCATCGGCCTGACGGACGAGATGGTCGATCAGGATCGCGGGCCGCTGGCGCTCGCGGCCAAAGTGCCCGCGCGGCGGTTCGAGATCCGCATCGGCAAGATGACGCTTCCCGACACCTTCGATGTGAACGCCGTCGGCTCCGACAGTCATTTGCAGTTCACCAACTGGACGATCGACAACAATGGCGCCTGGGACTATGCGGCCGATACGCGCGGCTATACGGTCGCCGGCGTTCTGGAGTACGACGACGCGGTGTGGTCGGCGCGGTACTCCATCGCCGCCATGCCCACGGTGGCCAACGGCATGGACCTCGATTGGGCTTTCAGCCGCGCCAACGGACAGAACGGAGAGTTCGAGTTGCGCAAGGGGCTGCTGGCTCCCTTCGTGAAGTCGAAACGCGAAGGCGCAATACGCATTTTGAGCTACGTCAACCATGCGCATATGGGCAACTACCGCGCGTCGGTCGAGCAGTATCTGGCCGGCAGGATCGCCAGGCCGAGCATTATTGCAACCGAACGCTTCGGCGCGGTGAAATACGGCTTCGGATTCAACACGGAACAGGAAGTTACAGACAGCCTGCGGCTCTTCGGGCGCTTTGGCTGGAACGACGATCGCAATGAATCCTTTGCGTACACCGAGGTTGCGCAGACGGTTCTCTTCGGCGGCGACTACAACGGCCACGACTGGCATCGCCCTAACGACAAGGCCGGCGTGGCCTTCGTGTCGAACGCCATCAAGCGCGATCACCAGAATTACCTGCACTACGGCGGGCTCGGCTTTCTGCTGGGCGATGGCAACCTGAATTACGGCCGCGAGAATATTCTCGAGTGGTACTACAACGCACACGTATGGCGCGGGTTCTACGGCATGCTGGGCGGAACCGAGATCGCCGATCCTGGCTATAATCGCGACCGCGGCCCGGTGTACGTCTCAACGGTGCGTGCGCACATCGATTTCTAAAGACAGGAAGGGAGCTACTTCGTCGGTTGTGGCTGCGCGGGGAGCCTGTAGATCACTTCGCCGGGCTTGGCGTAGTGCAACTTCTCCCGCGCCTCGCGTTCAATTTCGTCCGGATCCGTTTGGAGCCGCTGAATCTGCTGGCGCATCTGCGCGTTTTCCTGTTGCAGGTCTTTGATCTGCTGCTGTAGGTGGCGATCTTCGGTGCGTTTATGCTGCCAGACCGAGAGACCGTGCTTTCCATAGACTACGTGCCAGGTCACGAGCAGCGTCAGGCTAATGGCGAGCACGGTTCCTGCCGGCTGCCAGAGCCTTTGCGCCCAGGCTGCGGCACGCTTGCCAAGCGACGACGGGGGCTTGCTGGCTGCCGTCTTTTCTGTTTGCGCGGTCTGTTGCGCCATTGAATCACAATCCTTCTATTTGGGGGGTGCTGCGCTCAGGATGACAAATTCGTGGTTCAAAGAACTTCTGAGTCAGGACACTCACTCCGCTCTCTCCCGGCTTGTTCTAGCCGAGAACGAATTTTTCGGCCGCCGAGCGCAGGGCCTGCACCTCGTTCTCGTTGCGCGCTTCGCTATAGGCGCGTACCACCGGTTCCGTTCCGGAAAGCCGGTAGCAGACCCACGAGCCGTCGTCGAGGATCAGCTTCAGCCCGTCGGTGCGCACCACGTTAACAACTTTATGCCCTCCCAGTTCGCTGGGGTCTGCCTTCAATTTCTCAGTGAACGCGGCTTTCTGCTCCGCGGTCAAGTGAAAGTTCTCCCGAACTGGGTAGAAGGAACCAACCTTGGCAAAAAGTGCCTTCAATTGTGCGCCGAGGCTGGCGCCGCGAGTGGCTACCATCTCGGCGACCAGCAGCCCGGCCAGAACGCCGTCCTTCTCCGGCACATGGCCGCGGATGGTCAGCCCCGCTGATTCTTCGCCGCCGATGGCGATCTTGTCCTGGTTGATCAGCTCGCCGATGTACTTGAAGCCGACCGGAGTCTCGTAGAGGGGCACCTTGTGGTAGTCGGCCAGAGCGTTGATGAGGTTGGTGGTCGCCACGCTCTTGGCCACGCCGTTCTTCCAGCCGCGCGTCTCCACCAGATAGTCAAAGAGCAGCGCGATGATGTAGTTCGGCTGGATGAAGCTTCCGTCACCATCGACCACCCCGAAGCGATCCGCATCGCCGTCGGTGGCGATGGCCAGCGAGGCGCCGATCTCTTGCATCTTTTTCTTGGCGTCGGCAAGCAATTCGTCGGAAGGCTCCGGCGCGTGGCCGCCAAAGAGCACGTCGCGGTAGTCGTGTACGCACTCCACCGTCACACCGTACTCGCGCAGCAAGTCGGAGGCATAGCCGCGTCCCGCGCCCCAGAACGGGTCGTAGACCACTTTGATGCCCGCCTTGGCGATAGCTTTGAGATCGATCAGCTCGGTCAACCGCTTGAGGAACGCGGGCTTGACGTCGGCCGTCTCGAATTTTTCGGCGGAGGACATTGGAACGCCGGCTCCACTGGCGGCGAGCTTTGCTGCCGCGGCCTCAATCTGCCTGGTCGCCTCAGGCAGGGCGGGTGCGCCATCGGGCGTGGAGTACTTGATGCCGTTGTACTCCGGCGGATTGTGCGACGCGGTGAAGTTGATGGCGCCGCATGTCTTGAGCGTGCGCACTGCGTATGCGATGGCAGGCGTGGCCGCGGCCTCGGGAATCACAATCGGCGTAACGCCCGCGCCGTCCAGGACTTTGGCCGCCTCGGCCACAAAGCTCTCGCCCAGAAACCGCGCATCGCGGCCTACCAGAACGCGATGCGGAGCAGGCATTGTCTTAACGTATGCGGCAATGCCGCCCACTGCCAGCCGGATATTCGCTGTCGTAAACTCGTCCGCTACAATCGCCCGCCAACCCGAAGTGCCAAATTTAATCGCTGTCACCATCGCGTTTTCTCCGCCTTGCTGCAATTTGCTTCCAATTCAATCCTGCAATACCGCGCCCGGATCGGCAAGCTATGTTGCATTTGTGCGTGAGGATTTCAGCCGGGTTCGCCGTCTGGCCCGATTCGGACGTACGCTGTTGAGAGCGTAGTCTTCATCCGGAGGGTGCTTATGCTAGACGCCACATCGTTCGCTCGTATTGTTTTGACAACCGCCGCCAACGCCGAGGAAGCGGCGCGGCTGGGCCGTACGCTCGTCGAGGATCGTCTGGCCGCATGCGCCACGCTGCTGCCGGCCGCGCATTCGATCTATCACTGGCAGAGCCAGATTGAGACTTCCGACGAGTGCGTGCTTCTGCTCAAGACGGTTGCCGGACGGCTGGCCGCACTGGAAGCCCGGCTTCACGATCTCCACAGCTATGAGACGCCGGAGTTTCTGGTGCTTCCGGTCGAAGCGGGCAGCCATGCCTATCTTGCGTGGCTTCAAGCCAGCCTGCGTGAGCCCGAGGGCAGATTAGTCTGAGCCGTGCGATTGCGCACGGCGCGCCATAGTGTGGATACCTGCCGGTGCGCACTCTGGTATTCTTTGAGAAGTTTGCCTCATGCGTTGGCTCCTCATCGTTCTGCTCGTCTCGCTCGCAGCGCTGCTTATTGCGGCCGCTGGCGTGGCATATCACATCTGGAAACAGCGGCTTGGGCGTGACAACGAGGCGCCTGTCGCGGTTGATTCGGCAGAGGAGCCCGATCTCGAAGTGGAACCCTGATTTGCCCCACGATTGAACATCATCGGGAAACGAGAAGAGGATGCGGACGATTCGAGATCGTCGATGCTGCATCTAACTTACAGGGGATCAAAGATATTTTTTTGCTGAAAGGAATTTTGCCTGCCGTGAGCACACAAACACCTGAAACTGCAAGCCCTGTAGCCAGTCCCGCCGTCAAGGAAATCTCCATCGCGCACAGTCCAGACTCCGACGACGCTTTCATGTTCTACGGGCTGGCGACAAATAAAGTTCGCGTGCCCGGCTATCGCTTCACGCATACGCTTTGCGACATCGAGACCCTTAACCGCCGAGCCCGCGACGAGGCATTCTACGACGTGAGCGCCATCAGCTTTCACGCGTATCCCTATGTGCAGGAAAACTACACGCTCATGGGCTGCGGGGGCAGCGTGGGTGAGGGCTACGGGCCCATGGTTGTCTCCAACCGCAAGATGGAACCGGGCGAACTCGACCGCATCCGCGTGGCCATTCCCGGCACGCTCACCACGGCCTATCTGGCTCTGAAGATCTTCAACCCGAAGATTGAAACCCAGATCGTTCCCTTCGACCAGATCATTCCTGAGATTCTGGCCGGCAAGTACGATGCGGGCCTCATCATCCACGAGGGACAGCTTACCTACACGACGAACGGCCTCCACAAGATCATCGATCTAGGCGTGTGGTGGCGCGAAACCACCGGTCTTGTGTTGCCTCTGGGCGGCAACGCCATCCGGCGTTCGCTCGGCGCGGAAGCGCACAAAATCATCTCCAAGGCGTTGCGCGACTCCATCAACCACGCCCTCGACCATCGCGAGGAGGCGCTGGAATACGCCATGCAGTTTGCGCGCGACCTGGACACCGGCCTGGCCAGCAAATTCGTCAGTATGTATGTCAACGAGCGTACGCTTGACTACGGCGCCGACGGCCGCGAGGCCATCCGCAAGCTGCTGGATCTCGGCCACGAACGCGGTGTGATCCCCATCGCGCCCAAGGTCGACTTCGTGGATTAGTTCCACAACCCGATCCCGGTGTTCCCATCCTTTTCCCGCCGTGCCCTATCCTTTTTCCACCAGTGCGCCCTTTTTCCACCCGTGCCCCATCCTTTTTCCGCGCTGTTAGCGGAAAAAGGGTGGGAGAGGACACGCCAATGCGCCACACGGAGCACGAGCATTGTCCTCGCCGGGACAGGACGCCTTGGAGTGCCCGGACCTGCACGAAGGTCATCCAGCCGGCTTAACAATCTTTCCGTGAAACTCTAAATTTTTCCTAATGTGTGTCGATACATCCGGCAGGAGTTACCTCTGGATGCACGCTCAACCGATCTTTCTCCTCGCATCGGCGGATACGAACCTGCTCGCCGTCATTGAGCCTGCGCTGCTCGCCGCAGGAGCGCGTATCGATGTCGTCCTCTCCGCGGAGGCCGCGCTGGCTTCAATCTCTGGCCCTCATCCCCCCCTCCTGATTCTTCTCGACGTCGATCTGCCCGGCATGCCCCCCAGCATGGTCATGGGGCAGTTGTTGGCCGCTCTGCGCGCCAGGACGGAGAAATCCTGCCTTCCCATCGTGCTCATCGCCGATCGTGTGACGCAGGATTGGATCGATCGGCTTGCCGAGGGCGCAATCGACGAACTTATTCCGCGTTCAGCCGAGTCCACTTATTGGCAGTTGCGTCTGGACATGGTGCTGCGCAATCAGCGCATGGCGCATGAGCTGGACTCCCTGCGCGATATGGTTCTGCGCAGTGCCCAGCTCGATCGCCTGACCGGTGTCTATAATCGCGAAGCCCTGCTGGCCATGCTCTTTCGCGAGACCGATCGGGTGCAGCGCAATGGCAGCCCGATGTGCCTGGTGCTCTTCGATATCGACGATTTCGGCCACTGGAATTCGCGGCTCGGCGTGGATGCCTGCGACGAACTGCTTTGCCAGACGGCCACCCGCACCGCGGCCCTGTTGCGCAGCTATGATGTGCTGGGCCGGCCGGGCATGGACGAGTTCCTGGTCGCATTGCCTTCCTGTACTGCGGCCAATGCCATGGCTCTCACCGAGCGGTTGCGCGTTGAGGTGTTTTCCAAGCCCTTCCACGTAGCCGGCGAAAGCATCCGGCTCTCAGCCTGTTTCGGCGTTGCCGTGAGCCACGGCCGCTCGCCGGTGGTGGTGCTGCGCGAGGCCGAAAGGGCGCTGGAGCTGTCCAAGGCCTCCGGCCCCGAATCGATCCAGTGCTTCGGCAGTCCATCGCAACCAACGCCGTCGCCCGTTACGTTTCTCTCCGCAACCTCGGGAGATGAGTTGCTCGCCTGGTAAGCCAAAGGCCAGACGAGCTGGCCCCGGATTCTCTCTCCGGAATCCGGGGCGGAAGCCCCACAAGCGGGCGCGGCGAAAGAACGCGAGAAATCGCTACGTGGCGTGCCGTATTTCCGCAATCTCAGGGAGTAGAAACTCCTGAAAAACTTCGTTTGAAATCAGCCGTCCGCGCGCCGTGAGCCGTACTCTTTCACCATCGAAGATGAGCAGTCCGTCTCCGGCAAGCCGTTGCGCTGTTCTGATTGCTGGTTCAACGAGAATCGAACCGAACTCTGATCGCAGTTCGGCAACATCCACGCCGGCATTTGTGCGCAACCCCAGAAACCACGCTTCCTCGTGCTGCCGCTCGGGCGCGAGCCGCTCCATCTCGACCGCTCCCGCGCCGGTCAGGTACATCGTCAGGTTTTCGGTCGTAGTCGCGCGTAATACCGAACCAGCCGCGCTCCATCCTTTTTGCGTCTCCTGCGAAAAGGATGGGAGATCTCCACACTTCCGCTTTGCCCCTGGCTCTTGCCCGATTGACGCGCGAGCGGCCATTACGGAATCGCGCAGCATGGACGACGCATCCAGCCCCACGCCGAGATACGGCCGCCGCTGCCAGTAGCGTAGGTTATGGCGCGAATCCATTCCAGCGCCGGCAAAATTCGAAATCTCGTACTGCCGCAGTCCGGCGCTCTCAAGCCGCTCGATGGCTCGCTCGTACATCTTCACAATCGCGTCTTCGCCCGGCACCAGTCCGGCGTGGTAACGAACGCCTCCCTTGAGCATCTCGCGCCCCAGCCGCGAATCCTCGTCCACCTCCAGCATGTAGATGCTGGCGTGCGGAATCTCGGAGGCCAGCAGCGCATCGAGCGAATCCTCCCACGAGTCGAGGGTTTGTCCGGCCAGTCCTGCAATCAGGTCGATGTTCAAATTTGAAATTCCTGCCGCACGCAGCCGCCGCAGGTCTGCGTCAACAACGGTGCGGCTGTGCAACCGCCCACTCGCGTGCGCCTCGCTGTCCACGAACGATTGCACGCCCAGGCTTACGCGATTCACGCCCACGGCGGCCATGGCTTCGAGGGTCGCGGCGGCCAACTGCCCGGGCGCGCACTCCATGGTGATTTCGGCGTTCGCGTCGAGATCGAACTCCGCACGCAGGGCTGCGAAGAGCCGCGTTACGAGATCTGGCGCGAGCAGCGATGGCGTTCCCCCGCCCAGGTACACCGTGTCCACGCGCTGCGGCAGCTCGGCTCCAACGCTCTGCGCCCACGCGCGTGCGCCGGTCAGATCGGCGATTACCCGCTCCACATAGCGAACGTGTTCCGCGACCGGATACACGCCCGACGCGAAGTTGCAATAGGTGCACTTCGACCGGCAAAAAGGAATGGAAACGTAGATCCCAAGCGCGTTGCCGGCCGAGCGACTCATGAAGAGATTGTTGCACGCACGGTTGACGCCGCTATCGGCTGCCGCTCATGCAATGATGAAGAAGAGGAGATCCGCTTGAAGGTCTGGCCTGCTCTGGCAATCGGCGTCATCCAGGGCACTCTTATTCTTGCCCACTGGTTCATTTTCACGACCTGGATTGCCTTCTGGCCGGGTGAGATTGCCGACCCTCCTGCCGGGCTGCGCGTGGCCATGCTGCTGTTGGCCTTCAGCTTCACCGCCGCGATGCTGCTCGCGCTCCGCTTCTCGAATGTCGTTGTTCGCGCTGTTTACTGGCTCGCGTCCCTCTGGCTCGGCCTTGTCAACCTCTTTTTCTGGACATCGTTTCTGGTTTGGACGGCCTGGTTTGCGCTGCGGCTGATGCACCCTGCAGTCAATCCCGGGGCAGTTCGGCCGATTCTTGCCGCCATACTCTACGGCATTGCGGCCCTTCTCGGCCTTTACGGCATCATCAATGCGCAGATCCTCCGCATCCGCCATGTCGCCATCGCGATTCCCAACCTTCCCACATCATGGAAGGGCCGGCGCGCGGTTCTGCTCAGCGATCTGCACCTCGGACCGATCAATGGCATGCGTTTTTGCCGCCGCATCGCAGCCAGAGCCGCAAAATTCAAGCCCGACGTGGTCTTTCTTCCCGGCGATCTCTTCGACGGCACAAAAGGCGACCTTGATCGACTGGCCGCACCGCTCAAACAGCTCACGCCGTCGCTCGGCATTTACTTTTCCACAGGTAATCACGAGGAGTTTACCGATCCAGCGCGCTATGTCGAAGCCATTGCCCGCGCAGGAATTCGCGTTCTCGGCGACGAGATGGTCTCGATCGAGGGCGTGCAGGTGGCGGGCGTGTACTACCACAGCAGTTCGTCGCCTCTACGGATGAAGGCCGCGCTCGATCGCATGAATCTCGACCCCACGCGGCCCGCCATTCTGCTGAACCACGCTCCCACCCGCCTGCCCGCCGTGGAACAAGCCGGCTTCAACCTCCAACTCTCGGGGCACACGCATGGTGGACAGTTCCTGCCCTTCACGTGGATCACACGCGGCGTTTATGGACGCTTTACCAGCGGCCTGCAGCGCCACGGCTCGCTTCAGGTGTACACGTCAACTGGCGCTGGAAGCTGGGGACCGCCGATGCGCCTGGGGACGCGGCCTGAGATGGTGATTCTCACCTTCGCATAACAGCCTGCGATAAGAGTCGAGAGCGCGCCGGAAGGCGATCTTCCTGCCGTCGTGACACGAAACTTCTTCCGGTTCAGATAACTGGCGTCTCATAATTCGATCCGTGGCGTTATGAAGTGGTGTGCGCATCGGCACAGAAGACATTTGTATGCGAGCTATGATGGATACGCAATTGCGAAGAGTGTCTTCGAGGAGAGAACGCAATGAGTTCTGAATCTTCTGTTTTGAGCCGTTCCGGCGCCCCCGTTATTCGTACCAGCCTGTCCGGACGCGATCTGCTCATGAATCCACGCCTTAACAAGGGAACCGCATTTACCGCAAGCGAGCGCGATGCCTTTGGTCTGCATGGTTTGCTGCCGCCTCACATCGGAACGCTGAAAGATCAGCGCGAACGCCGCAAGCGCGTCCTCGACAGCCGGCCCACCGCCTTCGGCAAATACTCGAACATGCGCGATCTGCAGGACAACGATGAGACGCTGTTTTATTCCCTCATCGAGCACAACATTGAGGATCTGCTGCCGATCGTCTACACGCCGGCCGTCGGCGAAGGGTGCCAGCGATTCAGCGAGATCTGGCGCAAACCGCGCGGACTTTTTCTCAGCTATCCCAACAAGGATCGCATCGAACAGATTCTTGCCAATCCACTGTACGACGGCGTGCGCTGCATCGTGGTGAGCGACGGGGAGCGCATTCTGGGTCTCGGCGATCAGGGCGCGGGCGGCATGGGCATCCCCATCGGCAAGATGGCGCTCTACACCGCGCTGGGCGGCATTCCGCCGGAGCAATGTCTGCCCGTGCTGCTCGACGTGGGCACCGACAATGAGGCGCTGCTCAGTGATCCGATCTACATCGGATGGCAGCACAAACGCATCCGCGGCGAGGAGTACGACGACTTTGTCGAAACCTTTGTGAAAGCTGTCGAGAAGCGCTGGCCCCAGATTCTTCTGCAGTGGGAGGATTTCGCCGGATCGAACGCGGCTCGTCTTCTCGATCGCTATCGCAACCGCCTCTGCACGTTTAACGATGACATTCAAGGGACCGCCGCTGTGACCACGGCAACCCTGTTTGCAGCCGTTAACGCCACAGGCATTCCGCTGCGGGAGCAGACGATTGCCATGTTTGGCTCAGGATCGGCAGGCATTGGCATCGCCGATTTGCTGATCGCCGCCATGAAGGAAGAGGGACTGAGCGAACAGCAGGCGCGCAGCCGCATTTACGGATTCAATCGTTACGGCCTGCTGGTCGAGGGCGGCAAAGGGATTCGTCCCGAGCAGCAGCCGTTCGCGCGTAAGCAAGAGGACTTGGCGGGGTGGAAACTGACGCCGGGAAGCCTGGAAAGCGGAGCGATTTCGCTGCTCGACGTGGTGCGCAACGCCGGCATCACGGTCCTGGTCGGCGTTAGCGCCCAGGCAGGAACATTTACCGAAGAGATTGTGCGCGAGATGGCTCGCCACACTCCGCATCCCGTTATCTTTCCGTTGTCAAATCCAACATCGAAATCCGAGGCCGCGCCTGCCGATCTGCTTCGCTGGACCGATGGCCGCGCGCTGGTGGGCACGGGTAGTCCGTTCCCGCCGGTCGAATTCAACGGCAAACCGGTCCGCATCTCCCAGGTCAATAACTCCTTCATCTTTCCCGGCGTGGCTCTGGGCATTCTCGCTTCACGCGCCATGCGCGTCACCGACAATATGATGATGGCTGCCGCCAAGGCTCTGGCCGCGCTGTCGCCGGCGCGCGCCGATCATTCCGAGCCGCTGCTGCCGCCCATCGCCGATGCGCGCAAGGTGAGTCTGGCGGTAGCCGTATCCGTGGGCCGGCAAGCCATGGCGGATGGAGTCGCGGACACCGTGGAGGAGACGGCATTTGCCGAGATCGTTCGCAACTATGTGTGGGAACCGGAATACGTGCCGTACGAGCGGATTCTTTGACTTTAGGTGTCCAATGGAGTACAAATATTCGTGCAGACAGTTGTGGAAACACCCGGCTATCTCAAATCTGCCGAGGCCATTTTTAGCGAGACAGAGCGCGAACACATCGTCTCGATGGTTGCGGCGAATCCGGACTGTGGCGAACTCATGCAGGGCACAGGCGGATTCAGGAAAGCCCGGTTTCCACGCGCAGGAATGGGGAAACGCGGCGGAGCCAGAGTCATCTATATCGTGCGCAATGAGAATTCCCCCGTTTTTCTTGTTGCGGCTTACGCAAAGAATAGAAAGGAAAACCTGACCAAACAGGAGCGAAACCAGTTGGCGCAACGCGCGGATGCGATTTTTGCAAGCTACCGAAGGTGACTTATGGCGGGTGTTTTCAAGGATTTGATGACCGGCTTGGACGAAGTCGAGGCTTATCTTGCCGGAAGAACTGCAGGATACAAGGTTCATTTGCCCAGGAAGGTTGATGTAAAAAAAATCCGGCGGCGATTGAAAATGACTCAGGCCCGATTTTCAGATACCTTTGGTTTCAGTCTCGACGCGGTAAAGCATTGGGAGGGAGGACGCCGTACGCCCGAATCCGCAGCGCGCGCATTTCTGCTAGTCATCGACAGAGATCCGGCTGCGGTGCTCGCAGCCTTGCAGCCGGAATCTCGCTCACGCAAGCCGCTCGCGAGAGCCTCATAGCGCGCGCTGCCCTTCGCCGGGCACCTGCTCCAGCAGCCGCTTCCATGTCTTCTGGTTTCGCCTGAATCCCCGCTTCAGATCTTCGAGAATGCGCTCGAAGTCGGCGTTGGTGCGCAGGTTGTTCCACGCTGGATTCTTCTGGAACCACGGGTAGTTTTCGTTGCCGAGATAGATGGCGCGGCGCAGCCAGTGCAGCGCCTCGCTGGCGTCGCCCTCGACGGCGAAGTATGTCGCGAGCCGGTAAGCCATTTCGTTGTCGGCCTCGGCCGCGGCCAGGGTTTCGTCCTTGAGCAGCGATGCGGCGCGATCGCGCGCGCCCGCCTGCACGTAGCAGATGGCGAGCGTTGGCACCGCGATGCGCATCGAAGGGTCGTCGGCGATCACGCTTTCCAGTGTCTCGATGGCCGCGTCCAGATTGCCCACCCGCATCTTCTGATAACCGGCCGAGGTGCGCAGCAGCGGATGCCGCGGCTCCAGCGCCAGGCCCTTTTCCAGTTCCTCGCCGGCAAACTCGATCTGGTTCTGATAGTGATACACGCGAGCGCGATGGTTGTAGAGCAGCGCCGCATTGGCCGGATTCAGCTTGAGCGCGCGGCTGAACTCGCCGAGCGCCTCGCTGTACATGCCGTCGCTGCGCAGAGCGAGCCCTGCCACCATGCGCACGTTCCAGTCATTGCCCGCGGCCGTGAGCAGGTTGGCGATGCCGTGCCGCGCCGACTCCTTTTCGCCGCGCGAGAGCAGCATGTAAATGCGGTAGAGATTGGCTTCGGTCGATGCCGGATCGAGCTTGAGCGCCTCGTCAAAGGCGCGCCGCGCGCGCATTACGTGAATCTGTCCGCCAAAGCCGTGGCGGGTGTACTGCAACTCGGCAATGCCCAATCCCGCCCATCCCGCGGCAAACGCCGGATCGGCCGCGGTGACGATCTCAAACAGCGCATGGGCGTGGTCGAGATCGGCGCGCGCGCCCGTGCGCGCCATGAAGGAACTCAGCAGCGCCCGTGCCTGCAAGTATTTTTCGCTTACCGGTCCGGGCAGAGATCCGTCGCGCGCCGCGGCCCGCGCGAAGGTTGCGCCCGCATGCGCCTGCGTCGCGTCAATACCCTCCGCAGGGCCCATGCCCAGCAAGGTGGCAAAGACCTCGTTGGAGATTTCGCTCTGCACGGCGATCAGATCGAGCGACGAAACATGAATTGACCCGCCTGTGCGCACGCTTTGCGAGGTCACGTCGAGCAGTTGCCAGTTCAGATCGAATCCGCTCCCTGAGCGCACAAAGCTGCCGGCAAGCACAAACCTTGCCAGCAACTTTTTCCCCACGGCCAGCGGATCGAGTTGCGCGATGGGCAGTCGCATGAGCGCGCTCGATGGCCGCACCACGAGCGATGGAATCCGCGCCAGCCGGGCCGCGATCGCATCGGCCAGAGCATAGCCATAGAGAGGCGCCGCTTCCACCGTTCCCATATTGGTGAAGGGCAGAACTACCAGGGAATTCTCCGTCGCGTGCTCGCCAGCCGACTCGCGGAACCGTTCCGCCAGCATCGAAAGCAATCCGGTGGCGCGCTTCTCCGCCTCCGGGCCATTCACAGGCAGGTTTGCCGCTACGTCGCTGGGAATCATGCCAGTTTCGATGCTGAGCGCCTTCATGATGGTCTTCAGCCCCTCGCGCACCTCGGCCGCAGAAGCCGTGCGTGCGCCGGGATTTTTTTCGAGGCAGGCGAGAATCACGCTCTTCAGCTCCGGCGAAATTCCCGGTACAATCTGGCTCAAATCCGGCGGATCGAGGAACTGGATGGCGCGAATGGCCTGGAAATCCTCGGCGTCGGGCCGCGCAAACGGATGTCTGCCGCTGGCCAGTTCGTAGAGAATGACGCCGAGCGCCCACACGTCCGACTGCACGCTGGAGTGCCCGGTGACAAACTGCTCCGGCGCCATGTAGCGGATGGTCCCGCCGCGCGCGGTGTAGGTGGTTGCGGCAGAGACATCCCTGGCGAGCGCCGGACGCGCCGGGTCAAAGCGCGCATCTTCGGGCGCGAGCCGCCGCGCCAGGCCGAAGTCTAGAATCTTCACCAGGCCGCCATCCGTCAACATCACGTTCTGCGGCTTCAGGTCGCGATGAAAGATGCCGAGTGCATGTGCCGCCTGGAGGCCGTCCGCAATCTGGATGCCAACCGAAAGCACCAGTTGCAGACTTGCCGGTCCGCGCTCGATCAGCTTGTCGAGCGGCTGGCCGGGAACAAACTGCATGGCGATGTAGGCTTCGTCGCCGCTCTCGCCCACCTCGTAGATCGCGCACACATTGGGATGCTCGATGGCGGACACCAGCCGCGCCTCGCGCAGCACCGTCGTCCGCATCTGCTCGGCTGTGAGTACGCCGGCGTGCAGCATCTTCAACACCACCGGCCGTTGCAGCAGCGTGTCGTTGGCTGCGTAGACCACGCCGCTGCCACCCGCGCCCAGCCGCCGCAAAATCTCGTAATGTGCAATCGTCTTGCGCTTCATCGCTTAGCTCAAGTGTATCGGTCATTGGGTAAAGACCGCGTGAATGATCGTGAATGCCGTACTTCCGCCGCCGGTCGAATCTGTTAACGTCGAAGTGGCGATGATTTCCTTTCGCGGACAAACCAGAACAGGCAGGCAACGCATGGCGGTTCATCCAGGGGACGAGCTGCCGATTGCTGCTGTGGCCTTGGCGTTCGTGCTGGTTCTGTTTGCGGCTTTGCCCGCTCCGGCGCAGCAGAGCGCGGCCCAGCCGGATACACAGCAACAAGCGCCCGCGGCACAGCCCGCATCTTCGCAACCGCAGCAGCCCGGCGCGGGAACGCAGGTGCAAACCGGAACATCCAGCGGCCTCACCGTCGATGCGCGCATCCAGAATCTGCTCGCCGACCACCAATACACGCGTGTGGCTGCGCAACTCAACGAGCTTCCGCCGGAGGAAGCACAGTTGTATCGCGGCGTGCTGGCGAATCGCTCGAACGATCTCAAGCAGTCGATTGCTCTCCTGGAGCCGCTCGTCGATCGGGTGACGGCCAGCGGCGACACCGCCCATGAAAAGCTGCTGCGTGAGGCGCTGGCAGAGGACTACCTGCGGCTGGGCGACTGGGCGAAGGCCGCCAAAGCGTACGAAACTCTCGATACGCGCCTGCACGCAAAACTGACGCCTGACGAGCAGGACCAGATCGAGATGCCGCTCAAGCTGCTGCCGCTCGCCGAAAACGATCCACCCGAGACCGTCGATCCGTGCGATCCGTTCGAACTCCAGGTCACGATCGATCCACTCGGCCTCATCGACGTTCCCGTCTTCGTGGATGCCGAACCGCACAGCTGGATGCTGGATCCTACGCTGCCCTTCAACCTGATCGCGCGCTCCACGGCAAAAGAAGTCGGACTCAAACTGTCTGACGAAACGGCGACGATCCACACGCTGACGGGGCGGCCAATCAAAGTTCACGTCACCGTGGTTCCACGCTTCACCATCGGCGGCCGGCTCACCATTCGCAATATGACCGCCTTCGTCTTCGACAATGCCGACTATTCCTTCCCGCGCTCCGGCTACCAGGTCGAGGGCGTGCTGGGCTACCCGGCGCTTGCAGCCATCGGCAGCCTCACCGTCAATACCGACCAGACCATCGATGTGAGTCCGGCCAGGCAGATTGTGCCTCCATCGAAGTACGACCGGCTCACCGGCGGCGTGCCGTTCTATCTCGACGGCGACCAGGTGATTGTTGCGCTCAAACGTGTGCGGCAAACAGGCAAGCCAGCATCGGATTCTGCCGCTCCGCCCGATCCCACCGCGCCGGCTGGCGCCACGGCTGCATCCGCGCTCAGCGACGATCGCATGTACGTGATCGACGCCGGCGGGCAGCAGACCTATCTCACCTCGCGCTACTTCGACGAGCACGCCGCCGAGTTCAACAATATGAAGGTGAGTCTCTACGCGCCGCCGGGCGGGTCTTCCGGACCGCAACCCACCTACCTCGCCGAGACGGTTCCGCTCCGCATCGGGAACACCTCCATCGACCTGCACTACATCCGCGTGCTGACCGAGCCGCTCGGTTCGAGCGCACTCGACGATGTCTACGGCGTGCTCGGCGCCGACGCCCTTGGACAGCTCAGGAGCTACACGTTCGACTACCGGACGATGCGGTTCAATGCAGTGGGACAGTGAGGCAGGGAACAGAAGGGACCGCTTTATGCGTGGATGCCGGGAAGTCACCAACTACAGTGACTCGCTGTTTCCTGCCCGCTCCAATTTCATCTGTGCGCGCCGGCCAAAGGCAAGCATCACGATTCCAAAGACAAGCATCACCAGGCCGCACCAGAGATTGGCATCGATGCCCAGGCTCTTCACATACAAATCGGCGCGGTCGCGGGTGGAGTAGCCGAACGCCGAGAGGATTGTTCCCGTGAGCGTAAAGAACATGCCAATCGTGATGCGCACATCCACATCGAGAATGGAGCGGATGGCTGGTTTCGCCGCCGGTCGAACGGTCAGTTCCCTCTTTGCCTTCTTCGCCGCCTTCTTCATGATCGTTCGTTCCTCTCACAGAAAGATCAGATTGACCGCAATCGCTGCCAGAAGAATCAGCGCAGCCGCAATCGTTTCCGGCTGCTTCCACCAACTCCCCCTGGACGGCTCCGCAGCGCGCATCAGCCCAGCCAGTTCCGTTTCCGGTCTTGGCCTGGTGTAGAAGCTCACAACCATAGTCACGATCAGGCTCACCGCGAAAGCCAAAGCCGCCGTGCCGATCGCGAGCGCCAACTCGTTTGCAGGCCGATCGGCCACTGCGAGCCATCCGCCATGGATGCCGCGCTGATCGCCCCGAGGCAGTGCCGTTCCGTGATTGAGCAGCGCGGCCGCCACGCCAGCAAGCAGTCCCGCAAATGCCCCGTGTGCCGTGGCGCGCTTCCAAAAGACGCCCAGGAGCAGCGCGGCAAAGAGCGGTGCATTCACCATCGCGAAGACCAGCGCCACCGTGTCGAGCAGGCTGTCCGTATGCACCGCCGCGCACGCCGCGGCAACGGCCAGCGCCATGCCGCCAGGCGCCGCCCATCGGCCCGCCTTCAGAATCTGTTTTTCGTCCGCATCTTTGTTGAGAAACGCCTGGTAGATGTCGCAGGCAAAGACCGTGTTCGCGGCCGCGAGGCTCGCCGCGACACCGCCCATCAGGCAGGCCAGCAGCGCGGCCAGGCCGATTCCCATCAGGCTTGGAGGCAGAGACGCCAGCACCACATTCGGCATTGCCATCGCGTAGTCGAGCACTGCCTTGCCGTTCGCGCGCTTGAGGGGTTTACCGTTCGCGTCGGTCTTGGCTGGAACCAGCCCCTGGCCTGCCTCAATGGCTGGAGGAACCACCGTGATCTCGTGGTAGATTGCGCCGTTCTCGTTGTGGATCATGATGGTGGTGTGCGGCGTCGGCAGGCTCAGGGCGAACAATCCCGGCAGAATGAACAACAGGGGAACGAAGATGCGCAAGGCCGCGGCGATCAGCGGCGCGCGGCGCGCGGCGGTAACATTTTTCGCCGCCATCGGTATTTGCAGCAGCCGGAAATCCGCGCACCACGTGCTGCCGCCGAGCACAATCCCCGCGCCAAGCACGAGTTCGACGGCGCCGATGCCCATGGACAGGCCACCGGCGCGCGCCGGCCCGCTCCATGCATGGAGAAAGCCAGCCGGAACCGCAGCCCCCAATCCGGTCCAACCGCCGGCACGCTTCAATCCCAGCAGAACCACAGGCAACATCGCAGCCACGACCATGCAAAACTGGAGCAGCTGGTTGTACATGGCTGCCGCCAGCCCGCCAAGCAGCACGTAAACAAGCACCAGCACCGCCGGCAATGCGATCGCGAGCAGCAGATCTCCCCTCGGCGGCAGGTGCAGACTGTTGGTGACGCTGTCGAAGATACGCAGCGCCACCAGGACGCGCGCCATGGCATAGAGCGCGATGCCCGCGCTGAACAGCGACATGGCGATGAACAGAACGGCATTGAGCGCACGCGTCTTCTGGTCGAAGCGGAGCCCAAGGTACTCGGGAATCGATCGCACAGGCACGCCCGGAGCCGATTCGGCTCCATAAAAAATCGGCATCAGGACCAGCGCCGCAAAGAGCATTGCGGGAATCGAGCCCAGCACGAAGAAGCCCATGCTCGCCATGCCGAAGCGAGCTCCCGCGGCGCCCATGCCAAGCACTTCAAGCGATCCCATGCTTGCGCTCACGAGCGCCAGTCCGCTCAGCCAGCCAGGCAATTTTCGCTCGGCCTGCAGGTATGCGCGGCTGCTCGTCATGGCGGGCGCGAGCGAGAGACCCGCCGACAGCACAAAAAAGCCGTAGATCAAGAGAAGCAGCCAGTCGGCGGAGGAAAGAACAGGCACAAAAACTCCTTCTCTCCCGATGTTACCGAACCGGATTGGCGTTGAGAATGAGAAACGGCGGAAGAAAAAGCTCTCCCACCGCCGTTCGTCCGTTGACTGTTCTATTGATCCGGCCCAAAAGATTTGCATCAACTCGAAACTGTCATCCTGAGCGGAGCGAAGCGGAATCGAAGGATCTGCCCTGAAAATTCGCCGCCCGCCTGACTCTGTCATCCCGAGGAGCGCCGCGACGAGGGATCTGCGGTTGTTCCTGGCCGAATTCTCATGTTCTTCGGCTGGCCCAACAGGGCCATGCGTGACTGCGGTTGCATTTCGCCGAATCTGTGCAAATACTGAATGGCCGGATCAATCGCTTTCCGGCGAAGATGAACACTGTGTGTCACGCTGCTCCACCAACTTGCGCTCGACCTCGCTGTGTAGCTGCCGCTCGCAAAGCCCGCGGCACGATTACTGCGGCGTTCCTGATTCTGGAGCAGGCGTAGGAGCCGATTGCGGCGCGTTGGACGGCGGCTGACCGCCCGGCGCCGGTTGGGGGAGTGGTCCACCTGGACCATGGAACTTGTTGCCCGGTCCCCATCCGCCGGGGTCCGCGGCGTGCCGATGTTCACGCTCCATCCGTTGCGCGCGTAGCGCCTGCAACTGCTTCCACTGATCCGGAGTCAACTGCATCCGAATGTCGAGCAAAAAGCGAGCATCGGCTCTTTCCAGGTCCGCCCTCGCCGTTACGATCTTGTCAATCTGCGTCTCAATCGTCTTCCGGTCGGGCGCATCGGCCTTGATCATCGGTTCCAGTTCGACCTCGGCCTTTTGCAGATTGGCGTGAAGGTCGATCAGCTTCATCCGGTGATCCTGAAGAATACCGTCCATCGCCTTGCGCTGAACGTCGGTCAAATTCAACCGTTTCACCATGTTCGGATTGTTCCAGAACTGTCCGTGCGCAAACCCGAACGACTGTTCGATAGGCGGCCGATGCTGAGTGAATCCGGGTGACATCCCCTGTCCACCAGGCATTTGCGCGCGGGCCAGGCCTCCCGCTATCAGAACTCCTGCTACCGCCAGAACCAATCGTGCAGTCTTCATTTCCTTCATCGCCTTCTCCTTTCCCTCGCCAGACAAGGGACTCCCTTTGCCGCCTTCGCGTTCAAAGGCTTCGCCATCTTACTGAGCTTCGTTGTCATCCATTAATTGCGCCAGCGGTTCCATGGCTTCGGGGACCGTGCGCGAGAGGGCTCTGTCCACAGATGCCAGCAGATCCTTATCCTGTGCGCTGACATCGCCTTTCACTGCCTTGGTTTCCGGAACAGGCGCGGTTTCTGCCGTTTGCGCGCTGGCCGGAAGCGCGGTTTCCTGGCCGGAGGCCACCTGCTCAACAGCGGCTTGCTGCACCGTCCTTTGCGCCGGAAGCTTGGCCATCTGCTGCCCGTGGTAGATCGCATGGACCCCCACGGCCAGGCTGCCGACTGCCAGCAGGCACCCCATCGCCCAGCTTGCCGCTCTCCGCCAGATGTGACGCACGGATGCTTTTGCCACCATCCGGGGCCGGCTCATTGCCGCATCGCTCCAGGCATCCATGCTGGTCTTGAAATGTCTCAAGGCCTGCTTGATCTCCTGGTCTTCTCCCGCCAAATCGTGTTCCCAGTTCATGGTGTCCCTTTCAACTCTGTGCGTACTCGTCCCAGCGCGCGTGAAAGATGCGCCTTTACCGTGCCCTCGCTGAGTCCGGTCGCCTCTGCAATTTCGTTCAACTCCCGCTCTTCCACGTAGCGCAGCAGAAAAACCGTCCTCTGCCGCTCGCTCAATTTCTTCACTGCCCGCCAAACCTGCGCCACTTGTTCCCGCGCCAGCATCTGCTGCTCCGCATTGCGCTCGCCGCTCGGCAGCCATTCGCTGGCCTCGGCCAAATCGACGGCATTGGTTCGAGTCTGCCGCCAAAACTGGATGCGGCGGTTTCGCCAGTAGTCCTTTTGCAGGTTGATGGCAATCCGCATCAGCCAGGTCATTGCGCTCGACTCGCCCCGGAATTCTTTCCAGTTCCGGTGCGCCTTCAGAAAACACTCCTGCGTCAGCGTCTCCGCCAGATCCACATCGCGCAGCGACGCAAGCAGAAATCGGTAGATCCTGGGCCGATGGCTTGCGACGATCCGGGCAAACTCGTCGGATGCAATCTCTTCTGCCGTTTCCGCCGTCATCGGTCTCACTGCTGTGCCGGCAGCCATCACCTTGGTAGACGCCTTCGTGCGCTGCAAGTTTACATGCCTCCCCATCTTTTGCTCGGGGTCAAGGCTCAGTATAGGCAAGAATCATATTGCCAGTCGCCAGAAAAATGCTTCAGTTGCGGGACTGGGTGGCCGTTTTTTCGGCTCTCCGGCAAGCCTATTGATGGCAACTGTATAATTTGTGGCGGCAAGTAATGCGCTCAGGAAAAGAAAGGGAAACCGATATGATCTCGCGCCGGCAATTCGTAAACGGTCTCGCCGCAGGTGTAGCAGGCTCGGCCATTTCTTCCACTGCTAAAAGCTATGCACAGATTCTGGGTGCGAACGACCGCCTGAACTTCGCGATTAACGGATTGCACGGCCGGGGCTATGCGCACCTGTCGTCGCTCAAAGCCAACAGCAAGACAGCCCGCGTTGCCTATGTCTGCGATGTCGATTCCGGCATTATGGCCAAGTTTGCGGCAAGAGCAGAGCAAGTGCTCGGTTATGCTCCAAAAGCTGAGGGCGACTTCCGGCGCATGCTGGAGTCGAAGGATGTCGACGCGATCACGGTTGCCGTTCCCGACCACTGGCATACGCCGATGGCTGTGCTTGGCCTCAAGGCCGGCAAACACGTGTACGTCGAGAAACCATCCAGCCAGAATCCTCGCGAGGGTGAGCTCCTGATCGCCGCGCAAAAAAAGTATGGCAAGATGGTCCAGGTCGGCGATCAGCAGCGATCCTCCGACTACACCATCGAGCTCTTCGACAAGATCCACAACGGCTACATCGGCGAGACTTACATGGCGCGGGCCTGGTACGTGAACACCCGCGGCGCCACTTACTACGGCAAGCCCTCGCCCGCCCCGTCTACGCTCAACTGGGATCTGTGGCAAGGGCCGGCGCCGCGCCGCGAGTACAGAGCCAACATCCATCCCTATAACTGGCACTGGCTGCGCATCTACGGGACTGGCGAGGCCCTGAACAACGGAACCCACGAAGTGGATGTCTGCCGCTGGGCGCTCCAGGGAGGATTTCCCAAAGCCATCACATCGACTGGCGGCAACTACCAGTTCAAGGACGACTGGCAGTTCTACGACACGCTGATCACCAACTTCGAATACGAAGGCAAAATGATCTCGTGGGAGGGCCGGAGCCGCCAGGGTATCCGGGAGTTCGGCCGCGATCGCGGCTCGCTCATCATGGGGACCAAGGGTTCGGTCGTGATCGACCGCGGCGGCTACGATGTTTACGACTGGAAGGGCAAGCAGATCGATCAGTACCGCACCGGCCACAAGACCGAAACCACCGATGTCATCGGCGCCGATTCGATGACCGACGCCCACTTTGCCAACTTTATTGGCGCCATCAAGGGCCAGGACAAACTGCACTCGCCCATCGCGGTCGCCAATGTCAGCGTCACCATGCTTCTGTTGTCGAACATCGCCTGGTTCGTCGACCGCAGGTTGAGTATTGACACGGAGACAGGGCACATCATGGGCGACCCCGAAGCCATGAAGTACTGGGGCCGGACCTACCAGCCGGGCTGGGAAGTGACGGTGTAGAAAAAGATGTTGTCCAGTGGTTCAAGGCGGATGGTAAAGGTCACCTCACGCGCATGAACGCGGTTCTCCGCGCCTTTGTCGATGCGCAGGATCGTTGCTCGTAAGTGCGCCGTTCCCGGTACGGCACAGTTCAAAGCCGAAGGCGGTCAGTTTCCGTCCAGACGAAACAAATGGAAGGTAGTTCAGCTATGTCCACTTCACCGCAGAATCTGCCCGCCGCCCAGGCCGGAACCATCGTTCTGGGCGGCGACCTGACCGTGAACCGCATGGGCTTCGGCGCCATGCGCATCACCGGCCCCGGCATCTGGGGTCTTCCTGCGGATGTTTCCGGCGCCATCGCGACGCTGCGCCGCGCCGTGGAACTGGGCGTGAACTTCATCGACTCCGCCGACTCCTACGGCCCCGATGTCTCCGAGGAACTCATTGCCCAGGCTCTCTGGCCCTATCCTGCCGGGCTTGTCATTGCCACCAAGGTTGGCTGGACGCGTCATGGTCCCGGCGTCTGGCAGCACAACGCATCGCCGTCCCACATCGAGCAGGCCATCGGCGGCAGCCTGAAGCGCCTGCGCCTCGAGCGCATCGACGTTTATCAGCTCCACATTCCGGATCCGGCCGTTTCCTTTGACGCCTCCATGGAAGCGCTCGCCCGGCTCCAGGAGCAGGGCAAGATCCGCCACATCGCGCTCTCCAACGTCACCCTCGAACACATCCGGCGCGCTGAAAAAATCGTTCCCATCGTGAGCGTGCAGAACCGCTACAGCTTCTCCGACCGCGAGTGGGACTTCGTCGTCGACTACTGTACCTCGAAAGGAATCGCCTTCATGCCATGGGGGCCGATCGCGCAGGCACGCAAAGCCAATGCGGTCGTGGAGAAGATCGCCGCCGCGCGCGGCGTTACGACGGCCGTAGTCTCGCTGGGCTGGCTGTTGCGCCGTTCGCCGGTGATCCTGCCCATTCCGGGCACCAGCAACGTCAGGCATCTCGAAGAAAATCTGAGCGCCGCGGCCTTCCGGCTCAGCGACGCTGAATTCGCCGAGATGAATGCCGTCGCGCCGAAACCTTACTGGTTGCGCGGGTGAGAAATCGCGAGGCTATCGCGAAACTCTGGTTGGCGATGCGCTTCGAGATAAGTCCGCACTGCTGTGGTGAGCGGATCGAGATCGAGTTCGATTGTGTCCCATGCGATTTGAAGATCGATTTGAAAATAGTCGTGGATGGCTCGATCGCGAAAGCCGGCAATTTCTTTCCAGGGAATATCGATTGAAGCGCGCACGGAAGCAGAGACGCGCTTCGCAAGTTCACCAATGAGGGCAAGTTGAAGAATAACCGCGCTCTGCGTCTTTCGATCATTCAGAAAAGCAGCACGATCCATACCAGATGTAAATTCGCGGATCTTCTCGACCGCGTCGAGAATCTGCGCAAGATAGACTCGTTCATCTTTCATAAATGGTGGCCAGATCGCGCGCTACATGTGGCTGAATGTGTTTGTTCAGGCTCTGCTCTGTGACAACATCGACCTTTCGTCCAAGCGATGCTTCCAGATCCTCGACGAGCTTCATGTAGCCAACCATCCCAGTCGGACGGCCCAGACGCACCAGGATATCCACGTCGCTCTCTGGCCTGTCCTCGCCGCGCGCGACGCTTCCGAATACAGCGGCGTAAGTCACGCCGAACTGCGTGAATATTGGCGTCGTCCTGCGCTTGATTTCCTCGACGGTCATACCTCAGTTATACCCCTGCACCGCGAAAATCAAAAATTGCGGCGTGGCGCCGAAACTGTACTGGTTGCGCGGGTGAGCGGCGGCGGAATGGCGTGAAACAGACAGTGAGTCTAGGGCTGCGCTGTTACACTGTCCCGTTCCACTCCTTTTGTGGACCGAGAAGGAAACCGATGCTACTCGAAGCTCTTCGCAACGAAGTTCTCCGCGCCAACCAGGAGATCGCTCGCCGCGGTCTCGCGCCCCACACCTTCGGCAACGCCAGCGGCATCGACCGCTCCGGCGCAAAGCCTCTCGTCGTGATCAAGCCGAGCGGCGTCGACTACGCCACCATGAAGACCGCCGACCTGATCGTCACCGACATTGACGGCAACATCGTCGAGGGCTCGCTGCGCCCGTCGAGCGATCTCGACACACACACGTTCCTCTACCGCGAATTCCCCCAGATCGGCGGCATTGTTCACACCCATTCGGAGTTCGCCACGTCGTGGGCGCAGGCCGGGCGCGCCATTCCCTGTCTCGGAACGACGCACGCGGACTATTTCTACGGTCCCGTTCCGGTCACTGCGCCACTCTCCGCGGAAGAGGTCGCAGAGGCTTATGTGCGCAATACAGGCGCGGTCATTACACGGCTCTTCAAGCAGCAGAACCTGGATCCTGTCGCGGTCCCCGGCGTGCTGGTGGCCGGCCACGCTCCGTTTGCCTGGGGCAAGACTGCGGCCGAAGCCGTCGAGCACGCCGATGTCCTCGAGTACATTGCACGGCTGGCCTTCCGCAGCACGCTGCTCGGGGCGCCCGAAGCAGGCATTCCGCACTACGTGAAGGAGCACCACTACACACGCAAACACGGTCCCGGAGCGACCTACGGTCAGCGGTGAGCTGGTCTCACAATCTGCCGCCGCTCGCGGCCGTTGCGCTCAAAAAGGCAGCGAAACCAGAAGCGGGAAACCGGAGCATGCGTAGAGGCTCCGGGCCGAGCTGGCTCGGTTTGCGAAATCACCCCGTCATCAAAGGCGCGATAAACTATGCAAGATGAGTAGTCTACAATTTCCCATATATGCATCCCGTTCTTTGGATGTTGTTGCGCCGTTCCTCATCAGGCCCAAGTGACGCATCGCACAGCCGAGCGACCTTTCACGGAACTCCAAGTCCATATCTTGCGTATTATCAAGTGATTGGACTTCCGCAGCCGGGCTTGAGACAACCATCTTCAGCGTGGCAACTTACGTGCTAGCATTCACCTTGTAGGACACCTCCCTCTATGGACAAAAGCCTTCTCAATCGCGTGCAGGCTACGTTGCTGGCTCTGGCGACTGCGGCTTTGTTCATGCTTGCTGTCTTCAATCTCCTTCAGGAGCGGGAGTTTCAGCAGCCCACCGATGGGGTTTGGTGGCACGAGGCGCAAGGGGGGCTGGTGGCCGACCGTGTGCTGCCCGATTCGCCCGGTCAGCACGCCTTCATCCAGGTTCACGATCTTTTGACCGCAGTCAACGACGTTCCCGTCGCCACGGTCGCCGATCTCGAACGCGCCCTTTACCGCGCCGGCAGTTACGTTCAGCTCCATTACAGCATCACGCGCGACGGCATTCCCATCGACACGCCGGTGCAGGTGATTCCGGTGCCCGCCGACCACAGCCTGCAACTCGGCCTGCGTGTCATCGGCCTCATCTACCTGGTCATCGGCTTCTACGTTCTCTTCCGCCGCTGGGGCGCGCCCCGCGCCACGCACTTTTATCTCTTTTGCCTGGTGTCGTTTGCGCTCTACGCGCTCAAGTACTCGACAAAGCTCGATCCGCTTGATTGGACAGTCTTCTGGACCAACGTCGCTGCCGAAGCATTGCAGCCGGCGCTCTTTCTCCACTTTGCCCTCAGCTTCCCCGAGGAGCACCTCAAGAGCGTGCGGCGCCGCTGGCTGTTGCCGCTGGTGTATGCGCCGGGCGCAGGAATGCTGGCGTTGTGGCTCTGGTCGATCAGTACGCGCGAAGCCACCAAACTGCTTCTCGACCGTCTCAACCAGATCGCGACCGGCTACGACGCGCTCTTCTACATCCTGGCCGCATTGCTGTTCCTGCGCAGCTACAGCCGCGCCTCGACGCCGCTTCTGCGCCAGCAGTTGAAGTGGGTCACGCGCGGAACTCTGCTGGCCGTGCTGCCCTTCACGCTCTTTTACGCGGTACCTTATCTGCTCCAGCTCAACCCGCCGCGCCTGCTGATGAATCTGGCGGGGCTCTCACTGGTGTTTCTGCCCCTCACGTTCAGTTGGGCCATCGTGCGCTACCGGCTGATGGACACCGACCTGATCTTCAAGCGAGGCGTGGCCTACACCCTGGCCACGACGTTGCTGCTCGGCGGCTACTTCGGCACCGTCGCTCTCATCTCGGTCCTGGCGCACAACGCCATGCCGCAGGCGGTGCGCCAGTGGGGCCTGGCCCTCGCCATTGTGATTACGGCCGCGGTCTTCGATCCTCTCAAGCGACGCATCCAGGGCTGGGTGGACCGCGCCTTCGACCGCCATCGCTACGACTACCGCAAGGCGCTGGTCGAGTTCGGCCGCGGCCTGAGTTCGGAAACCGACCTGCAGGCGCTGCTGAACGCCATTGTCGAACAGTTGCCGCGTACCCTCCTCGTTGCCCGCGTGGCCATCTTCCTCGCCGGCGATTCGGGTGAACTCCGTCTCGCCGTGTCGCACGGACTTCCTGACGAAGTGGGCCCAAAAAGTGAAAGCGCGGAGCGCCTCGATCTCGGGTTTCTTCACTTCGACGGCGTCTCCGATCACTCGCACGTTTTCTTTGAAAACACCCAGCAGGCACTGCATCTGCCGCCGGCCCAGCAGCGCACCGCGGCGCTCCTCGATCTCAACTATTACCTTCCTTGCCGTGTCGCCGCATCTCCCTCCGACAAAAGCAACGGCAAACCGGCGCTCCGCGCTCCCGGGCTGCGGACGAATACCCAGCCGCTGGATGGCGCCGGCCGCACCATCGCCGTGATCGGTCTGGGCCGTACGCTGGGTGGCGACTTCCTTTCGAGCGAAGATGTGGAACTGCTGGAGTCGCTCGCCAGCTACATCGGCATCGCTCTGCAAAACGCCAGCCTTTACGCGCGCCTCGAAGAAAAAATCGTCGAGTTCGAGCGCCTGAAGGAGTTCAACGAAAATATCGTCGAGTCCATTAATGTGGGCATTTTTGCCATCGATCTTGGTGACCGCATCGAGAGCTGGAATGCGCAGATGGAGGCCATGTACGCGCTCAGCCGCGCCGAGGCCATCGGCCAGACACTTCATGCCGTCTTTCCGCTGGAGTTCATCGAGGCATTGCAGGAGTTCCGCGGCGAGGCGGGCGTGCATCATCTCTACAAGTTCCCCTTGACCACACGCGCCGGCGAACTGCGCACCGCCAACATCGCCGTTGCTCCGCTGCTTTCACGCGACTTCGTTCCCGTGGGCCGCATCGTTCTCGTCGACGACATCACGGAGCGCGTCGCGCTCGAAAATCAACTGGCGCAGGCCGACAAGCTCAGCTCCATTGGCCTGCTGGCCGCCGGCGTGGCGCACGAAATCAATACGCCGCTTGCCGTCATCTCCTCCTACGCGCAGATGCTGTCCAAGCAGTTGCGCGCCGATGCCCGGCTGGGACCGGTGCTCGACAAGATCACGCAGCAGAGTTTCCGCGCCGCGGAGATTGCCAACGGCCTGCTCAACTTCTCGCGCACCTCCACCACGGAGCTCCGCTCGACCGACCTCAATCAGGTCATCCGCGATACGCTCTCCCTGCTCGAACACCAGTTCAAGACGGCGCAGATTCTCGTCGATCTGGATCTTGCCGACGAACTTCCGCCCATCAACGGCAACCCCGGAAAACTACAGCAGGTCTTCCTCAATCTGCTGCTCAACGCCAAGGACGCCATGCCTGGCGGCGGACGCCTGCGCGTGGCCACGCTTGAAAACGGCCATGTGGAAGCTCGGGTCTCCGACTCCGGCTCCGGCATCGCGCCCGAGCACCTCAAACGCATTTACGACCCCTTTTTCACCACCAAGAACATGCCAGGCGAGAGGCGAGGCACCGGCCTCGGGCTCGCCGTCAGCTATGGCATTATTCAGGAGCATGCCGGAAAGATTCACGTGGAAAGCGTGATTGGAGCCGGCACGACCTTTCATCTTGAGTTTCCCTTGTTGAGGAATTCTGTTCATGCCTGATGGTACCGAGCAAGCACTGACCTTGAACGCATCCGATCCCGCCGCTGAGAGCAGTGACAATTCTCCTGTGGCCTCCATTTTGGTGGTCGATGACGAGGCCGGCATTCGTGAATCGCTGGAGGTGCTTCTCGGCCTTGAGAACTACGTGGTCAGGACCGCCGCTAACGGCGAAGAGGGGCTGAACCTCGTCGATCGCGAGAGCTTCGATCTCGTCCTGCTCGATCTGGCGCTGCCCGGCCAGAGTGGCCTTGAGCTGCTGCCGCAGTTCAAGGAGCGCCAGCCCAATCTGCCCATCATCATGATCACGGCCTATGGCACGGTGGAAAACGTCGTGGAGGCGATTCACGCAGGCGCGGAAAACTTCATCCAGAAGCCATGGGATAACGAGAAGCTGCTGGCCGACATCCGCTCGGCTATCGCCCGTCATCGCGCGGAAGAAGAAAACATCCAGCTCAAGCGCACCCTCAAGCAGCGCTACAACTTTGCCAACATTGTGGGCAAGAGCGAGTTGATGCTGCGCATCTTCGATCTTGTGGCGCAGGTTGCGCCCAGCCGCTCCACGGTGCTGATTCAAGGCGAAAGCGGCACCGGCAAGGAGATCATCGCCAAGGCCATTCACGCCAACTCGCCGCGCCGCGACAAGCCATTTGTCCCCATCAACACCGGCGCCATGCCCTCGGAGCTGCTCGAGTCCACGCTCTTCGGCCATGTGAAAGGCGCCTTCACCTCAGCCGTTGCCTCCAAGAAGGGCCTCTTCGAGGTCGCCAACGGCGGCACGCTCTTCCTTGACGAGATCGTCACCATGGGCCACGATACGCAGGCCAAGATCCTGCGTGTTCTGCAGGATAAGCGCTTTATGCACCTTGGCGGCATCCAGGAGATTCAGGTAGACGTGCGCATTCTGGCCGCCACCAACGTCGATCTGCGCCAGGCCGTGCGCGACGGCAAATTTCGCGAGGATCTTTTTTACCGGCTTAACGTCATCACCATCGATCTGCCGCCGCTGCGCTCCCGCCGGGAGGACATTCCGCTGCTGGCCCAGCACTTCCTCGACTACTATGCCAGCGAAAACGGGTTCGCGCAACGCAAGCTCTCGGCTGACGCCATGCGCGCTCTCGTTGACTACGACTGGCCAGGCAACGTCCGCGAGCTTGAGAACGCCATCGAACGCGGTGTTGTGCTCTCCTCTGGTCCTGTGATCGGCGCGGACCTTCTCCCCGGCCACATCACAGGCCGCAGCTTTCAGGACGCGCTGCTCGATCACAATCCCAACTCCTCGCTCTTCGACATTCTCGAAGTGATCGAGCGCCGCATTATCGTCGAGAAGCTGGAGCGCTGCAACTGGAACCAGACCGAAGCCGCTGAGCAGTTCCACATCCCCCTCTCCACGCTGAACCAGAAGATCAAGCGACTGAATATCGAGATCCGCAAAAAGGGCCGGGAGTAGAGCAGTGGTCAGGTCTCAGGGCGCGGGTTGCTGACAGGATCGGCCGGCGTCAGTACACTGACACCTGACACCTGAAATGACTTACTACCTCCTCAAATCCGAGCCCGATTCCTACTCCTTCGACGATCTCGTGCGCGACGGCGAAACCATCTGGGACGGAGTAACCAATCCCGCTGCCGTCAAGAACCTACGCGAGATGAAGCCAGGAGCGAAGTGGATTTTCTACCACACCGGCGACGAGCGCGCCGCCGTCGGCACAGGCGCCGTTTTGAGCGTCGATGCATCCGACCCAAAAGTTCCCATCGTCCGCGTCAAAGCCGGCAAGCTCCTGAAACATCCCAAATCACTCCAAGAGATAAAGGCCGAGAAGGTCTTCAAAGACTCTCCGCTCGTCAAAATCGGCCGACTCTCCGTGGTCCCGCTGACACAAGAGCAGTGGGATTGGTTTGCCAGGTAGCCTGGCTTGAATCCTGCCCGATTACAGGATATATTACTGGATAGAAGTCGAGGCGCGATCATGGGCAGCACTGCACAAGCAAGAGCCGTTGACAATTACCGCAAGCGATTAAGCAAGCGAGGCATGGCGCGGTTCGATGTTCTTGGCCTGAAGAAGGATCGCGAACTGGTGCGCGCCGTAGCCCGCCGTCTGGCGGAAAACACCCGGGAAGCCGAAGAGATGCGCGTCTCCATGCGTCGCGGAATTTCGGAGCAGACCGGCAAAAGAGGCAGTATACTTGCGGCATTGCGGCAATGGCCAATCGCCGATCTTGACCTAACTCGACCCTTTGAACAAGGGCGGAAGATCGACCTGTGAGCCGCTATCTGCTCGACACAAATATTGTCAGCAATCCCGTCAAGCCCTCGCCATCGCCGGCATTGCTCGATTGGCTGGGAGCGCAGAACGACGAGGATCTCTTCATTTCATCGCTGACGTTAGCCGAGATCCGGCGCGGAATCGAGCAATTGCCTGCAGGTAAAAAGCGATCGGAGAAGGAACGCTGGTTCGCCGGGCCGAATGGGCCCCAGGCGGTTTTCTACGAGCGTATCCTTTCATTCGATGAGAAAGCCGGGCTGATCTGGGGACGCTTGATGGCTGAAGGAACCAAAACCGGTCGCCCGCGCAGCGGCCTCGACATGATTGTCGCCGCTATTGCCGAAGCCAACGATTGCATCGTCGTCACCGGCAACGAGAAACACTTCGCCGGGCTCCGATTCATCAACCCGATACAGAAAGCGCACTGAGGGGCGGCTCTCGGCCCTTTATTCGCTGTTGTTCAGCCACGCCCGTGTATTCAGCAATTGCCGCTGATCGAGCGCCCAGACTTTGCCGGTCAGTGCGTCTGGCGCGCGGCCTTCACGCGCCGACTTTTCGAATTCGCTTGCCATGGCCTGCATCTTGGCGTCGAAGTCGTCGACAAAGTTCAGCGCCAGCGCCTCGGGAATCATGGGCAGCTTGGGTGAGCCGAATTCGAGCTTACCGTGATGCGACAGGATCATGTGCAACACCAGCGTTCGCAGTCGCGCGGGAAAACCGGGCAGTCCGTCAATCGTCTTCTCAACCAGTTCCACGCCCATCTGGATATGGCCCAGCAGCACACCCTCGACGGTGTAGTCGAAGCCCGTCTCCCATTCAAGCTCGCGAATCTTTCCAATGTCGTGCAGGATCACGCCGGTCACAAGCAGGTCCCGATCGAGCAGCGCATAGTGCGCCGCCACGCGATCGGCCAAGCCCAGCAGGCTGATCACATGCTCCAGCAGCCCGCCCAGCCACGCATGGTGCAGTTGCCGCGCCGCCGGAGCTTCGCGATAGGCCTGGGCCAACTCCGCATCGCCGAGCAGCGTCTCCAGCAGCCGCTTGAGGTCCGGATTCGTGAGGCTCGCGACCGTCGCTTCGAGTTGGCGCCACAACTCGCCCACATCGCGCGTCGTCGCCGGCAGCATGTCGAGTTTGTCGGCCTCGCCCGGCTGCGCCTTGCGCAGTTGTTCCACCTTGAGCTGTACGCGATCGTCGTAGCGCGAGACGCTGCCTCGCACCTTCACCATATCGCCGGAACTTAAGTCCTTCGCGATGCGCGGATCGGCGAGATCCCATACGCGCGCTTCAATTTGACCTGATTTGTCGCCGAGCGCCAGGTTCCAGTAGGGCTTGTTTTGTTTGGTGGTGCGCTGCTGCCTGTTCAGAACCAGAAAGAAGCTGTCGAAGAGCCGCCCTTCATCGAAGCCGACGAGATCGGAAATATAAATATCTTTCATCCTGCCGAGAAGATTAACGCAAATGACCCCGAAGGCCAAAAATCGCGAACGGGAAGAACTCCGTGAGACACGGTAAAAATGCCGCGGGCCTGGGATATGCTCCCAGGCCCGTCCGAGGAAACCGGCTGTTTACGAATGGCTACTGTTGCGGTTGTTGCGTAGCCTGCCCAGGCGCGGGAGCTCCCGCTACCGGCGGAATGGGCGTTGGCTGCTGCACCGGGGCTTTGCTCTTCTTTTGCTGTGCCATGCGCGTCTTCTCTGCCGTTCTCTGCGACTCTCTCTTCTTCTTCTTTTGCGCAGTGACTCCGTTCAGGCCCAATGGAGCCGACTGTATCTCCCGGTCGGAAACCTCGGCCGCGTCGGGCGCTGCCGGCTCAAAGACGTTGTTCGAGGCGCCGTGTTGCTTTTGCTTTTTGGTCCGTGCTCGCGCGCTGAAGCGCGTCTTCGTGGTGGGCGCTTGAGGTTCCAGCGGATTGGGCGGCAGATTCTCCGCGGAATTCTGCCCCGCGGAGTTCTGCTCGGTGGAATTCTGCTCCGGCAATGCGCCAGCATCTTCTGTGGAGGAGTTGTTGGCTGCGGTCGGCAGTGTTTCGCGCGGCGCCTGGCCGTAGCGAATCTTCTCCCGCTTGCCCGGTTTTTCCGTGCCCTGTTCGCCCTTCTTGTCTTTCTTGGCCTTTTTACCTTTTGCCTGCGTTGTGTCGTCGCTCACCGCTCCCGATTTCTGCCGGAAGGAGTGCGTGCTCTCGCGGAAGCGTGTTCTCTCCACCTTGGCTTTCTTTTTCGGCGCGGGCGGCACATAGGCGCTGAAGGCGATGCTCGAATGCAGTTCGGCGTAGGTGGCGCCGGTATCGGTGTACCCCTGCCTGATCTGGATGAAGGCCTCGTCGCGCATCCTGTTCAGGTAGGAGCGAATTGCCGGCTCCATCCGGCTCATGTAGTAGGCCTGCTCCACATCCTGTTCCACGTTCTTGAAGGGCTGTGGTCCGCCCGGCGTGTGATCGTCCACCCGCAGAATGATGTAGCCCTGCCGCGTCAGGATGGGATCGGTGTACTGCCCGGACTTGAGAACAAAAACCTTGTCTTCGATCACCTTGCCCAGTTGGCCGCGCTGGTACTGCCCGAGATCGCCGCCTTCGGCCGCCGTTGGGCCGTTGCTGAAGCTGCGCGCCAGTTGTGCAAAGCTCCCGCCGGCATGAAGCCTGGCCTCGATGTCTTCGGCCTTTGCCTTGGCGGCCGCCACCTTCGCGGGATCGTCGCTGTTGCCCGTGGAGACCAGAATCTCACTCAGCCGCACGCTCTCCGGCTGCGTGTAGTCCTGCTTGTGGGCCTCGTAGTAGTGCTCCACCTCGCCGGGCGTCATATTGATGTGCGCACCAACCTCTTGCCGCATCACATCCTGGGTGATGATCTGGTTGCGGATATTGGCCTTGAAATCCTCGAAGGAAACGCCCTGTTTCTCCGCCTCCTGCTGCAATGCCTCGATCGAGTCCAGGTGGTATTGCTTGCGGATGTCGTCCAGGCGCTTGATCAGATCCGTCTCACCCGTGATTCCCAGCTCTTTGCCCTTGGAAAGCCAGAGTTGCTGGTCGATCAGGTTGCGCAGCAGATCCCTGCGCGCGTCCGACATCTGTTGCATCGACTCCCCGTGCTGACGGCCTTCCTGGTCGAGTTCGTCCATGGCGCGGTCGTAGTCCGACTTGGTGATGATCTGGTCATTGACGCGCGCAATAATGTCCTCTACCACGCTGCCGCCATAGGGGCTGGCTGGCCCATTGGCCTGGGCATGCGCCAAGGGGCCTGCCGCCATCGCTGTTGCGCCCACCACGAGGGCCGCGCCAATGCTAAGAAATCTCAATCTCGTCCTGCGGGTAGCCGGCCGGGCGGCTGGCTCGCGATTCTCTGCCACCGTTTCCATCCTCTGTGACCGCGCGATTAGGAGATGCAAAAAGCCTCGTGCCGTCTTCATTTCCATCATTCGTTCCTGACTCCATACCTATCCCGTTCGATTGGACAACCGACCGGATTTCGCGGTCTTCCTGATAGACGCCATTGTAAATGCCAAGGCAGCAAGAGTGCGATTTTCCCTGCCAACCCCACCCGCCGGCATGAAGGGAATGTCTCGAGATTGCTTTCACTCACAGAGGAACCGGCGTGCCAGCGCGGAATTCCGGAAGGCCGTCTCTCTGCAGCCAGGGCTCTGTTGATTTTGTTTGGTTTACGGCACTGCTTGAACCCGGCCGGTCAAGTCCTTTCTTTGATCTGGCCCTGAAGACATACAACACCGTGCCCCACCTTTTCCGCGCTTTTGCGGAAAAGGTGGGAACCCACGATGCTGAACCGCTGGGCCGGATCAATAGGTGTCGATGCCCCTGCCCGGCAACGCATATCTCGCTTCCGGCGGCTCAATCCTTCACCCGCTATACTTGTTTTTCAGGAACCCGCAAGAAAATGCGGCAAACAGGGCTGCTGGAGACGCCAGCCGCAAGGAAAAGGAACGAATGACCGCCAAAGTCACTGTCGCCGATGTCGAACGTGTCGCCGAACTGGCGCATCTGAAGCTCTCGCCTGAAGAGATCGAGCCGATGCAGCGCGACCTGAACGCCATTTTGGACTATGTGGCCGAGTTGAATGAGATCGACACCACAGGCATCGAACCACTGGCGCAGGCGAGCGAGTTGATGGCTGAGCAGGCTGGCGCCGCGCGTTCCGGGTTGCGCGCCGATCGCCTGGAGGCTTCGCTGCCGCGCTCGGACGTCATGCCTCAGGCGCCGGAGACCGACGGCGCATTCTTCAAGGTGCCGAAAGTGATTGAAAGATAGGGAATAGGGAATAGGCAATGAGCAATAGAACAGGTGAGGCGTTTTTGCCAGGCGAAACGAAAAGCACGGAGAACTACGTCGAGAAGCCGAAGACGCTCGCCGCGTTGCGCGAGGAGATTTCTTCGGGCCGCTTGAAAGCCGCGGACCTTGCCGCCAGCTACTACGCGCGCATTGAGCAGAAGAATCCCCGCCTCAATACGTACCTGAGCCTCACCAGGGAGCGCGCACTCGCGCAGGCCGCGCGCATGGACGATTTGGCGGCGAAGGGCGATCCACTGCCTCCGCTGGCCGGTATTCCCATGGGGATCAAGGACGTGCTCGTCATGCGGGGCGCGCCTTCGACCGCGGGGTCCAGAATCCTCGAGAATTACGAGCCTCCTTACGACTGCACGGCCGTTACCCGGCTGGAAGCCGCGGGCGCCGTGCTGCTGGGTAAGCTCAACTGCGATGAGTTCGCCATGGGCTCGTCGAATGAGAATTCGGCCTTCGGCCCGGTGCGCAATCCCGTCGATCCCGATCGCGTGCCGGGAGGTTCGAGCGGCGGCTCGGCCGCGGCCGTTGCGGCAAATCTTGCGGTCGCCACGCTCGGCTCGGACACGGGCGGCTCCATTCGTCAGCCGGCGAGTTTTTGTGGCGTAGTGGGTGTGCTGCCCACCTGGGGCCGCGTCTCGCGCTATGGTCTCATCGCCTACGCCTCGTCGCTCGATCGCATCGGTCCGTTCGCCGCTAACGTGCGCGACGCTGCAACCCTGCTGGGAGTTATCGCCGGCTACGATCCCAAGGACGCAACCTGCTCCGCGGCTCCCGTCGAGAATTATGCAGCCGAAAGCGACAAGCCGGCGGCTGGCCTGCGCATCGGCGTTCCGGCGGAGTATTTTGGCGAAGGACTGGACACCGAGGTGCGCGACGCCATCGAGAAGGGAATTGCCGCGCTCGAAGCTGCCGGCTGCGCGATCAAGCCTGTCTCGCTGCCGCACACGAAGTACGCCGTGCCGGCCTATTATCTGGTCGCCACGGCCGAGGCCAGCGCGAATCTGGCTCGCTTCGACGGTGTGCGTTACGGCTACCGCTCGCCGCGCTCGGCCACGCTCTCCGAAATGTATGCGCACTCGCGCGACGAGGGCTTCGGCGTCGAAGTCAAGCGCCGCATTCTGCTCGGCGCCTACGCGCTCTCGGCCGGCTACTATGACGCCTACTACCTCAAGGCGCAGCAGGTGCGGCGCATCCTGGCCGAGGAGTTCCTGCGCGCCTTTGCCGAAGTCGACGCCATCGTCACGCCGACCTCGCCTTTTCCGGCCTTCAAGATCGGCGAGAAGACCGGCGACCCGCTGGCCATGTACCTGGCCGACATCTACACCGTGACGGCCTCGCTCGCCGGCATCTGCGGCGTCACCGTGCCCTGCGGCGCGACCAAAGCCGGCCTGCCGGTGGGAATGCAGGTTTTGGCGCGGCACATGGGCGAAAGCACCGCGTTTCGCGTGGCGCGGGCCGTGGAGGCTTCTGCTGTCTGAGTTTGGAGTAGAATCATCAGATAGAGAGGCGCGCGAAATGTTATTTCACGTGACATTGGAAAACGCGGAAGACGGCTGGATTGTGGCCGAATGTCCCGCTTTGCCCGGCTGTGTCTCCCAGGGCCATGACGAGAAGGAAGCTCTCGACAACATCCGCGAAGCCATAACAGGATGGCTTTGGGCGGAGGATCAAAAAGCTGCCAGCTCAATCCCTCCGCAACAGACTCCTGTGGTAGTTGCCGTCTAAAATGCGTCTATTACGCCGCTGATTGAAAAATAAAATCACAATTCAATCACAAAAGTTGGGAAAGAGGCTTGACCAGTCGCCCTGTTTGTCTTATCACTGGCGCTAGGCAGAACAACGGAGCGCACTTGAGCGAACTCGGCAACATCTCGGGCAAGGAGGCGGTCAAGGCCTTCGGGCGTGCTGGCTGGATTGTTCGAGGTCAGGTTGGCAGCCACGTGATGATGACGAAGCAAGGCGTCCGCGCCAACCTTTCAGTTCCTCAACATAAAGAACTCTCGACAGGAACCTTGCGCAAGCTCATATAGGCCGCCGGCCTGGCGGTTGAGGAGTTTCTGGGGTTGCTCTAGAATTTGTGCAAAGAGATGTCTAAACCCGGTTGTCGCAATGCAAGCAGTATTTTTCCCAGAAGCGTGTTTCAGGGGAATCCGAATTCGCGAAGAGAAAACCGCAGATCCTTCGACTCCATCCCGCAGAAGCGGGACTTCGCTCAGGATGACAACGCATCCGAACGGTAAGCCCAAGAGCCTGGATCGGAGCCAGTGACGGAGCATCGTTCGCGAGGCGGATTCACCATCGATCAGGAGAGACACGCCTCATGCGCCTTCAGTCAAGATCTGCCTTGACAGCCCTTCTTCTCGCAATATTTCTGGCTCTTGCCGCAGCGGCTTCGGCCGCTCCGCGCAAGGCCCACACCATCTATCTCGGCGCTGCGAAAAAGGTGCCGTACTCAAAGGCCGGCGACCCGTCGGGCGCCGCGCCCGGCGAAGACTCGCTCCGGATTCGCGCTCTGCTTGTCGACGGCGTCGTCAAGGAGTGGACCACGGGCGACGTGCACGAAATTACCGATCGGAGCTTTGCTGTCCGTCGCGCCATGCGCATCAACGACGCTCTGCCGGGCGACAAGCCTACTCCGGCCGGCTACTGGGTGTGGCAGCGCGGACCGTGGCTGCTGGTCGATCGCGCGACCGGCAGCGTCAGCGCCCTGCATCTGCCGGACTACAATCCTGGCGTCAGCCAAGTGAGCTGGTTTCGCGATTACGCGGCCTATTGCGGCCTGACGCCGAGTGGCAAGAGCCTCTACGCCGTCGTTGCGCAGGTGGCCGTGCGGAAGCCGGTGCTGGCCCGGAAACTCGCGGCCTTCGATGCCGCCAATCAGGCTGCTCCGGCGTGCGCGGCGCCCGACTGGCAGCGCGATCCGCTGCGCATCGCGTTTCATCCGGCGGGCATGAACGCGATCAGCTACGACATCGTTCCTGGATCGGCGGCCCTGGTAGAAGACAGCGGCGATGAAACGGCGGCGGCAGGGGCGGGAAAATAGGGAGCGAGCGAGCGTTCGCGGGAGGGATAAAGCATGGGTGATTCGTTCATGGATGGTGAACAGGTTAAAGGGTTGAGGTGTTTTGCTCCCTTGCCTCCTCGCTTCCGCTTCTTGACACCGGCCCGCTCGCACATTTCTTATCTATTTCAGGCATTCTTTGGCAACCCTGGGAGGGACGAGGCGGGTGGAACCGTTTCTTGCCCGCTTTGGGGCCGGAAGTTGAGCTGTGTCGAACAGGAAGCAGGCGGTAGCAGGGAGTTGCGGCCGGCGCCGGTGGAGGAACCGATGAGTTCTCGAGCTGCGTAAGCGGACCCTCCTTCCGGAGTCTGGGGCTGTGACGATCGAGGCCCCGGGGACCATTCCCGCAGACAAGTTTCGATACAAATTTTCCTTGGGCGCCGGCCGAAACGGCTTGGCGCGCCTGTGCCCAAAGCCGGCATGAGCCGGCCGCGGGGCGAGTAAAGGATGTAGGTCAGGTATGAACCTAGTGGCGACTTTCATTTGGTGGGCGGCGGCGCCGGCCCCTTCAGCGGGCGGCGGCTTGGGGTTGCTGCTTCCCATTCTGCTTTTCATTCCGCTGCTCTACCTGCTCATGATCCGCCCCCAGCAGAAGCGGCAAAAGCAATGGCAGCAGATGCTGTCTAATATCAAGTCCGGCGATCGCGTCACTACGGCCGGCGGCATCCGCGGCGTCATCCTTTCCATCAAGGACGACTGCATTGTGATTCGCGTCGCGCCCGACAACCTGAAGCTGGAAGTGGCCAAGACCGCCATCGCCTCGGTCACCACACAGGAAGAACCCAAGGTGGAGAAGAAATAAGCGGAGTTTGCGGGCTGGCGGTGTTGTCTGAGTTGGACCCGCGGCGGAATGCGATCATGTTTCATTCACGGCGGGCGGGAGACGCCGGTGAGGGACTAACAAGAGAAACGAAACCATGAAGAAAAATCTCAAGAACCAAATTGCCCTGATTGTTGTGGTCCTGCTGGTTTTCCTCTACGGCATCTTCAGGATTCCTCAAGGGCTCACAGGCAAGGCTTTGCTGGCATCCATCCAGCAGCACATTCACCTTGGCCTCGATTTGCAGGGCGGCGTCCACCTCATTCTGCAGGTCCAGGTGCAGGAAGCGGTGAGCGACGAAACCGACGGCGCCGCGGCCCGTGTCCGCGATGCCCTCAAGACCGGCGGCTTCACCTACTCGCAGGTCATCAAGCCCGATCCCAAGAGGCCGGAACTGATTGAGATCGACGGGACTCCGGCAGGCAAGGCCAGCGATGTGCGCTCGCTGCTCGACGAGAAGTTCTCCAACGAGTACGACATCAACTCTGGCTCGACCGACAACACCTGGACGCTCACCATGAAGCCGCTGGTCGAAAAGGATCTGGAGCAGAAGACGGTTTCCCAGGCCATCGAGACCATCCGCGACCGCGTCGACGCCCTGGGCGTGAGCGAGCCGATGATCGCGCCCTATAGCCTCGGCGCCAACCAGATTCTGGTGGAACTGCCGGGCATCAGCGATCTCGATAAGGTCAAGGCCATCATTCAATCCACGGCGCGGCTTGAGATTCATCCCGTGGTGGGCGACGGCAATGGCTATCCCGATGAGCAGTCGGCGATGGCCAGCGTCAACGGGACACTGCCGCCCGACGAAGAGCTGCTGCACGGTTCCGGGGCCATGGCCACCGGTTCTGACTCCGATCACGTGTTTATCGTCGAACGCGCGCCCGTAGTTTCAGGTACCGACTTCCGCTCCGCCGAGCCCGGCACCAACTCCAACACCGGCCAGCGCGTGGTCAACTTTACGCTGACCGATGAGGCGGGCAACCGCTTTTACGACTACACCAGCGCCAACGTTGGCAAGTACATGGCTGTCGTGATGGGTGGCCGCGTACGCGAGGTGGCCGTGATCAAGAGCGGCATCCGCGACAGCGGACAGATCGAGGGCTCCTTCAGTCAAGACGAAGTGACCATGCTCTCGAAGATGTTGCGCACCGGCGCGCTGCCGGCCTCGCTCATCTATCTGGAGCAGCGCACGGTGGGAGCTTCCCTCGGCGCCGACTCGATCCGCGAGGGCGTCACGGCGGCTGTCGCAGGCGTTCTGCTGGTATGGATCTTCATGCTGGTCTATTACAAGGGTTCGGGCATCAACGCCGATCTGGCGCTGTTCCTGAACCTGGTGATCCTGCTAGGGTTTCTGGGCTTCACGGGCGCCACGCTCACCCTGCCCGGCATCGCCGGCGTCATCCTCACCATCGGTATGGGCGTCGACTCGAACGTGCTCATCTTCGAGCGCATCCGCGAGGAGATTCGCGCCGGCAAGTCGGCTTCGGCGGCTGTCGATCAGGGCTTTGCCCACGCCTGGATCACCATCGTCGATACCCACGTGACAACCATCGTTTCCGCGGCTTTCCTGTTCCTGTTCGGGACCGGTCCGGTGCGCGGTTTCGCCACGACACTGACCTTCGGTCTGCTGGCGAACCTGTTCACCGCGGTCTACGTCTCGCGTGTGATCTTCGAGGCGCACCTCAACAAGCTGAAGCCGGGTGAGATGGTTTCGATCTAGGGACTGGGGACTAGGAAGTAAAAGCTGAATGCTGATAGCTGAGAGCTGAGAGCTGAATGCTGATAGCTGAGAGCTCGTCAGAAGGGAAAAGAAGCAGTGGAATTCTTTCATAATCCAAAGGTGAACTGGCTGGGATGGAAGTGGTACTTCCTGGCCTTTTCCATGATTTTCAGTGTGGCCGGCATTATCAAGATGGGCTGGAACTGGGCGCATATCGGCACGCCTGTGCCACTAAGCGTAGACTTTCGCGGCGGCACCGAGGTGCAGGTCGAGTTCGCCAATCGTCCCGACATCGAAGCCATTCGCACGGCCATCGGCGCGGCCGGGATTCACGACGCGCGCATCCAGAGCTACGGCGAAGCCTCGCTCAACGAGGTACTGATCAGCCTGCCCAGGCTGCCCAACGAGACCACGCTCGATCAGGGCCGCCAGCGGATCGTCGACGCGCTGCGCGCCCACTACAACAATCCCTTCAACGACGCTGGCATCAAGGTCGATACCGTAGGCGCCACGGTTGGCCATCAGCTGGAGTCGCAGGCCACGCGGGCGGTTGTCTGGTCGATGCTTGGCATGCTGGTCTATCTCTGGTTCCGCTTCCAGTTGATCTACGGTGTGGCCGCCGTCGTGGCCTGCTTCCACGATACGCTCATCACTGTGGGCGTCTTCGCCCTGACGGGCAAGGAGATCAGCCTCACCGTCATCGCCGCCATTCTTACCCTGGTGGGTTACTCGATGAACGATACGATCGTCGTCTTCGATCGTATTCGCGAAAACCTGCGCCTGAGCCGCAAGGAGCCGCTGCCTGATCTCGTCAACCGCAGCATCAACCAGACCCTGAGCCGGACCGTGCTGACTTCGGGCCTGACCTTTCTCACGGTGTTGTCGCTGTATATCTTTGGCGGACAGGTGCTCAACGGTTTTTCGTTTGCCCTGGTCGTTGGCATTCTGATTGGAACCTACTCGTCGATTGCCGTGGCCTCACCGATGCTGGTCGCCTGGCAGCAGTTTCGGGCTGGCAAGGGCAAGGTGGCCTCGCTTCCCTCGGCGAAGAAGGCTCGGTGACGAGGCTTGGGTGGATGCGGCGTATCTTCTTCGCGCCCACCCCACTCACCCCAATTGATCGCTGTTTTTCGAGCGTCCATGACAGGAAGAATCGCGGAACCCGCCCAGCTTGAGAAATGATCCAAAAGGCGGCAACCGCGAGGGAGCGGAATTTGCACCAGTTTTGCAGCAACCTTTGCAGACGGCACTCAGTTTTGATAAGGTTGTCTCGCTCCTTTGTGAGGATTTTTTGAATCGGGAACAATTCCCCCTCCCGCGGTGTCTAAAATAGGAGTAACAAACCCGACCTCGAGGCTGGCTTATGTTTGAAGATTCCACTTTTGAATCCGGGAAAAGGATCAAGACCAAGAGTGGCCGCTGGATGTTGTTCACCGGCGGCATTAATGCAGGTGTTTTGGTTCTGCTGATTCTGATCCCGTTGATCTATCCTGAGGCGCTTCCAACCCAATTGATGGCGACTGTGTTGACTCTGCCTCCGCCGCCTCCACCACCGCCTCCACCGCCACCGCCGCCTGAGGTTCACGTCGTCCATGTGCAGTCGGAGATGATGAACAATCAGCTCACGGCACCCACCAAGATCCCGCACAACATTCAGATGGTGAGTGAGAAGGAAGCGCCGCCGTCCAGTTTCGGCGTAGCCGGTATGGAAGGTATGGGCGGATCCGGCGGCGTCATGGGCAGCATGTTCGGTTCCGGCAGCGCTCCCAAGGTGCAGGCAGCTCCTCCCAAGAAGATCAACATCTCGGCTGGCGTCGCCGTGGGTATGTTGCTCCAGAAGGTGATGCCGGTTTATCCGCCGATCGCCAAGGCCGCACGCGTCTCTGGCACCGTGGTGTTGCAGGCCACGATCTCCAGGCAGGGTACGATTGAAAACCTCAAGGTAATCAGTGGCCCGGCCATGCTACAGCAGGCGGCCATGGATGCCGTCAGGCAGTGGCGCTATCGGCCGTACCTGTTGAACAACCAGCCCGTCGAGGTCGATACCACGGTCAACGTGATCTTCACCTTGGGTGGGTAGCAGCTTTTCCGGCTTCCTGCTGTTTCCTGGCAGGGGCATTGATTCTGACCCGAGTGCGGATTCCTGCTGGGACCGCACTCCCTACGGAATCCGCCATGGCGCGGGTTCAAAGCAGTCCATCAAGAATCTCCTGAGGAGGAACGATTCAGTGATTCACGCTCAGCTCGCACACTTCGCTTCGCATATGGCCAACAGCCTGGCATTCTTCCAGGAGGAAGGCCAGTCAGTTGGTTTCAGCCCCATCGAACTCTGGGGCCACATGGCATGGCTGGCCCGCACCGTGGCCATCGTCCTGTTCATTGAGTCGGTCTGGTCTTTGGCCGTCATGATCGACCGCTACCTGTACTTCTCGGCCGCCCGCAAGCAGTCGCGCGAATTCGCGCCCAAGGTTGCCGGCGCCCTCAAGGACTCCAAGCTCGAGGAAGCCATCAAGATCGCCGACCGCAGCAAGAAGTCGCATCTTGCCGAAGTGGTGACCGCGGGCCTGCAGGAGTTCCGCGCTTCCTCCGGTCAGGCGACCGAGGAGACGATTGCCAGCGCCGGCCGCGCTCTGGACCGCGCTGAGGCGATCGTGCACGCCAAGCTGAAGAGAGGCCTCGGTGTTCTGGCCACGATCGGCGCCACCGCTCCGTTCGTCGGCCTGTTCGGCACCGTCGTTGGTATTCTCCACGCGTTTGACGCCATCGCCACGCAAAAAATCGCTGGTATCGGCGCCGTCGCTGGTGGTATCTCCGAGGCCCTCGTCACCACGGCGTTCGGCCTGCTCGTGGCCATCCCTGCCGTTATGGCGTTCAACTATTTCACGGGACGTGTCGAGTCATTCGACGTCGAGATGGACAACTCCTCGAGCGAATTGGTCGACTACTTCATCAAGCAGAGCCACAAGCGCTAATTGGCGCAGCAGTTGCCGGCTCGAGCGCGAATCACGCCGGGCGGAAGATGTGAAGCTCTTTCGCCCGGCGGTTTCCTCCCTCGTGCAGGCCGCTTGATTTAAGTCCAGGCCGGAGGATATCCGGTAGGGAAATTTCAAACGCACGGAGCCCAACAATGGGAATTGCATCTGCGGCACGTAGAGCAAGTCATAACGTAAATGCCAACATCAACGTCACCCCCATGGTGGACGTGATGCTGGTGCTGCTCATCATCTTCATGGTCATTACGCCCATGTTGCAGAACAAGGTGGCTATCGACCTTGCTTCGGTAGTCAATGCCACCGCCATGCCCGATGCCGATAAGGAAGACGCGGTTGTGGTTGCTGTTACACGCGATGGCGCGGTGTACCTCGGCCAGAACAGGATCGACGCATCGCAGCTCGGCAGCGCGGTACGCGACAAGCTCGCCGACAAGACCGACAAGACGATCTTTGTCCGGGCCGATCGTCGCGCCCAGTTCAAGGCGGTCGAAGACGCCATTGACGATGTGCGCACGGCAGGCGTGGACACGGTGAATCTGTTGACACAAAAGCGCGAAGGCAGTCAAGCCGGCGGCGAGTAACCCCGCGTGGCGATTGCCAGTTGAACGATATCGAGGAAATGAGGAGCTTAAGTCATGGCATTTTCAATGGGTGGCGGCGGCAACATGTCGGAGATCAATGTGACGCCCATGATTGACATTCTTCTGGTGCTGCTGATCATCTTCATGGTCATTGTGCCGGTTACCCCGAAGGGACTGGAAGCGCTGGTGCCTCAGCCGCCCAAGAACCCGCAGAAGCAGAATCAGCCGAACGACCGCACCATCGTTGTGCAGGTCATCTGCCCCACCACTTCGTGCGCGTCGCCCCAGTACAAGATCAACGACACCGATGTGAACCATTCCGAACTGCAGGCGAAACTGACGGAGATTTACGCCAATCGCGCTGAGCGTGTCATGTTCGTGAGGGGAGACGACAATGTCGACTTTTCCTATATCGCGGATGTGATCGATATCGGCAAGGCTGCCAACGTCGACCACATCGGATTGATGACGCCCAAAATTCAAGCCGGCCAGTAAGGGCCGGCTGTCTTCGTTTGCAGCGCAACCACATGCAGGCGAAGAACAACTTCCAGGCTGGCTCGGGAAGCCCTGTCTGCTGCCGGTTGCTTGAGATTCCAGGCCAGGCCCGTGGGGTGTGAGCCTGAAGGAGAAGGATACGAACATGAATAAACCTGGACGTTTTTTGGCGCTCGCGGTGGTTTTCAGCGGCATGGCGATTGTCATGAGCGGGTGCAAACAGCTGGAAGCGCGCGACCAGTTGAACAAGGGATGCGAAGCCTATAAGAGCGGCCACTACGATGAGGCGATCGAGCACTTCCAGGAGTCTACGCAGCTCGATCCCAACCTCCCGATGGCCAAGACCTATCTGGCTACGGCGCTGGCGCAGAATGTGGTGCCGGGCATGAACACGCCTGAAAACATGAAGACCGCCCATCAGGCCATGGACATCTTCAAGCAGGTTCTGGCGCAGAATCCAAATGATGTCAACAGCATCAAGCAGATCGCGGGCATTTACTTCAGCATCAAGGATCTGGACAACGCAGAAATTTGGCAGAAGAAGGTGCTGGCAATCGACCCCAAGGATCCTGAGGCGGCCTATACCATCGGCGTTATCGACTGGACGAAAGCGCACATGAATAAGCTCAACGCGCTGCAGACTGCCGGCTTGAACGACGATGGCAAGGGGAACGTGAAGGCGCCCAAAAAGATCATGGAACCGCTGGCGAAGGAGAATGCGCCGCTGGTCGACGAAGGCCTGCAGTATCTGAATATGGCGATCGCCAACCGGCCCAACTACGACGACGCCATGCAATACATGAACCTTCTCTATCGCAACAAGGCCGACGTCGACTTTGGCAACCCCACAGCAGTCGCGCAGGATCTGGCCATGGCTGAGCAATGGACCCACAAGGCCATGGATACGCGCAAGGCCAACGAAGAAAAGAAGAATCAGGCGCCGGGCGGCATCCAGATGGACTCAAGCGGTCAGATGCACTGATCGCGCAGTGCCTGCTGAGATTACAGACGGCCTCCGCTTCCGCGGGGGCCGTTTTGCATGTTCGTCCCCGCTACCTTCCTGGAGGTGCGCTTTGCCGAAGACCACCCGCGTTGCCAGCTTTCTCATCTGCGCCGCATCGCTATCGTTCTGTGCTGCCTCTGCGCGGCCGCAGGCTCCAGCAGGGGGCCTTCCACATCCTTCCGCGATGCAGACCGCACCCTCGCCCACTGGTTTCACTGCAAAGAATAATCGCGAAACGCTGGAAGTCGCGGTTTGCGGCGATGCAGTCCTTCACATTGCCTCGCAGCCCCTGGACGCTCCGCCGGTTGCCGAGGCGCAGCCCTGGATGCTCGCCCAAGCCGCAGCCTGCCCCGGCGCGCACTTCCAGTTCAGCCAGGCCGAAGACGTCACCACGCTCACCACATCGCGTCTTGCGGTCACGCTCTCGCTTCGCGATGGCGCCCTGACGGTCAAAGCTTTTGATGGCACGACTCTTGTGCACGAAAGATCGGGTCTTCCCCGCACCTATCTGCCCTCGATGGCGCCGGGCCTTTATCACATAGAAGACCGCTTCAGCCCCGACTCCACGGAGGCCCTTTACGGCCTGGGGCAGCACCAGAACGGCATGTTCAACTATCGCGGCAGCGTGGTCGAACTGGGCCAGAACAACACCGATATCGCCATTCCGCTGCTGGTTTCGAGCAAGGGTTATGCCATCCTATGGAATACCGCCTCTTTCAGCTACGTCGACAACCGCTTTCCCCTGGAGCTGAATCTGGAGTCGATGGCCGCGCCGCGGATCGACTATTACGTCCTCTACGGGCCGCAACTCGACAGCATTGTGCATCTATACCGATCCTTGACCGGTCACGTCCCGCTCTTTCCCGAGTGGGCTTACGGCTTCTTCCAGTCGAAGGACCGCTACAGAACCCAGGCTGAAATCCTCTCGATCGCGGCGGAGTACCGATCCCGCCACATTCCCATCGACGCCATCGTGCAGGACTGGTTCTGGTGGAAGCCCGGCGGCAAGGGCGACCCCGTCTTCAACTCCGGATACACAGATCTCCCTGCCGAACTCAGGACTCTTCACGACGAGCACGTGCACGCCATGATCTCGGCCTGGGCGATGATGGACACGACCGCGGAAAACTGGAAGCAGATCGTCCAGAAAGGCTTCGACATCCCCGCCACGCAGGTCTACGACCCATCGAACCAGGCAGCCGCCGATTTCTTCTGGAACCAGTTCGTCGGCAAGCTCTTTGCCCAGGGGTGGGACGCCTTCTGGCTCGACAGCTCCGAGCCTGAAGAAGCCTGGCCGCACGTTGGCGACGCCATTCTGCGCGACAAGCAACTGGCCATCGGTCCGGGCCTGGAGTACACCAACGTCTTTCCTCTGCTGCACACCGGCGGCGTGGCGCGGCACTGGCGGCAGACCAATCCGGCCAAGCGCGTCTTCCTGCTCACGCGCTCGGCCTTTCTGGGCCAGCAGCGCAACGGCGCCACCGTCTGGTCCGGCGACGTCTACTCAAGCTGGTGGGCTCTGCGCCGCCAGGTTCCCGCAGGTCTTAACTTCGCGCTCTCCGGCTACCCCTACTGGACTACCGACATTGGCGGCTACCATCCGCTGAACTATGCCGAGACTCTGCCGCCGGGCTATCAGGAACTCTACGCACGCTGGTTCGAGTACGGCGCCTTCTGCCCGATCTTCCGGACTCACGGGCATCGCGACGCCAACGAACTCTGGACCTACGGCAAGGTCTTTCCGGCGCTTCTCGCCGTCGACCGCCTCCGCTACCGGCTGCTGCCCTACGTCTATTCGCTGGCCTGGAAGGTTACCAGCGAGGATTACACCATTCAGCGCCCGCTGGTGATGGACTTCCGCCATGATCCGGCCACCTGGGACGTGGGCGACCAATTCATGTTTGGGCCCGATCTTCTCGTGAGCCCGGTCCTCGCCGAGCATGCAACCCAGCGAACACTTTACCTTCCGGCCGGCACGCTCTGGTACGATTTCTGGACCGGCGCCCACGATGAAGGCGGCGTAGCGATTGTTGCGCCAGCTCCCATTGAACGGATGCCCTTGGATGTTCGCGCCGGCTCCATCCTGCCTCTTGGCCCGGCGATTGAGTACGCCGGTCAGGCTAACGATCCCATCGAGCTACGCATTTATCCCGGCGCGGATGGCGACTTCACGCTTTACGAGGACGCAGGCGACAGCTATGCCTACGAGCGCGGAGCGCACGCGACCATCCCGATGCACTGGAACGACGCAACGCGCACGCTCACCATCGGTGCGCGTCAGGGCAGCTTTCCCGGCATGACTCCGAGCCACACGTTCAATGTTGTGATCGTATCCGCGGATCATGGTGTAGGTGGAGATGTGACCGCGCAGCCCGACAAGACCCTTCGCTACACGGGCGCGTCCCTGGAAGCGCGGTTCTGAGATTCTTTTCAGAGATCTTTACGCAGACAGCCAAAAACCTTCGGGGCACTTCAACCATCCGCGATGAACGCGCATGAATGAAGTGCCCCGGCGGCTCGATTCTGTTCTCGGCGATGCGTGGCTTCTGGATCTGCGCCTATTGTCCACCGCGCTTCAGGATCTCTTCGGCAAAGTAGTTGTGCACGCGGGCTTCATCCTGCAGCGTCTCTAGGTAGGCGGTCTGCAGCAGTTGCTTCTGGCTGTCGTGCAGCGACTGATGAATCGCCTGCTGGACGCGGGGATCGTTCAGCTCGCGCTGGCCGGCCGGCTCGCGCTGAAGTAAACGGTAGATCGCGAAGTAGGCAACCTTGTGCGACGGATCGTAGACGGGAATTACGTCAGTGAATTGCCCGGGTTTAAGTTTGCTGATGGCATCATAAGCCGTGGGATGAGCCTTGAGCTGCGATTCGGGCACAAAGCCCATGTCGCCGCCATTCGACGCGGTATTTGGATCCTCCGAGACGCCGGCTGCGACCGCTGCGAAGTCCACGCCGCTCACCAGTTGCGAGTGCGCGGCATCGATGCGCCGTTTTGCCTCGGCCTCGCCGCCCGGCTTTCCGGGCTGGTTGCCATTGGGCGGTGTGGGCATGGTCGTTACGACAATCTGCGCCAGATGATAGGTCGGCTCGATCAGATCGAAGTCCGCCTTATGTGCCGCATAAAAAGCGGAAATCTCCGCATCGGAGACGTTGATCTTCGACTCGATCTCCTTGTTGATGAGCTTGGTCTCGGTCAACTGCCGCCGGATGTCGCGCTTCAAGTCGTCGAGCGTCATGTTGCGCTGCTTGAGCAGATTGTCGAACTGCTCCTCCGTGTAGGGAGCCTTGATCTCGGTGAGCTTTGCGTTCACGTCCTCGTCGCTGGCGGTTAGATTCAGCTTCGCGGCTCGCTGCTGCAGAATCTCAGATTGAATCATCTTCTGCAGCACATTGAGCCGCAGAATGTCGGCCTCCTGCTCGGAGGGTTTCTGGGGATTGTCTCCCAACTGGATCTTGTAATTACGCTCCAGCTCAGAACGCAGAATCTCCTTGCCGTTCACCGTGGCCACGACATCCGCCGAGGGTGAACGATGACATCCGGCAACGCCGGCCAGTAAGGCACCGCTAAAGGCCAGCGCCGCAATAACAGGAATACGCGCAGAAAAACCAAATGAGACTGACAAACCCACCTCTCTTCCGGGACTGTCCAGCAACGCGAAAAGCCCCAGCCCCAGCCTTTAAGGATAAACCTTCAGACGCTCCTGCGGCAGCCCATTGGCGTCACGGCGGCTCAAAAACGCCGGCGCTGCCAGTCAGCATGCTCCTCCTCCGCTGTACGTTCATTGAACAACAAGCATAAAGAGCGCGAATTTCTACCCGCCTCACCTCGCCTGCCGCAAATCTCACTGTCCGGCGGCGCCAGCTTTGGCGGGGCTCCCAGCAGGCGCGGTAGGCGGCGCAGGCGGTGGTTCCTCGCCTGCCGCGCGCAGTGCCCGGTCGATGACCATCCAGAGCTCACTTGCGGGAATGGCGCCGCCGCCGACTCTTTCACCATTGACGAAGATCGCCGGCGTCCCATCAATCTGCAAAGACTCGGCTAGGCTCATGAAAGCTTTGATCCGCGTCTCATCCTGCTTGGCGATACAGGCATTGAGCGCATTTTGGTCCAGCTTGTCAACTGTGGCTTCCTGCCGGGCGATGCGGTCCAAAGCGGCAAAGCTCTTGCTCAGGTTGCGGTCCTCACCGCCGACTTCCTCTCCATGGGTGTGCACATAGTCCACGTATGCCCAGTAGGCTGAACCGCTCTGCGCTGCCAGGCAGTTAGCGTCCACGGCGGCGTGCATGGCCCATGGATGTATCTCTGTGAGCGGATCGTCTATGTAGACAAAGCGCACCAGATTCTTGTAGTGATCCATCGTGAGGGGGAACAACTCTTCGTGCATCCGTGCACAGAATGGGCACTCCAGGTCGTCGAAATTGACTACTGTGACCTTGGCGCTGGGATTGCCGCGAATGGGACGCCCCGCAATGGGGATGGCGTCAGCGGGATCCTTGGTGAGATCGATCGTGTCCATATGCACCAGTTTGGTGCCGTCGTCCGAAATCAGAAAGTCGATCTCCTGCGACCTGTTGCTTCGTGTAATCACAATCGGCAGGGTCTTGTAGCCGGTGAACTGGCTTGGCTTGGGCGCACCGATACTCATCGATACATCGGGGGGTAAACTGTATCGCGAGCGAACCAGCACCTCGATGCGGCGATTGATCACGGAGCCATCCACAGAGGGCGGCGTGCTTTGCGCTTTGCATCCTACAGTCAAAACAAGAAGCAGCAATCCAGCGAGAAGACGAGCGTTTCCCAAAATCAATTCCTCTCAGGAAAGGATACCTTAGCGGGGCGGCATATTCGCTATTCCCCGATCGCGGCCGGTTAGTACGCAGGCGGCAGCGAGCGGTCGCGGAAGACAGAGTTGGCGCGGTGGATGTCGCCGACGGCGCCGAAGTTGGCCAGCGTGAAGCTGTAAAGCCATTGCGTCTCGTCGCGGCTTGTTGAGCCGATCGTTCCGAATTGGAAGCGCCGGTAGCCGAGCGCCAGACCGCAGCAGTTCCAGTTATACATGGCCTGCACGCCCGCATACTGCACAGTGTGTTCCATGAAGTCATAGCCCCCATTCACCGCCAGGTTCAACCCTTTGCCGGTGGGCTTGCCGATCTCCAGAAACGGCTGTATCTGCTGGCTCTTGAGCGTGGTCGGAGCAGCGTTCCGCGACACCTGGTCGTCCACGGCGTTGAGCAGAGCGTGCCCGATACCCAGCGTGGTGCGCCCGAAGCTATAGCCCGCGAACAGGTTGTCCGCGGCCATCTGTCCGGCGATGGTGTCGTACGCCATATCCCACTCGATGCGCAGATTGTCGATGGCCTCAAAGCGGATACGCGAGGTGATAGGCGCGATGTTGCGCGGCGAAGTGAGAAACGTAGGCGCCATCAAGTCCAGCGTGGCGTCAAAGACATTACGCCGGCCGGGAATCAGCGCCCCGCCGAAGTTCGGATCGGCAAAGTACTCCTGCGCAATCTCCCACGTCGCCCACTCGCGCGGGGCGCTGGGGCAGATGTTTTTGTCTGGTTTGCCCCCGGTCGTGTTCGCTCCGCCGTTCGTATTCTTGCCGCTTTTCCCGCAGTATTCTTCAGACGTTGGCCGCAGATAGAAACGCTGCGTCAGCGAGAAGCCACCTTCATTCACGTTGGTGGCGATGTCGGTGGTGTCAAACAGAAGCACGTTGCGGGCCTTGGGGCCGATGCCGGCCACATACCGGTAGTTCAGCTCTGGCTCAACCACGTGGCGCAGCGTGCGATGGAACAATGGCATCGCGTAATCCCGCTCCACTGCCGGCGGACGAATGTCGACCGAGGCCTCGACATCGCTGCGGTTGAGCGCCTGGTGGCTGATCTGGGGTGGATCGTAGGTGTCGGTCAAATCAGGCGTCTGGCTGATGGAGTAACCGGTGTCGCGTAGCGCCACCTCCGGCACAACGCTCCATCCCCCGGCCACAATGGGCAGGGAAAGATGAGGATAAAAGTCGATCCTCCCCACATTGCGGGAGTGGAATTGCGGCTCGGAGCGGTTGAGATAGCCAATCGACGACCACAATCCCCAATAAAGCGGAGAGCCGCCCAGCGGACGGTCCAGCACGTCGTAACGCGCCAGCGGCAGGCGCAGAATCTTCACTTCGTCGCCGTTGGTGGTGCTGGCAAAGGATTGAAAGCGGTCCAGCCAGATCGAAGGGAGAATGCCGTTGTGGTTATGCGTCAGGGCGACATCGCTCGCCACCTGAGAGCTGATGGCCTGGGAGTAAATGGGGTCGAAGATCAGCCGGTAGACATAGCTCGAAAGGTATTCCGCGGAGCCCGCCACGCGCGTATTGGGCGTGAGATCCTTGCGCCCGTACACAATGATGTCGACGCCGCCCTGGTTCACTTTCTCGTAGCCGCTGGGATGTGCCTTCGATACGGGCACGGGTGATTCAATGCCCCGGTCCAGCAGCGCATTCCAGCGCGCGGTGAGATGATCGAGTCCCCGGCCTTTGTAGCGAAACCCGCCATTCGGCGACCAGCCGCGTTTGCTGAAGTATTCAGCGCCTATCACCAGGTCCATGCTGCGGTTGATGGCCCAGTATGCCTGCTCGCCCACCACCAGGCCTTCAATGGAAGAGTTGCTGGCCATGGGAATCAACAGCCCACTGACGCGGCCCGTATCATCGGTCCGATGTTTGAGATATGGAAGGTAGAAAACCGGTATGCCGAGGAATTTGAAGAATGCGTTGGAGGTCGATGCGTCCTCGTTATCCAGGCTGATCTCGTGCGCAATGATGTTCCAGTCGGGGTGCGGAAGGCGGCAGTTGGTGATCGATCCATCCACGATACGGTAGTGGCCTTCGCTGGTCTCAAGCAGCACCCGGCCGGAGAACAGCAAGGGGTTGGCCACCGAGTAGACCTTGGTGTGCCCAATAAAGCGCACGCCCTGCGAACCCTTCACGTTGTAGAAGCGCGCTGTGTGCATGTTCAGGCGCATGTCGCCGTGCGTGGCCGTGATGTTCACGTCTTCGGGCCCTCCGGTCACCTGCAAGTGGCCGTCGGCTTCCAGTTCCATTGTGGCGCGATTGTAGGTGACGCTGTCGGCGCGGATGATGTAATCGCGATAATGCACCACCACGTCGCCGTTGAGCGTGAGCGTGTCGCCGCGCCACTCCTGGCGCTGGGCCTGCCATTCCACGGGAGTTCCGCTCGCAGGCAGAGGCACGGAGACGGCCAGCGGCACCAGCTCCTGGCCGGGATCGTCTGGCAGCGTCGACGCCGACGCGCCGATGCTTTGGGCCCCGCTCGTCTCGCGTTGCGCCGTAGGTGCCGCATTGGTCAACACTTGCGGGGCCTGCGCGCGCAGAAATACGTGACAGGCAGCCACCAGCGTGATACATACTAAATTACGAGGACGCATCCCTCACTCAGACCGGTGCAAGGCTCAGCATAGCAAAGCCGGCTGCATCGGTTGGGACGCGCGCCTCGCTGCTCTGGTAACTGCACAACCCGGGTCGGTCGTACAGCCAAGGATCCTCTCCCGTGGCAGCGCGTCTTTGTCCGCGATCCTCTTTCCTTTCAAAGTTTGACGATGGTCCGCCCCATTCCGGTTGGGAATCGGCTTGGCGCGGACCCCATCGGACGCGTGCACCGGTTCCTCCGGCGGCCCGCGGCAGAAGGGGCGAGAGCAGAGTTGAGCACATTACCCAGTACGGCCAGTCTCTTTCCGGAGTGGAAGCAGGAAGTCAATCGTCGTGTAGCAGCGCACATGAGCCGGAGGGTTCCGTCGCGTCGCGAAGCCGCCGCGCACCAGGAGAACCAGGCCTCACGCGCCAGCCGGGCGGCCGAGGCGGCCGCGCGTGTCGCCGCGCGCTATGCCAAGGCTCCCAGCTATAGCGAAATGCTCACCCGCGAGGCGCGCGCTGCCGTGCATGCCGCCGAGGCGGCTTCCAAAGCCGCGCAGCAGGCGCAGGCAGCTTTCCAGTATGTTCTTGATGGCCTTGAATCCGTTACGCCGGAGAAATCGTTGCCGCGGTCCGCTCCCGAGCCGCAGCCTGTTGCCGGGTTCCGCGCCGCGACGGCGTCCGTCTCCCCGGCCGATAGGCCGCAGGCAAGCGCGCGCAGTCTGCAGGATTCCGCCTTCGCTCCGGCGTGGGAGCTTGAGACCGGCGCCCAGCAGGACGAGCCTGCATACGATGAGGCTATGCCCGGCTGGGATGCGCCGCCCACGCCGCGTGCGCACTCGGGCGTGCCGAGCGGCACTGCCGCGCCCGGCGAGTGGATCGAGCCTATCCACGCCAACCTTATCGAGTTTCCGCGCGAGATGGTGGCCACGCGCCGTGCCCGTCCGCGCCGTGCCGAGGGCCCCCTGGCAGCCAGAGAGCCAGCGCCGCAGCTAAGCATCTTCGAGGTCGATCCCGACACCATCTCCATCGAGCCTCCACCGGCTGTTGCTGAGCCTTCGTCCCAGCCGTCCTGGATGCGCGCCGAACTGTCTGACCGTGCCGCGGAGACCACCCAGGCTATCACGCTCGACGCGCCGCCCGCCTCGCTGCATGCCGGCGCGCAGGCGCGCTCCGCATTCCTCGACGACGCGCCGGCTTTCCTTGGCCTTGGTGCGCAACCTTATGACGAAGAACTGCTCGAAGAACCCGAGCCGAGCCTTGCGAATCCTGAGATCGAGCTGGCCCCGCTGAACCGGCGGCTGCTGGCCGTCTGCGTGGATTGGACGCTGATTGCCGCGGCCTTGATCGGGGCTGCCGTACTGGCCATGCCCAGCTTCCACACATTTCCTGGTGCGCGCCCGATGGAGATAGGCGCCCTGCTTGCGTTTCTTGGCGCTGGCGTTGTCTATCACGTATTCTTCCTGACCTTCGCCCGGGCCACGCCCGGCATGGTCTATGCCGGCGTCCGGCTCAACTCATTTGCCGGCTTCACCGCCAGCAGGGCGCAACGCTGCCGCCGTCTGGTGGCCATGCTTCTCTCGATCGTGCCCCTCGGCCTCGGCATGGTGTGGGCTCTCTTTGACGACGCGCACCTTACCTGGCACGATCGCCTGTCAGGCACCTACGTCTGCAAGCGGATCTGACGCGGTCGAGGCGCCACGCCTCGGGTGGCGATGGAGTTCAGGGGTGCGGGGAACTGCTGCGCAGCGGCCAATATCTCGCAGGACAGGCCGGGCCAAACCGTGCCGACCTTCAAGCAAAGGTTTGGGCGGGAACCACGGCGACGAACCTTGGGGCTCGCTCACCGTGGCTGCAGATCTGGGATCCCGCCCAGCTCAATCTCAATCTCAATCGCTTTTGCGGCGGCGCTGCCGTCAGGCGTGCGCGGCGCTCATACTTTGCATCCCGGCGCGGGTCTCGCCTGTCAGTCTTCCACCGCTTTGCGCCGCTTCACTCAAATGAAACTGCCGGATCATTCCATCCAGCTCCGTGGCCAACGAAGAAAGATTTCTGAGCGATTCTACCGCTTCTTCGGCCGAGTGCGTATTCTCCAGCGCCAATTGCGAGATCTGCCCAGCCGACTCGGAGATCTCTCCCGCCGCCGAAGTCTGCTCGTTGGCCGCCGTGGCAATCAGGTGAATCTGCTCCTCCACCTGTTTTGAGGCTGCGATCGTCGCTTCCAGACTCTCGCGGGCCTTGGAGGTCTCTTCGAGTCCGTTCTCGACGGCGCTGCGGCTGTCGGCCATCACCTGCAGCGTATCCCGCGTCTCCTCCTGGATGCTGTGGATGGTCCCCGCAATTTCTTCGGTGGCGCTCTTGGTGCGCTCGGCCAGCCGCCGCACCTCGCCCGCAACCACGGCAAACCCGCGCCCGTGCTCGCCGGCGCGCGCGGCCTCGATGGCCGCATTCAGTGCCAGCAGGTTCGTTTGCTCGCTGATCTCCTGAATCACGCTCACCACCTTGCCAATCTCCTCGGACCGGTGGGCCAGCGAGGTCATCTTGTCCGAGACCGTGCGCGTCGCGTCCGCGATCTTTTCCATCGTGGCTGCCGCCGCCTGCATCACCGCCCCGCCGCGTTCGGCCGTCTCCGCTGACTCCCGGCTCGATCCCGCCGCGCTCTCCGCATTGTGGCTGATCTCTCCTATGGTCGCTGTCATCTCCTGCGCCGCCGCCGCAATCTGGTTGATCTTGCCCGATTCCGTGCGCGCATTGCCCGCGCTCTGCACGCTCTGCGCGCTGATCTCCGTAGTTGCCGCAGCCAGCATCTCCGCTCCCCGCGCCACGGACTGCACCACCGATCGAATCACCGCAACCGACTCATTCAATGCCGCGCCCAACTCTCCGATTTCATCCGTTCCCGATACCCGCACGCTCGCCGTGAGATCTTTCTGCGCTATGCTTTGCGCCAGCGCCTTCACTCTTCCAATGCGCGGCGCCGTCACGCGGGTGAGAGCAAGACCGATGAGCGCGCACAACACCACGATCAGCAGCGTGATGGCCGCGTCGATCCAGGTGGCGCGGATGCTGCTGCCGCTCACCGCGATGCCCGATGTCATGCCCGTTGCCGCGTGCAACTGGAAGCTGTCGGTTGCCGCGCTCATCGCCTTTTGAAAGGAGGCGGTCAGTTTTTCGGACGACAACGCATCCAGCGCATCGCCGGCCTTGCCTGCCGCAAGCAGCGCGACACCCTGATCGCTCAGGCTCTGGTACTCCTTCACCGAGGCGGCGAATGCCTGGAAATTGTTCCGCTCCGAAGACAAAACCAGCGGCTCCATCTCCTTGATCGCCGTCTGGTAGACGGCGATTGCCTTCTGTCGCTGCGTAGTGTGATCGGCTGTGCATGATGGCGTCTGGCACAGCAGCAGTTCCAGTGACTCCATCCGCTCGGAGTCCAATCCGTTGCGGACATCGCCGATGTGGACCAGAGAGGGAAGATGGTTGCCGCTGACCTCGGCGATCTTGCTCGCGATGCTGTGAAAGGTGAAGAAGGTGTAGACGCCCAGCGCGAGGCACAAAGCGCACACCACGCCAAACGCATAGGTGAACTTCCGAGAGAGGGGCAGGTTTCTGGCCCAGGACATAGCCCATCCTTTCCGAACGAACTCATTGGCTCTATCGGCGGAATGCGCGCGACCTTGAATCGCAAATGTCGTCCGCGGTGGAGAAGATTACAGCGGATGCGCCTGCGACCACGCCTTGTACTCGTTCAGCACGGCAATTCCCGCGGTGTTGAACCACGCGTAACCGTTGCGCCGCTCCCGGCTCAGGTCGTTCACATCGTCGTGGATGGTCTTGTCGCGATCGCCAAAGATCGGCTTGTCGGCGCCGATCTGGTAGTAGCGCGCCCAGATCGGTCCGGCGCCTGCGACGGCCTGGAGCTTGCGCCCGCCCGGGCTCGTGCGGTCGGCAAAGAAGTTTCCGCTGCCGAAACGGTAGCCGAAGATCTCCACCTTGGTGAACCAGGCGCACGCCGCATGCACCGCGGCCACTTCGGCAGGCGTAGGATTCGGCAGGCTCATGAGAAATTCGACAATCGGAAAGCTCTCGTCGCTGGTGAGCGCCGGCATCTCGTAGTTGCGCGCCGAGGTGGGTTCGAGCGTGAGGGCATCGTACTGCTGCGCCCAGGCGGTCCTGGCGCCGTTCTCCGCGATCTGCAGCCGGAGCAGACAATCGATGCCGCGCGCGGCGGCCGGCCCGGCGCGCCTGACGATGGAGGCCGGCAGGAACTTGTACTCCGGCGCGCCCGCGGCCACGTCGTGCAAAACCTCCACCGCGTGCGTCATGGCGTCGTCGTTGATCGTGATGGCGTCGTGGTAGCCGCCTTCGAGTGGCCAGACCTGCGGCCAGCCACCGTTGGGATACTGCGAATGGAGCAGGTACTCGATGCCGCGTTCAACCGAAGCGCGGATCGGTCTGGCGTCCGCATCGCGGTGCGCCGCGAGCAGCGCCGTGGCGACGTGCGCCAGAAAGCAGATCTGCATCCACGTCGCATTGTTGTCGAGCGTGGCGATGTAGTGCCAGCTCGGATCGACCGGCTTGTCGAAATCGGCCGGGTCAGGAAAGCGGTTCTCGTTGTTCGCGTCGTAGAGGTCGCCCGGCGCGCGCGGCCGCGACACCATGTCAATGTTCTTGCTCCAGCCTCCGTCGGCCACCTGCCAGGTGATGACGTTGCGCGCGGCCGTGAGGGCCTCGTCGCTCGACCACCATGCGGCTGGATGGTTGAGGCGTAAGCCGCGCCCGCCGAAGCCGAGCCCCGCATGTTGGGGATTCTTGTTGCCTGCGGCCTTCTGCTCGCGGGCGAGGGTCTGCTTGTCGACGGTCTTCTGTTTTTCCGACCGTTCCAGGTACGCAAGCCATGCCTTTTGCCGATTTTTTGCCAGCTTCGCAATTCGCTCGCGGGTCACCGCTTGCGCGGGCTGGTTCTCGCCTATCGTTTTGCCCAGGGATGTCGCGGGCAATGTCAGAGCGGCGAACAAAAAGATGAGTAGAAAAAAGGCGGCGCGATTGGAACGTTGCATGATACGGAGAGTTCTCCTGGCGGATCCGGCTGGTCCTCCTTTCACCGACGTCTGGAACGCCTAAAAAGACGAAGGAACTTCGCATTCTCGCCCGATTCCTGCGGCGGCTATGCAAAAGTTGGGCACGATGCGTGGAGAATCGTCGTGAGTGGGGCTGACTCCCCAGCTACCCCGTTGCGAATCCCAATTTCCCTTTCCTTCACTACTGTTCTACGCTCATAGCATGGAATTCAGAATTCTCGATCTGGAGCGTGAGCCGGCCGAATTCGACCTGAACCTGGCTCCCGGCGCCATCGACTACGGCGAGGAAGCCGAGCAGACCGGCCCTCTGACCACTTCGGGCCGGGCCGAGGTGATCCACGAGCATCGGGGCCCCAAGGATGTCGTGGCCGACATCCGCCTCAAGGGCGGCTTCACGGGTAAGTTTCAGATTCTCTGCGCCCGCTGCCTCGAGCCCGTGGAGATTCCGGTTTCGGCTGAATTCGACCTGGTCTTCCGCCCCATCGGCGCCGATGCGGACGCGCCCGAGCGGTCCATTACAGCATCGGAGACCGAAATCGGTTATTATCAAGAAGACAGCCTGTTGCTTGAGGATGTGTTGCGTGAGCAGGTGCTTTTGTCCCTGCCGGCTCGAACACTGTGCAAGCCGGACTGCAAAGGACTTTGCCCGCACTGCGGAGCGAATCGCAACCTTCAGCCATGTTCCTGCGAAGAGGGAACAAACGACCCCCGCTGGAAGGCGTTGATAGGGCTGCGCAATCGGATAAAGTCCTGAGATACAGCTCGTAGCTGACGGCTGAGAGCTGAAAGCTAAAAAAGGAATCACACCATGCCGAATCCGAAAAGGCGCCATTCCACGCGCCGCACAGCTAACCGCCGCGCTCACGACTTTTTGACCAGCGTCGGCCTCTCCGAGTGCCCCAACTGCCACGAAAAGAAGCTGCCCCACCGCGCCTGCCCCAAGTGCGGAACCTACAAAGGCCGCGCAGTCCTCGAAGTAAAAGAAGAGAAGTAGCCCTCATTTCAAATGCTTACCGACATTGTGCTCGACGCGGTTGGCTCCGATAAAGCTCCTGAGCCGGAGATTCGCGGAGCCATACTTGCCTGCCGGGAACTGCCCGTGCGGGTGCATCTGGTAGGGCCCGAACACGAGCTGCGCGACCAGCTCGACGAACTCCTGCAGGACGAAGACCTGCCGATCATTCTCCATCACGCCTCCGAGCGGATCGGAATGGATGAGAAGGCCGCCCATGCCGTGCGGACCAAACGCGACAGCTCACTGCGCGTGGGCCTCAAGCTGGTGCGCGATGGCAAGGCTGCCGGCTTTGTGACCGCGGGCAACACCGGCGCCGCCATGGCCACCGCCAAGATGGTTTTGGGCGCGCTGCCCGGTGTCGATCGCCCGGCCCTGGCTACGCCCATGCCTACCGCCAAAGGAAATCCCTGCGTGCTCCTCGACGTGGGCGCAAACGTCGATTGCAAGCCGCAGAACCTTGAGCAGTTCGCCGTGATGGGCGAAACCTACGCCCGCAGCGTTCTCAAGATCGCACGGCCGCGCGTGGGTCTGCTCTCGATCGGCGAAGAAGAGACCAAAGGCAACGACCTGACCCGCGAGGCGCAGCCCTTGCTCAAGGCGCTGCCCATTCACTACATCGGTAACGTCGAAGGCCGCGACATCTTCAGCGGTCAGGCGGACGTGATCGTCTGCGACGGCTTTGTGGGCAACGTGGCGCTCAAAACCAGCGAAGGCGTGGGCCGGTTTGTGCGTGAAGTGCTGCGCGAGTCGCTCACCCGCACGGTCACGGCGCAGGTGGGTGCGCTTTTGTCGCGCCGCGCCTTCAACGACTTCCGCCGCCGCCTGGACTACAGGGAGTACGGTGGCGCGCCGCTGCTCGGCGTGCGCGGCGTCTGCATTATCGGCCACGGTTCGTCGAATGACCGCGCCATCTTCAACTGCATCCGCGTGGCCTACGAGTTCTCGCGATCAGGCGCCAACGAGCACATCGAGAAAGCCTTCGCCAGCAGGCCCAAGCCCCACCACGAGCCACCTGCTCAGTCCGACGCGACGGTTCAGTGAGAGAAACAGGCAATAGGCAATAGGGAACAGGCCGCGGCTCCCTGAAAACAGACAACAGAAAAGCCCAACCTCCATGCCTGCCCAATCCGCGAGTGATTCCGATCTTGACCGAGTTGTACTCGCTACGCTCGCCTGTCCGGCTTGCCATGGAGATCTACGCCTCAACGGCGCGCGCCTGATCTGCACTTGCTGCCACGGCGTTTACCCGATCATCGAAGGCGTCCCCGTGCTTATCGCGGAACGCGCGGATTCAATTGCTCGCCCCCGGCGTTGAATCGCCCTGCTGTCCCGCGCCGTCGCCCGGCAGTGAGCTGTACCAATCGATGCCGCGCGTAAAATACATGGCGGCGGCCACGGCGAGGAAGCTGGCGATCGCGCCCACCAGCAGTGCATTGTCTTCCAGTCGCAGCAGCATGTAAATGAGGCCGTAGAGCAGGGTAAAGATCGCCAGCGCCCGCACTCCCTGCGTGCGGCTTGCGAAAACCCATCGCGCATTGGCGGCGAGAAGCAATACCGTGGCCGCGCCTCCCAACAGGAACCCGAGATCGAATCCGATCCGCTCGGCGAACGAGAGCAGCAGCAGGTAGAAGATGATCTGCGCAACCCCCACCAGAATGTACTGCGCCAGGTGAACCCGCTTCCTCGTCGATACCTCGAAGATAAAATACGAGAGGAAGATGAGCCCCAGGAATAGCGGAACGTACTTCAGCGACCGGCTCACGGACTGATAGGGGTCGGCCATCTCCACAAACGACACGCCAAGTGCGGTTGCGCCGAGCGCAGTCACGCTGTCGCTCGGCCCCTCCGCGCGCACTCCTCGCGCGATGAACGGCACCAGCCAGTCCGCGCTGAAGCCGCTCGCGGACACTGTCCGGCTCGCGGGCAGGAATCCGCCGTCAAAGCCCGGATTCGGCCAGTCGCCCTGCATGTGCACGCGCGTCGTCTTTCCGTAAGCAAGCAAGGCGATGCGCTGCGCCCCCGAGAAGCGCAGCGTTGCCGTCGCGTCGAAGCGCGCCCCCGGCTTGGCAAGGTCTCCCGCATCGGCGCCGAAGAGCGTTAAATTGAGCGGCGGTCCCTGCTCGCCGCCGATCGCAATGCGCTGCGAAACCTCGGCTGGAGCCATCGTGGCCGTTTTTCCGTTTACATCCAGCAGCGCATCGGCTAGGGCGCCCCGCGCGTCACTCACGCCCACCACGATCTCGGCATGGCTCCAATCCAGGACCGCGCCCTCCGGAGCCGCCGCCGGCGCACCGGTCAGGTCGAAGCTTGCATCCATCTTCAGATCCGCCTGAAAAACAGGAACGCGAAAAAGCGAGCGGTGGCGCTCCTCGGTGCTAGTCTTCACCGTGGCCGAGGCCGCGGCGGGAAACACAATGTAGATGCCGCGGTGGCCGGAGCCGGCCGGCCCTTGCGGCGGAATGTCATAAGGAATCGCCAGCGTTGGTCCCAGAAAAGTCTGCCGGCCGCCAACAGTGCTGCCAACCTCCTTCACAACCTTGCCTTCGCGACTGGTTCTATCCAGCACCAGTGCGAACACAAACAGGGCAGGGATGCACATCGACAGTGCCAGCGCGCAGACTGCGATGAGCTTCAGGCCCATCGACCGCGATCTGGATCTGGCTTGTGATGCGGGCGGTAAGACCGAGTAAAGACCCATGGGATTTCCTCCATTCCTTACTTTGCAATACAAAGTAAGTTCGCAAAAAATTAAACCTTCGCAGATGCCTGGACAGCTCCCTGAACCGTGTCGGGAACGCCGCCAAATCTGCGCTCCCTCTGCCGGAACTCGCCGAGAGCCTCTTCAAGGCGAGCTCCGCTGAAGTCCGGCCACATGCAATCGGTGAAGATCAGCTCGGCATAGGCGCACTCCCACAGCAGAAAATCCGATAGCCGTTTCTCGCCGCCGGTACGAATCAGCAGATCCACTTCACCGCAATCCGCGGTCAAACTCTGCACCAGTCGCGATCCCAGCGATTCGGTCCCGCCGGACATCGCGACCGCGTTGGCCGCCGCGCTCGTAATGGCCTCGCGCGAGGAGTAGTCCACGGCGATCCGCAGGCGGAGACGGCTGCCAGTCTCCGTGGCCCGTTCGGCCTTTTCAATCGCCCGCAGCGCAGCCTCGGGCAGCCGGTCGCGGCGGCCGATCACCTTGAGCCGGACCCCGCTTACCTTGAGCCGCGCCGTCTCCAGACGCAAAAAGATGCGCAGCAGCCGGAAGATGGATTCGACTTCGGCCTTGGGCCGCTTCCAGTTGTCTGCGGAAAACGCGTACAGAGTGAGACATCCGATACCGAGATCGGGAGCGCGCTCCACAACCCGGCGCACTGCGGCAACCCCCGCGCGGTGGCCGGCGGTGCGGGGCAGCCCGCGCCGTGCCGCCCATCTTCCGTTTCCGTCCATGATGATGGCCACATGCATCCGCTTGCGATTCGCCTCGTCGATTTCGTCTGGCATTTGCCGCTGTACACTTTGCATCGCAAAGCGCGCGGATAAATTTTTTACGCCTGCGCCGTCGTCAGCTTTCCAAGCAAAGCTGCCGCGGACTCATTCCATCCGCCCTTTGCCGCATCGCGCACCACCTGTTCGAGCGTCGTCAGATACTCCAGATAGCGACTGCGCCCGGCGGCGGTAATCCGGCACACCGTCAACGGACGATTGCGCTCCGTGCCCTTCGCGATCACCACCATCCCCGTCTTTTCAAGTACCTGCAAATGCCGGCTGAGGTTGCCGTCGGTCAGCGAGCACAGGGCCTTCAGATCGCCGAAAGTGACACCCTTCGGATGGGTAATAAGCGACGTGAGAACGCTGAGCCGGGCGCGCTCGTGAATCACGCGATCCAGACCCTCGTAGGCAAACCTGCCCTGCTCGCCGCGCCGCGCTTCGCCTTGAGCTTTACCCTTCATCCTGCGCCTCCGGGGAATTGAAGAAAAGTACTCCGGCCATCAGAAGCTGGCCGACGCCGTATGGAATCGCCATGGCCCACGGTGAGAGCGCGCTATGGCCCGCCAAGGCAATGCACGCCAGGCCGGTCGCAAGGTACCACGCGCCCGCCGCCAGCATCGGACGCGGCAGGAATCGGCACGAAGAGAAGACGCCCAGGCTGTAGATCAGTTGCCACAGGCCTGGCAGCATCCAGACCGCCGCGGGAATATACCGCGCGACGATGAAGGTCAGCAGCAAGCCCGCGACGGCCGACGGCAAAAACTGCTCCACGGCCATGTGAATCATCTCGCTGGCGAGGCCGGAGTGAACACGATGGGTGCGCGCCCGCATCTGCACGCCGATCAGGCTGGCGGAGACGGCGGCGGTGGAAATCCAAATCGCCAGGTATGCCGGGACATGAGCGGCCGGGGCAGGCAGCCACACGGCCTGCCCCGCGGCTGCCGCCACCGCGAAGAATGACGTGGCGGCCAGCGTGGCCGGTCCATAGCCGCGAAACTCGGTGCTGCGCGCCACCTGCATGCGAATACTGCCAATGTCGCCGATGGCCTTGTCAAGATGGTTCATCGCCAAATCACTTTACATTGCAAAGTAAACCAGAACGCCAGCTCTGTCAATGGGCGCTGACGCACGGACGTGAAAAAGAGATTCTCGCTCAACGCGGGTGCGCTCTGGATCTCTCGGCTCAGGCTCGGTTGAGGATGCCGGGAAGTTGCGCTGCTACTTCCTGTCCGCCCGGATCCAGCGCCCAATCACATCGCGCATCACCGCCAGCCGCTTGCGCCGCATCCGCTCCGAGTTCAGATCGCTCTTGAAGACGGTGGAGAGCGTGTGGCGATTCATCAGGTAAAAGAACCCGAGCGAGGCGATATTGATGCTCAGTTGCAAAGGGTCGAGATCGCCGCGAACCGTCTTTTCTCTTTGCCCTCGCGCGATCAATGCGCGATAGATCTTCAGGTGCTGGGCGTTGATGGCCGCGATACGGCGCGATCTCTTCAGATGCCGCGCCTGCATCTGGTTTTCGCTGTTCAGCAGCCGAATGAAGTCGGGATGCGACAGGTAGAACCTCCACGTGAAATTGACGAGCGCTAGGATGGCCTCGTCGGCCGGCAACCCGTCGAGGTTCAGGGCTGACTCCTGCTCGCGCAACTGCTGATAGGCCCGCTCCAGCACATGCGTGAAAAGCGCGTCCTTGTTCCCGAAGTAGTGATACAGTAACTGCTTGTTGATGCGCGCAGCGCGTGCGATCGTGTCGACGCGCGCTCCGTCGAATCCCGCCTCGCCGAAATGCCGTGCCGCCGCATCGAGAATGCGCTGACGGCTTTCGCCGGGGTTTCGTTTGCGGGATCGAGCGGGGATCTTCATGATTTCGGTTGCGGGCCGCGGAGTTTGCGGCGTATACTAACCAGCCAGTTGGTTATAACACAAATGAACGTCAACCCTCAAACCCCGTCTCTCCTGGCAGTAGACCCTCGGCCGGTTGCGCTCGTCACAGGAGCTGTGCGGGGCATTGGCCGGGCCTGCGCTCTCGCACTGGCCCGCTCCGGATTTCACATCGCCCTCAACGATCTTGCCGGCGAAGAAGCCTCCCGCCGGGCTGAGGAATTAGCAGAGGAGATCGCGGCTGCCGGCGCGGAATGCATTTTCGTTCCGGGTGACGTATCGAATCTCGCTTTTCACGCTGTCCTGCTTGCTTCGGTCCTCGCGCGATGGGGACGTCTGGATTGTCTCGTCAACAATGCCGGCGTTGCCGCGCAAAAGCGAGGCGATCTTCTCGAAGTCACGCCGGAGAGCTTCGACCGCTGCATAGCGGTGAATACGCGTGCCGTATTTTTCCTCAGCCAGGCGGTAGCGAGGCACATGGTTTTCGCAAGCGATACGGGCGCGGCTCATCGCTCCATCATCAACATCACATCGAGCAACGCCCGCGCCGTATCGATTGCGCGCGGAGAGTATTGCGTCTCAAAGGCAGCCTCGACCATGACCACGCGGCTCTTTGCGGCGCGCCTTGCAGAGCACGGCATCGGCGTCTACGAGGTGCGTCCCGGAATCATAGCCACCGAAATGATAAAGCCTGTCAAGGCGCAGTACGACGCGATGATCGCGGCGCATCTGATTCCCGCCGAGCGATGGGGTTGCCCTGAGGACATTGCCTCGACCGTGGCCTGCATGGCGGAGGGACGCTTGCGCTACACCGTGGGGCAGGCGGTTGCGGTCGATGGCGGACTGACGATGCCCAGATTCTGAGAGGCTGTCGAGGAGGCAGAGGAGCATGGAACCTGAAGTTCTCTTTCAAGAGCACGAGCGCAATGGTGTCGCATGGGCCGAGATCGTTTTGAATCGGCCAGACAAGGGAAACGCCCTTACGCTGCCGATGCTCGATGAGATCGAGCGTTTTGTCGGGATTGTCGCGTTGTCGCGGCGCATCCGGGCGCTGGTGCTGCGCGCTGGTGGAAGATTCTTCTCGACTGGCGGCGACATTGAAGCCTGGGGAAGTCTCACTCCGGAGCAGATGGCGAACGTCTGGATTCTCCGCGGCATCGAAGTCTTCAATGCGGTTGCGCGGCTGCCGCAGCCGGTAATCGCCGCCATCCATGGGCACGCGTTGGGTGGCGGGCTTGAGTTTGCTCTCATGGCCGATCTGCGCGTGGCCGTAGCCGGTGTTAGGCTGGGCTTGCCCGAGGTCGGCCTGGGCATGATCGCCGGCTGGAGCGGAATCCGTCGCATCGCCGAAACATCCGGAGTGGTGCGTGCTCGCGAGCTTACGCTGCTCGGCGCGCCCATCTCCGCCGAAACTGCCCTCGATTGGGGACTTGTGAACGCGGTAGCAGCGGACCGCGACGCGATGGATGCGCAGATCGATGCGTGGCTCGAAAAACTGCTATCGAACGCTCCCATTGCGATGGCCCTGACCAAAAAACTGCTCGCCACCATGCATGCCGAGATGAGCCACGATCACGCGGAGGCTGTGGCCCACGCGCGCGCGACCGAAGACTGCAACGAAGGCATTGCGGCGTTTCGCCAGAAGCGCAAGCCGGTTTTTCGCAATCGATAAGGAATCCCGATGAACCGCACGAAGTTCTTGAGCGCAGAGAACGCCGCATTGCTGATCGACAGTGGCGCCACCGTTGCGGTGAGCGGTAACGGCGCCGGAATGACAGCGGCCGAGGCGATTTTGGCTGCTCTCGAAGCGCGCTTTCTTGCCACAGGCGAGCCGCGCGATCTCACTCTCGTGCATTCGCTGGGACTGGGCGATCGAGACCAGCGCGGAACCAATCGCCTGGCGCACGAGGGAATGCTGCGCAAGATCGTCGCATCGCACTTCACGTGGTCGGCGCGCATCCAGCAACTCATCCGCGAGGAGAAGATTGAGGCCTACAGCTTTCCCGCCGGCGCCGTGCAGCATCTGCTGCGCGAGATCGGCGCCGGCCGGCCCGGCCTCATCACCCACTCCGGCCTGGGCACCTTCGTCGACCCGAGGCAGGACGCCGGGCGATGCAACCAGCGAAGTACGGAGACGCTGGTGGAGCTTGTGCGCTTCGATGGCCGCGAGTACCTGCGCTACAAGCCCTTCAAAATCGATGTGGCGATCGTCCGCGGCACCTACGCCGACACGCGCGGCAACATCAGCCCGGAAGAGGAGGCGGTCGATCTCGACATTCACACCATGGCCCTAGCGGCGCACAACAGCGGCGGCATCGTGCTGGCCCAGGTGCGACAGGTGCTGGAGCCGGGCGAATTGCATGCGCGGAGCATTCGCGTGCCCGGAATCATGGTCGACGCCGTGGTTGAAGACAACCGGCAGGAGCTCTTTTACGACGTGCCCTACGACGCGACCATCAGCGGATCGCGAAGAGCGCATCTGGGCCGGCTTACAACAGAACTGCCCAAAAAACTGGAGCGCCGCATCATCGCGCGGCGCGCGGCCATGGAACTCAAGCGCAACGCTTCGCTGAACTTCGGCTTTGGCATACCGGGGGGTATCTTCGGCGTGATTGCCGAGCAGGAGATTGCGGACGATCTCTGGATGAGCGTCGAGCAGGGTGCGCACAATGGCCGCATGCTCGACGACAGTCTGTTTGGGGCCGCGCGCAATCCGGAGGTGATTGTTCCATCGATCGAGCAATTCGACTACTACAGTGGCGGCGGCATCGATCAGACATTTCTCGGCATGGGCGAGACAGACGCCCGAGGCAACGTGAACGTCTCGCATCTTGCAGGGAATCTGGTGGGGCCGGGCGGCTTCATTGAGATTGCGCAAAATGCAAAGCAGGTAGTCTTCTGCGGCACGTTCGATGCGCAGGGCAGTGAAGTGGCCTTCGAAGATGGCCGTTTGCGCATCGTCAAGCCCGGAAAAATCCAGAAGTTTGTGCGGGCCGTCGAGCGCATCACCTTCTCTGCCGATTACGCGAGGCAGCACGGCCAGGAGGTGCAGTACGTGACGGAACGCTGCGTCTTCAGGCTCGATCCCGAAGGGCTGCGGCTGATAGAGATTGCTCCCGGCGTTGAGATTGAGCGCGACATCCTTCCGTTCATGGCCTTCCGGCCCATCATTGGCGATCTGAAAAAGATGGATCTTGCGGCTTTTCAATGACGAGAGAAGGGGCCACCTGTCAGGATCGCAACACGAGGTAACCATGGAAAGCGCAACCGAAAGAGAACTGCCGGCGGGCAACTACTGGTTTGAAGATCTCCATGCGGGCGACTGGTTCGCAACCGGGCGCATCGTCGTCACCGAGGCGCACATTGTCGCCTTTGCCGGATTGTCGGGAGATTTTTTCGATGTGCACATGGATGATGAGTTCGCCCGTGAGCAAGGCTTTCCTTCGCGCATCGCGCACGGACTCCTCGGTCTCGCGCTGACTGACGGACTCAAAAACCGGTCGGCGGCGCGCATCATGGCGATGGCGTCGCTTGGCTGGAATTGGCGGTTTGTGGCGCCCATCCTCGCCGGTGACCGCATTGGCGCCAGAATCGCGGTGAGCGAGACACGGCTGTCGAGCAAAGGCCAGGGTATCGTCACTCTGCATCTTGAGGTGACGCAACAGGAGGGCCGCGTTGTGCAGCAGGGGGAAACCACGCTCGCCGTAAGGCGTAGACCTGGCGCGGAGACGACCTGCAGTTAGCCGCGGATGTACGCGGTCGAGCCCGCAACCGGTGCGCCGTCTATCGCCGCAGGTAAAACGGGCGCACAATGAGCGCGGCGATTCCGATGGCTATAGCCATCGCCAACGCAAGGAGGCCATAAAGGAGAACGAGATTCGGGCCCTGCGAAGGTTCCTCGCCGGGCGATTCATTCTTTCCGGTCTCCGGGCGCTTGGCACTATTCATATTTGAGAGCTTCCACGGGATCCAGTTGCGCCGCGCGCGTCGCCGGTACGGTGCCAAAGACCACACCCACCAGGGTGGCCGCGGTCAAGGCAATCAGCACTGAGAGCCACGAGATGGGAAAGTCGTAGTCGCTGAAGAAGCGGATGGAAAGCGGCAGCGCAAGACCGACGATGCTGCCAACGATGCCTCCGGTGAGCGAGATGAGCACAGCCTCTGTAAGAAACTGCAGCTTGATCTCGCGATAGGTGGCCCCAAGAGCTTTGCGGATACCGATCTCGCGAATACGCGAGCGCACGTTGGCCAGCATGATGTTCATGATGCCCACGCCGCCTACCGCCAGCGTGACCGCGGCCACCATCACCAGCATCGCAATCAGCGCGATGGAAATCTTGTTGGCCGTCACCAGCAGGTCGCTGAGGGTTTGCGTCTTGTAGATTGAATTCTTCCGATGCCTCTGGCTGATGACGCGCACAATCTCCTTTGAGGCGTCTGGAACCTCGTCCATGCTCTGCATGGAAAAGTAGATCTGGTTCACGCGCTCGGTTCCGGTGAAGTAGCGCGCAACGGAGTAGGGCACCAGAACGGTTTCGTCGGCGATCTCCGACATCCCGAAGTCCGACACGCTTTCCTTGAACACGCCGATGATCGTGAACGGGATTCCGAGAATCTGAAAGGTGCGTCCGACCGCGGCATCGGCCGAGCCGTAGCGCTCCTGCGCGAATAGCGTCGTCACCACCGCGCACTTGACGTGCATGATGTCGTCGGTGCGGTCGAAGAACCGGCCGTCGGTGACCACAAGGTTGCGGATGAACTGGTACTGCGGGTCGACGCCCAGCACGACCGTGTCTTTTTGAATCCCGCCGGGGAAACTGACGCGGTTGTGCATCTCCAGCACGGGTGAGGAATACATCACGCCGGGCACCTGCTGGACCACGGTCTTCTCGTCTTCGCGGGTCAGGTAGTCGGTATAGCGCGCGCGTTCCGCCGCCGTGGCTCCGCCGCCGGCGTACTCCACTTCCACCTGATTGGTGCCGATCTTCTGCAGCAGGCCGAGAACATATTGCCTGCCCGTCAGGCCGATCGTCACCACCAGAATCACTGACGCCGTGCCGATCACCATGCCCAGCGCCGTGAGCGCAAAGCGTGTCTTGCTCGAGCGGAAACTGTCCCCCGCAATCTTGAGAATTTCGCTCATGAGCATGGTTCTGCGCGCGCTTACAAGCGTCTCTTGAAAGGCTGCGTGCCGTGCCTGCGCGTTGACCGGATTCATGACTTCCTTTTCAGGATGCGTGGGAATACATTCAGGTTTCTAAAATCGCGGTGCATTGCGGCTCTGCTCCGGATGGATACCCTCTCAATAGCTTACGCGTACGGCCGCTGGGAGGAAACCCGCTGTCAACGTTCATGCTGCCAACGTTCACTTTCCGCCCAACTGCCGCCACAACGCCGCCAGTCCCTCCACCGGTACGGCCTCTGCGCGAGCCTGCGCTTCGATGCCCGCGCTTGCCATTGCTGCCGTCGCCGTCGCCGGCGGGACTCCGGCTGCGCGCAGATTGTTGCCCAGCGTTTTGCGCTTCTGCGCAAAGGCCTGGCGCAGAAAACGCTGAAAACCCTCCTCGTCGATGCCCAGCTCGACGAAGCGTGGCGCAAAGCGCCAGCGGAAGACCGCGGAGTGTACCTTGGGCGGCGGTGAAAATGCCGATGGCGGCAGCGTAAACAGGGCCGTGGCCGGTCCGTACATCTTGACGGTTGCCGAGAGCAGTCCGTAATCGCGCGCCCCTGGCGCAGCCGTTACTCGCTCTGCGACCTCGCGCTGCACCATCAGCACGGCGAAGTCCAGCGATTCATGGCTCGCCGCCAATTTCAGCAGAATCGGCGACGTGATGTAATACGGCAGATTGCCCGCCACGCACAGCCGTTCGCCGGCCGTCGCAGCCGCGGCGGCAAAGTCGAAGGCCAGCACATCCTGCTCGACCACCGTCACGCGCTCCGCGTCGAATTGCCCGCGCAATCGTGCAGCCAGTTTGCGGTCAAATTCGATGGCGATCACATGCCGGGCGCGCGCCGCCAATGCGCCTGTGATCGCGCCGTGGCCGGGTCCGATCTCCACCACGGTTCGCCCGGCAAGATCGCCCATCGCGGACACAATGCGCGCCACTGCGCCGGCGTCGATGAGGAAGTTCTGCCCGAGCTTTGGCTTCTGCGGCATCTGCTACCGATGGTAGACGAGCGGGGCCGGCCGCAGCCCGGTTTGCGCAACCTTTACGGCCCTTTACACTGAATCCATACGCAATCCGCTCCAAAGCGCCAACCGCGAGGCTCCATTGCTGATCGATTCTCATGCCCATCTCGATAGTCCCCGCTACTCCGGCGACCGCGAGGCTGTGCTCAGCCGCGCCTATGAGGCCGGCGTGGGCGCTGTGCTCTCGATCGGCATCGGTGAGGGGCCGGCCGAGATGCACCAGGCCCGCGATCTCTGCCGCGAGTTCAACCCCCGGCGCGCTGCAGGCGCCAAACTGCCACGGCTCTACGCGAGCGCTGGCATCTATCCGCACACCACCCCCGAAGCCGACGAGAAGGCGCTCGCCAAACTCGATGCGCTGCTGGCCGAGCCGGAGGTCATCGCCTGCGGCGAAATCGGCCTCGACTACTACCACGAGGGCGCAGCACACGACGTGCAGCGGCTGGGCCTGATCCGCCAGCTTGAGATCGCCGCCGCGCGCAAGCGGCCCATCGCGATCCACTGCCGGGGCACGAACGAGTCGACCGACGCCTGGGACGATCTTTTCGCGATCCTGGAAGAGCACTGGCGGAAGACCGGACTGGGTGGCATCATGCACTGCTTTGGCGCCGGGTGGGATGAGGCGCGCCGCGCACTCGACATGGGATTTTCGATCTCCTTCGCCGGCAACCTCACCTACCCCAAGGCCCAGCGGCTGCGCGACGTGGCAGCGCGGCTGCCGCTCGACGGCGTTCTCGTGGAGACCGACGCGCCCTGGCTGGCGCCTGCTCCGCAGCGCGGCCAGCGCAACGAACCTGCCTTTGTAGCTCAAACCGCGCGAACGCTCGCGGGGTTGCTCAACATCTCAGAACAGGAGCTGGCCGCCGCAACGACCGGCAATTTCAATCGGCTTTTTCACCTTCGGGGGGACGTGGGAAACTAGTGTAGTCCGTCGCAAATCTCATCGGTTGAGTTTCGTGTCAGGGCGCGACTTCGGTCGTGCCGTAAGCATCGCAAAATGAGTAGGGTTTTAGCCCCCCGATGCAAGCCTGTCTGACGGCCACTGGATCATGTCAGGTATTTCTGGCGGACTACACTAAAAGAGCAGGCGCGGCGCCAGCGAGCATCGGCGGGGCCAGCCTTTCGGAACCGGGGGAAAGCAACATGGCTCAGGACAACTCATTCGACATTGTGAGCAAAGTGGACATGCAGGAGGTCCGCAACGCCATCGACCAGGCGATCAAGGAAATTCGCCAGCGCTTCGACCTGAAGGATTCGCACTCTGAGGTGAACCTCGAAGGCAGCGACGCGATTCAACTGGCCTCGGCCAACGAGTACAAGCTCGAGGCGGTCAAGGATATTCTCTGCCAGAAGCTGGTCAAGCGCGGTGTCTCGCTGAAGAACCTGACCTATGGCAAGGTCGAGCCGGCCGCCGGGCAAAGCGTGCGCCAGAAGATCAGCCTGCAACAGGGCATTCCCGTGGAAAAAGCCAAGGAAATTGTTCGCATGGTCAAAGATTCGAAAAAGAAGGCGCAGGCCAGCATCCAGGGCGATATGGTGCGCATCTCCAGTAAGGATCGCGACACGTTGCAGGAGATCATGGCCATGCTGCGCGCCAGGGATCTGGGCGTCGATCTGCAGTTCACCAACTACCGTACGTTTTGAGTTAACCGCGTCGCGGGTGCGCGCTTTTATCGAAATGTTCTAGAATCGGAGAGTTTTGAGCACACTGACCATAGCCACGGCGAAAGAGTTCTTCGAGATTCTCAGGGAAGACCTTGTAGCGGTCGAGCAGGAGCTGGGCCGCGACGCTGCCTCCAGCGTCAGCACGATTACGGAGATTGCTGAGTACCTGCGCGAGGGCGGCGGAAAGCGCATTCGACCGTCGCTGCTGCTGCTGGCGGCGCGTCAGCTCGGCTACGCAGGGCAGGGGGCCATCCGTCTGGGCGCCGTGGTCGAGATGCTGCACACGGCCACGCTGGTCCACGACGACATCATCGACGGCGCTGACACCCGCCGCGGCAGGCCCTCCGCCAACACCACCTGGGGTAACGAAAAGTGCGTGCTGGCCGGCGACTGGCTCTACATGCAGGCCTTCAAGGTCGCGCTCGAGGAGCGCAATCTGAAGGTTCTCGACCTGCTCATCAGCCTCACGCAGCAGATGGTTGAGGGCGAGCTCCTGCAGATTCAAAAGCTCGGCAAATCCGTCTCCGAAGCCGAGTACTACGACCTGATCTTCCGCAAGACCGCGTGCCTGTTCTCCGTCTCCATGCGCCTCGGCGCAGTGCTCGCCGGCGCTACGGAAGATGAAGAAACACGGCTGGCCACATTCGGCCGCGCCGTCGGTCTCGCCTTCCAGATCGTCGACGACGTGCTCGACCTGACGGCCACCGAAGAGGTGCTGGGCAAGCCCGTGGCCAGCGACCTGCGCGAGGGCAAGGCCACGCTTGCGGTCATTCACGCCTCGGATCACGGAACCGCCGCCGACCGCAAGGCTATCCGCCGCGTGCTCGACGACCGCAGCTTTGAGAACGTCAGCCGCCAGCAGATTCTCGAGATCCTGATACGCAACGGCTCGGTCGAGTACGCCATGGTGGCCGCCGACCGCTACGCCGAGCAGTCGCGCCAGGCGCTCGCCTTGCTCCCCGATTCCGAATACAAGCGCGCCCTGCTCTGGGTGCCGGATTTTGTGGTGGCGAGAGAGAAATAAGCAGGTAGCCTGTAGATGGCAGTCCGTAGCAGGTCGCTATCGAATGTCGCCACGAGAATTTGTCTGTCATCCCGAGCGAGTACGCCGCGGGCGGACGACTCGAAGGATCTGCGGCTGATCTTCGCTGGCGTCTCGTTGTTGCCCGCTGCCGACTATAGGCTGCAAGCTACCGGCTACTGGCCAAAAAACAATGAAAAAAGACTCCCAATCCCTCTGGACTGCCGTCGATCGCTACTTCGGCGAACTCTTTGCTCCGCATGACGCTATACTCGACGCCGCGGTGAAAGCCAATCGCGCGGCGCGTCTGCCCGCCATCGATGTCTCTCCGCTCCAGGGCAAATTTCTTCACGTTCTCGTCCAGATGACACAAGCCAAACGTGTGCTTGAGATTGGCCTGCTTGGCGGCTACTCGACGATCTGGATGGCGCGCGCCCTGCCGCGCGGCGGCCGCATCATTTCGCTGGAGTATGAGCAGCGCCACGCCGAGGTTGCCCTCGCCAATCTGCGCCGCGCCGGCCTGCTTCGACGCGTCGAGATCCGCGTCGGACCCGCGCTCGCAAGCCTGCCCCAACTGAAAGCCGAGGGCGCCGGTCCGTTCGACCTCATCTTCATCGACGCCGACAAGGAAAACAATCCGCGCTATCTCGATTGGGCTCTGAAGCTCTCGCGCCGCGGAACCGTGATCGTGGTCGATAACGTCGCCCGCCATGGCACGGTGATTGACGCGAAAAGCGCCGCCGGCGACATTCGCGGCACGCGGCGGTGCCTGAAAAGGATGGCCGCCCATCCCCGCCTGAGCGCCGTCGCATTGCAAACCGTCGGCTTGAAAGGCCTGGACGGCTTCGCGATGGCTGTGGTCTTGAAGTGAAACCCGCCTTTTATTTTTCCGTCATGGACCGCCGCAAGGCCTCTGCGTAATGCATGGGCAGCGGCTTGCGCTGCATCTGGCTGTCGCAGACCACGTGCACCGTTTCGCCTTCGGCCAGGGGCGTGTTCTCTTCGCCGTCGCGGCCCTTGCGCAGAACCGTGTAGGCAAACTTGAGAACCGTGCCGCGCAGCAGCGCGGGCCGGGTCTCGATGAGAATCTCGTCGTCGTAGCGCGCCGGCGAACGATAGCGGCAGCGCGCCTCGATGACGGGCAGAATGCAGCCGTACTCGGTTTCGAGGCTGCTGTAAGTGAGCCCCAGCGAACGCAGCAGTTCGACGCGGCCCAGCTCGAACCAGACCAGGTAGTTGGCGTAGTAGACAACGCCCATCTGATCGGTTTCGGCATAGCGGACACGGACTTCGGTAGTGACGGGCATAATAGTGAACAGCGGTCAGTGAACAGCGGATCGTGTGGAGAGTGGGCAGTGATCGGATGTGCGCCAACCGTCGCGTGAAGAGTTGTCGCAATCGACGTTCACTGACCACTGATCACTTGATCACTGCCTTTCACGGTTTGATGTGGCCGAACAATCCCAGCCGGCTCACATCGTTGAAGAGAACAAAGGCAAAGAAGGCAATGAGCACCACAAAGGCCGCGGTGTAAATGCGCTCCTTGATGGCCATGCTGATGTCATGGCGCAGGGCGCCCTCGATTGCGAGCAGCAGGATCATGCCGCCGTCGAGGATCGGGAAGGGCAGCAGATTGAGAATGCCCAGTTGCAGGCTGATCTCCGCGGCCAGACCGAATTTAGGCATCCAGCCGTTCATCTCCGCGGCTTCGCCGGCGGCCTTGGCGATGCCGACCGGACCCATCAGTTGCGAGACGGAGAGCCGGTGTGTAAACAGCCGGTCCAGCACCGCGGCCACGAGCAGGGAGTTGCTGGTGAAGAAGTTGAGAGATTCCTTTCCCGCGGCCGCGAACGACAAAGGCCGGTTGCGCACCGGCACGGGCTGCGGACTGAAGCCCAGCATCCAGCGCGTATCCACCTTGGTGGGCGTGGCGCGAATCTTGAGGGTAGCGCCGTTGCGCAGAATCGTGAGCGTCATCGGCTTGCCCTGCTCCCACTGCATGTAGGCCAGCAGCGTGTTGGTCGAGTGCACCGTGAGACCGTCGACGGATACAATCCCGTCGCCCTGGCGGAGACCGGCCTGGGCTGCCGGGTAGCCGGGCTCGACCATGGCTATCTGGATGGGGCCGGGCAGGTATTGGGGCGAGATCCCGAGGTCGGCGAAATCGAATGCGTCGTTTCTGGCGCTGGAGGGCACGTGCAGGCGCAGCGGTAGTGTCGAATCCCCCCTCTGGACCGTGACCGCCACCGTCTGATTCGCGTTCAGCTTGGCGCGCTCATAAACGGCCTCCCAGTCGGGATGGTTGACGCCGTCGAACTTCAGTATCGTGTCGCCGGTCTCAATTCCCGCCGCGGCCGCGGCCGAGCCGGGCGTCACCCACTCCACGGTCGTGGCCTTCACCGTGACCGACTGCACCTCGTTGATGAACGCATAGTAGACGAACATCAGGAACAGGCACAGCAGAAGATTGACCGCCGGGCCTGCCAGACCGATCAACATGCGCTGCCAGCGGGGATGCGAGGTGAAGGCCGCCGGATCGTTGGCAATCTCATCGGCCGATTCCTCCCCGGGGTTCTCGCCCGTCATCTTGACGAAGCCGCCCAGCGGGAGCAGGCAGACCTTGTAGTCCGTCTCACCGTACTTGAAGCCAAACAGCCGCGGACCGAAGCCAAAGGAGAAGGCCTCGACGCGGACTCCACAGAGCTTGGCCGCAACAAAATGGCCCAGCTCGTGCAAAACCACGATCAGGCCGACGAGGACAATGAACGCTGCGGCGGAAACCAGAAACTCATGCATAAATGGGTGGCAATTCCTTCGGCAAAACGCGCCCTCGCGGCGGGCGCCTGTTCGTGTTACGCAAACAAGCTACGCAAGAAAGGCCCGAGCCCGTTCCCGGGCTTCCCGGTCGGAGGCCAGTACCTGGGCAATGGATGCGGGATGAGCCTCCGGAGTTGCCGCCAGTACCTTCTCAATTGTACTTGGGATGCCGGTGAAGGGAATACGGCTTTCGAGGAAGGCTTCCACGGCCACCTCGTCGGCGGCATTGAGGGCAATCGCATGCGCGCCGCCCTTCTCGGCGGCCTCAAAGGCCAGCCGCAGGCAAGGGAAGCGGTTGAGATCGGGCGGCTCGAAGTCGAGGCGCCGGAGCGCGGCTAGGTCGAAGGTGAGCGTGGATGCCGGCCGCTCCGGATAGGCCAGCGCATAGAGAATGGGCAGCCGCATGTCGGTCACCGAGATCTGCGCCAGAATCGAGCCGTCCACATACTCCACCAGCGAGTGCACCGTCGATTGCGGATGAATCGTGACCCGCACCCGGCTGGGCGGAAGGTCGAAGAGCCGGCAGGCCTCAATGACTTCGAGCCCCTTGTTGAGCATGGTGGCCGAGTCGATGGTGATGCGCCGACCCATCACCCAGGTGGGGTGCTTCAGGGCCTGCGCGGGCGTGATGCCTGCGAACTGGTCGAGCGGAAGCTGGCGGAAGGGCCCGCCCGAGGCCGTCAGCCAGATGTACTTGACCTCGTGGTGCGCGCCCACGCGCAGGCACTGGTGCACGGCGTTGTGCTCGCTATCGATGGGCAGGATGGGCACGTTGCGCTCGCGCGCCGCGGCGGTGAGAATCTCGCCCGCGGCCACCATGCACTCCTTGTTGGCCAGGCCCACGGGCTTTCCGGCAAGGATGGCCGCATGCGTGGCTTCCAGCCCCGCCACGCCGACAATCGCCGAGACCACAAAGTCGGCCTCCTTGTGCGTCGCGCAGACGATGGCGCCTTCAGCGCCATGCGCAACTTCAACTCCGGCGACTCCGGCGCCGCGCAGCCGCGCGGCCAGTTGCCCGGCCAGCTCTTCGGTAGCCAGCGAAACCACGCGCGGACGCCAGCGAACCGCCTGCGCGAAGGCCTCGTCGATGTTGCGGCCCGCGGCAAGGGCGGTCACGGCGTAGCGCTCGGGGAACTGCTCGACGATGGAAAGGGTGCTCTGTCCGATGGAACCCGTGGAACCGAGAATGGCAAGGCGTTTCAAAATAGCGTTGAGCTCCTGACTTTTAGCTTCCAGTGTAGTGCGTCCTAGACCCGCAGCTCCCGCCGCGCGGTCTCGGCCACGCGCTCCATGTCCGAGGTGGTCAGCACCCGGATCCGGTGCTCCTCCATGGTCTCCACGCCAAACCGGTACATCTCCAGCCGCTCCGGATCGTCGCCGCTGGCCCCCAGCCGCGCCGCCGGCTCGATCACCGCGGTCAGCTCCAGCTCCGCCTTTTCGACGCGCTCAACGCCCGCGCGCAGCGCCGAGGCGGAAAACGCCAGCACCTTGGCCGTCTCCAGTCCCGTGGCAACTCCCGGATCGAGGCTGACCGCGTGAAACATGCGGATCAGCCCGTTGGGCCGGTAGCCCATGTCGATGCGCAGCGGGTCGCCGGGACGTGTGTACGCAGAGGCCGCGATGCGCTTGCGCAGCAGATCCCAGACCCCGGCGCGCTCGAACTCGGCGCGCATGCGCGCCTGGATGGCCGCCCGGCCGCTCGTGCGCGCCGTCCGCTCCCGCGCCGGCGGCTCCACGTAGAGCCGCATCAGCTCTTCCATCCCCGCCGGCAGGCTCTCGGCCAGATACGCCTTGGGCTCGGTCATCTGCACATTGAGCGAGAGCGACTCATCGAGAATCTTCATCAGCCGGCCGCGAGGCTCCTGCTCCAGCCGCCGCCTGAGCTCGCTTTCCATCCCCTCCAGCAGCGCCGTATCGGCGTCCGGATCGAGGCAGCGCACCCGCCGCCAGTCACGCGTGAAGCGCACCTCGACATGCTCGGAAGCGCGCTCCGGCGGTTCCCCTTTGGCCGCTTCGCGCAGAATCACGCCGATGTGCACATACTCGTTCCGTACCGCGTCCGGTACATACCGCAGCAGTTGGAATTCGCACGCGTGTCTGGGCTGGATGCCGTTCATGGTTCTCTCAGGTTTTAGTAGACAGTGGACAGTAGACAGTAGACAGTGGTCAGTAGACAGTGGTCAGTGACCAGTGACCAGTGACCAGTGATGCGTCCACAGCCGCCGGCCGTCAGCCGCAAGCTCTTCGTTCTGCCACGGCTGGCATTCTTCGTTTTGACCATCCTTCCCTCATTCCCTAGTCCCTAGTCCCTAGTCCCTTCAATTCACCCTCATCGTAGTCCCCCACGGCACCGTCTTCCAAGGCTCTTCCCCATCTTTTCCTCGGCCCGTTCCCCATTTTGGAAACGGTCTCCGGTCAGAGTTCCCGAAGGCCTCGATCAGTTCCCGGATCCGGCTCCGCCGCTTGAGCAGCTTCTCCACCAGCGCCTCCATCTCGCCCAGGTCTCCGCCGTACCATTCGGGAGGAACCTCATTGGCCGCCGCCCACACCGTCTCCGCCGGCATGGTCTCCAGCCGCGTCAGCCACGGCTCGAAGGACTCCCATCCGGCGATCTCCCGGTACACATCGTTGCGATAGTAGACTCCGCGCAGCGGCGCATCCTCGAAGCGCCACTCGCCGGCGTGGAAACAGTAGCCGAAGTCGATAAACACTGCCCTGTAGCGCCGCTCTCTCTGCTTTCGCGTGAAGACCGCCTGGCGCCCGTTGGCGTTGCCCGTCCACTTGTCCAGCGCCAGGATGCCCGCAAACTCGCCCAGGTTTTTTATCTCCACAAGCTGCTCCTCGGGCAGGTAGTCCACCACCTGGCCCGGCATCAGGCCTCCGGCAAAGCGCGAGCCGAACTGCAATCCCGGCCGGCAGCGCACCCGCGTCCGGCCCATATCGATCTCCAGCTCCGGCGTATTTTCGATGAGCCAGCGGGAGACCTCGACCAGCTCGGCCTCGGGCACGGCCAGTCCCGCCGCCGCCGCCAGGCGCGAGGCCACGAGTTCGTTGGCCAGCACTCGCATGTGCTGTGGATTGTTCTGGAACTTCACCACGTACACATGGCCGTCCGCGCCCAGCATCAACTGCCCCTGCGCGCCGCCCCGCATGCGCCGGATCTGCTGCACTGCAAGAACCGCCAATCCACCCTCCGGCCGATTTTCTCTGGTCTTTCCCGCATTCTACATGCAGGGATCAGGGATCAGGGATCAGTGGTCAGGGATCAGGGGCTCATCCGTAGCTGGCGGCCTGACAGCTCACAGTACTTCTGTCGCTGCGGCTGGCATTCTTCGTTTTGGCCGTCCTTCCCTATTCCCTAGTCCCTAGGAGCCTGTCGGGCATAGATTTGTGACGGCGCCTACAGCGTGGGCGACGGATTCTGTTTTAATTTCGAGCCATG
>JBMFHB010000007.1:0-75000 GCA_049977045.1 Occallatibacter sp.
ATCGAACAAGACGCGGCGAAGCCGCCTCCATATCAACTTCTACCCCTCGCCTTACCCACAAATTCTGCGGTAGAGCCTGGAAAAGGTTGCGCGGCCTAAGCTGTTCTCTGGTGCGGTGAAAGCCTACTTGCTGGAGCGGGAAGCGCACTGGAGTCCAAAGACACGCGAGATGCACGCCTATTCGCTCCCGCATCTGGAGCCGCACTTCGGGAAGCTGCTCTTGAATGAGATTCGCGGGGAGCACATCTCCCGCTACCAGCGCGCACGGCTCAAGGAAGGCGCATCGAACCGGACAGTCAACATCGAAGTCGGTTTGCTCCGGCTGGTGCTGCGCAAGGCGAAGCTCTGGTACAACATTGCGGATGATGTAACCATGCTCAAGGAACGGGCGGACATTGGACGCGAATTGAGCGACGATGAAGTTCACCGGCTCTTTACAGCTTGCAAGGCCAGCGTCAGCCGTGGCCTGTACCCCGCTGTGCTCACCAGCATCCATACAGGGCTGCGTTCTCAGGAATTGCGCTTGCTGCGCTGGCACCAGGTGGACTTGTTGGAAGGAACCATCACCGTGGGCACGTCCAAGACGAAAGGCGGGGAAGGCCGTCTGGCCTATCTCAGCGCGCCGGCAATCCAAACTCTCAAAGACTGGCGCGCTCAGTTCCCGGACGTACAGCCGGGCCATGCCGTCTTCCCACGGGAAGCCTACGGGTTGAAGGGCAAGAAAGGCACGTTCGGCGGAGTAGTCGTACCCTACCGGACATTCCCGGATCAGCCCGTGCACAGCTTTCAGACGGCGTGGAAGGCTGCCAAGAAAATTGCAGGCGTGGAGTGCCGCTGGCACGATCTACGGCACAGTGCGGCTTCCCGGATAGCGGCGGGCGGGGCGACGGATCAAACCCTACAGGCGTTGCTCGGTTGGATGAGTCCGAAGATGATCGAACGCTATTCCCACGTCCGGGCGGAAGCGAAGCGAAGGGCAGTTGCGGTGTTTGAAAAAGTGGTAGGAATTTCTGACTCCCCGCAAAATCCACCACAGTCAGAGTGCGGCGAAAATCAGAAAATCATGTAAGTCTTTTAGAATCATGGTGGGCAGTGAGGGACTCGAACCCCCGACTTCCTGCTTGTAAGGCAGGCGCTCTAACCAACTGAGCTAACCGCCCACTCGGGCGTGGAATACCGATTTCCCGCGGCGCATTGCGGTCTTGTTTCATGATAACAGCGCATTCACCATATCGCAGACGCTTCGGCGCAGGTTGATACACTCAAGGCTGTGGGCCGACTCATCGTCAACGCAGACGATTTTGGACTGACGCCGGGGGTCAACCGAGCCATTATGGAGTTACACGGCGATGGCCTGGTGACAAGCACGTCGCTGATGGCGCGCGCCTCCGCAACCGGCGAAGCCATGGAACTGGCCCGTTCGACGCCGTCTCTGGGCGTGGGGTGCCATGTGGTGCTGGCCGACGGCGAACCGGTGCTCAAGCCGGAGCAGATTCCCAGCCTGGTGGATGCGCGCACGGGGCAGTTTCTGCCGACACTCGGCGCGTTTCTGCTGCGGCTTTTCACGGGGCGCATTCGGGCGGAGGAGATTGAGGCCGAAGCAGCGGCGCAGATACAGCACCTGAAGAACGGCGGTGTGCGCCTGACACACATCGACACGCACAAGCATACGCATATGTTTCCCGCAGTGCTGCGCCCGGTGCTCCGTGCGGCGCGGGACGCGGGAGTGCGCGCGGTGCGGTTTCCGTTTGAACCAGAGTGGGCCGTGCGCGCCGCGACGCGCGCTCCCATCTCGCGCGTTGCGGAGATCACGGTGCTGCGCCGGTTCGCTCCGCACGCGCGGCGCATTCTGGCTCGCGAGGGATTTGTTACAACCGACGGAACAATCGCCATGGCAGGAACGGGAAGCCTGGACGGCAGTTCACTGCGCGCGCTGCTGCGAAAAGTTCCCGCAGGCACGTGGGAACTGGTGACGCACCCCGGCTACAACGACGCCGATCTCGATCGGGTACGCACAAGGCTGCGCGCCTCACGCGAGCTGGAGCGTATGGCGCTGGCTGCGATCGGCGAGGTTCCGGGCATCGAACTGGTGTCGTTTGCCGCGCTGGCTCCAGCGGCGCAGACGAACAACTTGATCCGGCACTTATGATTTGCATCGTGCTCTCCCACCCTTTCCGCGAAAAGCGCGGAAAGAGTGGGGCACGGTGTAGCAGATCTTTTGGGCCGGATCAGTAACAGAAACGTTGCATCCTGCGCCGAGGTGAGCGCGTCCATTACATAGCGCCATGTCTACGAGATTTGTTGCGATCTCGGATCTCAACGTCGAAACCGGGAGCACCCGGATCGGTTTGGCTGATTGCGACGTCACGAAGACACGGCAAGTACCGAAGGAATGATCGATAGACGCGGCTAGATCGCGCCGCTCACACGGCGTGACGAGTTGGCAGGTTGGCGCTTTGATCCGCGACAGGAAGCGCCCGTGGAGGTCTTGAAGGCGCTATGCGCATCGGAATTACGTGCTATCCCACTTACGGCGGCTCCGGAGTTGTGGCGACGGAGCTGGGCATCGAGCTGGCCGCGCTTGGCCACGAGATTCACTTCATCTCGTACTCGCAGCCGTTCCGGCTGAGCGGGCGCGACGACGGGATCTTCTATCACGAGGTGCCTGTCTCAAACTACCCGCTGTTCGAGTTCCCACCATACGATCTGGCGCTGGCTTCGCACATGGCCGAGGTGGCCAATTACTACGCGCTCGATCTGCTGCACGTGCACTATGCGATTCCGCACTCGGTTTCGGCGCTGCTGGCGCGTCAAATGCTGGCCGAGCGCGGTCAACGGCTGCCGTTCGTAACAACTCTGCACGGAACCGACATCACGCTGGTCGGGCTGGACCACAGTTATCTGCCCATCACGCGCTACGCGATTCAGCAGAGCGACGGCGTCACCAGCATTTCGAACTATCTGCGCGACAAGACCATCAGCGACTTCGACGTGACGCGGCCGATCGAGACCATTCCGAACTTTGTGAATTGCGACGTCTACGCGCCGATCGAGGATGCAACGAAAAAGGGCAAGGAATGCGTACGCCGGCATTTTGCGGCGTCCGATGAGCGTATTCTGATGCACCTGTCGAACTTCCGCCCCGTAAAGCGCGTGACCGACGTAGTAAAGGTTTTTGCGCTTGCGGCGCGCGAGCTTCCGGCGCAACTGGTGCTGGTGGGCGACGGGCCGGACCGATCGCAAGCGGAGTGGCTGGCGCACAAGCTTGGCATTCACAACCGCGTGCACTTCCTCGGCAAGCAGGATCGTGTCAACGAGCTGCTGGCGCTGGCCGATCTGTTTCTGCTGCCGAGCGAGCTGGAGTCGTTTGGGCTGGCGGCGCTCGAGGCGATGGCGTGCAAGGTGCCGTCGATCGCCACACGGGTGGGCGGCGTTCCGGAACTGATCGACGACGGCGTGACGGGACTGCTCTTTAATGTGGGCGACGTGGAGGCGATGGCAGCGGGCGCATTGAATTTACTGGGCGATTCCGAGCGTTTCAATACCATGCGCGAGACCGCGCGCAAAACGGCAAAAGGACGGTACTGCGCCAAGAAAGTGGTTCCGCAATATGTGCGGTATTACGAAAAGGTGCTGGAAGAGCGGAGCTAGCGGGGTTGGCGGCCGTAGCGAAGCCAGCGTGAATTCACCTATCCTGCGGCGCAAGAATGCATCGTAGCTCCTCAAGATAAATTGCCGCGGGAAAGACACGCCCACCCGCGCATCACTGATCGCCTATCACTGACTAACTGATCGCTGTCTACAGCGTGCGCTTGAAGAGCGGCGTGGCGACGAGCAGTGTGGCGATGCCAAAGACGAGGAGAAAGACGAGGTCTTGCCAGATGGCGATCCAGCCGCCGTTTTTGAGCAGAACGGCCTTGAGTCCGTGAATGACATACGTAAAGGGATCGATGATCGTGAGGGCCTGCAGCCACTTGGGAAACGAGGTGGTGGGATACATGGCGCCCGAAGGATAGAACAAGAGCGTGTTGAGCACGCCGAACATGGCGCGGGGAACGAGAGGATCGTCGACACGCACCATGAGCAGGAACATCATGCCGTTAAAGGCGATCGATGCGACCACAACGAGCGCGAGCAACTGCAGCACGATCATGGGATGGAAGACGACGTCCAGACCGGCGATGAGCGAGCCGACAACTCCCAGGGAGATTCCGGCCAGGATGGCCTTGATGGAGCCGGCGATGTTGAGCCCGAAGACAAGCTCCAGCTTTGTGATGGGCGTAACCAGATAGCCCTCATGCACGCCGCGGGCTTTGTCGTCGAGATAGAGAATGCCGCCGCCGATCATCACCGAGATGTACATGGCGAGCGCCACGGTGGCGGGAAGCAGGAATTTGAGGTAGTTCACATAGGGGTAAAGTTCGACGATTTCGAGCGCAATGGTCTTCGACAGGCGGTACTGCACCTGCGGGACGTTCAGCGAGTCGACGAGCAACTGCATCTCGCTTTCGAGCGTCGATGAGGTGAAGAGGTCGGAGTTGTCGACGACGATGCCGAGTTTGGGCGCGTCCTGCGCATAGACGCGGCGCGAGTACTGCGGAGGAATGATGACCGCGGCGTCGATCTTGCCGGTGCGCACGTCTTCACGCGCCTCGACCTCGTTGCTGTACTCGATGGTGGAGAAGGTTTTAATGTTCGCGGCGACGGCATCGAAGGCCTCGCGAAGGATGACGGCCTGCGGTCCGTGGTCCTCATCCACAACGGCGACGTGCGTGCCGACGATCTTGCCGCCGAAGGCGTTGCCCATGATAACAAGCTGCAGAATCGGCAGAATGAGCGACATGACCATGAGCGAGGGCGAGCGGAAAAACTTGCGCATTTCGCGCTCGACGATGGCAAGCATGCGGTTCATGGGCGCACCCCCGGCCGCGGCGGCAGCGCAAAGTTCACCGGTTTCACCTGTTCGTCGCGCAACTGCCGTCCGGTGTAGTGAATGAAGACATCGTCGAGGGTGGTGTTTTGCACGCTGAGCGAAGTGAGGGTTTCGCCGAGGCTTGCCGCCAGTTCCACAATCTGCATGGTGGTCTTGGATCCGGAGCGGGTAATAACGCGATAGAATCCCGCGCTTTCAGGTTGCACGCTGGTCACGTCTTCCATTTGCTCAAGCCGCGGCTTCCACGCTTCGTTTTCGCGGTCGAAGTGAACTTCGACTACGTTCGCGCCGGCCACGCTGTTCTTGAGTTCGACCGGAGTGCCAAGCGCCACCAGATTTCCATGATCCACAATGGCGATGCGGTCGCAGAGCTTGTCCGCCTCTTCCATGTAGTGCGTGGTGATGAGCATGGTCAGGTTGCGTGAGTTCTTGAGCTTGTTGAGCATCTCCCACACCGCGATGCGCGATACGGGATCGAGGCCGGTGGTGGGCTCGTCGAGAAAGAAGATGCGTGGATTGTGAACCAGGCCGCGCGCGATCTCAAGCCGGCGCCTCATGCCGCCGGAGAGCGTTTTGGTCTGGGCGTCGCGCCATTTCGTCAGGTCGACGGCTTCGAGCACTTCGGCAATATTCTTCTCGCGGACGCCGCGCGGCACGCCGTAGAGCTTGGCGTAGATGGAAAGATTCTCTTCGACGGTCAAATCCGGATCGCTGGTGAGCGCCTGAGGGATAACGCCAATAATACGCCGCACGTCGTCGGGAACCTTGCTGACATCGTAGCCGCCCACCATGGCTTTGCCGGAAGTGACGGGAATGAGCGTGGTCATCATGCGGATGAGCGTGCTTTTGCCTGCGCCGTTAGGACCGAGCAGGCCGAAGATCTCGCCCTCGGTCACGGTAAAGTTCACGTCCTTCACGGCTTCGAAGTCGCCGTAGCGCTTCCAGATGTGATCGACCGCGATGGCGGCCGGGCGCGGCGCGGCGGGATGATTGCTGGCGGCCGCGCTCACGGCTTCACCAGCTTTGCCCTGGGAATGTAGACATAGGCAGTCATGCCGGGCACGTATTTTTCGCCGGGGTTGGGGATGAGCAGCTTCAATTGAATGGTCTTGATGTCGCGCTTCATCGTGTTGACGTCACGCTGCGTAGCGAAGTCGCCCTCGGCCAGCTTGGCGATGACCTTGCCCCAGATCGTGGCGCCGCTGGGCATGACAACGCGCAGACTGTCGCCTAGTTGCACGGCGTCGGCTTGCGTCTCGGGCAGCGGCGCGTAAACCCAAGTCTGCGTCAGATCCATGATGGTGACGATGGGCGTGCCTGCGGAGACCACCTCGCCCTGGCGCGCCGCCCACACGTCCACCTTGCCGGCAATGGGTGAGAGAATCTGCGCGTAGCCGGCTGTAACACCGGCCTCCTCGGCGAGAGCGCGTGCGTTGGCCGCGTCGGCGCGGGTCTGGTCCACTGTGCGCGCCGAGGCATTGGCGAGCAACTCGTGTGCTCGCGCCTGGCGGAGATTCGCCTGGGTTGCGGCAAGATTGTGGCGGGCCGCATCGACGGCGGCTTTGGCTGCCGCAAGCGCCGTCACCTGCTCGTCGCGGGTTTGACTGCTCACGATTCCCTGCCGAGCAAGCGCCACGGCGCGGCTGGTATCGGCCTGCTGGTGCTGGAAATTTGCCTGTGCCTGCGCCAGCGAGGCCGCGGCTGCCTGCATCTGAGCCTCTGCGCTCGCCACGGCGCTCGAAGTTTCTCCGCGATTTTGACGCTCTGTGTCCTGGTCGCTGCGCAGCTTCCATTGCTGACTCACGGCGGTAGCTTGGGCGGCCTTCAGCGCAGCGTCAAGATCATCGCTCTCGATGGTCGCGATTAGTTCGCCTTTGGTGACCGTCTGGCCTTCCTGGACGGTCAGGGTCTGAATACGTCCGGGAATACGGGAACTGACGATGACCTCGTTTGCATCGACGGTGCCAACCAGTTGCAGATCGCTGGAACGGGGTACGGTGACGAAATACCAGATCAGCGATCCTACCGTCAGCAGCCCAAGAATGATAAAGACTCGATTGCGCGCGCTCACTTGCCACACCTCAGATTTTTGAATTCGCCCAGTTCCGGCATGGGTGTATCGGCAAGCACTTTTGCGGCCAGTTCCGCGCCGCGCCTGCGATCCTGAAAGAGCGCCTGGCCGAGAAACTCGACCAGCGCCACGCGCCGCGCCCGCAGCACCTCCGTGTCGAACGGCTCGAAGGGCTCGATCAGCCGCCACACCGGGGCGCTGAGAAAGTAGAAGGCGTTGCCGCCAAGCGAGGCCAGGATAATCTGCAGCCACTCGACTTCAATCAGTTCACCCGAGGCAATGCCTTCGCGCACCATCGACCGGAGCATGGCGTGGAGCGGGCCGAAGATGCGCTTGGCCAGAACGGGCAGCTCGCCCTCTTCGCCCTTGTGCATGCGGATCATCTCGTGCTGCATCAGGCTCTGGAACTCGCGCTGCGTCAGAATCCTGTCAAAGTGATCGAGCGCCGCACGGAGCACCCGTTCGCCGGGGCTGACCTCGCGCAAAAAGACCGCCATTGAGCGGTCGCGGACGCGGGACGAAACCATCTCCAGCGTGGCGGCGTAGAGCTTTTCCTTGCTCTCGAAGTAGTAGTAGAGCAGCGCCTTATTGACCTGTGCGGCGGCGGCGATCTGCTCAGTACGCGCGCCGGCCAGGCCGTGGGCGGCAAATTCGGTGAGGGCAGCTTCAAGGATTCGACTGCGCGTCTCGGCGGAACGGTCAGCGTGAGGGTCGGATTGGCTGGGTGCGGTCATGATTTAACTAACTAGTTAGTAAATTAACCGAAAAAATGGCTCTATGGCAAGCAGCATTCTGCATTCCGCTGAAGTGAACACTATATGTGTTGTATTTTCAATATCTTAATCTAGGCGAAAAACAGCAGATGCGATTCGGCTGCTCCTCCCGGTCCGTGCATGCGGCACAATGCAGCCTCAATCGAAGACGACCGTTTTGTTGCCGTAGCAGAGAATGCGCCGGTCGAGATGCCAGCGCACGGCGCGGGAGAGCACCATGCGCTCGAGGTCGCGGCCACGGGCGACGAGATCCTCGACCTGGTCGCGGTGCGAGATGCGGGCGACGTCCTGCTCGATGATGGGGCCGTCGTCGAGGATCTCGGTGACATAGTGGCTGGTGGCGCCAATCAGCTTGACGCCGCGCGCGTAGGCCGCGTGATAAGGCCGCGCGCCGGTAAACGCCGGCAGGAAGGAGTGGTGCACATTGATGATGGCCGATGGGTAGCGGGCCACGAATGCAGGCGAGAGGATCTGCATGTAGCGCGCAAGAACGATGAATTCGATCTGGTGCCGCGCCAGCAGTTCAAGCTGCCTGGCCTCGGCGGCGGCGCGCGTTTCCGCGCTCACCGAAACGTACTCGAAGGGTACGCCGTAGAAGGCGGCCAGGTTGGCCACGTCGCGGTGATTGGAAACGATAAGGGGAATCTCGCAGACCAGTTCGCCGGTACGCCAGCGGTGCAGCAGATCGGCCATGCAGTGCAGATACTGCGAGCAGAAGAGCGCGACGCGCGGGCGCCGCGTGCTTGCGGTGAGCTTCCAGGTCATGTTGAGCTCATGCGCGAGCGCGGCAAACGCGGCGCGAAAACCTTCGAGATCGAAGCCGTCCAGCTCGAACTCGACGCGCATGAAAAAGAGGTTCTGCTCCTGGTCGCGGTGCTGGTCGGCGTGCAGAATGTTGGCACCGCGCTCGTAGAGCAGCCCCGAAACGCGCGCGACAAGGCCCTTGCGATCGGGGCAGTCGATCAAGAGAACGGCGGAATCTTTCATGGTGCTTTCAGATTACGGCATGGGACGGAGAAAGAGATGGGGATTTGCGGGTGGCGCACCTATGATTTCCACGACTGAGGGTGCGCGTGCCAGCCCACTCTTCACCAGAAAAGAGCGCAGGATGGGGCACCCTCGGTCGTGGGCTAACTATTGATCCGGCATAGAAGGAATGCGCCTATGCGGCATAGGCGCATTCCTTCTATGCCGGATCAATAAAAGATGGCACTGTCGTGCCAATCAAGGCGACGATTGTCGGCATCTTTGGCCCGGCGGATACTAGCGACTATCCCGAGGAAGCGGGCGACCAAGTCCCAAACAGTTGGACCGATGGAACCTTACAGGTAGATCAAATCGGCGTCCTCTCAGACATTGATCTTCACAGCAAGATCTCCAGCAGAAATTCCGGAGTCCTTGTCTCGACAAAAAAGGACAACTTCAAGCTCGACGAGGGTAGCGAAATCCAGTTCGCAATTGCTCCCGGAAGGAGTTAGGCGAAGGCAAAGCCGGATGCGTGTACAAGCCGGTGGCGCGCGGCGCACCTGTTGTGGTTCTCCACGACTGAGATTGCGCCACCCGCCGCGCGATGAAGATGCGCGGCGGGTGGGATCGCACACTGACTTGTTGGATTCACTCAGTCGTAATACTCAAGCCCGAGGTGAGTAATCAGATCGGCGCCCATGATGTGGCGGAGCGTGTTCTTGAGCTTCATCGACTGGATGAAGAGATCGTGCTCGGGGTAGAGCCCCTCGGCGGTCTGCGGCGACTTGAGGTAGAAGCTCAGCCACTCCTGAATGCCGATGGAGCGCAGGCTTGGCGTGCGCTTGGCGAGATCGAGGAAGAGCACCAGGTCGAGCGCGATGGGCGCGGCCAGGATCGAGTCGCGGCACAGGAAGTTCACCTTCAACTGCATGGGATAGCCCAGCCAGCCGAAGATGTCGATGTTGTCCCACGCCTCTTTCTCGTCGCCGCGCGGCGGATAGTAGTTGATGCGAATCTTGTGGTAGATGTCGCTGTAAAGCTCGGGATACATCTCCGGCTGGAAGATGTATTCGAGCGAGCCGAGCTTCGACTCTTCCTTGGTCTTGAAGGACTGCGGCTCGTCGAGCACTTCGCCGTCGCGGTTGCCGAGGATGTTGGTCGAGAACCAGCCCTTGACGCCGATCATGCGCGCCTTGAAGGCCGGCGCGAGGACGGTCTTCATGAAGGTCTGGCCGGTCTTGAAGTCCTTGCCGCAGATGGGCGCGGCATTCTTCTTCGAGAGCTCGACCATGGCGGGAATATCGACCGTGAGGTTCGGCGCGCCATTGGCGAAGGGCACGCCTTCCTTGAGCGCCGCGTAGGCATAGATCTGCGAGGGCGCGATGGCGATGTCGCTCTGTTCGAGAGCTTTTTCGAAGGCCGCAATCGAGCGATGCACGGCCGTGGGCTCCATGAAGATCTCTGTCGAGCCGGCCCAGATCATCACGACGCGATTCACCTTTTTCTTGAAGGCGCGGATGTCGGCGATCACCTGCTGGGCGAGATCCATCTTGTTCTTGCCCTTCTTGACGTGGGTACCGTGCAGCCGCTTCACGTAGTAGCTGTCAAAGACCGCGGGCATGGGCTTGATGGTTTCCAGATAGGGCTTGAGCTTCTTGAGGATCTCGGGCTTGAGCACGGCGGCGTGGGACGCGGCTTCGTAGACGTTGTCGTCGAAGATGTCCCAGCCGGTGAAGACGATATCGTTCAGATCGGCGAGCGGAACAAAGTCCTTGATGAGCGGCGAGGTGTTGTCGGTGCGCTTGCCGAGCCGGATGGTGCCCATCTGCGTGAGTGAACCGATCGGCTGGGCGAGTCCGCGGCGAATGGCTTCGACGCCGGCGATCATGGTGGTGGCGACAGCTCCCATGCCGACGACCATCACACCCAGTTTGCCCTTGGGGGGCTCAACCTTCGACCGCGCGGCCTTGCGCCCCGCGAGCTTCTTGCCTGTGCGAACTACGGCCGTCTTGCTGACTTTTCTGTTTGTTGCCATGGATTCTCCTATCCTTCATCGTTGAAGATGATTAAAAAATATTCTTACGTCGAAAGCAGTGGTTGACTATGCAGCATCGCCCGCTCTTCTGCGCCGAATGTGCGCCCACAGGAACCACGCGAGCAATGCGGCGATCGCCAGCTCCACCACGAGATGGAAGCGATGGAACGCCTCCTGCAGGCGGGGATCGGTATTCCAGCTCTGGCCGAGCTTCATGCCAATCCAGGCCAGGCAGAAGTACCAGATGAAGGAGCCGATCGTTGTGTAAATGTGAAAACGCAGCCGTGGCATCCTGCCGATTCCCGCCGGAAAGGCCACGTAGGTCTGCACCAGCGGCATCATGCGCCCGGCGAGAATGGCGACCGATCCGTACTTCTCAAAAAACTTCGTCATCAGGTCGAGGTCGTGACGATTCATCAGCACCCATTTGCCATATCGCTCGACCAGCGGCCGCCCGCCTTTGGCGCCAATCCAATAGGCGATGGCAGAGCCGAAGTTGCATCCCACCGCCCCGGCTACAGCCACAAGGACCAGGTTGAATCGGCCGAGATAGGCGAGGTAGCCGGAGAACGGAAGGATCACTTCTGAGGGAATGGGAATGCCCGAGGAGTTCAGGACAATGAGCCCTGCGATGCCCGCGTAGCCGCCGGCCTGGATGACGTGGATAACAAGTTGAACGACGACTGCAACGATCTTTTCGCTCATGAGCGTACTCAGTATATAGGCAGATCAGGCGCAATTGCGGTGCGCGCGCGCCGATAGGCGAAGAAAAGTTTATGCACACGTTTGCATTTTTAGTCTGAAGGCGAGAACACACGTCTGCATTTCCCATTTGGTAGGATGAAGTGAGATTGCATGAGAAGTTAAGGAGGTTCCCCTTGTCCGATTTTCCCCCTGTACCGCTCACGTTAGAAGGCTCCGCGCTGCTCCACCAGTTCTTCCGCTTCGACTGGAAATCCTGGCGCGGCTGCGCGGACGGCGAGCGCAAGGATGTTGTTGCCGAGGCGCTGGCTGGGCTGAGCGTGCTTGAACGCTCTGGCAGCGATGTTCCCGCGCGCACGGCGCTCTACTCCGAACTCGGGCACAAAGGCGATCTGATCCTTGTGCACTTCCGCGATTCGTTCGAGGCGTTGAACCAAGCGGAGCTCGATCTGGCGCAGACGAGGCTCTTCGACTTTTTGACGCCGACGCACTCCTATCTTTCGGTGGTGGAACTCGGCCTCTACGAATCGAGCCGCAAAACTTACGAGGCTGCGGCGGCCAAGGGATTTGCACCGCACTCCGCGGAATGGAACGCGGAGATTGCAAGCTCGCTTGAGCGCGGCGCAGAGGCGATGAGGCCGCGACTGTTCCCTGCCGTTCCCGACGCGAAGTTTCTCTGTTTCTATCCCATGGACCGCAGGCGTGGCGAGCATGCAAACTGGTACACGGTGCCGTTTGCCGAGCGGCAGAGGATGATGCATGACCACGGAATGATCGGCCGCCGCTACGGCGACCAGGTGAAGCAGATCATCTCGGGCTCGATCGGCATGGATGACTGGGAGTGGGGCGTGGATCTGTTCGCCGACGACCCGGTGGTCTTCAAGAAACTGATCTACGAGATGCGCTTCGACGAAGTGAGCGCGGTGTACGGGCTGTTCGGGCAGTTTTATGTGGGGATTCGGCTGCCGGTGGAGAGGCTGGGGGCGTGGCTGGAGGGGAAGCTATAAGACCGGCGACGCACGGTGCATGGGTTCTACATGTATGCGCTGTCGCAACCCAGCGAAAAGCGCAGCGCCGCGCAAATCTCTCTCAAACGCGAGGGCCGGAGTTGCGCGATGCGCTTGCCGAGGCGTTCCTTCGGCACTGTCACTACGTTGTGCAGGTTGACGGCGCAGGGCGTCTTCATGCCATCCTCTTCGTACAGCAAGACTTGGGAAGGCACATCGCGAATCTTCGACGTAACAGGCGCGACGGTCACATGAGCAAGATACGGAATCGCACTATCGCGCGTGAGCACGACCACTGGCCGCTCCTTATCTGGAGCCGCGAAGCGAAAAAGCCGGATTTCTCCACGAACTATTCTTCCGGCCACGCTGCCTCCGCCACCCACGGCTCACATTCGTCTCTCGTCTGTGGCCGCCTTGCGTAGCCCTGGCGGTCTCGATCCTCTTGCGCACTGATCTCCATTCGCCGCAGATGCTCCCGCAAAGCATCGCGGACCAATGCAGAACGATTGGCATTTATCTTGCGCGCTGCGCGATCTGTGGCAAGAAGCAGTTTTTTATCGAGCACAACCTGAATCGTTTCCATATGTTGACTGTACTCCACAATGCATTCCACAGTCAAAAACGCGCCTCGCTACCGCAGGACTACACTCCTAATCATGCCAACCCTGAAGACTACGACTGCAAAGAAAGCGATGAAACATCACAAGGCGACTGCTCGTGGACCGCTTGCGGCGGATCGCGTACATGCGATTCTGAAAGGACTCGACGAGGCGTATCCCAACGCCAGGTGCGCGCTCGACCATCGCTCGCCGTGGGAGCTGCTGGTGGCGACGATCCTTTCGGCGCAGTGCACGGACGCGCGCGTAAACATGGTGACGCCGGAGCTGTTCCGGCGATTTCCTACGCCCGAGGCGATGGCCAAGGCGACGCTGCCTCAGCTTGAGGCGCTGATCAAAACAACGGGATTCTTCCGCAACAAGGCGAAATCGATTCAGGGCGCGGCGCGCAAGATCATCTCCGACTTCGGTGGCCAGGTTCCGCAGACGCTCGACGAGCTGATTACGGTTCCCGGCGCGGCGCGCAAGACGGCCAATGTTGTCCTGGGCGTTTGCTTTGGCAAGGCAGAAGGCGTTGTCGTCGACACGCATGTGTTTCGCATTGCGCGGCGGCTGGAGCTGGCGAAGGGCGACACGCCGCAGAAGGTGGAGCAGGAGTTGATGCATGTGCTGCCGCGCGAGCGCTGGATCGGCTTCTCGCACCAGATCATTCATCACGGGCGACAGGTGTGCATGGCGCGGAATCCGAAGTGCAGAGAATGTAATCTGGAGACGCTGTGCCGGGCGAAGGACAAGACGTGGGAAAGCTGAACAAAGTGAGTCAGCGGGTCAGCACGTCAGCGACCGCAGCAATCAAACCGGGAATGTCGAAGGGATTGGCTTCGGCGGCAGGTTCCCAGTTGTTTTCGCGAAGAGTTTTGCTGGTGATGGGGCCGATGGAGATGGCGGGGACCTGGGCGAATGGAAATGCGATTCCGGCCGCGCGGGCGGCCTCGGCCAGATGCGTCACACTGGAGGAACTGGTGAAGGTAGCGGCGTCGATTCCCTTCTCCAATGCGGCGCGGAGCAGCTCTGGTGCGGCTGCGGGCATTGCGTTTCTGTAGGCATCGACAACATCGACCGTGGCTCCCGCGGCGCGCAAAGCGTCGGGGATGATGTCGCGGGCGGTTTCGGCGCGAGCGATGAGGAAATGCAGGCCGCGAAGGCTTCCTTCAGGGGCTAAAACCCCGCCTTCTTTATTTACGCTTTCGGCACGACTGAAGTCGTGCCCTTTCAAAGCTGCTGAGAGTTTTGCTTTGTGAAGAAGCACTTCGACGAGGCTTTCGGCTACGTATTTCTCCGGAATCAGATCCACGGTCAGGCCGGCTTTGCGCGCGGCAGCGGCGGTGGCTTCGCCGACTGCGGCGACTTTCACGCGCTCCATTTTGTCCAGCAGGTTACACCATGCAATGGCGTAGACAGTGTTGGCGCTGGTGAGAATCAGCCAGTCGTAGGAGTCGAGCGAGCCAAGGGCGCGATCGAGCGGGGCGGGATCGGCTGGCGGCTGAATTTCGAGCACGGGAACTTCGACCGGCTCGGCGCCGAGGGCGCGCAGGCCTTCGCTGAGCTTGCCGGCCTGGTGCGCAGCGCGCGTTACCAGAACGCGGCGGCCGGCGAGCGGCAGAGTGGTCATTGCGAAGCTCCGGCGTGCGTGTCACTGTGAGCCGCGAGCAGCGGACCAGCTCCGGCTTCGAGAAGCATTTTGGCCACAAGCCGGCCGAGCGCTTCGGGATCGTTCGTTTCGCGAACGGCCTTGTGATAGACGCGCACGGTAGCGCCGCTGGCGGGGCTGGCGACGACGGCAAAGACTTCGTCACGCGGCAAGGTTTCACTCGCGCTCTCTGCCGCTTCAATCGTCGCCTTGCGGCAGTGGATGCCGATGGGCACCTGGCAGCCGCCACCGAGCGCGGCCAATGCGGCGCGTTCTACGGCGACGGCGAAACGTGTGGCGGCGTGGTCGAGGAAGCCGACAGCTTCAATGGTCGCGTCATCGTTCCTGCGCGTTTCGATGCCAAGCGCACCCTGGCCGGCAGCGGGACAAAACTCGCCGGGCGAGAGCCGTTCGCGCACCCAGTCGGTGCGGCCCAGGCGGTCGAGTCCGGCGGCGGCCAGGAGAATCGCTTCGACCTGGCCCTCGGCGAGCTTGCGCAGGCGCGTGTCGACGTTGCCGCGAAACTCCACCGCATCGATGTCGGGACGCAACGCTTTCAACTGCGCGCGGCGCCGCTGGCTGCTGGTGCCGACCCTCGCGCCATGGGGCAAATCAGCGAGCCTGGCGTGGTTTACCGACACAAAAACATCGCGCGGATCGACGCGCGCGGGCGTGGCCGCGAGCGTGAATGGCTCTGGCAGTTCGGTGGGCAGATCCTTGAGCGAATGCACGGCAAGATCGATGCGGCTTTCGGCGAGAGCCTCCTCGATTTCTTTTGTGAACATGCCCTTGGAACCTACCTGAGCAAAGGTCACTTCCTGCAGGCGGTCGCCGGTGGTCTTGATGATTTCGATCTCGACCTCGTGGCCCGCGCCACGCAGCAGTGCGGCGATATGGTTGGCTTGCCAGAGCGCGAGTTGCGATCCACGGCTCCCGATACGCAGCTTCATCGGCGCGCTCCCATTTGGCCTTCAAGGGACTGGATGCCGATGACATGCCGGTCTTCGTCCGATTCGGCGCTCTGACGTTCAGGCACGGTTTTTTCCGGTTCCTGGGTGTGCTCAGCCTCAGCCGGCGCGGCCGGCGAAACCGACCACTCATCGCACAGGGCTTCGAGGCGCCCATCGTCGCCGTCACGGGCTGCCTGTTTGAGCGCCTGCATGGGCGGATGGAGAAATTTGTTGACGAGGCCGCGCGTGAGCAATTCGACGGCAGCCAACTGCTCGGGGGTGAGCGTGCCCAGCCGGCTGTGCATACGTTCGATTTCGGCGCGGCGAATCTCCTCGGCTTTTTTCTGGAGGGCCACGATGGCCGGCGCCACGTTCACGGTGCGCTGACGCTGGTGGAATCGCTCGACCTCGGCGGCGATGAGCGCCTCGGCATCGATGGCCTGGCGGCTGCGCTCTGCCATGTGCCCAACGGCCACCTGCTGCAGGTCGTCGATGTCGTAGACGAAGATGCCGTCGAGCTTGTTCATCTCTGGATCGACATCGCGAGGGACGGCGATATCGATGAAGAACATGGGCCGGTTGCGGCGCTTGTGCAGGAATGTCTGGCCGTGTTCCGGGCGGAAGATGGGATGCGGCGCGCCCGTGGAGCTGATGACGATGTCGGCGCGGCTGGCGGCTTCGTGCAGTTGCTCGAAGTCGATCACCTGGGGAACAACGACGCCCGAGATCTCTTCGGCCATGCGGCGCGCGCGTTCGGCTGTGCGGTTGCTGACCAGGATCGCGCCCGCTCCCTGCTGCACCAGATGCCGCGCCGCGATCTCGCTCATTTTTCCTGCGCCGACGAGGAACACGGTGCGGCCCTGCAGCGATCCGAAGATCTTGCGGGCAAGATCGACTGCCACCGAAGCGATGGAAACCGAATTCGATCCGATTCCCGTCTCGCTGCGCGCCTTTTTTGCCGCCGCGAAGGCGCTTTGCAGCAGGTGCTCAAGCTGACTGGAGACGGTGCCGGCGGCGCGCGCCACGGCGAAGGCTTCTTTGACCTGGCCGAGAATTTGCGGCTCGCCAACTACCATGGAATCGAGGCTCGCGGCCATGCGGAACAGGTGGCTGACGGCATCCTTGTCGTGGTAGGCGTAGAGATGCGGTTCAAGGATCTGGGCGTCAATGCCGAAGTAGCTGGAGAGGAAAGCTGCGATCGGCGCGTCGCAGCTTTCAACAACGGCCAGCAGCTCTACGCGATTGCAGGTGGACACGATCATGCACTCGGTCACTCCCGGCGTTGCGGCAAGGGCGCGCGTGCTCTCGGCCAGTTCGTCGCGGCCGATGGCGACCTTCTCGCGCAGCGCGATGGGCGCCGTTTTGTGGTTCACGCCAATGAGTGCGATTGCCATTACGGTCCAAACCTATGTACGCGGCTGACAAAATTGGCGGCCCATACGGCCATCATCACCACCAGCGCCGCACCGGAGATATATGCCGCTCTGCGCCCGCGCAACCCTGCGCTGCGCCGCACCAGCAGCAACGCCACGTAAACCAGCCACATGACGAAGGAAGCAACCACTTTGGGATCGCGGAAGTAAGCCGCGCCCAATGAGGTTTCCTGCGCCAGCACCGAGCCAATCAATAGACCGACGGTCATGCAGGGGAATCCAAATTCGAGCGTGGCCAGAGCAATACGTTCGAGCGTGTCGAGCGGTGGCAGCCAGTCGAACGGCTTCCAGCGGCGCGTATCGCTGGCCTTGAGTTTGGCTTTGATGCGCCGCTCCTGCACCAGGTACATCACGGATGCAAGCAGGCTGAAGCAGAGAGCCGCATAAGCCAGCAGAAGGGCGATAATGTGCGCGACAAGCCAACTGATGCGCACGCCCTCGGAAGGAAAATGATATCGATCCGGCCCCAGCGAGGGAACAAAGATCAGGAAAAATGTCGCCGGCAAGGCGAAGATGCCAAGAGAGATGGCGTCGTAGAGCCACCAGACCAGGAAAAACAGGCCAGCCACAATGAATCCCAGAAGGGATTCGACCTCGCGCGCGCCGACCGGCATCCAGCGGTGCTCCTGAATGAGCATCTCAACCACCGAGACGAAGTGGAAGAAAAACGCCAAGCCGCCGAGGTGAACACAGATCTTGCGCCATGACAGCGAATTCGAGAGCACGGCGGGGAAGACGGCGACACATCCGGCGGCATACAAGATGGCCGCAACTCGTAGCCAGAGCAAGTACATCGCAGCTCTTACCTTATAGCTTCACTCATCAGTATACTGTGACCTAAATCACTTTAAGCGGATTCCCGAGCACAATGGCCTATCGCGGTGAAAGGGATTGGGAACAGCACGGCTTCGGAGTCTGATGAAAGGCTTCGAAAGGTTGGCAAAAGCCTTCTGAAGGCATGCCTCCGCGGCTCATATTCTGCTCATTCTGCTGGCTTTATCGGAACAACTGAAGCCGTCCCCATGCAAAGCATAGCTGTTGCCAGATTTTTCAGCAGCCCTGGATGCTTACCCTTTCAAAGCCATCGTCGAACGCGCCTCAATGGCTTTCAGAGAATTGCCCGGAAGCCTGCCCGTCATCATAAATCGATTGGCGCCAAATTCCACCGTTTCCACCGCTACCGCGATGGCTCGCCAGCGCGATAGTCTTAGAACCAGCGTGAACCCCGACGACCTCCAACATAGTTCCGGACCATCTCCAACGCTCGACGCGACGGCTGGCGAAGAGTTTGTCCTTACATCCCTGCCTGTTCAGCCCAGGGAAAAGCGTCCGGCGGAGAAGGAATCGGCAGAACCGACTCCGTTCATGCGTCAGTGGGGCGCGGCCAAGAAGCAGAATCCCGATGCGCTGCTGTTCTTTCGCATGGGCGACTTTTACGAGCTGTTTTACGACGACGCGGCGGTGGCCAGCCGCGAACTGCAACTGACGCTGACGGCGCGGGACAAGGAGCGCAGCATCCCCATGTGCGGCGTGCCCTACCACGCCGTTGAGCAGTATCTGACGCGCCTCCTGCGCAAGGGCTACCGCATCGCGCTCTGCGACCAGATGGAGGACCCGAAGCTCACAAAAAAGATCGTGCGGCGCGAGGTGACGCGCGTGCTCACGCCGGGAACGGCGCTGGATGCGGGGCTGGAGCAGGAGCAGAACAATTTTCTGGCGGCGCTATATGAAGCCGCGCCCAAGGGCGCGCGCAAGAGCGAATCGGTTTGCGCGGTGGCGCTGCTTGACGTCTCGACGGGCGAGTTTCGCACGGCGGAGTTTCGCGGTGAGAATGCGCAGGCGCAGGCTGTGGATACATTGCTGATGGCCGCACCGAGCGAGGTGCTGGTGGCGGCGAGCGCGGAGGTTCCGGCGCAGCTTGAGCGGGTTCCGGCGCGCACACGGATTGAGGACTGGGTGTGGACGCGCGATTTTGCCGTGCCGCTGGTCGAGCGGCAACTGAACGTGCGTTCGCTCGAAGGCTTCGGACTGAGCGGTCACGAGTCCGCGGCCATTGCTGCCGGTGCCGTGCTGCACTACGTGCGCACCACGCAGAAGAACGAGGCGCTGCACATCGATTTGTTGAAGTTCGAAGAGCACTCGACGGCGCTCGAACTTGACCAGGTGACGGTGCGGAATCTGGAGCTTGTCGAACCCTTATTCGCCCCGCTGTTTGCCGGGCAGGACCGGGACGCCACGCTGTTCCGCGCGCTCGACGAGTGCCTGACGCCAATGGGCAAGCGATTGCTGCGCGCAACGATCCTGCGGCCACTGAATGCGGCGGCTGAGATTGACGCGCGGTACGAAGCGGTTGCCGAGGCGCACGGCGGCCTGCTGAAACGCGAGGAGATTCGCCGCGCGTTCGGCGGCATTCTCGATCTTGAACGGCTGCTGGCGCGGATCTCGCTAGACTCCGCGGGGCCGCGCGACGTACGTGCGCTGGCGGCGAGCCTGGCGCGATTGCCGGGGCTGAAGGCCGCGCTCGACGCAATGATGGCGCCACAATGGCGAGCGGTTTCAGCTCATCTCGACACGCTCGACGACGTGACGGCGCGCATTGCGCGCACGCTGGTGGCCGAGCCGCCGCTGACGCTTGTCGACGGTGGAGCGATTGCCGCGGGCGTCGACGCGGAACTCGACGAGCTGCGCACGGTATCAACCTCCGGGCGGCGGGCGATTGCGGCCATCGAGGAACGTGAGCGTCAGCGCACAGGCATCGGCTCGCTCAAGGTGCGCTACAACTCGGTGTTCGGCTACTACATCGAGATTACGAAGGCGAACCTCGCGCTGGCTCCCGCCGATTACGAGCGCAAGCAGACGCTGGTGAACGCCGAGCGCTTCACCACGCCGGAACTGAAAGACTACGAACGCAAGATTCTTACCGCGCACGACCGATCGATCGAGATCGAGAAACGCATCTTTGCCGATTTGCGGAAGTTCGTACTCGAAAGCGCCGGACGCATTCGCCGCAGTTCGGCAGCGGTGGCTGAAGCAGATCTGCTCGCCTGTTTCGCGCATCTGGCCGCGGCACGGCGCTATGTGCGGCCGCAACTGATCGAGGAGCCGGTGCTGGAAGCGGTGGCGGGGCGGCATCCCGTGATCGAGCAGTGGCTCGAAGAGACGCGCGAAGGACGGTTCATTGCCAACGACCTCTATCTGAATGCCGGCGGCGAGGGCCCAAGCCTTTTGCTTGTCACCGGGCCAAACATGGGCGGCAAGAGCACCTACCTGCGGCAGGCCGCAATGCTGGTGCTGATGGCGCAGATGGGCAGCTTTGTGCCCGCGGACGCCATGCGTTTCGGTCTTGTCGATCGCATCTATACGCGCATAGGGGCCAGCGACAATGTGGCCCGCGGCCGATCGACGTTCATGGTGGAGATGACGGAGACGGCGACGATCCTGAATACGGCCACAGCGCGCTCGCTGATTCTGCTCGACGAGATGGGCCGCGGAACGGCGACCTTCGACGGATTGTCACTGGCATGGGCCACGGTTGAGTTTCTGCACGCCGAGGTTGGCGCGCGCACGCTCTTTGCCACGCATTATCACGAGTTGACGATGCTGGCCGAGAAGCTCGATCGCGTGCGCAATCTGCGCGTGGGCGTGAAGGAGTCGGCGAGCGGCATCGTGTTTCTGCACAACATTGAGCCGGGAGCGGCCAGCAAGAGTTACGGCATCGAGGTGGCGAGGCTGGCCGGACTGCCACCCGCGGTGATTGAGCGCGCGAAACACGTGTTGCGCCAGCACGAAAAGCAGGAGCGGCAGAGCGTGCAGGTGGAGACCCAGACCGACCCGATGCAGATGACAATCTTCACGCCGCTCTCGCAGAAGATCGTGGACCGCATTGCCGAGACGGATGTGAATTCGCTGACGCCGTTACAGGCGCTGAATCTGCTGGAAGAACTTCAGCAGGAGTTGAAGGAGAAGGGATGAAAGAGACTTTGCGTCAGGCTGCGGGCAGTTTGCTCGTGGTTGGGCTGGAGGGTAACGAACTCACCGCAATGGAGCGCGCGTGGCTCAAGCTGATTCGCCCGGCGGGAATCATTCTTTTCAAGCGCAACATTGCCGATCGCGAGCAGACACGCGCGCTGCTGGCCGAATCGACGGGCTTCTGCACGCCACACTGCGGCGCGTTTGTCGATGTTGAAGGCGGAACAGTGGATCGGCTGCGCGATGTATTGGCGCCCATGCCTTCAGTGCAGACGGTCGCAATCGCGATGAGATTCAAGGAGAATGGGAATTCTCAGAATCCCACCCTGGGCGCAAAAACAAAGACGCGCCCAGGATGGGGCACCCAAAACTCGCTCGCTCGCGAGCATGGCGAACTGGTGGCGCGAGCCGCGAAGGCCTTCGGATTCAACTCGTCGTTTGCTCCGGTTCTGGATCTGGCGCTGCCGGAGTCGCGCAGGGTGATGGAGACGCGCACGGCCGCCGCGACGGGCGAGGGCGTCACGGCCTATGCGCGCGAGTTTCTTGCCGGACTTGCGGCGCAGGGCGTGGCGGGATGCGGCAAGCATTTTCCCGGCCTCGGCGGCGGCACGCTCGACTCGCATCTGGAGACGCCAAAGATCGAACGCAGTTGGCCGCAGTTGTGGAAAGAAGATCTGGAGCCATATCGCGCGCTGCGCGACGAGCTGCCGATGGTGATGGTGAATCACGCGGCGTATCCGCTGACGGCTGATCCCGTGCGGCCGGCCACGGTGTCGAAGTTCTGGATGCAGACGGTGCTGCGCAAGCGCATCGGCTATCGCGGCATCGTGGTCTCGGACGATCTGGAGATGGGCGGTGTCTCGAAGTTCATGCCCATCGCCGAGGCTGCTGTTTCCACCGTGCGCCTGGGTGCGGACATCGCGCTCATTTGCCACCACCCCGAACCGATATTGCAGGTGTATGAGGCGCTGATCCATGAAGGCGAACGATCGGCGGCGTTCCGCAGGATTTTGCTCGGACAGGCGCGCGAGTCGGCGCGGAAACGGGTGAAGACTTTTCCGGCAAAGATGCCCGCCGCGCTGAACGCGAAACAGTTCGAGGCGCTGCGCGCGCGGATTCTGCGCTTTGGCGAAACGGTCGCGAAGGCTGCTGCACGGGAGATGGCATGAAGACGAGCGCCATGACGGTGGCGGGCGTGATGAGCGGCACCTCGGCCGATGGGATCGATGTGGCTTTGGTGCGGATCGCGCAACCCGGCACTGGCCGCAAGAATAAAGGCGCGTCGAGACTGGGGCGCACACATGATACCGGCCCCAGGCTTGGGCTGCTGGCGCACGAACATTTCGCTTACCCGCCTGCGCTGCGGCAAGCAGTGCTGGCGGCGATGAACGCTGCTTCGACTTCGACGGCTGAGTTGGCGCGTCTCAACTGGCGGCTTGGTCTTGCTTACGCGGAGGCGGTGAAGACGACTGTTCGCAGGCACAGCGTCAGGCTCGATCTCATCGGTTGCCACGGGCAGACGCTGTATCACCAGGCGCAGCCGGAGACCTATGCCGGCCGCAAGTTTGCCTGTACCTGGCAGGCGGGCGAGGCGCAGGCCATTGCGGCGGAACTCTGCGTTCCCGTGGTTGCAAACTTCCGCCCGGCCGACATGCTGGCCGGCGGTCAGGGAGCGCCGCTGGTTCCCCTTTTGGACTACTTCCTCTTTGTCGATGCGAAGCGCGGGCGCGTGTTGCAGAACATCGGCGGAATTGCGAATCTCACGGCGATTCCTGCAGGCGCATCTCCGCGCGCAGTGCTGGCCTTCGATAGCGGACCGGGCAATATGGCGATCGACTGGCTGGCGCAAAGGCTCTTCAACAAACCATTCGACCGCAATGGCGCGCTGGCGGCGCGCGGCGCCGTGATTGAGCCGGTTCTCAAGGATGCGCTGCGGCATCCGTTCTTCAAGATGCGCCCGCCAAAGACCGCGGGACGCGAGCAGTTCGGCAGGGCTTACGCGGCGGAGTTTCTGAAGAAGTGCCGCGCGCAATCGAAGAGCGCCTGCGACGCGCTCGCAACAGCCACAGCGCTCACGGCGGAGACGATTGCGCGGAGTTATGCGCGCGATGCGCAGCCGCGCATGAAGGCGCGCGCTGTGGATTACATCGTCTCCGGCGGGGGGGCGCGGAATCGGACGCTGATGCAAATGCTCGCCAAGCGCCTCGAACCGCTGGGATGCACGATGCATGACAGCGGCGTTTTCGGGATGCCTGTTGAAGCAAAAGAGGCGGCAGCCTTTGCGCTGCTTGCGTGGCAGACATGGCATCGGCTGCCGGGAAATGTGCCAAGTGCAACTGGAGCAAGGCGGGCTGCAATTCTCGGTCAGGTGACGTATGCGTAGAGCGCTTGCGCTCGCAGTACTGCTTTTGCTAGCAGGCTGCCGCCATGCGCAGCGCGATCCGCGGACCGTGGTCTTTCTCATCGAATCGAGCCCCACGAGTCTCGATCCGCGCGTTGGAACCGACTTCGCCTCCGAGCACATCGACGAGCTGCTCTTCGACGGGTTGGTGCGCATCGACGACCAACTGCATTTCCAGCCCGATCTCGCCGAGCGGTGGGAGCAGACCGATCCGCGCACCTGGATCTTTCATCTGCGCCCCGGCGTGCGCTTCAGCGACGGGCGCGAGTTCACGGCGCGTGACGTGGTGTGGACCTTTGCGTCGATGGGAATCGGGATGCCCGGCAAAGAGGGTTCTCTCGTCATCTCGCCCAAGGCCGCATCGTATGCTTCGATTCAGTCCGTCGAAGCGCGCGATCCCGAGACGGTGGTCTTTCATCTGCGTCAGCCAGACAATTTTCTGCTGACGAATCTCTCCTCGCGCGCCATCGGCATGGTGCCCGAAGGCAGCGGCAAGGATTTCTGGCGCAACCCTGCCGGCACGGGAGCGTTCCGATTTGCGAGCCAGCGCATCGACCAGGATGTCGTGATCGAACGCAATCCACTGAGCTGGTGGCCGCGGCCGAAGATTGCGCGCGTGCGCTTCGCCGTGGTTCCCGACGCCATCACGCAGTCGCTGGAACTTGAAAAAGGCTCGGCCGACGTGGAGGTCAATTCCCTGCCCATGGACGCGCTGCCGGAGCTTGCCAAACGGCCGAATCTGGCTATTGAGGACGCGCCCGGAACGGAGATTCAGTATCTCGCATTTAACACGCAGGATCCGATTCTGAAAGACGTGCGCGTACGGCAGGCGATTGCCTGCGCCATCGACCGCAATCTGATCATTCGCACGTTGTACCACGGCCACGCACGGCCCGCGGTAAGCCTGCTGCCGCCCACGCAGTGGGCCTGGACCGGTGACGTGGCGCGCTACGACTACGATCCGGCGCGAGCCGAACGGCTGCTCGATGAAGCCGGCTACCATGCCGGCGCCGGTGGCGTCCGCCTGCATCTGGCCATGAAAACCAGTACGGACGAGCGCGCGCGGCTACTGGGCGCGGTCTTGCAACAGCAACTGGCCCGCGTTGGAATCGCGCTCGATCTGCGCTCGAACGAGTTCGCCACCTTCTATGCCGATGTGGTGCGGGGTGAGTTCCAGATGTACTCGCTCTACTGGATCGGCGGCAATGAACAGCCGGATATCTTCAGCTATGTGTTTTCGTCGGCGCGCATTCCTCCGCACGGCGCCAACCGCGGCCGCTATGTGAACCCGCAGCTCGACGCGCTGCTCGACGACGCCGCCGAGAGCCAGGACTTGAAGCGCCGCCGGGCGGATTACATCAAGGCACAGCAGATTCTGGCGCGCGATCTGCCGGCCGTGAATTTGTGGTATCTCGACACGCTGGTGGTGCACAACCGGCGGCTGACACATGTGACACCTTCGCCTTCCGGCAGTTATATGTTTCTGGAAGCGGCGGAGCTTGAAGCAACGGACGCCGGCGGGCGTTGACCGGGAAAGGCGCATAGCCAAGTCAGATGCGGGGATGCAGATTTCCCTTGCGCGTCTCTGCTACCATAAGGATGATCGCGGCTTGCGGCGCCGGAGTCATTTCCCGCCATTTTGGATCGGCGCGTAACTACGGCCCAAGTCTTGTAAGTGAGCCACCCAAAGGAGAATTTTTTATGCCTCTCGTTTCTATGCGGCAGCTTCTCGATGAAGCGGCCAAGGGCGGATACGGCGTTGGCGCGTTCAACGTAAACGACATGGAACAGATTCAGGCCATCATGATGGCCGCGCGCGAGACCAAGTCGCCGGTGATCGTGCAGGCCAGCCGCGGTGCGCGCAAGTTTGCCGAGGATCTCTACCTGTTCAAGCTGATTCAGGCGGCGGCGGAGCTGAATCCCGATATTCCGATCGCCATGCACCAGGACCACGGCAACAGCTTTGAGACCTGCAAAAGCGCCATCGAACTGGGCTACACCTCGGTGATGATGGATGGCTCGCTCAAGGAAGACGGCAAGACGCCTTCGACCTTCGAAGAGAATGTGGAGATCACGCGGCGCGTAGTCGACTACGCGCACGAGCGCGGCGTAACGGTCGAAGGCGAGATCGGCGTGCTGGGCGGCGTGGAAGACGGTCACGGCGCGGGTGGATCGGGCCTGGAGCACATCACCGATCCGGACCAGGCGGTGGAATTTGCCGAGCGGACCGGCGTGGACGCGCTGGCGATCGCCATCGGTACCAGCCACGGCGCCTACAAGTTCACCAAGAAGCCGGATGGCTCCGTGCTCAAGATGGATGTGCTCATCGCCATCCACAAGCGGCTGCCGCACACGCACCTCGTGATGCACGGCAGCTCGTCGGTGCCCAAGGATCTGCAGGACATCATCAACCAGTACGGTGGCAAGTTGAAGCAGACGTGGGGCGTGCCGATCGAAGAGATTCAGCTTGGCATCCGCAACGGCGTGCGCAAGATCAACGTCGACACCGACAACCGCCTCGCCATCACCGGCGCGATCCGCAAGGTCTTTGCGGAGACGCCCGAGAAGTTCGACCCGCGCGACTACCTGAAGCCGGCGCGCGAGGCGATGGCCAAGGTTGTGGCCCAGCGCATGACCGAGTTTGGCCAGGCGGGTCACGCTGGGGACTACAAGCCGATTCCAATCTCCGAAATCGCCGCGGGCTACAAGAGCGGCAAGCTCGACACGCGCCCCTCAATCGCCGGACGATAAAACCGGCCGCAGGCATCGACAGGAATGCGCCACTCCGCAATTGCGGGTGGCGCATTTTTGTCGATGCGCTGAACAAGCACATCCATCCGGCGATTTCGCCTCAGAGGCCGTAGCCAGCCTCTTCGCCCCATTCGCTGCTCACTTCTTTTTCGTGCTGGATGGGGAGCGGTATCATATCGTGCGGCACCACGACGGTACGCTCGATATCGTCCTTGGCCTTGATGGCTTCATTCACCCCGAAGGTGATGGCGATGTCGTCGAGTTTGTTGCCATAGTAACGGCGCAGGAGCGAGAGATCGGTGCGCAACTCGGCGCGCTGTTCGGTATCCTGATCGTGGCAACTCTCCCAGCGTGCCGTGAGCATGATGGAGAAGCGCAGAGCAGCCAGCTCGGCGACCTCGTACTCTAACATCGCCTGCCGATTTTCCTTGATGTAGCCCGAAGTAGGGCCCATCAACGGTGCCTGCAGAGGCGCATGAAGCAGTTCCGTGGACACAGCAGTCCTCCCTTCGCGGAGTTTCCGCGCGGTTGATCTAGAGCGATCAGCCGGAAATATCAGCCGCGAGAGCGCCGGCCCGTTGCATCGTTCTTCGGCTCGATAAGCCCTAGTGTGAGGGTTGTAATTGGGGTTTTCTGTGATTTAAATCACTCGATGCTGACAGAAGCTACACTTTGGGAATCGAGCGCAACCCACCGTGACGGCCGCGTCACAGGGCCGCGGAGGCCTTCGGCATATGCTAAGTGCTTTGACATCAAAGCCCAGGATTGCGGATGCGAGCACGACACTGGGGCAGTGACAGAAATCCACTCCGGCGCGGCAGTGTTCGAGCTATACGCGGGGTTCAGGCCACTTCAGTCGAGATTGGCGCGGCCTTTGCCCGTGCGGTAGCGCTGGACTCGACTGGCTGCTTCAAAAGCCAGTAGTGGAAGCCGTCCACGATGGCCATCAGAGCGGCCTGATTGAGGTCGCTGCTGACACCCGCTGTGATCCACGGATCGTGGCCGTCGACATGGAAGCTCACAGTAACGCGCACATGAGCGGCCGAGTCGTGCGCCGAGACGTCGAGCGCCGCCACAGTGAACGTGCCAAGGCGCATGTGTTTGAGCGCAGGGTACCACTTCTCGAGCTCGTGGCGCATAGCCTTGGTAAGCGCGTCGACAGGGCCCGCGCCCTCGGCACGCGTGATGGCCACCGTCGCCTCGTCGCCGACCGTAAGCGCCATGAAAGCCTGCACAAAGCGGCCGCCGATCTCGTCCGACTCGTCGAAGACGCGCCAGCTTTTGATCGTGAACCAGTTGCGCAAGGTTCCCAAGGTTTTCATGCAGGCCAGGCGGAAGGAGACCTCGCTGGCCGTAAAGCCGCCGCCCTCGATCATGGCTACATTGGATTCCATCAGCGACTGCGCCTGCGCCGCATTGAGCCGCACGCCCAACGACTCTGCAAGCAGCATGATGTTGGCCCGTCCGGACTGCGCGTTCACGCCGATGATGGGGCTGGCGCCCACGCTTGCGGGATCGCACCACAGGTACGCACCCGGGTTTTTGCGCTCGCTCGATCCATGCATGCCGGCCCAGGTGCCAAACGCGCCCAGGCCCACGATCGGCGCGCCGTGCGGCGGATCGAGAGCGAAGGCGGCGTAGGCGGCGTGCGCGAGGCTCGTTAATCCCTTGAGCGCCTCGGGAGGCACAAACTCGGCTTCTTCGCGGAGTTGCATGGCCCCGACGACGGTGGTGAGATTCACGTTGCCGCAACGCTCGCCGGTGCCGATCAGCGTGCCCTGCACCTGCACCGCGCCAGCCAGCACGGCCGCGCGTGTGTTGGCCACGCCGAGGCCGCGATCGGTATGACCGTGGAATCCGAAGCCTGCATTGGGGAATTCGCGAACCAGACTGCCGATCACGCGATCCACATCTTCGGGACTTGCGCTGCCGTTGGTGTCGCACACGACGATGCGGCTCACCTTCTGGCGGGCGCATTGTTCAACGATCTGGTGGAAGTAGTCAAGGCTGCGCCGGTTGAAATCGGCGTCGCAGGGCGCGCCGAATTCGCGCCGCCCGCAACTGGCGTCCATGGCGTGCTCCAGGTCAACGAGGACTTCGAGGCCATGAGATTGCAGGGTATCAACGGTCTCCCACGTCATCCGCAGATGTTCCTCAGGCGTGGTTTCAAGCGAACGTTCCACGTCGAGCAGGCGCGATTTGGCGACGATCACAGCGGCGGGAATGCGCTGCTTGTGGCGCAGAATGAACTGCACGTCGGGCCAATCCTCAACCTTCGTGCCACGGCCGCGGGTGCGCCCAAAGAGCGCCAGCTTCATCGCTCCGGTGTCGACGCTGTCAAGAGCGCCTGTCAGTTCGCTCACGAACTGATTGGCACCGGCGAACCCAATCTCCGCGTAGCGCACGCCAAATGCGGCCATGCGCTCCAGCAGCAGTACCGCATTGGGAACGGAGATCTCCAGATTCGGCTGCTGCATACCGTCGCGGAGACTGGTGTCAAACACTTCGACTTGTCTGGGCTTCATCTCTTTCATCATGTCCTGGAGAGGGTGTGAATCTGCAAGTGGGATTCAGGGATTGCAACAACACCCCACTGTTTATCATAGCGTGAATGCAAAGCGGCGCGGAATTCTTTTCCGGGCAGGGCAATCGCATGAACGAAAATGATTGCCTGATCGCGCTTTGAAAGGACACAACTTCAGTCGTGCCGCATGATGCGATCAAAAGAAATCGGCCTTTAGGCCTTGAGGGACGGGGTTCCGCCATCAAAAACATCCCTCAGCGACTCAAGTCGCGGCCTTTCCTGCTGCTTTTTTTGGCACGGCTGAAGTCGTGCCCTTTCAAAACCGTTGCCGAAGCTGGTTCATTCGTTCATGCGATTGCCCTGCTTTTCCAGACTCTGCCGAGAGCCGCGAACCGAAGGACGCAGAAGAGCCACAGCAAGGTATACACTCATCGCAAGATGATGCGCGCCCTGCTACCGGTATCTCTTCTCTTTGCAGCTCTTTCCACGCTGGTCTGGAGCCAGAGCGCCAGCCACTCTTCTCCTATGACGAAATCCAACACGCCCACTCCGCAAGAGGTTCACGACTCCGCCATCGTGATCGACACGCACGCCGACACGCCACAGCGATTTCTCGATGAGAACTTCGACCTCGGCGATCCTCTCCATGGCGGCGACTTCAACCTGGAGACGGCGCGCAAGGGCAACCTGGGCGCGGAGTTTTTCTCGATCTGGGTCGACCCCGGCGTCTACAAGGACCACCCTGCGCGGCGCACGCTGGAGCTGATCGACGCCGTGAAGCAGCAGGTGGCGAGGCACTCGGACGAAATGGAGCTGGTCACGTCGGCGGAGGGAATCGAGCGGGCGCACCGCGATCGCAAACTGGCGGCGCTGATGGGCATTGAAGGTGGACACTCGATCGAGGACTCGCTGGCCCTGCTGCGCCAGTATTACGACCTGGGCGTGCGCTACATGACGCTCACCTGGACGAACTCGAATGGCTGGGCCGACAGCTCCGGCGACGCCGACGACGCGAGTGTGCCGCACACCAGGGACGGCCTGAGCGCGTTCGGCGTGGAGGTGGTCCGCGAGATGAACCGGCTGGGCATGATGGTCGATATCTCTCACGTGTCGGACAAGACCTTCTACCGGACGGTGAGCGTTTCGCGCGCGCCGGTGATTGCCTCGCACTCGGGAGCGCGGGCGCTGTGCGACGCGCCGCGCAATATGACGGACGAGATGCTGCGCGCCGTGGCGCGCTCCGGCGGCCCGGATTCCAAGGGCGGCGTGGCGATGGTGAACTTCTACTCCGGGTTTCTCTCGCAGAAGTACCGCGACGCACAAAAGGCGATGCAGCCAGAGGTGGACAGGGCAGTTGATGCGCTGAAGGCCAAGGCCGATGGAAGCAGCCAGACGCCGGAGGGCCGCGCCGCGCTGCAACACGCGATCGACAAGCTGCAGCGGTCGTATGCCGACCGGATTCCGCGTCCGCCGCTCTCCGATCTGATCGACCACATCGACCACATCGCCAAGGTGGCGGGTGTGGATCATGTGGGCCTGGGTTCGGACTTCGACGGCATCGACGGACAGTTACCCCAGGGCATCGACTCGCCCGCCGATCTGCCCAAGATCACCGCGGCGCTGATGGCGCGCGGCTACTCGGCTGAGGATTGCCGCAAGATTCTCGGCGGCAATCTGCTGCGGGTCTTCCGCGAGGTCGAGCAGGTGTCGAAACAGCTTCAGGCGGAGAATTAGCCGGGGAGTGTGGTGAAGCAGTGATCAGTGGATACAGTTCAAGGGCGCCGATGAAGGTCAGATTGATTGCAAGATAATGATGGACCACTTATAATGGTCCATATTGGAAGGAGACTTTATGCCCGCCGCGACACAGAAGAAAACGTCCATTGGCGTGACGGCCTTCAAAGCGAAATGTCTCGGTCTGATTGACGAAGTGGCGAATGGCAAGACGGACCGTATCGTTTTACTCAAGCATAACCGGCCTGTGGCTGCAATTCTTCCCATTAAGCAAAAGAAGTCTGCGAAAGAATTGGAACTTTGGGGCGCGCTCCGCGGCACCGTTACTGTGGCGCCCGGCGTCGATCTGACCGAAAGTACCGGGGAAGTCTGGGATGCGGAGCGGTAAATGTCCGATCCAGTCCTGCTCGACACGTGCGCCGCGATCTGGCTGATGAATGGGGAACCAATGTCGGCCGCGAGCCGCTCAGCAATTCGCGAGGCGCGCTCTGCAAATGTGGGTGTCTATGTCTCTCCTTTTACGGCGTGGGAGATTGGCACCCTGATCCACAAAGGAAGAATTCATCTTACCCTATCCCCTGAGGTTTGGTTCGATGCGCTTCTGACGCTTCCGGGGGTCAGGTTGGCGGCGTTGACGCCAAAGCTCCTGATTGCTTCAACCGCACTCCCAGGCACGCCACCGAACGACCCTGCAGACCGCATCATTGCAGCGACCTCGCGCTTACACGGCCAGGTCGTCATCACACGCGATCGCAAGCTCATCGACTATGCACGCAGGGGACACATTCGCGTCAAAGCTTGTTAAGCGTAAGCTCTGGGCCTGAAGTCATATACTGGCTATTCGCTCAAATTCGATCTGGAGAATGCATCCATGAGTATTTTCGACCGGCGGTTTGCCGCTCTTTTGGCGGCAGGATCGCTTCTTTTCCTGGCTTCGGCCTACGCACAGAACGACAAGACAGCAGACAAGTCCGCGACGGCTGAGAAGGCTGCGGCAAGCCCCGCCGAGGGCGCACAGCCAGCCGACTCAACGACACAGGGCGCGATTGACGTGGGCGGGCAGCACATTGCCTACACCGCCGTTGCCGGAACCATCACGGTGGGCTCGACCGACAGCCAGGATCGGCAACTCGGCGCGGACGGAAAGCCACTGCCCGGAAGCCAACTGGCGCTGAGCGTTCCCAAGGAACCGGCCGATGCACCGCCGGTGGCGCGCATGTTCTACGTGGCCTATTTCAAGAAGGGCGCAAAGGCCGAGGACCGGCCCATCACGTTTTTCTATAACGGAGGTCCGGGCAGCTCCACCGTGTGGCTGCATATGGGCTCGCTCGGGCCCAAGCACGTGATCACGGCCGGCGACACGCACTTACCGGGCGCGCCATACAGGATGGTCGACAATCCCAACTGCCTGCTCGACGTGAGCGATCTGGTTTTCGTCGACATGCCGGGAACCGGCTTCGGGCGGCTGATCGGCAAGGATGCCGGGAAGGCGTTCTGGGGGATCGACGGCGACGCCGCGGCGTATGCGCGCTTCATTGAGCGCTTCATTACGAAGTTCAGCCGCTGGAACTCGCCGAAGTTCATCTTTGGCGAGAGCTACGGCACCACGCGCTCGGCGGTGCTGGCCAACCTGCTCGAAAACAGGTACGACACCGATCTGAACGGCGTGATCCTGCTCTCGCAGATCTTCAACTTCACCACCGACATTGACGGGCCGTCCGCGAACCCCGGTGTCGACCTGCCCTACGAGCTTGGCCTGCCGACCTACGCCGCCACGGCCTGGTATCACAAGAAACTGCCCGCGCAACCCGCTGCGCTCGATCCGTTCCTGAAGGAAGTGGAAGCGTTCGCCATGGGCCCCTATGCGCACGCGCTGGCCCTGGGCACGGACCTCGGCGACGCCGAGAAACAGCAGGTGGCTGAGAAGCTGCATGAGTACACCGGATTGCCGGTGGCCTATCTGCTGAAGGCGAACCTGCGCGTAAGCGGCCCCGAGTTCGAGAAGACGCTGCAGGACGACAGCGGCATGACGACCGGCCGCCTCGATACGCGATTCTCGGGCCCGACACTTGATCCGCTCAGCGAGAACGCCGAGTACGATCCGCAAAGTTCGGCCATCTCCTCGGCCTACGTTGCGCTCTTCAACGACTACGTGCGCAGCACCCTCAAGTATGGAGACGGATTGACCTACGTGCCTGAGATTTACGGCGAAACGCATTGGGACTTCAAGCACCACGGCAACCCGGTGAGCGTGAACGTGGCTCCGGACCTGGCGCAAGCGATGAAGACCAATCCGCGGCTGAAGGTGATGGTGAACGGCGGCTACTACGATCTGGCCACGCCCTTCTTCGCCGCCCAATACGAGGACAAGCACCTGCCCATTCCGCAATCGCTGGCAAAGAATATCCAGTACGACTGGTACGAGTCCGGACACATGGTCTACGTTCGCGACGAAGCCGACAAACTGTTGCACGACCGTGTGGCGGAGTTCATCAAGAGCACGGATTCCGCATCGCAGTAGAAAGTCGGGGTGGGGAAACAGGCCCTAAGCGATCACTCCGTTATCCCGGGTCTCCCCATCGAGACCCAGGACACCCAGAGTTCTCGCGAATCGAGGAAGATTCAAGGCTGCAACGGCTTGGCGTAGAGGAACGCAGGCTGCCGCGCGTAGTAGTACTCTTCCCTGCCCCGGCACGTATAGCCGTGGCTCTCATAGAGCCTGATCGCGGTCGCGTTCTCCACACGCACATGCAGCCCGATCATGTAAGCACCGGCGGCGCGGGCAGACTTCTCGGCGCAGCGGAGCAGTTCGCCGCCAATCCCGCACCCGCGCCAGGCCGGATGCACCTCGATGGTTTCGATGTAGGCCGCCAGTTCCTCTTGCCCGGCTGACCATTGAATCACGACAAGCCCCACAAGATCCGCTCCCTCTTCCGCGATCCAGGTCGCCGAGCGAGGATTCCTGACGATCTTGCGCATATACGAGCGGCTGAAACGCCACGGCGGATCGAAGCACAGCTCCTCAACCGCGTAGAGAGCGGGAAAATCTTCGGGCTGGTAGAGACGGTAGAGCATGAAAAGCGGGGGGATCAGAGGTGAAACGCGGCGGGCCGCCCGAAGGCAGCCCGCTCAATGCACATCCTCGATTCCGCAGCCTAGACCTTGGCTTCGAGATCGCGGATCACGCTGAAGAATCGCTCGTCGAGCTTCCGGTTGGTGGCAATGGCGTCCTTGATCGGAATATCGGTGATGTCGGTGCCGCGCAGAACAGCGATGCGACCCCACTTCTCCTGGTGCACCATGTCGATGGCGTGCAGGCCGTAACGCTGACCGAGCAGGCGATCGTAAGCTGTGGGAACGCCGCCGCGCTGGGTGTGTCCCAGGCTCACGGAGCGGGTTTCAAAGCCGGTTTTCTTCTCGATCAGGTTGGCCAGTGCTTCGCCGATCCCTGAAAGGCGAACATGGCCAAAGGAATCGACCTCGCCGGAGCCAACGACCTGGCCTACCTCTGGCAGGTGGCAGCCTTCGGCAACCACCACCACGCCGTAGTGCTTGCCGTGGTCGTAGTTGTACTTGAGCAGAGCGCAGACGTGATCGATGTCGATGTCCTTCTCTGGAACCAGAACCACGTGCGCGCCGCCGGCGATACCCGCGGCGTAGGCGATCCAGCCGGCATCGCGGCCCATCACCTCGATGACTACGACGCGATTGTGCGAGTCGGCGGTGGTGTGGATGCGATCGACGGCTTCGGTTGCGATGGAGACTGCCGTGTCGTAACCAAAGGTGGCGTCGGTGCCGTTGATGTCGTTGTCGATGGTCTTGGGAACGCCGATGGCCTTGACGCCGTTTTCGGCAAGGTAGAGGGTCACGGACTGCGTGTCGTCGCCGCCGAGCGCAATCAGCGCGTCAATCTTGTTAGCCTTCAGAACCTCCTGCGCCTTCTCGATGCCGCCTGGAATCTTCTTCACGTTGGTGCGCGAGGAGTGCAGGATCGTGCCACCCTTCAGTTGAATGCCGTCCGTGTTTTCGAGGGTGAGCGGAATGAAATTGTTATCGAGAACTCCGCGCCACCCGTTCAAAAAACCGATAAATTCGTCGCCGTAGCGGTTGATGCCCTTCCGAACTGCCGCATAAATCACCGCATTCAACCCGGGGCAGTCGCCGCCGCCGGTCAACAAAGCAACTCGCATCGTGGAATCTCCTCATAGTTTTCCGCGGCTCTGAAGAGCCGGGGTATTCAGCATCGCTTTTGCGCAGAGCGCTGCCAGTGACAGCAAAACCACCGGCCATTGCGCCTTTAAACAGTGTACCGCGCCCCTGTCAACAGCTTCGTGACGCCGGTTACAGGTTTCAGCGGGCAGCCTTCAATCAGCCGGTGTAACCATGCGCCGCCAACGGAGCAGCCTGAAAACCTGACACCTGAAACCGAAAAATGCTTGAATAAGGTATGCCTGAAAACGGCGCTCCATTTCTGCTAGCGTTCGTCGGCCTGGTCGTCATTGTGCTGCTGGTGCTGCTGCAACTGACACGGCTGGGCTACCTGATTCGCGCCACCATCCCCGACCGGCCGCGGCAGCGCATGTTCATTGCCTCGGTCGCGTTTCTGATTACCTTCGTGGGCGTGCGCATTCTGGTGCACCGGATTGTGAATCATGAAGGCCGCCTGCAGTGGGTCACGGTGCATGGGGTGCACATTCACCACCTGGTGTGGGGAATTCTGATTCTGCTGCTGGTGGGCTACGGATGGCTGCTCGACCTGGGGTGGTCGAACTCGCCGGAATCGACCTTCTTCGGGCGCCTGATGGCAGTCGGCTACGGAGTAGGCGCAGCGTTGACGCTGGATGAATTCGCGCTCTGGCTGAGTTTTGAGCCCGATGCCTACTGGACACACGAGGGCCGGCTAAGCATCGACGCGGTGATTATCTTCGGTTCGATTCTGGCCGTGGGAGCGTGGGGCGCGCCATTTTTCGGCGCGCTCCAGAAGATGTGGCGCCGGCGAAAGGCGCACGGCATCGCAGTGGGCCGTCTCAGCTCGCCGACTCGCCGTGGGCGGTTGCTTCGTCGGCGTAAAGTTCGGCGATCGCCGCCGCATATCGCGCAGTAATCACGCGGCGCTTGATCTTCATCGAAGGTGTCAATTCGCCGGAGTCCTGCGTCCACTCGTCGGCCAGGACGCGGAAGCGCTTGATGGTCTCAAAGTTGGCCAGCGTCCCGTTCACCTCACGGATCAGCTCGCCATAGAGATCCACGACGCGCGGATCGGCGACAAGTTCCGCGCGCGAAGCGGCCTGAATTCTCTGGCGCTGCGCCCACTCTTCGAGAGCAATGAAGTTCGGCGCGATGAGAGCGGAGATGAACTTGTGGCGATCTCCAACCAGGGCCGCATTGGCAACCATCATATTGTTTTTGAGCTTGTTTTCAATGGGCTGGGGGGCCACCATCTTGCCGCCGGAGGTCTTCAGCAGTTCCTTTTTGCGATCGGTGATGAACAGGAAGCCGTCGGTATCGATGCAGGCGATGTCGCCGGTGTGGAACCATCCCTGGTCATCGATACATTCGGCAGTTGCGGATGGCTTGTGCCAGTAACCGCCAAAGACAGAGGGTCCACGGACGAGGAGTTCGCCGTCTTCCGCGATCTTCAGTTCGACGTTTTCAATCGGCATGCCGGCCGCGCCCATACGATGGCGGAGGGGGGTGTTGATGGCAATGACGGGCGAGGTTTCCGTAAGGCCGTAGCCCTCCCAAAGCGCGATGCCCACCGAGGCAAACCAGCGCGCGGTATCGATGCCGAGCGGCGCGCCGCCGGAGACGAAGATGCGCACGCGCCCGCCGAAGGCTTCACGCACTTTGGAGTAAGCCACTTTGTTGGCCAGCTTCCAAAGCAGCGATTGGGGCTGGCGGCCGTCGTACACAACGTCGGCAAAGCGCGAGCCAAGATTTACGGCCCAGGCCAGAAGGCGTTTCTTGACCGGCGATTGTCCCGCGCGGCGCTCCACTTCCTGACGGATCTTCTCAAAGACGCGCGGCACGCCGACGAGAACCGTGGGCTTGATTTCGCGCATGGCCTCAGGCAGCTTATCGAACTTTGAGCAATAGGCCACCTGCGCGCCGTAGTTGTACATCACGTAATCCAGCGCGCGGGCCGTGACATGCGAGAGGGGCAGAAAAGAGATGCAGGCATCCGTGGCATTGAAACGGAAGTCGGCGGGAGCAATATTCTGATTGGCGGCGAAGTTCCCGTGGGTAAGCGCCACCCCTTTCGGTTCGCCGGTGGTACCCGAGGTATAGATGATGGTGGCCAGATCGTGCGGTTCGACCGAGTGCGCCATTGCGTCGAAGACGGGATCGCGCGTGGAGCCCAGGGCATCGGCGCCGTCCAGAAGCTCGCTCATGGCGATAGCGCCTTCCGCGGCAGGGGCGTCCATCATCACGATGTGTTCAACAAAGGTCTTCTCGCGCACGGCATTGAGCTTCTCGAACTGTGCCTGCGTGGAGACGACCGCGATGCGGCAGCCCGCATCGTGGATCTGCTCGGCAATCTGTTCGCCGGTGAGCGTAGGATAGATGGGCACGTCGGCAGCGCCGATGGCGAGCGTGGCAAAGTCAGTGATCAACCATTCCCAGCGATTCTCGCTGATCAGGGCGATGCGGTCACCCCTTTGAGCGCCGAACCTGAGAAACGCGGTGGCCAGCGCGCGCACGCGCTGATAGATCTGGCCGGAAGAAAGTGGTTGCCAGCGATTGAGTTCGTCCTGCCAGAGAACAGCACGCGGATTGGCGCGCGATGCAATACGAAAAAAGAGATCGTTGAGTGTGGTGATCTGTGGGACAGGCATTGTTGTATTCTCTTCGAGAACGGGGTTCATCCTATCACGCAGGCCGTGGGGGTGCACCATTTGCCCACCGCGCCTGAAGTTATAGACTGCATGAAGCGGGGTATTCTCTGTTTCCATCAACGGCAAAGGAGAGTTCACTTTCTTCCAGATGCCCGAACTCAGGCACACTGTTTTCGCCGGTGAAGCGGATCCCGGCGCGCTCGAGAAGCTGGTGGCTGCCGAACGCATTGCGCTCGGCGCCGTCATAGCGATTGCGATTCTGAACCTGGCCGTTTCATTTTTGCCGATGACACAACAGGCGACGGTCGCCAGTTTGCGGCCGATGAGCGGTGAGGCGGTTTTATTTGCCTTGATGAGCGCATTGAGTCTGCTCCTGCTTGACCCCGACCGGCCGCAGCGGTCGGTGTGGGCAGGTTGGGCGCTCGCGGCGGCGGTGCTGCTGCTATGCGGCATCATTGGCGTTACGCGGTTGCCGCATCACACGCCTGCAATGGCGCCAATCTCTTCCGACCTTCAGGCATTCTGGCTTGCCAACGCGCCCATCTCGCCGCAAGCGGCAAGCGGCTTTGCGCTGCTTGGAATCTCCATGATGTTTCTGCGCGCGCGCAGCCGCATGGCGCTTTTTCTTGCCGATGTTTTTGCCGGCTGCCTGGTGTTGGTGGTTCTGGTTCTGGTTTCGGAACAAGTCCTCGACATGAGCGGCATCTTCGGCCGAGCCACAGACCCTGCTCATTCGTTTCAAACCATGCTCTGCCTGCTACTTCTCACGACGGTCACCTTTGGCCGCCGCACACGCGAGGGTTTTTTCTCGATTTTTCTGGGATCGGGAGCCGGCAGCCGCCTGGCGAGAACCTTGTCGCCCATCCTGCTGCTGATTCCTTATTTCCGCGAGTGGACCAGCGCACGCCTGATCGACGTGAAGACTGTGTCTGCACCGTATTCGACCGCGATCCTGGCAACTCTGGCCGTGCTTCTGGCGAGTTTATTGCTCATCTACCTTGCCTTGCGCATCAACAGCATGGAGAAGGAGATCCATTCACTTTCGCTGCGCGATGAATTGACCGGACTCTACAACCTGAGAGGCTTTCGTCTGCTTGCCCAGCAGGAGCTGCGTGTGGCGAAACGCTCAGGCCGCCTGTACTCGGTGCTCTTTATCGATGTCGACAATCTGAAAAAAATCAACGACCGGCTCGGCCACTCCACTGGTTCGCAGTACCTTAACCACACTGCCGAGATCTTGCGGGCCGTGTTTCGCGAGTCCGACATACTGGGACGGGTGGGCGGAGATGAGTTTGCCGTAGCGGGGGAGTTCACCGAATCAGGAGCGGCCCAGGCGCTTCGGCGTCTTGAGGGGGCCATTGAGAAATGGAATGCGGAGCCAAAAGGACAAATCGCGCTCGGCCTGAGCTTTGGCGCCGCTACCTCAACGGCCGGAGCGCCCGAAACGCTTGATGCACTGCTGGCGCTTGCCGATCGGGAGATGTACGAGCACAAGCGCAAAAAAAAGAATGCGGGCCAGGAGCCTGCATTGCCGTAGCCCAAACCATAAAATGAGGAGCCCGGCGAGCGCCGGACTCCTCGCATTACGTTATGGGAGCGAATAGATGGTCTTGAGCACCCGCTCGGCCAGGTTCTGCGGAAGCGGCGCATAGGAGAGGCTCGACGCCTCGCTCTCGCCCGACTTGACGATCCAGCTCAGCATGTCCTTGATGACCTTCTCCTTGGCCATATCGCGGGGCTGTGTGGGAATGAGCAGGTAGGTAAAGCTCGATATGGGATAGGCGTCGCGGCCTGGCGCGTTGGTGATCGAGACGCGGTAGTCGCCGGGGATCTTGGCGGTCGCTGCCGCGGCAGTCACGCACGCGATCGAAGCCTTCAGCCAGGTTCCGGCGGAGTTGCGAATGGCGCCGTAGCTGATGTCATTCTGCAAGGCGTAGATCAGCTCGACGTAGCCGATAGCGCCGGGGAACTGGCGAACCTGAGCCGCCACGCCCTCGTTGCCCTTGCCGCCCACGCCAGTGGGCCAGTTAATGGAAGTGCCCGATCCGGGGCCGCTCTTCCATGCGGGGCTGACCTTGCTCAGGTAGTCGGACCAGATGAACGTGGTTCCGCTGCCGTCGGAGCGGTGAACCACCGTGATCTTTTCGTTGGGCAGATGCACGCCGGGGTTGTCCTTGGCGATCCGCGCATCGTTCCACATCGTAATCTTGCCGAGATAGATGTCTGCCAGCACGTCGGGGCTGAAACGCAGGTCGGGAACGCCTTCCACATTGAAAACCGGGACGACCGCGCCCAGGACCGTCGGGATGTGGATGAGCTTCACCTTCGATGCGGCGAGTTGGGAGTCCGGCATTGGCATGTCGGAAGCGCCAAAGTCGACGATGCCGTTCGTCACCTGCTGGATTCCGCCGCCGGAACCAATGGCCTGATAGTTGATCTCGACGCCGGGATGCGCGGCGCTGTATTCCTGAAACCACTTGTGGTAGATCGGCGCGGGAAATGTCGCGCCCGCCGCGGTGATCTTCTGGGCCTGAGCCACGCTCAAGGCCATCGCGAATAATGAAGCAAGTAGCAGAGTCTTTTTCACAGTTTGCTCCCGGGCAGCTTGCCTGCCGATACTCATTCTCTACGGCGATTGTTACGGGGAGTTGAAAAGAAGATTGAAAAGTCGTGACACTCTGGGCGCAAGATGCGGAAAACACGGGGCAAACGCACCATGCGGCACCTTCCGGCGCCCGAGCGCGGCCCAGACGCCTGATAAGCGTCGTTACTGCGCCACGGGCACTGGCGTGAGGATGTCCTCAGTCGCCGTGGAATCGCCCGCGGCAGGACCATACCACACGCTGCCGCCGTAGGTGGTAATGAAGATCTTCGATTCGTCGCGCGGGTCGACGATGACTCTGTGTCCCCATTTGAAGTTGAAGCCGCGAATCCGCGTCCAGTGCGCGCCGGCGTCGGTGGAGCGGAAGGCGGCTGCGTCGAAGCCGCAAATGTAGAGCGTGTCAGGCGACTTCGGATCGATGGTCACGTCGTAGACGTGCTGCGACGCCTGAAAGATCGGCTTCCAACTTTGCCCGCCGTCGGTCGTGAGATAGACGCCGCCGCCGATGTCAACGTCGCTGTGCTCCTGCCCCCACGCGGCAAGGTACATGCGGCGGTTGTTGCGCGGATCGATGGCGAGGCCGCGAGGACCGTTCACGTTCCTGGGAAGCTTGATTTCGATCCAGTGCCCGGCGCCGTCGGTGGATTTGTAGAGTTTGCCATTGTCATTACCCTGGGCAACGATGACGTACAGCGTTCCGTCGGCTGCCCGCGTCAGCCGCCATACAAAGGGGGTATCGCCGTCAATGCCATCGTTTTTCAGTTGCCAGGTCTTTCCGTTGTCGGTGGATTTGTAAACTCCCGCGCCGAAGCCGCAGGCGTAAAGCGTCCGATGGCCGGCGGGGCTTGTGGGATCGAGCAGAATGCAGGTGAATGCGGTGTCTTTCAGACCGGCGTTGGACGGCGTCCAGTGCCGGCCGCCATCGGTGGAAACTGCTACGCCGCCGTGATACCGATCGAGCGCGCCTGCGGAGCGGAACATCTTCGCAAGCGGCAGATCGTGAACCCCGCTGAACGCGCCCCATAGAAGCCCCTTGACCTTGGGATCGAAGGCCAGCCAGTAGGTTGTGTTGCGCCATGCTTGAGGAATGCCGGAGGTCGAGGACTCCCAGCTCTTTCCGCCATTTTGGCTCTGGAAGAGACCAATATCGGTGTAGTCAATAAAAATGTGATTGAGGTCAAAGGGATCGAACTGCACGCCGTAGCTTGTGGTTACATCAAGCCCGCGCGTGGTCCAGTTGCCGTCCGGTGTGCGCACGGAGTCCACCTGCGCCCATTGCTTGCCGCCGTCCAGCGTCCGATAGGTTCGGAAGAGGTCTGTCGCATAGCAGATGTCAGGATTGCCGGGCGCGACAGCCAGGCTATACGGCGCGTCAAAAAAGATCGACGCGTTTTCGTCGGTTCCGGCCGCTATGGCCCGCTGCTCGATCCAGGAGGCATCAAGGTTCGCATCTGGCTTGGTGGACTCGCGAAAGACAACCGACCAGGTTTTTCCTCCGTCAGTCGTCTTCAGAATTCCGTTCGAGGGCTGGTCGGGATCGGCGTCCAGCATCAGCCCGCGAAATCCCAGATAGGCGACCTGGCCGTTGCCGCCGGTGGCCACCGCGCCAAATTCACCGCCGCGATGGGGAAGGTTGGGTGTGACCTCCTGCCAGTTGATTCCGGAGTCGGTCGAGACGAAGACCTGACCGCTCGCGTTCGTCGCGTAGATCGTCGCGGTTCCGTGGTTCTGGGCTGAACTTGCATCAATCATCGCGTCGGTGATTCCCGCAATCGGCTTCGCCGTGCCGGCTTTGCCAAGATACACGCCGCGCTCGCCGATGGCCACGCGCCCTTTGTCTGTGTAGAGCAGTTGCAGGATTTTCTTCGAATCGAAGTCGTGCTCGTGATGGAACGTGTCCCCACCGTCTTTCGAGACGAGGAGTGTCGAGCCGCCGGTGGACGGGTTGTAGAAGGCCACATGGACAAAGCCGGGATTCCTGGGATCGAAGGCGATCTGGCTGATCAAGAGCCCTGCCACATAATTTCTGTCTCTCGTCGTCAGGCTGTAGTCGCCGTGGTCGCCGTTCTGGTGCTCAACGGTTTTCTCCTGCGGATTGGGAAAGACCATGCGCCAGGTCTGGCCAGTGTCATCACTGCGCCAGAGCGCCGCGCCGCCGGCGAAGATGCGCTTCGGGTTCGATGGATCGAAGGCGAAGACCGACAGTCCATTGCGCAGATTGAACATGCGCCAGGAGAGCCCGCCGTCGTGCGTGATGTAAGCGCCGGTCATGTCGCATCGCTCGACGACAAGATTGGGGTCGGCAGGGCTGATGGCCGGGGCGGCCGTGGTTCCACCGCCGCCGGGGCCGATGATCGTCCATGCGTCCAATCGCGGCGCAGGGCCGGGAACCTGAGCGGCGATGGACAGAGCTGCCGCGAAGATCAAAAAAATGATTACGCGCTGGCAAGTGCACTTCACGGCGTTGGTTCCCCCAGGAAAAGATCAAGTCAAATTGTAAGCGCCGGTACAGGGCCACCCCGCGATTGAAGTGGCAATGGGGGTATGGCTCTGTCCTTATGATTGATCCGCCATCGGCGCCTGCGGCAGAGTGAAGTGAAAGCTCGCGCCATTACCCAGTTCACTTTCGGCCCAGATGCGGCCGCCGTGGGCTTGCACGATATGTTTGACAATCGCAAGGCCCAGGCCCGTGCCGCCCGACTCGCGAGAACGCGCTTTGTCGACGCGGTAGAATCGCTCGAAGATGCGGTCCAGATGCTCGGAGGCGATGCCGGGGCCGAAGTCCTGAATCGTAAACTGCACCTCGGAAGCCAGAGGACGCGCGGAAACTTGAATGCGCTTGCCGGTTTTCGCATACTTGAGGGCGTTTTCCAGCAGGTTTCCAAAGACCTGGTGCATGGCGTCGGGATCGGCCATCACAAGCACATCGGGCGCTCCCGTGGATTGCAGTTCGACGCCCGAGTCGACAAACTTGCCACCAACAGAATCGATGGCATCGCGCAGCAGGACGCTGGCGCGGACCGGTTGCAGCTTGAGTTTGTAATCGGGGCTCTCGACGCTGGCCAGGGCTAGCAGATCCTCAGTCAGCCGCTTCATGCGGCTTGCATTCTTGAGAATGATGCCGAGAAATTCGAGTGTGGTTTCGGAGTTCGGATTGGGGTCTTCGATCAGAGTCTCGACGTAGCCCTGGATGGAGGTGAGCGGCGTGCGCAACTCGTGGCTGACGTTGGCGACAAACTCGCGGCGGGATTTTTGCGCAGCCTCGATGCTGGTCACGTCGTGCAGTACGACCAGCGCGCCGCCCGCGGGCAAAGGCGCGGCGTTGACCTCGAAGACGCGGCCCGGAGCCAGAACACTGGCGCGGCCCACAGAGAGCACGTTCCGCTCCAGGGCGCCCCGCACGCAGGCCAGCAGCTCGGGATCGCGGATAAAGTGCACAAGTGGACGCCCGGCATTGAGCTGCGTTCCGGCGATGCGCTGCATAACGGCGTTCGACCAGCGCACGGCGCCGCTGGATGTGATGGCAACCACGCCCTCCTGCATGGAGTCGAGCATGACGGCCAGTTCGGCGCGCCCGCTTTCCATCTCGGCAAAGTTACGGCCCAGCCGCTCGGCGGTTTGATTGAGAGCAGCTTCGACCTGGGTCAGTTCGTCCTCGCCTGCAACCTGGATGCGCGCGTTCAGGTCGCCGCCGGCGATGCGACGCGCGAAATGGAGAACGCGGCGAAGTCGCGCCGCAACGCGGCGGGAGATCCAGGCCGCCGCAGGCAGAGCAATCGCAAGCCCTACGAGCGCCGACCAGAGCAGATCGCGGCCGAGCACACTCTGGGCGTCTACCGCCGTGCGCTCCCAGATGCGGTGAAAGACAAGCTCCACCACCAGCATTTGAAGCGCCAGGAGGAAGAAAAACGCTCCGAGCAGCTTGATAAAGACGTTGGAGGTCATAGAGGCAGTTGTCAGTGATCAGTGATCAGTGATCAGTGATCAGTGATCAGTGATCAGTGTCTTCTCACTCGCCCTTCGGCAGTTCGAAACGATAGCCGGCGCCGCGCACGGTTTTCAGATAGCGTGGATTCTCCGGGTCGATCTCGATTTTCTCACGGATGCGCCGCACATACACGTCGACCGAGCGGGGCGTGACGAAGCGGGCGTCGCCCCAGACCGCATCGAGCAGATGATCGCGGCTGAAGACGCGGCCCGGATGCCGCGCCAGGTAGTCGAGCAGACGGAACTCGGTCGCTGTCGTGGTGGTCAGCTCGCCGCGAACCTTCAATTGCATGGCGCCTCCATCGATAATCACCTCTTCAAAGGTGATCACCGAGGGCGAAGTGGGCCGCTCGAATCGCCGCAGAACCGCCTTGACGCGCGCCACCAGCTCGCGCGTCGAGAATGGCTTGGTGATGTAGTCGTCCGCGCCCAGCTCCAGGCCAAGAACGCGATCGTTTTCGCCGGCTCGCGCGGTCATGAAAATGATGGGGACCGTGGAAAGTCCTGCGTGATTGCGCAGACGCCGGCAAACATCCAGACCGTCACCGCCGGGAACCATAATGTCGAGCAGGAAAAGCGCGGGCGGCTTCCGCTCGGCGTCGGGAATAAGATTGGCAGGCGTGTGAAAAAGACGTGCCTCAAAACCCGCCGCTTCAAGGTGATGCTGCACCAGCCTTGCGATGTCGGATTCGTCTTCCAGAACAAATACGGTTTGGCTCAAGCCGTTCGTCCTCTTCCCGCGGCCGGATAAGTGATACAAAAAATGGAAACCGCCGGGATCACCACCAGAGTAATGCAATCAGACAAAAATATTGCAAATGTTCGATGAATTTGGATGACAGGGAGCGAGAGAACAAGGGAACGAGGAGACGAGAGCCAGCAGGGGCGGCATCTCAGACATTCGCATCGAAGATCAGAGTTGGCGAATACAGGTTCCCCTACCCGTCTTGGTGCAAGAACGCACCAAAACGAGTTCAGGATGACAGAAACAGGTGACAGGCAAATACCCTGGCGATACTCTACCGTTTCTTTGCGGCAGACTTCTTTGCTGCCGGAGAGGCGTGTTTCTTTGGAACCGGCTTGGCCTTCGGCGCCGACTTCGCTGGCTGCTTCGCCGCAGGTTTCTGTGGAGGCTTTGCCGCCGCCTTTGGGGCTGCCGGCTTCACTTCTCTGGCGGCTTTGGCCGGCGCAGGCTTAGCCTTGAGCGCGGCTACGGGCTGCGCCTTTGCCGGAGCAGCCTTGACAGGAGCAGGCTTTTCCTGGGCGGCAGGTTTGGCCTTTGCGACTGTCTCCTGTGGCTGGGGTTTGGCCGGTGGAAGCGCCTTTTCCTGCTTCCCGGCTCCCTTTTTGGCCGCAGCATGAGCTGGCGCCTTCTTTTTGCCTGCGGCTCCCGCTGGCTCTCTCGAAGCCTCCTCCTCGTCGCCTTCGGACTCCTCACCTTCCTCAGCTTCGAGATCGTCCTTCGGCAAATGGCCGAGATCGAGTTCCTCCTCGTCGCCTACCATCGGCTCCATCTCGTCAGACAGGAGACCTTCTTCGTCCTCTTCTTCCTCTCTCTCCTCGTCCTCATCGAGTACCTCTTCCCTGATCTTGGCCTCGGCACGGCGGGCGCGCGAACGCTTGTAGGTTGGCTGAGGAGCAGGCGCGGGCGGAGAGTGCGGCTCAAGATAGGCGCGCACCTCCTCCGGCGTGGCCAATTTGCCGTCGATCAACTCCAGGAAGATCTTCTCGACCAGTTCGTTATAAATTGGCAGATCGGGCGTAATCCGCATCTCCTGCATGAGCGCGTAGGGAATCCGCTGGCGGGCCTCAGGCCAAACCTTCAGGAAGAGGTTGAACCGTTCCTGAACGGCTTTATCTTTACTGGTAAAGCCAAGCCATAGAACAGCTTCCGGATCATAGCTCATGAAAAGCTTATAGCCTGCCGAAGCCGCTGCATTCTGTTTGGAGAGCAAGACTTTGGAAAATCCGCTGGCCAGCGAATCGAGCTTGTTCCACTCCTCGACGAAGCCCGGACGCAGCATGGCCTTCTTCAACGCGGATAAGTCTTTCGGCTGCAGCTTGGCCGTGAGCAACTGCATCTGCGCCGCGGACATGTCGGGGTGCAGGCCTTGCATCTGGAGTTCAACCACGAGATCGTGGAGGGCTACAAGCTTCGCCTCATCGGCTTTGGCAGAGGTCCAGGCCGGGAACAGAATCTTCATCCAGCCCTCGGCCTCCAAAGCGCGCAGCACCTTCAGCGCGTCTTCTTCGTGGCCAATCTGCTCCAACTCCATGCTGCGGTCGTGGGAAGACAGGTACTCGATAACGCCTTCGTTCTTAGCCTCATCGTAGCGGGAGTGGGTCCGTGGATCCATCTCCCAGTCAAGACGCGCGCTATACCGGATGGCGCGGATCATCAGCGAGGGCTGATCGAGAAACCCGTAGTTCGAAACCAGGCGAAGAGTGCGCGCCTCGATGTCGGCTGCCCCGTTCAAGGGGTCCATCAGAAGGCCAAAAGAACCCTCATTGAGGGAGATGGCCATGGAGTTGACGGTAAAGTCGCGACGGCGCAGGTCTTCCTGAATCGAGGACCAGTGATACACCGGCCTGCCGGGCTTGGGGTACTCCACGCGGTGGGTACTGACGACGTTCACGCGAACCGTGCCGGGAAAGCACAGATAAAGACTGCGTGACGCCTCATCTTCTCCCCACACTTTGCCATCGAGTTTTTCCAATGGTTTCTTGAGCTTGAGAGCGTTTCCATGAACTGAAACTTCAAGCTCGCGGACGGCATGGCCGCTGGTGAGGTCGCGTACGGCGTCCCCGGTGAGAAAAAGGATGATTCCGGCATCGCGTGCCACGTTGCGCAACTGCGTCAAAGCGTGGTTTTGATCGGCTGAGAGCCGGTTCTCCAGCAAGTAGATGTAGTCGGGCATGCGCTATCCTGGTTCCGCCATCCTAAATCCTGAGTCAAGTACCTGATGTTGTTGCCCTTATGGGCAAAAAGCTAGCTGGTAAACACAAACATTAGCACAAGTTGAGCAGATTGACCAGCTTTCGGACGCAGATTATCAGTTAATTGGATGCGCAAGACCCGCCCTGGGACTTCTTCAGGAGCCATTTGCAACAGACAAATCGGCATGGGGAGCCAGAAGTTGCAACAGCGCGAAGCCCCCGGCGTGCCCCTACCGTGCGACAATCCAGAACGATGCCTTTCGTGCGCAAACCCGTCATTGTGCGCAAGTTCTCTCGCGATTGGAATGCTGGCTACGCAGGCGCTGACTTTGGTCAGCAGAAGACGGAACTCGAAATCCTGGACTTGACCGGCAAGGTGGTCCGGATAGGCTGGGAACAGGTGAAGTGGGTTTGCTATGTACGCGACCTCCCTTCCGGACCGGCCGATCAGACAAACCCTGAGCGGCTTGTGCGCAAGCGATTTTCAGTGCGACCGCGCGCGGCCGGTCTGTTGCTGCGGCTCACGCTGAGCGACGGCGACGAGTTGGAAGGTCTCGCAGCCAACGACCGTTCTCTAGTGGATGGCGCTGGGCTGCTGCTCATCCCACCCGACACACGCTCAAACACACAGCGGATCTACGTACCTCGGCAGGCCATTCAGAGTCTTGAGGTGACAAGCCTGATCGGGGCCGGCCGCAAGCGGGCGGAGATGGCAAAGCCCGGCGAAGTGCAACCGGGGCTGTTTGGCGGCGAGCCGGATGCAGGCTGAACGGGGTGATCGAGAACGTGGCGAAAAACTTCCAACGGAATCCCTCAGGGACTGCGGCACCGCTTGCTCTAAGGGATTTTTCGGTATGACTGAAGCCGCGATCCTTCAAAGCAACGCACTTTAGCGAGATCTCCATAGCCCGTAAAGCCGGACGATGGCTAAGCGCTTTGTAGAGAGGTTGCGACACGGGCATCGAGCAGCATTCTGTAGTAGTCCACAGTCATGCCCACCACATGCGATTCCACATAGTGCTCCAGAATCCAGGCGCGCGCGGCCTGGCCCATGCGCCGCCGGCGCCGCGGATCGCGTATGAGTTTCATCACGGCTTCGTAGATGGCGCCGGGATAACCGGGCGGAATCAGCAATCCTGTGACCTCAGCGACCACGGAATCTCTTGCACCGGTGGTTTCCGTGGTGACGACAGGAAGTCCAGTGGCGGCCGCTTCCAGCACGACGTTCGGAAAACCTTCGCGCCACGAGGGCAAGACCATGAGATCCATGGCGCGATAATAGGGCGCCGTGTCGGGGACGAACCCGGTACAGTGGATGTTCGGGTGAAGCAGAATGCGCCGCCGTATCACGGGATCAAGCGCATCGTCAGAGCCATCGAACCATCCCACGAGCAAAAGACGTGCGGTGGGCTCCGAGCAATGAATCAGTTCAAAGGCTTCGAGCAGCTCGGGGAGTCCCTTGTCGCGTGTCAGGCGGCCCGAAAAGCCGATCACGAGAGCGCTACGCGGAATCCCCAAATGCTCGCGTACCGTGCTCGGGCCGGGCGAAAAGCGGTCGATGTTGACGCCATTGCTGCTGCCCTCGCCCAAAAGCTGAAGTTTACCTGCCGGAGCCAGGCCGAGGGCGAGAGCCTCCTTGCGCAGGCTTTCGCTATTGCATACCACCACATGCGCGCAGCGCGCGGCCATCCGCTCGGCTGCCAACAGGACGCGCCGCTTGAGGCCCACCGTGGTCTCCAGCTTAAGGCCGCGCAGCATGTAGACGCGCCGGGAGACGCCGCGCAGCCGGGCGGCAAAGGTACCCAACAGACCCGCCTTCGGAGTGCTGAACTCCACCAGATCGGGCTGGCAGCGGCCAATCAGCCTCCACAGATGGATCAGCGCCACCAGATCGGCCAAGGGCGCGATGCCGCGCTCCATCGGAAGGGCGATTCGCTCCACTCCCTCGTGCATGGCCGTCAGGTCGAGGAGCGGGCCGGGACTCGAAACCAGCAGAACGCGAAATCCGGCGCGGCGCAGTGCTCGCAGGTGCGCGCCGAGCACAAGGCAGGTCTGCGCATGGGTGACGCCGACCAGAATCGTCGGCCGCAAGCCATCGAGTGAGAAATCGAGGGAATGATCGAAAAGCCCGGAATCTGCCATACGCTCCTTGACGGATGGGACTTCCTCCAACAGGAAGACCACCGCGCAGATTCTGGGAGAAAGATTACAAATGTAACGATATAGGACATTGATAAGAGGCGCATTAGAAAGTTTCAGTGATCGCCAACACATCATATTCTCCTTGGATTGGGCGACAATTGCCTTCCTTCCAGGAAACAGTCTGTGGAACGTACAAAGCTCCTTCTGCTCACACCCCGGCTTGGTGGCGGCGGCGCCCAGCAGGTTATGGCCCTGCTGGCGCGCAGCCTCTCGCAGGACAGGTTCGAGGTGCATCTGGGGCTGGTGCGGGCCGGGGATCCCGGATCGGGCGTCATGCCGGATTGGGTGACGGTTCATCCTTTCGGAGCTGGCCGCGCGCGCGCCGCCGCTCTCACTCTGCTGCAACTGGTCTGGCGCGTGCACCCCGGCGTTATCCTTGCCGGTTCGCCGGAGATCGGCTTTCTCACCCTCTTTTTGCGGCCGTTCTTCCCGAGGAAGACGCGGGTGCTGGTACGGCAAAACAGCACAGTCTCCGCCGTGCTCTCGCGTGGTGGCGCACCCTGGTACACTCGCCTGCTCTACCGGTTCCTCTACCCGCGAGCCGATCGCATCGTTTGCCAGTCGCGGGCGATGGGCGAGGATCTGGAGCGTGAGATCGGCATTCAGGCCGAAAAAATTGTAGTGCTACCGAATCCAGTTGATCTCGAAGGAATTCTCGCTGCCTGCGAGACACCCTATGCGTGGAGCGGCCCGGGGCCTCATCTGCTGGCCGCTGGCAGGCTGGCGCCGGAAAAGGGCTTCGACCTGCTGATTGAGGCGTTAGGCAGGGTGCGCGAACGATTTCCCGACGCCGATCTGACGATTGCCGGCACGGGAGGCGAAAAGGCATCGCTCCAAGCACTCTGCTGCGCTATGAATCTGGAAAATGCCGTCCATTTTGCGGATTGCGTGCAAACTCCCTACGGATTCTTTCCCGGCGCCACGCTGTTCGTCCTGTCCTCACGCTACGAGGGAATGCCCAACGTGCTGCTGGAGGCGGCGGCAGCCTGTCTGCCACTCGTTGCGACGCCGGCCTCGGGCGGAGTGGTGGATCTGCTGCATGGACGACGGGGCGCGTGGCTCGCGGCGCAGGTCTCTGCCGACGCCTTGGCCGACGCGCTCCTGCAGGCACTCAAAAGCATTCGGCCAGGAGAGCGCGTTCGCCACGAATTCTTTGTCTCGATGGACGGACTCAACACTGGTGCAGCCGCGCACGAGGAGTCCGAAGCATGATTCACAGCAGATTACTTATCGCCGCAAAGGTAATTTATTTATGAGCCATTTTTCATGCGGGCATTTTCAAATTTGACATTTTTCTCATTCCGATGTTTCCTATAAGTACAGTTTTCACCTCCAGTGAAGGACCAGCTACCAGGGTCACTCTTGTGTTGTTGCATGGGGCTCGCCTCGATAGTGAGCGAATGGGCATGCCGGGCCAATCGGTTACAAGGTCTGTTGTTTATTGAGCATGGCTCACCGTTGTCGAGCAAGTTTCCCGCCAAAGCAATTGCACGGTGCGCGCTTCCTGCTGCGCCAGTGAGTTGACCCGGTACCCTCGGGGCCTTCTTCGGCGCAACTTCAGGCAATCGCGATCGTGATTCCGCACTTGACACCGCAGGGGCCAGTTGGGCCTGCGGCGTGTCAGCAGTCTCGCTCGGGGGGATCTGTGGTTCGCGACTGTTTTCTTCATTTGCTCTCGATTCTTCTCATTCTTCTTTCACTGCCTTTTCTGGCGATCTCATTTGTGGTTGCGGCGCTTTGCGCTGCGGTGGCGGCCATGTTTCCTCGCTACCGCAGGCGGCGGCGCATGGCTGTCATCGATCCGGGCAGACTCCGGCCGGTCGATGAATTTGCTTTCAATGGCGCTCTCGACGCCTATGAGCAGTTGCTTGGCGCGCAGGCGTGGAAGCGGCCGTGAGCCATGTCGCAATCGTAATTCCGGGTTTGGACCGCATTGCAGGCGCCGAGCAGCAGGCCATGCTGCTCGCCCGGGGATTGCGCCGGCGCGGCTGGCGTGTGAGCATGGTGGCGCTGTCAGGAACGGGCGGCGCGGTGGCGCGGGAGTTGGCCGAAGTGGGCGTGTCGTTTTTCAGCCTAGAGATGCGCAAGGGGCTAGCCGATCCCCGCGGCTGGCGGCGCTTCCATCGCTGGCTCCGCTGCGAGAAGCCCGACGTGGTGCACGCCCATCTGCCTCATGCTGCGTGGATGGCACGGTGGTCCCGGTTGGCGGTATCGGCGCCGGTGGTGGTTGACACTCTGCATAGCTCCGCGACTGGAAAGCAATGGCGGCGGCTGGGCTACGCCGCGAGCAGATGGCTGCCGGATCATGTGACCGCGGTGAGCGAGGCCACAGCCTCGGCGCACGTCGCGGCCGGCATGGTCGATCCGGGGCGGCTCTCCGTGGTCGGCAACGGCATCGACGTGGATCGATGGAAGCCCGACGCGCGAACACGGCTTAAGGCGCGCGAAGAACTTGGCCTCGGTGATGAATTCCTGTGGCTGGCAGTAGGGCGTCTGGAACCGGTCAAAGACTATCCGACATTGATGAATGCCTTTGCGCACTCCCAGCTGACAGCGCAACTGCTGGTTCTCGGCGCCGGTCCGCTGGAAAGAGAGCTGAAGCAGATGGCCGCCGGCCTCGGGCTTGGCCAGCGCGTGCGCTTTGCGGGCTTCAGCCCCGATGTGGCGCGCTGGATGCAAGGCGCCGATGGAGTCGTCCTCACCTCGCGCTACGAAGGTTTGCCCATGGTTCTGCTGGAGGCAGGCGCATGCGGATTGCCGGTTGTGGCTACCAACGTTCCGGGTACGCGCGAAGTCGTTGTGCATGGGGAGACCGGATGGCTCACACCTGTGGGCGATCCCGGCCAACTGGCCAGGGCGATGGACTGGCTGATGCGCATTCCGCTGCGTAAACGGCTCATCATCGGCGAATGCGCCCGGAAAAGCATCGTCGAGCGCTTCCATCTGGAGACTGTGCTCGACCAGTGGGAGCAGCTTTACACGGATTTGCTCGCGCACAAAGACCCCAGCCGGCGCACGGAACGAACCGAGTGGGAGAGTTTGAAACGCCGCAGCGCACATTTAGACTGAATGCGCTCGGAAAGGGTCAAGGTGGCGGGCTGAAGATCGGCGACGGCGCGATCCACTGAGTTGAATTGCGCTGCGTGCGCGGCGAGGAAGCTGCGGAGGGCCTCAATCTCTGCGTCACTTGCGGTGTTGGGATGGACGCAGATGGTCCAGAGGCCGCGGTCTTTTTCAACGGGGCCCCAAAGCTGCTGGGGAATCCACGTGATGCCGCCGCGCAGGAACGGCCGCCGGGCAAAGCCGTCGGAGACGATGGCAATTCCCTCATCGAGAAGCGCCTGGATGGTTTGCGCATCGAAACCGTGACGGGGCGCGACCCAAATCTTCGGGTGGAGGCCGTGACCGCGCAGGATGCGGAGGCCTTCCGCGATCCATGCGCGTTGCGTTGCGGCGGAGACGCCGGCGAACTCCGTCACGCGATGCAGATCGACGAGGCTGCGCCCGCGGCTAGTGCATAGATGGCGGTAGCCGTGGAGGGCGACCGAAGCTCCAGCCGATTCGAGGGATCTCAGCCGATCCCAGAACGCCAGATCGGGAGGAGAAACCTGCAACTCATGGTCGCGGTTGTCGGGAACCACCGCCAGAATCGGCTGCAGGTGAAACTCTTCGATCAGCGACTGGAGCCGCTTCCAGTTTTCGGCCGAAACCGTGGGGCAGAGATCGTCGAGACGCAGCAGATATTGAGCGGGTTCCCGTGGCATAGTAGCTCGTGGCGGCCTTGTGAATCACTATAAGCTGGCAGGCCGTCGCTTGCACGCGAACGCATGTTCCGTACAAACAGATGGCCCCGGATTGCCTTGTCGAGGAACCCGAGGCCAAGTCTATGCATGACAAGCGGGAATCGCCTGTCGATCGGCTATGCGCGCCGGAAACGCCAGAAGAACAGGCCCAGCAATCCCGTTCCCAGCAGGAAAAGCGGCTCTGGCTCGGGCGTCGCCGAGGGAATGCTCGTGCCGTAATAGCCTAAGGAACCGATCGGAGAGTCGGAACCACCACCTGCAAAATATTCATTTAAGGGCGTCGGTCCAATGAAGTTGGGCTCAGTGGACAGCAGATTCCCTGAGGCATTCGTGAAGTCGAGCGACCCGTCATACGGACCATAGCAACCAGAAACGGAACAGCTTGTATCGAAGTAGAAATTGGTCCCAGCATCATAAATGACGACCTCGACGTCGGCCAGATTGACGGTGTCGATGCTGCTGTTTGTGAAAGTGAAGCCGTCAACCGTGAAGTTGAAGGTATAGTTCGTCAGACTGCTCAGGAGGTACGTTCCGTCGCCATAAGAGCCATCGAAACTGAAGGTTCCCGTGCCCACAACGGGGTCGCCGGCAACCTGGGTGTTGGAAAACAGAACCGAATAGCTATTTGCCCGAGCCAAACCGGCCGAAAGAACGAATCCAAGCGAAAGAAGACTGAGTGTTCTCCATGACAAGATGCGCATCAAAAACCTCCACACAAATACGTAAAGGACAAAATCTGTGCAAAGCGACAGAAATGATTGATAAATTTACTAAGCAATTCAAGGACCACACCATCATCGTTCAGATTCAATGATTTACATAGATCGAATCGAGTCGATATGCATTGACTTGCATGATGTTGGCTAGAAATTGTCCACATTTGAGGAATCATCAGAAAGCCCGGGCACAGTCGCTTCGCTCCATCCGTTCACCGGCTTCGCGCAGGAGAACGCGAGCCCAATGGTCGAGCAAGAGGAATGTACTCACCATCCAGAGCGAGGTGGCGAGGGCGATTCCGGCCACGCCGAGCCAGTGCATCAGGACGAGGTTGAGCACGATGTCGAGGCCCAGGTTCAGGATGCCGCAATAGAGGATCAGGTCGGTGCGCCGCATGGCCACGATGAACCGGTAGTGGACGCGGCTGACGACATAGAACGGAATCTGGATGGCGAACATGGCGAGCACGGAGGCAACGACCGCCGTGTCGCGCGGGCCGAAGTTGCCGTGCTGATAGGCCACGCGGACCAGAGGACGCGCTCCGGCGATGAGCAGCAGCGCAATGGGCGCCGAGATAACCGCGGTGAGCCGGACCCAGGTGCGGAGGGTCTCGCGGCAACCGTCCCAATCGCGGTATGCGATGAGGCGCGAGATATAAGGCACGATGGCCGTTGAAACTGCGCCTGCCAGCAGCGTCAGCACGACGCTGACAAAACGATTGGCATAGACCAGCGCCGAAACGCTGCCAGCCACCAGCATCGCCGCCATCGCCTGATCGACGAGCAGGCCGCCCGAGGAGACCAGGCTGCTCAGCAATACGGACCCATATTGCCCGGCCACTTCGCGCGTGGCCTCCGTCATCCCGTGCCAGCGCAGACGGAGCCGGTAGCCGTGCGCCTCCATCATCCAGGCAAGGATGGCGACGTGTAGCAGCGAACCGCCGACGGTCGCGTAGGCCATTGCCCAAATGCCGCAGCGGCCGGCGAGAAACACCGCGCCGAAGATGACCGAGATGGAGATCGCGGCCGGCGCAAGCGCGGGCAGAGCGAAGCGGTCGAGTGTGTTCAGAATCGCCGTGCAGTTGGTGGCGATGCCGGTGAGCAGCACGATGGGCAGCAGGCCGTAAAAAAGTCGGATCGAAAGAGCCAGCTTTGCGGGCGCGAAGTTCGAGGCGAGCAGCGGGAAGAATACGTGCGCCAGCAACGCCATGGCGAGGGTCGCCGCGCCGAGCAGGAGACACATCCACAACATCGAGCTCGAAAGTAATTCCTGCGCCCGCTCGCGGCCCTCCTGTTCCCTGACCCGAATGAGTGTGGGGATCAGCGCCTGGTTCATCGATTCCGAGATAAGGTTGACGAGCAGGCTGGGAATGAGCGCCGCGGCGAGAAAGGCATCCATCGTGTCCGACCGTCCGAAGACCGCGGCGACAGAGATCTCCTTCGCCGTGGCCACGAGTTTGACGGCGACGCCCGCCGCGCCCACAGACACCGCCGCGCGCAGGATGCCGCGGTGGATGCTGAAGCTCCGGGTGCGGGCGGCGCTGGAAGCGGTGGTCGACATGGCGGCGAAGGGTATCCTCAAGAGCCTGGCTGCGCTGCGAGCGCCGGCGCCCGCGCTGGCGCCAGCTCGTGCGACTTAATCTGAAAGCGCGCCTCGACGCCCTGCGCGTCTTCCTCGTTCAAACGCGCGGCGGCAATCACGATGGCGAAGAGCAGCCACGTCATGCGGTTCTCTTCGGCTGTGGCGACGAATGAGGTGATGGCCCAGACCAGCAGGCAGGTGGCGAGCGCAAGCCGCAGCGGGCCGCGGCTGCGCAGCGCGGCGCGCGCCGCCAGAAGCACCAGCATCGACATGAGCAGCAAGGCCCAAAGGCCGCCGCTCACGGCAACTGACAATAACGTGTTGTGCGCGGTATCGATGGGCGCTGTACGGGCAGCGGCAACAAAGGTTCCGGCTCCCGTGCCAGCGAGCGGCGCGCGCGTGAAGGCCCGCCAGCCGGCGGACCAGATGTTGATCCGCTGGTTCCAGTCGCCGCCTTCGAGTTGTTGCGGAATCGTGGCCAGACGCGCATAGGTTCCACTCGGGATGAGAAACCAGAGCGCGGCAAGGAATGGCGGCAAAGCGAAGGCCACTGCGGCGGCGCGCCGCGTATGTCCGCGAAAGAGCAGAGTCAGCGATCCGGCAAGCGCCACAAGGGCGGCAAGAAATCCGCTGCGCGAGGCGGTCAGCAGCACGGCCACAACACCCACAGGGACAAAGCCGATGGCTAGGGCGCGCATCGGCCAGCGGCGCTCGCAGTTAAAGAGCAGAACCGCCAGCGGAAAGCCGAGGTTGAGGTAGCGGGCTACGTCGTTTGGGTCCTGGCCGTAAGCGGCAAAGCGGATCTGGCCGGCGGCAATCGCTTCGGGCGAGCGAAAGGCGGCAAGTGTCAGCAATGTCAGAACCCATGAGCCTGCCACGGTGGCGCGTAACAGACTGCGAAGATCTTCCGGCGTATCGGCGAACTCCCACACTAGCCAGACAATCATGTATTCCTGAAACTGCGCGCGCAGCCTGACCAGCGTGGCCGTGGCGTCGATGGTCCAGAAAGCTGTGCAGCAGAACCACAGATAGAGCGCGAGCGTGAACCAGCAGAACGCGCCTGGCGTGCGAATACGCCCGGCCTGAAAGGCAGCCGGCACAGCCGCCAGCAGCACCAACAAACCCGCGACGCGCGCCACGTTGCCCAGCGGCTCGCCCAGATCGAGCGAGTACTCCCAGGGGATCGAGAAAACGAAGATGAGCAGCAGCACCCATGCAATTCGCCGCATGGCCTAATACCTCTGCGAGAAGACCAGCGCCGAGTAGATGCCGACGCCGATCGTCGATTGAATCGCCGACTCCAGCGTGCGATTCATCAGGTTCTTGCTGAAGGAGTCAGGCACATAGAGGATGTCGCGGTCCTGAATGGACTGATCGGGGGCCTGGCCGCTCAACATGCGCTTCAGGTTGAGCGCGATCATGGTGCGGCCGCCTTTCTGCTCGCGGATCAGCACGGCGTGAGTGACGTTGGCATTGATCGATGGTCCCCAGGCCAGTGAAAGCGCCTGCACAACGGTAAGCCCCTGCGCCGGGTCGACCGCGAATCCGCCGGGCCGGATCACGTCACCCACCACGTAGACCAGGCCTGCGCGGCTCACCTGCACCGTGTCTCCGGGACTCAACTCCGGATTGTGATTGGATGTGGCGTCGGTGCCGCTGGGGTCGAGGATTACTGGATGCGGCGTTTTTGGATCGCTGGCGTGGAAGATGTTGACCAGACGGCCCGCGTTCGGCGAAAGACCTGAGGCCGCCGAGATCAGGTCGAGCAAGCGATGGTGGTACGTATATGGGTACACGCCGGGATGGGTGACCTCGCCCAGCACGCTCACATCCTGGCCGGCGTAGACCACCACCAGCACCGAGACCAGCGGATGCAGCAGCATGCCTTTTTTGACCAGCGCGGCCTCAATGGCATGCGCCGCGGATTGCTCATCCATGCCGCTCACACTTACGTCGCCGACCAGGGGCAGCGTCACTTTGCCATCGGAGGCGACGCGCACCGTGGAATGGAACTCCGGGGTGTGGTATTCGCTGATATCGAGAAAGTCGCCAGGGCCAATCGGAGCCGGCATTGGTGCGGACGCCTGCGCCACGCCGAGCGGCAACGCGCCGGCTGTTCCAGTCCCTGCAATTCCCGAGTTGGTCCAGATCGCCGGTGCTTCTTTGGGACTGGGCAGGTTGCGGTTATCCTGCGACTGCGGAAGATTCACGACTCCGCTGGGCAGGCCCGAGGTGTTGGGCATGGGCGGCTGCGCATGGAGACAGGCGCCGGCCGCGAGCAATGCCACAAGAGCCGCGGACACGCGCATCGCCTGGCTCTTCAGCGCATCGCGAAGAAGCGCGGTCCCGATCGCGATCCAGAGGCCGGCAAAGAACGTGATGGCAAGGTAGAGCGGCGGATCGGGCGCGACGGGCTTGGCAGGCTGGCGCGCGGGATCGACGATCGAGATGTCCGAGCTGTGCACTCCCGCGGCCAGGCCGGCTTCCTCGGATTTTTCAAGCACACGCAGGTACAGATCGTGGCTGGCATTTGCTTCCTGACGCATAACGGCATACTCCGTAGCGGCTTCGTTCAGTTTCATTCCCTCGCTGGTGGCCTGATCCAGGCTCTTGCGCACCAGTTGCTCGCGATCCGCGGCGGTCTGCCAGTTGCTGCGGAAGCGCGCGACGAGCTTCGCGTCTTCGGCCTTTTTTTGCCGGTCCAGATCCTGCAACGCGCGCCTGATTTCGACCACCCGCGGAAAGTTGGGACCGTGCTCGGCGCTCAACTGCGCCTGCTCCTGTTCGAGATCGCTGCTCCGGGCATGAATCTGCTCAATAAGCGCGGTTGAAAGGTTGGCGGTGGGAGTCTGAAGACGCGGGTCGGCGGCAATCACCAACTCCGGATCGCCCTGCGACGCGGCGCGGTACTCGGCCTCGCTCAAGATGCGGTCCGAGGTAGCCGCAACCAACTGCCGGCTCAGATCGTCGATCTCAAGAAACGCCGCGGCGTGCTCGGTTTCTCCTTGCTGGCCGTTGGCCTGAATCTCGGGCGTGCTCACAATGCCGTGCCGCGCCTCAAAATCGGCCAGACGCTGCTCGTCGCGATCCACGCGAACCTTCAGATCGGCAAGTTGTGTATTGAGCCAATCGGAGGCCTGCTGGGTGGCCTGAACCTGCGACTCCGCCTGCTGCTCCCGATAGGCGCGAATGAGCGCGTTAACCACCGCCGCCGACAGCGCCGCGTCCCGCGAGCGGAAGCGCACATCGACAAGCAGCGTGCGCGGCATGGTCTGCACGTGCAGCCGGCGGCTGAAGCGATCCAAAAGCCACTCCTCGGCGCCGGGCGCTGGTTTTGCGGCATTGAAGCCCGGAAACTTTCGCCCAAAGTTGCCGCAAAAGCCCGGCTGCTCGTAGAGCTTGAGCTTTGTGATTACGCGCCAGGCCAATTGGTCGCTGCGCAGGACGCCGGCCAGCGTCTCCAGCGCCAGCGGCGAGGAAAGGATCGAGACCGAAGCGAAGGCATCCTGCGCGGCCAGGCTGAGGGACGAAGCCGGCGAGGTGCGCAACTCGACGCGCGCGCTGGCCTCGTATTGATTGGGCGCAATGAGGCAATAGAGCAGGCAGGCAAGCAGCAGACCAGCTTCAACAACGGCTATGAAACGCCGGCGGCGCCACATGATCTGCCACAGCTCACGCAATGACACCGATCCCGGCCGCGCCGCCTCAGCCTGATATTGCGGCGCTAAACCTTCGGGCAATGCACTCGGAAAGGACGAAGAGTCGGGCAACGGACGAAAACCTCGCTCACTTGCACATACGCAGAGCAAAGCCTTCGCCCGGCTCCAGCCGCATCGCAGCTCGAAGCTGGAGGTTGGCCGCATCTTTCGCAGCCAACACCCGCCATGGACCTGTTCTGCTCCCCATATCGAGAGGGAGACGAGGAATCATCCTGGCGTTCACAACGAAAAGCCAATCTGAGGAGAAACGTTGCCAGTTTCAACGATGATGAGGGCTTTCGTCAATGCCGCAATCTGTTCCGGTCCCCAAAAGCGAAGGATCGGCACGACGTCTGCGGGGCGGATGGTCCAGGCACAAAAGGAAGCAAGTTCAAGTGCCGGAAATTGGTATCCCATAGATGGCAGACTCCCCCACCGCCCTTCCAATCCACGCTGGCGACCAAGCAGCCGGGCTTCCCGGCCCCTGCCATCTTTCCAACCCACACTGACGGCGCTCCGGCGCGAGCGGCAGGGGCGCCCGCCAATCAGGAAAGATTTCACCTGAGATCGGGGCCAGCGTCCCACCCAGGCAAGGAAGCGCTACCGTTATGCTTGAATAAAGATGTCCCGTTCCTGTCTTCGAACAGGTGTGTTTCGGGCTATTTTCGTTCCTTGGGAGACACGCATCCACGCTTCCCTTCTATTTGTCCTGGCGGTTGTTTTTCTTGCCACGGTCATTCGCTCGGCGTTTGGCTTTGGGGAGGCGCTGATCGCGGTTCCGCTGCTGGCGTTTTGCATGCCACTGCGAGTCGCCGCACCATTGGCCGTGTTGCTGTCCATCTCCATTGCCGCGGTGGTCGTGGCGCAGGATTGGAGACATATTCACCTGCGCAGCGCGGCCGGACTGCTGCTGGCCACCGTCTTCGGGATTCCCCTGGGGCTGCTGGTTCTGACCCATGCGGATCAGCAATTGGTAAAGATTGCCTTGGGCATTCTGATCGTGCTGTTTGCAGCTTTCTCGCTGGCGACCCGACATGTTTTGCGGCTTGAGCAGGAGCACCGATCGCTGCTCCTGTTATCGGGATTTCTGGCCGGAGTTCTGGGTGGAGCGTATGGCATGAATGGGCCGCCACTGGTAATTTACGGCTCGTTGCGGAGGTGTTCGCCGCAGCACTTTCGCGCGACGCTGCAAGCTTATTTTCTGCCGGCCAGCATATTGGGGTTCATCGGCTACTGGGGCGCCGGACTGTGGACCCATGCGGTGACGAATGAGTTCTTGGCATCGGTGCCCGTCATGCTGCCGGCGGTATTTCTGGGACGAGCGATCAACCATCGCTTTTCCGGCATCACGTTCATGAAGTACCTGAATGGGGGCTTGATATTGATCGGCGCGATGTTGATTCTAGAAGCCGCCACGCACCATGCGTGAATAGGCGAGGAGCGGACGGATCGAAGCAAGCCAGGAAATTCCCCGCATTTTCCGGGTGGCCGCTGAACCCTCGCAACGGAGCCGGACCACCGTCAAGCGAATGCAAGCCCATTTGAGATCGGAGCCACACGCCGGTCCGCCTACTGCCCCCGGTACCACTCCACCGTCCGCCGCAAGCCTTCGGCGAAGTCGACCGTGGGGGTGTATCCCAGCAGCTCTTGCGCCAGGTGAATATCGGCCAGGGAGTGCTTGATGTCGCCTGAGCGCGCCTCGCCATAGGCTGGCTTGCCGCGGTAGCCCGTGAGGCCGCAAAGCAGATCAAACGTCTGATTCAGGCTCACGGCCGCACCGGTGGCCAGATTCATTGCGCGGCCGGCGACCTTCTCAGCTGGAGCGGCAGCGGCCAGCAGGTTGGCTGTCACCACGTTTTCGATGTAAGTGAAGTCCCGGGTCTGCTCGCCGTCGCCGTGGATTGCAGGCTGCTCTCCGGCCAGCATCTTGCGGCAAAAGATCGCCAGCACGCCCGAGTAGTGCGAGGCCGGATCCTGATAGGGACCGAAGACGTTGAAGTAGCGCAGGGTCACGTTCTCCATGCCGTAGACGCGACTGAAGGCGCTCATATAGTGCTCGCCTGCCAGCTTGGCCACGGCGTAGGGAGTAATGGGCGCGGGCAGCATCTCTTCGTACTTGGGCAGCGTGGGTGTCTCGCCGTAGATCGACGACGAACCGGCGTAGACGACACGGCGCACGCCGGCATCTTTGGCCGCCACGAGCAGGTTCAGCGTGGCATCAATGCAGTTTCGGTTAGTGGAGGCGGGATCGGCCACCGAGCGCGGCACCGAGGCCAGCGCCGCTTCGTGGAAGACAATCTCCACGCCGGCGCATACCCTTGCGCAGACCACCGGGTCGGCCAGGTCGCCTTCTACAAACTCCATAGCTTCAAGACCTGCAAGATTCGCGCGCTTGCCCGTGATGAAGCTATCGACGCCGCGTACAGATTCACCGCGCGCGAGGAGAGCCGCGGCGATTGAGCGGCCGATAAATCCGGCAGCGCCGGTGACCAGATATTTCGACAATGTCTTACCTCAGAAGAAAGATCAAAAAAACAGCGGCCGGAACTTCAGCCTTCCCTCCCAGAATATCAACGCGGCCCGTAGTGGGTCAGTATGAAGAACGACGTCTCTCAGGGGCTAAAGCCCCACTCATTTTGTTGGCTTGATTGGCACGACTAAAGTCGTGCCCTTTCAAAACAAATTCAAACTGACCCACTACCACGCGGTCCCACCACCTCGCTGAGACCGTATAATCTCGCCATGGAACGTTCTGCTTCGACCCCCATCTCAGGCCTCAAACAAAAAATGGAATCACGTCAGGCCCGCATCGGCATCGTCGGCATGGGCTACGTGGGGCTGCCGCTGGCCCTGCTCTTCTCTGGCGAGCGGTTCCGCGTGACCGGCTTTGACATCGCCGCCGACAAGGTGGCCGCGCTCAACGCCGGCAAGTCGTACATCGTACGCATTTCGCCGGAGGCGATTGTCGAAGCGCAGAGGGCCGGCTTCCGCGCGACCTCGGACTATGCCGAGATCGCCGCCATGGATGCCGTCATCATTTGCGTTCCCACGCCGCTCAACGAGCACCACGAGCCCGACATGAGCTTTGTCGTCGGAACGGTGAAATCCATTGCCCCGCACATTCACTCCGGCCAGTTGATCGTGCTCGAAAGCACCACCTACCCGGGCACGACGGACGAGGTCGTCGTACCTCTGCTCGAAGACGGCAACCCGCGCGGCATCAAGGCAGCCCGCGGCGCCGAGGAAGCCGGCGTGCACGTCGTCTTTTCGCCCGAGCGCGAAGATCCCGGCAACGACTCGGTGAATCGCCGCGACGTTCCCAAGGTTGTGGGCGGATGCAGCGCTTTGGGCGTGGAGGTCGCCGCGGCCATGTACGGCGCCATCTTCCGCAGCGTGGTGCAGGTTTCAAGCCCCGCGGCAGCGGAGATGACCAAGCTGCTCGAAAACATCTACCGCTGCGTCAACATCGCGCTGGTGAACGAGCTGAAGCAGCTCTGCATGCGCATGAACATCGATATTCACGAAGTCATCGACGCGGCCAAGACCAAGCCCTTCGGGTTTCAGGCCTTTTATCCCGGCCCGGGACTGGGCGGACACTGCATTCCCATCGATCCGTTTTATCTCTCGTGGAAGGCGCGCGAGTTTGACTTCCGCACGCGCTTCATCGAGCTGGCCGGCGAGGTCAACACAGCTATGCCTTACTTCGTGATCGGCCAGGTTTGCGCGGCGCTCAACGAGCGATCGAAGGCGCTGAAGGGATCGCGGATACTGGTGCTGGGCCTTGCCTACAAACGCGACATCGACGATCTTCGCGAGTCGCCCTCACTCACCATCATTGAGCTTCTGCGCAAGGACGGCGCCATCGTTTCGTATAACGACCCTTACTTTCCGACCGTTGGCCACGGCCGCAAGTACGACCTGAGCATGGCCTGCGCCCCGCTCGAACACCTCGAACAATACGACGCGGTTCTCATCGTCACCGACCACTCCAGCTACGATTACCAGCGGATTGTCGACCAATCGCAGCTGGTCATCGACACCCGCAACGCCACCCGCGGCATTCAATCGCCGAAGATTGTGCGCTGCTGACGGCCGTACGTCCAATCGTCCCCAAGCCATCCTCTGAGCAGATCGTGTATCTTGACTTGGGGACATCATGAACGGCCTTTTGCATACCCTCGTCGAACCCCGGCACTTTGCGCTCTGGGAACGGCTTCTGTTCCCTGCCCTGGCGACAGCATCCATCTACGGTTTCTATTGGCGTTTTGCGCCCATCCTGCGCAACATCCTGCGCGCAAAGAAAGATCCCGGCTTCCATCTTTTTCCCATCGGCAAACGCGTGGGCGACTTTGTCTGGGAGGTTGCGCTGCAGAGCAAAGTAATTCGCCAGCGGCCACTGGCCGGCATCGCCCATGCATCGGTTTTCTGGGCCTTCTGCGCCTTCGCGCTCGTCACACTGAACCATTGCGCATCGGTTTTCGGATTGGGCTTCCTCGATCCCGCGGGGCGCGTGGGGCGCTACTACTTCTACTTCGCCGCCGTCTTCGCTCTGGCCTGCGCCGTTGGCATTCTGGGACTCTTTGTCCGGCGATTTCTGGTGCAGCCGAAGTGGCTGGGCGAACTTTCGTGGGGATCGGGCGCCGTTGCGCTGCTCATCTTTGCGTTGATGGTGACGTATCTCGCGGCGTTCTTCGTCACGGGTCCGGCTGCCGCGGTCCACGCGCTCTGGTGGGCGCACACGCTCACTTTGCTTGCATTTCTGCCCATCATTCCCCACACCAAGCACCTGCACCTGGTTCTCGGCCCGTTCACCGTATTTTTCTCGCGCGGCTCATTCGCCCAGATTCCTCCGCTCGCCGGCGACGAAGACTTCGGCATGGTTGCAGGCAAGGATCTGACGCGCATTGTGAGCCTGCAGGCTTACTCCTGCGTCGAGTGCGGACGCTGCATGGAGCATTGCCCCGCCAACAATACCGGCAAAGAGCTCAACCCAAAAGAGATTGTTCTCGGTCTGCGCGGCTACCTGAATGAGCTCGGCCCCGCGTCGGAAGAACCGCTGCTCGGCAAGTACACGTCGCAGCGGGCGGTCTTTCAGTGCACTACCTGCGGCGCCTGCGAGTTTCAGTGCCCGGTCGGCATTGAGCATGTGCCCATCATGGTCGGGCTCCGCCGTGGAGCGGTCAATACCGGCGCGTGGGAGGACGACTACGGCAGCAAACTTTTCCTGGCTTTGGAAAAGGGCAGCAATGCCCTGGGCCTGAGCGCCACCGAGCGCGACAAGTTTATCGAGAAAAGTGCGTTGCCCATCTTCGACGGCACGCAGGAGTACTGCCTCTGGCTCGGCTGCATGGGCGCTTACGATCCGCAGGGCCGCGAGATTGTGCTCGCCCTGGCGCGCGTCATGCGCTACCTCGGCGTCACCTTCGGCGTACTGCGCAAGGAGAAGTGCACGGGCGATGCCGTTCGGCGGCTGGGCAACGATCTCGTCTTCCAGCAACTGGCCGAAGCCAACCTGGAGACGATGGCGCAGAACAAGGTGAAGAAGATCGTCTCCATCTGTCCGCATTGTGTGCGCACCATGCAGGAAGACTGGAAGGAATACGGCACGTCGCCAGAGGTCGAACACCACAGCGAGTTTCTCGCGCGTTTCGCATCGCGACTGCCTTCCGTCCAGGACCGGAAAAAGATCGTCTTCCACGACCCCTGCTACCTGGGCCGCTATCGCAACGTCTACGACGAGCCACGGCAGGTCGCGGCCCTGGCCGGCAGCCTTGTTGAAGCGCCCCGGTCGCGGGAGCGCAGCTTCTGCTGCGGCGCTGGCGGCGGGCTTGCGTTTCTCGGCGAGGAGCAGGGCGAGCGCGTAAGTCATGTGCGCACGGCAGAGCTGACGGCAACGGGCGCCAGCGTAATCGCCGCCGCATGCCCCTTCTGCAATACCATGTTTCGTGACGCACTCGCCGCACGAGACGAAGACGCGCCGGAACTGCTGGACATTGCGCAACTGGCGGCGAGAGGGCTGCCGGAGAATGTCGCGGAGTAAACCACGTAGCGCCGGCGTCCACGCCGTCAGCGCGAATGTGCGGGGCATGAGACCCGCACGACAGCCGGTCTGGAGACCGGCGCTACTCAGGAGCAACAGAGAATGAAAATCATCGTAGCCATCAAACAGGTTCCCGACCGCGATGCGCCAATCCGCATCGCGCCCACGGGCAAGTGGATCGACGAATCCGACTTGCAGTGGGCCATGAACGAGCCCGACGCCTACGCGCTCGAGGAGGCGCTGCAGCTCAAGGAAAAACACGGCGGCGAGGTCGTCGTGGTGAGCGCCGGCCCGGAGCGTGTCGCCACTACCATCCGCGAAGCCTTGGCCAAGGGCGCCGACCGCGCCATCCACATCGTCGCGGACGACCTGGGCGCGCGCGACGCGCTGGGCGTCGCCAGACTCCTCGCCGCAGCCATTCAGCCTGAAAATCCGGACCTCGTGCTGACGGGCCTGCAATCGGAAGACCTCGGACTGGGCCAGACCGGCGTGATCCTGGCCGAGTTGCTCAGCCTGCCCCACTCGACGCTGATTCTGCATGTCGAAAAGACCGATGCAGGGCTCAAGGTCAAGCGCGAGCTCGAAGAGGGATGGTTCCAATCCATCGAAATGCCCTTGCCCGCAGTGCTCACCATGCAGTCGGGCGGAAACAAGCTGCGCTACGCCACGCTGATGGGCATCAAGCGCGCCAAGACCAAGGAACTGCGCGCGGTGAACGCGGCGGATCTCGGCGCCGGACCGGCGCCGGTGACCGTGCTTGAACAAATCACCATGCCGAAGAAGCAAAAGTCCACGCAGATTCTTTCGGGATCGCCCAAAGAAGCAGCGACAGCATTGGTCGAGAAACTGAAGACGGAGGCGCGCGTACTATGAGCAGCATTTTGGTGGTTCAGGAGGCGCGCCGCGACGGGAGCGCCCGCATCTTTCAAGAGACATTGGCTGCCGGCCGCAAGCTGGCCGCGCTGACGAGGCTGCCGCTCGAAGCGGCCGCCGTTGGCGATCCGAACACGAACATCTTTCGCGAAATCACAGGCGCGCCGCCCATCGCCGGCCATGCGATTCGCCATCCGCTGCTCGCGGCCTACACCGCCGACGGCTATGTGCTGGCCTTTGAGCAGTTGATCCGCAAGCTTGAGCCGCGCTTCGTTCTGTTTCCGCACTCTTACCAGACGCGAGACTTTGTTCCCCGGCTCGCCGCGCGCTTCGGTCAGGCACTCATCGGCGATGTCACCGCCATTGAGGACGGGCCGGCATTTGAGCGCCAGCTCTTCCAGGGACGCATCGACGCGGCGTATCGCCACACGAGCGACGGCCCTTGCTTTATCTCGATCCAGAACGGCGCGTTTCGTGCCGGTGAGCCCAGCAGTGGCGCAATGCCGGTCAGCGAGTTCGCACCTGCGATCGAGTCCGCGCAGATTCGCACCCGGCCCAGCGAGCCTTTCCGCGAATCGGCGCAGACCGTCGATCTGGGCTCGGCACAGCGCATTGTAGGCGTGGGCCGCGGCATCAAGGCCGCCGATAACATGCAGCTCGTCGAAGCTCTCGCCAGCGCGCTCGATGCGGAACTGGCCGCCTCACGCCCTATTTGCGACAACGGCTGGCTACCCATGGAACGTCAGGTGGGCAGCTCCGGCCAGACCGTGGCGCCTAAGCTCTATCTCGCCATCGGCATCTCGGGCGCGATTCAACACCTGGTTGGCATGAAAGGATCGCAGTGCATCGTGGCCGTCAACAAGGACGCTGACGCGCCCATCTTTGAGGTTGCCGACTACGGTATCGTTGGGGATCTCTTTGAGGTCGTGCCGGCACTTACGGAGGCAGTGAAAGCGGCGAGGTGAATGGAACGCCCGGGCGCTAGGCGATCTGATTCATCTTGCGTCTTTCCCAACGACAAAGGCCGCTGCGCGGTGTTCTCTTTTACACTGCGCAGCGGCGCTTCACCGAAGGAAGTTCACCGTGCTCGTTCCCGAAACCTATCTGGCTGCGTTGAGCCTTACCGTTCTCACCATGCTTTGCTGGGGATCGTGGGCCAACACACTCAAGCTCTGCCCCAGATTCCGCTTTCAGCTTTTCTACTGGGATTACGTGATCGGCCTGGCCGCGGGCGCGATCTTCTGGGGAGTAACGGCGGGCAGCATCGGTCACGCGGGCGCGCCGTTCCTGCGCGATGTGGCGCAGACGCCGCTTGCGGCCATACTCTACTCCATCGCAGGCGGCGCGATTTTTAACGTCGCCAATCTGCTGCTGGTGGCCGCGATCGAAGTGGCGGGCATGGCCGTCGCTTTCCCGGTCGGCATCGGCCTCGCCCTCGTCATCGGCGCGGTATCGAACTACATCATCAAACCCGTGGGCAATCCAGGGCTGCTCTTTGGCGGCGTAACGCTGGTGGTGGTGGCAATTGTGCTCGATGCCGCGGCATACCGCAAGCGTGGAACCACGGCGCGAGCCGCCCCGGCGCGCGGCATCGCCATCAGCCTCACGTGCGGTGTGCTGATGGGATGCTTTTATCCGTTTGTAGCGCGGGCGCTCAACGGCGAGCCTGGACAGCCGGCTCCCGGCCCTTACGCAGTCACGTTGTTCTTCGCTATTGGCGTGATTGTTTCGGCCATCCCAGCAAACTGGCTGCTGATGAAGAAACCGCTTGACGGGCGCGAGACGGTCGAATGGCGCGATTACTGGAAAGCGCCTTTAGGCTGGCATCTGGCAGGCACTCTCGGCGGAGCCATCTGGTGTACGGGCAGCGTGGCCAACTTTCTCGCTTCGGACGCGCACCTGATTGGACCCGCCGTTTCGTATAGCATTGGTCAGGGCGCAACGATGGTTTCGGCCTGCTGGGGCGTCTTTGTCTGGCGCGAGTTCGCGGGCGCGCCGCGCGCGGCCCGCATCCTTTTGGTGTTGATGTTCTTCTTTTTCCTGGTGGGGCTGGGGTCGGTGGCCATCGCACCGTTGTATTGAGGTTCTTGCCATGAGCGATACGCGCAAGCCGATCGTGGTGGTCGGCAGCATCACGATGGATCTGGTCACGCGCACGCCGCGCATTCCCGCCATCGGCCAGACGCTGATCGGCACAGCTTTTGAGACCACGCCCGGAGGCAAGGGTGCAAACCAGGCAGTGGCGGCAGCGCGCCTTGGCTATCGCGTTGCCATGATCGCGAAGGTCGGTGACGACGCCTTCGGCCCCCAACTCATCGAGAATCTGCAACACGCCGGCGTCGACACCTCCGCCATGGTGCAGACCACCGGCTCCTCGGGCCTCGCGCCCATGTTTGTGGCCGATGACGGGCAGAACGCGATCGTCGTCGTCCCCGGCGCCAATGGCAAAATGGACCGCGCGATGGTGGACAGCCACGCCGGCCTGATCCGCTCGGCCGGCATCGTACTTTGCCAACTTGAAATTCCTCTGGACACACTGAGCTACACGCTCGACCTTTGCGCTCAAGCGAATGTGCCCGTGCTGCTCGATCCCGCACCGGCGGCCACATTGCCCGATGCGGTGTGGAGTCAGATCGCATGGTTCACGCCCAACGAGACTGAGGCCGCATTCTATGTAGGCGACGGCACAGGCGTGGAAGAGACCGCGACGCGCCTTCATGCCAAAGGTCTCCGCGGCGTGGTGCTCAAGCGCGGCGGCGACGGCGCGTTCGTCTCCGTTGCGGGCGGCAGAGCGGAGTGGGTCAAGCCGTTCAAAGTGGAAGCCATCGATACCGTGGCCGCGGGCGACTGCTTCAACGGCGCGTTTGCCGTAGCGCTCGAAGAGGGCAAAGATCCGTGGCAGGCCGCGCGGTTCGCCAACGCCGCGTCGGCTCTCAGCGTTACGCGCAAGGGCGCGCAAGCCTCGATGCCGTGGCGCGCGGAGGTGGACGAGTTTCTGGCCATAAATTCCTAACGTGGCGCTTCGATGGCTTTGGAGATTTTGGGGAACTACTCTGGAATCCTCCAGCCGGGATTCGCATCCTAAAGATTAAAGGACTGAACTTCCCCGTTCGAGCCTGAGGTCTGTTTGAGATTTCTTCCAAGTTCCCTTCCCTTGCTGTTTGCGTCCGTCGTGGTTTGCGCGGGCACGGCTGCCATGCGCGCGCAGGGCAACTACGAGATTCAGGTTTACGGCTCTGAGACAGTGCCTCCGCGCACCACCATGGTTGAGCTGCACTCAAACTTTACCGCCGACGGCCATCCCGCCCTGGACGGCGTTGCCGCAACCAACCACGCCGAACACGAAACGTTAGAGATCACGCAAGGCGTCAACGACTGGTCCGAGGTTGGGTTCTACGTGTTCACCAGCGAACAGAGCGGACTGGGCGCGCAGTGGGTGGGCGACCACATCCGCCCGCGCGTGCGCGCTCCCGACCGATGGCATTGGCCAGTGGGCGCCAGCCTGTCGCTGGAGATGGGTTATCAGCGCGCTCTGTTCTCGCCCGACACGTGGACCCTGGAGATTCGTCCGATCATCGACAAGACAACCGGCCGCTGGTACTTTGCCGTGAATCCGGTTCTCGATCGCACGTGGCACGGTCCCGATGTGAATCTGGGCCTGGATTTTTCGCCGGCGGCAAAGATCAGTTACAACTTCACGAAAGAGGTCGCGGGCGGTCTGGAGTACTACTCCGATTACGGCAGCATCACCGGCATTGCAAGCCTGCACAACCAGCAGCAGCAGTTCTTTCCCGTGATCGACCTCAATGTGTCGCCAAAGTGGGAGATCAACTTTGGCGTTGGGGTAGGCCCAACCGCGGCTACCGACCACTGGATTGTGAAAGGAATTCTGGGCCGGTACTTCGACTGGCCGAAGCGAAAGCGATAGCGCACAACCGTGTTCGATGCCAGTGCGAGATACCTTGGGGCCCCCCTCTACGGTCTCTGTAAAGAACTCCTTTCTTTTCAATCATCTGGCAGGAGAAAATCATGGCAAGTTCCTTTGTTTCAATAGCCTGCGGCCAGAATCGTGATGGCAAAGGAGTTACGCGGACCGTGGCCCACGCTGGAAGCGCGAAGGCCGAGGCGCACGCACCCGGCGTTCGCGATTCCACCTGGAAGCATGGTAGCGGATTGGGAGAAATTCTCGGCAAAGAAGGGAAATCGCGCTCCTCACCTTGGCGCTGAGAAAAGATCGAGACCGGGGCACCGGCTGTTGTCCAGACGGACACCCCGAAAAGAGCCCCTGGCCAAGGTTCATGCGATCCCAGGCGCCCGAAAGCGAGGCACCTGGGCCACCCACCTTTGTGGTGACACTCACTTTTCACCCGCGGCACCTGGGCCACCGGCCGTCATGATCGCGGATTGCCAGGGAAATTTCCAAATCTATCTGCCACACGGAGTGTTATCTTTTGCCGAATAGGCCGAGGTCGCCAATATACGACGGTTTTCGCCAAGGGGGCGATTGGCATGAGGGTCTGCTTTTTTTATCTTATTCCTGCTGTTTTCGTGTAGTCCGCTCGTGATCGGCCAGCAGCAGCCAATGCCGAAGGCGACGGCAAGTGCTGCGGCGCAGCCCGGCGTCAATGTCTCGGGCGACGATGCAATCGCTGTCGGCGCAATTCCGGTAAGTACGGTAGATTTTGGTGAAGGCAGGCAACTTTTGGGGTTACCGGATCGAGGAATTACACGGTTTCCCACTCTCTGCTCCAGCGATGGAGAAATCTTCGTAGAAATTATGGGCGATGTGGATCCGTCAACTAAAGTGATTGCGGGCGATTTCTATGGCATCTCATCAAGCGGCGAGGTTACGAAGATTCAGCGCAACTTCACCGTTTCAGAGAAGAAAGTGGTTTCGGCTATATGGAGCTATCCTGGCAACGACGAGGTTGCCACGCTCCTGAGCGCCACGGTGCGGGATAAGGAGGATCAGGGGCAGGATTCCAAAGTCGAGTACTACATCTCCCTCTCCATGCGTGACGGCACATTTTCCAGGCAGATCAAGCTCGACCTGCCGTTCGAGCCACTGAAAATCGCGGTGCTCGATTCCGGGCGTTTTCTTGTGTTAGGGATTGAGCCGCTAAATAAGCAGCCGTTGCTGGCGCTTCTGGACTCGGATGGAAGCTATCTGCGCGAGATCGATCTGGATGCTCGCCCTTTGGCCGCTTCGGGTTCGCTGCAGGCGATCAATCGCGGAGCGATGGAACACGCCGGAGCCTGGGAGGCAGCGGCCATTCCGGCGTACGATGCCATGTTCGTCCCCTATGGAAGCAACGTTCTCTTCTTCCAGCCCGGATCGGAGTTGCCTGTCCGCATCCTCAACGAGGGAGGCGAGGTGAACGCTGTCAGATTGGCGCTGCCCAAGGGGCAGCTTCTGCAATTTCTACTGCCCGCAGCGAAAGACGACACTTGGGTCGTGCGCACGGAAAAACTCGCGGACTTTGGCGCATTCAAGAAAAAAGGAATTTCCGTCAATCCTCCGCAGCAACTCTTCGAGGTCGATCCCTTCTCGGGAAGGGTACTGAGAGAGTTGGTAACTGAAGGTACGGTACCGGCCAATGTCAGTTGCGCCACAGAGAAAAGTCTAACCGCCCTGATTTATTATCCGAAACCAAATGCAGCAGACCAAAACGCAATCGCTAGCTCTGGATGGAGGCTGGTGAGCGTACGGCGATGAGAGCGTACGCCCAACCAAACGCTAATTCACGTAACCCGTTCCCAATTCAACTTTTAGCACGTCCCACGCACATTGCCTAATCAGCAGAGAATGCAGAAGATCGACTTGACATTACATACATTTTTGTATACAACTCTCGTCTGAGGTGGTTGATGGCTGCGAACCGTCGTGAGTTTCTGCTGGCAGCTTCTACTGCTGCGGCTGGTCTTTCTTTCTCATCGTTCTCACTTGCCTCGGAACACGACCAGGCTCGCAGTTTTGCCGAGGCCGGCGATGGCTCTTCGCCGTTTCTTTTGGAATACGAGGGAAGCGTACTCACGAGTATTCGGTTCGCATCCGACAGTATTCCGACGAACTACGTGGCGATGGGGCAGAAGCTTGGTCATGTCGAGATCGTGTGGCGCCATCCTGATCAAGCGTGGCAAAGGTTCCAGACTGCCGACGCCTCTATTTCCCAAATCGAATCGGGCACCTATCGTGCGCGGGATGATCGTGGGGAATCTCTTGTGGTTAGCGTCCACCTGAAGCCTCAGGGCAGACTTTTGCTCTGGACAATTGGCCTGCAGAACACATCCTCTGATCCCATCGAGATCGGCGACCTGGCTCTACCGCTGCCGATGCACGCCACCTTCAGTCCAAAAGGTTCTGAGTCCATGCCTGTACTGAAGCACAGCTTCATTTCCGGGCATGGTTCATTCCTGTTCTGGATGCGGTCCAATAGTGCTGGACCCTATCTGATGTTGACGCCAGAAGAGGACACTTCGCTGGAATACTGGGACTATCTCATGCCACGGAAGGAGTCAGGTCAGGCCCGCCCTGTCTTCCCTTCATATCGCGTGTACGTTCATTCCGTGGCAGCGGGCGAGAAAGTGGACGCTCGCGGGGGCCGCTGGCGTCAACCTCACACAAGTGTCACGCTTGCGCCTGCCGGAAAGGCCGGGGATCAGCGACAGTACGGATTCCAGTTGGCATGGGCGCAGGATTACGCAGGCGTGAGGCAGCGACTGGTGGATGCGGGGCTGATGGACATGGAGGTAGCGCCCGGAATGACCGTGCCCGCCGATCTCTCCACCTGCATCGCCATCCGGTCGCGTGAGCCGATCGGGAACATCGTTGCCGAGCATCCGGAGCAGACAACGATTGAATCTCTAGGCGAAAGAGCAGGACGAAGGCTCTATCGCGTGAAGTTTCAGCGGCTGGGCGAGAACATGCTGACAGTAAATCATGGCAGGAACCGCATGACGCGGCTGGAGTTCTTCGCCGCCGAGCCTCTGGAAACACTCATTCACAAGCGGGCCGCGTTTACGACCAAGCTACAAATTCGCGATGATAGTAAGTGGTATAACGGATTGTTCCCCGAGTGGAACATGAAGTCGCAGGTACGGCTCAGCCCTGACAACTACGACCAGATTAAAGGCTGGCGCATTTACGAAGTCACCTGTGATGACCCGGGATTGAGCAAGCCGGCCTATCTCGCCAGCAAGAATGCTGAATTCCCGGACCAGACCGAGGTGGAAGCGCTTGACTACTACATCGAGCACTTCGTGTGGGGCGGCCTGCAGCGGACCACCGAGGAGAGTTACAGCTATGGCATCTATGGCATCCCCGACTGGAAGCATAACCGCGACAGCAAAGATCCAGGGCCGAAGGGCAAGCTCCATATCTGGCGGTGCTACGACTACCCGCACATCATCGTCATGTATTTCAACATGTACCGCATTGCCCGCGATTATCCGGGGATCAAGATGAAGCTGGATCGCGGGGCATATCTTGAACGCGCCTACGGCACTGCGATCGGCTTATTCACCATTCCCATGGAGGTCGTCGGCTGGTCCGCGTACCAGACCGGCTTCTATAACGAGGTAGTCATTCCCCAACTTATCGAAGAACTGGAGCTTGCCGGCGAGCACGACAAGGCTTCCCGGCTGCGTGGTTATTGGGAGAAGAAGGTGGCGTTTTTTGTTGCCGGCAAGCCAAATCTCTTTGGATCGGAATATGCCTTTGATTCCACCGGCTTCGAGTCGACACAGGCGATCGCCCGGTACGCACTCGATCATCCATCGACTCCAGGCATCATGCCGCAGCAGGCCGAGAAGTTTTCCGTAGAGCAAATGCGCGACAACCTCTTCTGCCGCGGCATGATCGAAAAGGCGTATTACTACTACGGCAGCGACTATCGCGGCAGCGCGGGCGATTCCTACACGCTGAGTTATATGTCTCCGATGGGTGGCTGGGGAGTTCTGAATCACGCGCTCTATGACCGTCTTGAACCAGAGGCAACGATCCGCCTTGGCTATGCTTCCTTCCTCAGCTCATGGTCCCTGATGAATACCGGTACGCCGGAATCCGGCTATGGATATTGGTTCCCAGGTAAGGCAAACGATGGCGGAACGGGTGGCGGTTTCGAGCCGGCGGCTTATGGAATGACATGGCTCGGACAGCCGAGCAATCGCGGCGACTGGTATTACTCCTGCGAGACCGACCTCGGCTACTGCGGCGCGCTTCGGACCGCTACGACCATCGTTGCCGACGACCCGGTGTTTGGACGTTTCTGCTTCGGCGGCGAGATGCACGCCGAGAAGACATTCCTGCGCATCATCCCCCGGGACGGTGTGCGGCGGCGTCTGCACCTCCGCGCGGCCGGTCAGAAGATTGATTTCGAAGTAACAGGGGCGAGATTCGCCAAAGAAGAGCCGATAGAATGCTTTATCGATCGGCAACGTTTTCTTTTCGTCGTGGAGATAGAGAGCACGAGCAGTGGAGAAGTACAGTTCATGGTTGCCGGCTTACCGGCGCATCGCTACAAAGTCATTTGCGGCCAGGAGACGAAGGAATTCCATCCTGGGAAAAGCAACACTCTGCGCCTGCACATCCCCGTGGCAGCCTCAAAATCTTTAATCGAGATCGTTAGAGCCCAGGAACCCGTCTGAGTAAGCATCTCCGAGAGGGCGCAATATCCGTGCGAAGCTCGTCGCCTTGCGCTAGCATCGTAACGCGCAGACGCAGTTCCCACGCGGATGAGGTCGAATATCGATGGCTGTGCCGGTACAGGTAGAATCGACCACTGAACAAAGAGGGGAGGCTCCCATCGAATTGACGCGGAGCCTCGGGCTATTCAGCGCCACCGCACTGGTTATCGGTTCCATGGTGGGCAGCGGCATCTACATCGTCGACTGCGACATTGCCCGCGCCACTGGTTCTCCAGCGTTGTTTCTGGCGGCCTGGGCGATCACCGCGGCGATGACGATGATTGGGGCGCTGAGTTACGGCGAACTGGCGGCCTTGATGCCCAATGCCGGCGGGCAATATGTTTACGCCTCGTCAGCAAAATCTGTGGGTAGTCTCCGGTTCAGGTAATCGTCCAAGCGCGTGATATAGCGCTACTTCGATGCCGTTGTACGTGCGAAATCCGTAGGATCTTCTGGTGACCACTCGCACTTTGTTGTTGAGACCTTCAACGGCGGCGCTCGACAGCTCTCCCCGGGCGCGGAACCAGTTCATCAACAGAGCCT
>JBMFHB010000008.1:0-73975 GCA_049977045.1 Occallatibacter sp.
GCTGCGCTCTTGCCTTCGTTCAGCAGCGCCTGGGCCTGGGGCTTCACCTCTGCCGTCAGCACCACGGCGGACCGCCGCCGGCGAGGGGCAAAGAACCCGGCCGCCCCTTTTTCCCGGTAGAGCTTTGCATACCGCTTCACCGTTGAAAGCGGGACCCCAAAGGCGCGTACGATCTCGCTGTGCCGCACGTTCCCGGTGGCAATCATCTGGCTGGTGAACAGGCGGAAACTCGCCAGATCCTGCTGGTCGTGCTGGAAAACCGGCAAGTGGCCGTGCAGATAGGCCACCTTTCCGGACTCACACAGAACCGCAATTTGCGGATTGATCGGTGTCACCCCAGAGGGGAAGATCGGAAGCTGAAGTTGTGGCATTTGCAGTCAGTGTCTCGCCTGCAGCCTATCCCCCACACCCCCCGTTCCGGGTCCATCTTATTTTCCGCTACCCGCCTGAAAACCCCTGCAATCCCTCGGTGACATCAGGATGTCTGAACTGTTTTTTGGCAGCTGATTTAGGTTTCGGTTCAGTTTGAGCTCACTCCGGCGCCAGCTTGGTTCCATTTGTTTCGGCGGCGGTTGAGTCCGGAACAGAAGTTCACACCGACGGCTGGAAAGGTTACAACGGCCTTCCTGAACAGGGATACAGGCACCGGGTGAGCAACATTTCCAGCAGCGGCGATCCGGCACACGTTTCCATGCCTGGGGTGCATCGCATTGCTGCACTGCTCAAACGCTGGCTGCTCGGCACCCATCAAGGATCGGTCACCGCCGCGCATTTGGATGCCTATCTGAATGAATTCGCTTTTCGCTTCAATCGCCGTCACTCACGCCGCCGCGGCTTGCTCTTTCTCCGACTACTGCAAAATGCTGTCGTCACTCAGCCAACTCGGTACAGGCCGTCGCGATCTCTCGAAAAGATGGGAAAACACAACATGTAGTGGGTACTGTACTAAGGCAGCTACCCCACCCCCGGCATTTGCGGTCGACGCGATTGCTCTGTGGTGGAAGAGTTACGGGCAGAAGCGATACCCAAAGGCCAAAGAACTGTTAATCCTGGCGGACGCGGGCGGGGCCAACAGCGCCCGGGCACGCGGCTGGAAATACCACTTACAACATCAACTGGCGAACCCCTACGGACTGAAGGTCACCGTTTGTCACTATCCTCCGGGATCTTCGAAATGGAATCCCATCGAACATCGTCTGTTTTCCCAGATCAGCAACAATTGGGCGGGTCGCCCTCTGGAGAGCTATGAGACCGTCCTCAACTACATTCGTACCACCAGCACCTCCACTGGACTTGAGGTGGATGCCCGTATGCTGCCCAGGAAATATGAAAAAGGTGAAGCGATCTCCGCTGGGCAAATGCGGCAACTCATGCTTGCCAACCACACCACATTACCCGCCTGGAACTACACGTTGACTCCATCAACTATGTAAAATTTGACCATTCTGGGTCTGTTTTTGCTCCGGGTGAAGCGGCCCGATGCGCCGCGGCCGTACAAAGCCTTCGGCTACCCGTATCTGCCCGCGCTCTACATCGCGATGGCGACCGTCATCTGCGCCGCCCTTCTGCGCTACAAGCCGCAGTACACATGGCCCGGCCTGATCCTGGTGCTGCTGGGGATTCCGGTGTATCTCTATTGGTCGCGGAAAGAGACAACAAAGGCGTAGCTGGCTTACTCCTGCTTTGCGTCGCCCAGCGCTCTCAGCTTCTTCACGTCCAGCAAGTCCTGTTCCCGGCCGCTGGCCAGTTTGTTGCGGATCAGATCGTCTCTTGAGATCACACTGGCAGGGACTTCGCCATCCACCAAGCCTTCGATACGGTTTGCCCATGCTTCGTCGAAGCTGATCCCGTCAATCTGTTGCAGTAGGTCGATGCGGTCGGGTTCCTGGCCGATCTGGAAGGTTGTACCATCGGCGAAATCCGCCGGGCTTATCCCCGTTAGTGGGGCTCCGAACTGCGCCAGTGCCCGATAGACAGCCTTGGCGTTCTCCTCATCGGAGCGAATGAAGAGGTCCAGATCCTTGGTCATACGCGGCACGAGATGCACGCCGAGGGCGTGGCCGCCAATAATAAGGTACTTAACTGCGTTTGCGTTCAGCGCGCGAAGGAGATCCTTGAAGTCCTTGGTCATCATGAGCCGGCGCTCCTTTGAAGTTAGCAACGAATGCATATGCGGCCTCGCTCAGATCGCAGACTGCTGAAAGTCGATCACCGACTGGCTGGCTCTGCCAATAGCGGTAGGTTTCGGCCTGCTGCTCCTCGATATCGGTTACGCGACGAACGGTCTTATCCATTTGGCTCGCTCCGCTTGCCTTCATCCTACTGCAACAGCGTCCCCTGCTCGCCCTCGTGATTACCGTTCCCGTTGAGTTCCTCGGGCGGGATGATGACGGTGGCGGCGACCTTGTCTTCCGGCTCCAAGTTGAGGATGCGGACGCCCTGGGTGGCGCGGCCGGCGGCGCGGATCGACTTGGTATCGCAGCGGATGATCTTGCCGAACTGGCTGATCACCATCAGTTCCGACGTGTCGTCGACAAGCTGGATGGAGTTCACGCGGCCCACGCGCTCTGTGACGGATAGGTTCTTGACGCCCTTGCCGCCGCGCGTTTGCAGGCGATACTCCTCGACATTCGTGCGCTTGCCAAACCCGTTTTCCGTGACAGAGAGAATACGGTACGCGCCCGCAGCGTGCTCCTTGGGCGTGACGGCGACGCCGACCACATAGTCGTTCTTGACCAGGCCGATACCGCGCACGCCGTGCGCCGGCCGCCCCATCGAGCGCACGTCGCTCTCTTCGAAGCGAATCGCCAGGCCCATGTGCGTGGCCAAAAAGACGACCTGCGAACCATCGGTGATGCGCGCCGCCACCAGTTCATCATCGGTATCGATGCCGATGGCGATGATGCCGCGCGACATAACGTTCGAGAAGTCCTTGAGCGGCGTCTTCTTCACCGTGCCCTTCTGCGTGGCAAAGAAGATGTATTTACCCTCTTCTTCGAGATCGCGCACGCCGAGAATGGCGCAGACCTTTTCACCCTGCTGCAGGTCGAGCAGGCTCTGCATCGACTTGCCCTTGCCTGCGGCGCCCACGTCGGGGATCTCGTAAACCTTGAGCCAGTAGACGCGGCCTTTGTTCGTGAAGCAGAGCAGGTAGGCGTGCGTGGACTCGATGATGAGCTGCGAGACAAAGTCCTCCTCGCGCGTCTTCATGCCCATGCGGCCCGTGCCGCCGCGCCGCTGCTGGCGATAGATGGAGATAGGCGTGCGCTTGAGGTAGCCCTGGTGGCTGACCGTGACCGCAACCTGTTCGTCGGCGATCAGGTCTTCAAGCTGGAGCTCGGCGCTCTCGTCCACGATCTCGGTGCGCCGCTTGTCGCCGTACTTTTCGCGAACCTCTTCAAGCTCCTTCACGATCACCGCGCGCAGCTTCTTGTCGCTGCCCAGAATCTCTTCGTATTCGGCAATCTTCGCGCGGATCTCCTTCAGTTCGTCCAGAATCTCGTCGACCGAAAGCTGAGTGAGCCGGTAGAGTTGCAATTCGAGGATGGCGTCGACCTGGCGCAGCGTGAGGCCCTTTTCCTCGTGGGGACCGGGCTCGCGGTCGAGCTTGATGACGATGTCCTTGCCCTTGCCCCATGCGTACAGGTTTTCGCGGGCGTCGGCGCGGGAGTTCGATGCGCGGATGATCCGGATCACGGTATCGAGATTGTCGAGCGCGATCTTCAGGCCTTCCAGGATGTGTTCGCGCTCGCGCGCCTTGCGCAGCAGAAAGACCGTGCGCCGCTGCACCACGTCAACGCGGTGGTCGATGAAAACCTGAATGGCATCGGCGAGGCCCAGCTCGCGCGGCTGGCCGTTGACCACGGCCAGGAAGATCATCGAGAAGCTCTCCTGCAACTGCGTGTGCTTATAGAGCTGGTTGAGCACAATTTCAGGCTGCGCGCCGCGCTTGAGGCCGATCACCATCCTCATGCCGTCGCGGTCGCTTTCGTCGCGCGTCCATTCCGTGCTGGTTTCGACGTCTGTCACGACCTTGTTTTCGGCCAGCTCAGCGATGCGCTTGAAGATCGAGGCTTTGTTCACCTGGTAGGGAAGTTCGGTGACGATCAGCGCCTGCCGGTCTTTGCCAACATTCTCCGTGGCCACGCGCGCGCGCATCAAAAAGCGGCCGCGTCCCGTGCGATAGGCATCGACGATTCCGCCGCGGCCGTAGAGAATGGCGCCGGTGGGGAAGTCGGGCCCGTGTACATACTTCAGCACCTCGGCCAGTCCGCCATTGGGGTTTTTCACCAGAGCGATCGTCGCGTTGAGTATCTCGGTGAGATTGTGCGGGGGAATGTTCGTGGCCATACCCACCGCGATTCCATTGGAACCGTTCACAATCAGCGTCGGAATCCGCGTCGGCAGCACGGTCGGCTCCGTGGTGGTCTCGTCGAAGTTGGGAACCATGTCCACGGTTTCCATCTCGATGTCGGCCATCATCTCTTCGGCGATACGCTCCATGCGGCATTCGGTGTAGCGATAGGCTGCCGGCGGGTCGCCGTCCACCGAACCGAAATTGCCCTGCCCATCCACCAGCGGATAGCGCAGCGACCAGGGCTGCGCCATGCGCACCAGGGCGTCATACACCGACGAATCCCCATGCGGGTGGTATTTCTTCAGGCATTCGCCTACCACGCCGGCGCACTTCGAATACTTCTTGTTGTGCTGCATCCCCTCGCGGTCCATCGCCGTCAGGATGCGGCGGTGCACGGGCTTTAACCCGTCGCGGGCATCGGGCAGCGCGCGCCCGATAATCACCGACATCGAGTAGTCGAGGTAGGAGCGGCGCATCTCCTCTTCGATGTTGATCGGAATGAGGTTCGTGCCACCGGGAGGGTTCGCACCGCCAAGAGGAAGCTCTGGATTCTGATGGTCTGCCATAGTCTTGTGAGGGCGTGCAGAAGGGCGCAAAAAAATCCGGAAAAAAGCGAGGCCGGCTTCGCAGGTCCAGCCTCTATTTTAGAGGCTGGGAGGGGGTTTTAGCAAGACAGGATGGTTGAAATAAATCCTTATTTTTCTTTGAATTACCGGCTAGACTCTGACACTGCCTGCCTGGCTGGTCGTGACGAATTTACGGTTTCAAAGGGGCGCATCTCTGGTCGTCCCGTAAGTCACATATAATCAACGGAGTTTTAGGGCCTGTCATGGAGACAGTTTTCATGGAGATTTAACAGCCTGTGGTGAAAGTAGGGTCTTGAAAGGGCACGGCTTCAGCCGTGCCGTAAGGGCTGCAAAATCAACACGGCTTTAGCCGCCGAGGGACGTTTTTCGTGGCATCTCGACTTTCACCACAGGCTGTTAACTTTCTCCACAAACTGCCAGCTCCGCTCTTTCTTTCTGGTCTGTTACACCAGCCCCGGCAGACTCATCGCGCACAGCACCGCCTGCAGCGCTGCCACCGCCGCTGCGGCGCCGAGCGCCCAGCGGCTGCGCGATCCTTCATAGGCATCGGCGAAGACTCCGCCCACAAACGTAAACAGGAAGGCCTGCGCCCAGAGCCACGGGCTGCCCGGCGAGCCCGTCATCACCAGCACCATGCAAAACAAAGCGCAAAACAGCGGAGCCGTGTTGCCAAAGTAGCGCGATCGGCGCGTCCCCAGGTACAGCAACACAGCGGCCCCCGCGGCAATCGTGATACCGCCATTCGCGAACGCGCCAAAGAACCGCCGCGCCGGATCGAACGATAGCCCCAGGAACCCGGCCGACGAGCGGAAGACATAACTCGCGGCATCGGGTGAGAATCCGTAGCAGGCAAAGACCACTACAAGCGCGCCGGCCGAAGCCAGCATCACTACCGGCAGAGCCTGGCTCCTGTGGCCCTCGGCGACCCAGAGCATTGCCACCAGACCCAGCAGCGCGGTCACCGGCAAAGCCACGATGTGAGCGGCCGCCGCCACTCCGAGAATCGCAATGAGCAGCACGATACGTGGCCGCCATTTTCCACCCCAGCGACGAAGACCTGTCGCTGGGGGCCCCGGTTTGCGCCGCGGTCCCTGCATGGCGTGGGCCACGCCGATGCATGTATAAACGCCGCCGTAAACACCCAGCGCCGCCAGCACCTCGGAGTTCGGCGAAAGGCAGGCGCGCAGCACCGCCGGAGAAAAACAGTAGAGCGCCAGCGCCGTGTAGCCGCCCAGGTTGCCGTAGAGCCGCCGCGTAACCCACCAGATGCAGCCGCCCAGCAGAAAGCCTGCAAACAGAAACGGCAGCCGCAACAGCAGGAGAATATGCGTCATCTGGTGGCGCAGCTCCCACGTGCTGAGCTCGCCGCCCTCTTGCACCACGCGATCCTCCGGCTTGCGCATCCGGTCGAGCCCGCGCTCGACCAGAAGATTCAGTGTCAGCGGAAGTCCTGCCATCCGGTAGGCCAGAATACCGTCGCGAATATTCCCGCACGATGTGTAGTAGCCGGCAAGCGGCGAGGGCTTCTCCCAGGTCTCCCGCCCGCAGCGCGCGTACTGGTAGTCGCGGTCGCTCAGCGTCTGGCGACTGATAACCCAGAGCCCCTGAACCAGAAACAGGCCCAGCAGCACCGCCGCAATGCGTTGCGGCCGATTGAAGCGAAACCGGCGAAGGGATTGAAGGCGGTGGGTCATGCGCGTCGTGGGGCCTTACCAGTCTAAACGCCGCTTGCGGCCTTCGGTCCGCGAAGCTGTCTTTGGCGCAGGGCAAACGCATCGTGTCTCTCCGGTGCGAACCTAAGAAGAACCCCTTGCTCTGGCTGCCAGCAAAGGAACGAGCGAAGGCGATCCGGGAACAGAACAGAGCGAAGAAGCAGAACCCAATGAAGAAGTCTTAGCGCGGATGGAACCTGGCGGCGCAGGTTTCCGTAGAGGAATCTGGATGCGGTCTATCGGGCATTCGCTCACAAGGAGGGTGAAGCCATGGTCAAGTTTCTCTTGTGGTGCATCTTGCTTGTCTTGTGCTGGCCTCTGGCGCTGGTGGCCCTGGTGCTCTATCCGCTGGTGTGGCTGGTGCTGCTGCCGTTGCGTGTGATGGGCATCGCCTTCGGCGGCGCGCTGGAGCTGGTGAAGGCCATCATCCTGCTGCCCGCGCGGGTGCTGCGGGCAGTGTGACATCTGCGAAGCGCTCGACATCCTCTCCAGCAATCGGGTAGCGTGGGCCTATGGCGTTGAGTCTGGCTCTGGACGGAAGAGTTGCGCTCGTGACCGGCGGCTCGCGCGGCATTGGCGCAGAGACGGTGCGCCTGCTGCGCGAGGCCGGCGCGCGGGTGGCCTTCAGCTACCACGAGGCGAGGCCGCGGGCCGAGGCGCTGGCGGCAGAGTGCGGCGGCGCTGACGCGGCAGGCAATCCTTTGTGCCTGGCGATTGAGCAGGAGCTCAGCTCGCCGGCAGACGGGCGGGCGCTGGTCGAGAGTGCGATCAGAGCCATGGGAAGGCTCGATATTCTGGTCGTCAACCACGGCGTATGGCCGCCCGAAGACGCACCCATCGCACGGATGGATGAAGCGCAATGGCGGCGCACGCTCGGCGTCAATCTCGACGCTGTGTTTGGGCTGGTGCAGGCGGCGGTGGCGCGGTTCGAAGAACAAATTGACGGCGGTGACGGGAAGATAGGCGCGGACCAGGCAGCTCGTACGGCAGCCGGTCTGGACGCCGGCGTCACGGGTTGCGGCGCAAAGGGCCACATTGTTCTCATCAGCTCCACGGCCGGCCAGCGCGGCGAGGCCTTCCACGCCGACTACGCCGTGACAAAAGGCGCTCTCATCAGTCTCACCAAGAGCCTGTCGACCGAGCTTGCGCCCAAAGGCATTTTGGTGAACTGCGTGGCGCCGGGGTGGGTGGCAACCGACATGACAGCCTCGACGCTGGCTGACCCGGCAACGGGCGCAAAGATCGCCGCCGCCATTCCGATGGGACGCGTGGCAACCCCGCGCGAGGTCGCCGGTCCAGTAGTTTTTCTATGCACACCGCTCGCCGGGTTCATCTCGGGTGAAGTGCTGAACGTCAACGGCGGCGCGGTGCTGATGGGATGAAAGACAGCGCGCAGCAGACGGCCGGCAGTGCGATTCTGTGATGGTGGAAGCCGAGCGCTCCTGGCTTTTTGCTGCCTGCTGTTCACTGCCTGCTGTCACGAGGAACCGATGAGAATCGCCAAACTCGCAACCATGTCCATCCTGGCCCTGGGGCTCGCGGCGCCGCACGTTGCCCATGCGCAAGCGCAGACGCCCGACAACGATGCGCTGAAGAACGCCCAGCAGGCGCGAAACGCGCTCAACGCCATGGTGAAGGCGCTGGGCGGCGAGGCTTGGCTCGACATGAAAAATCAGATGCTGCAAGGGCAGGTCGCCGCGTTCTTTCACAGCAATCCCGACCCCGGCACAACGGAGCTCTTCGAGTTTCACCAGTGGCCCGACCATGACCGCATCGAGGTCACCAAGCACCGCGACGTGGTGGAGTTCTTCGTCGGCCGGCAGGGCTGGGAGGTGACCTACCGCGGCAAGAAGGCCATCGATAAGGATACGGTGGACGACTACCTGCGCCGCCGCGACCACTCCATCGAGACGGCAGTGAAAGTGTGGATGAAGAACCCGCGGACGCTTCTGCTCTACGAGGGCCAGCATATGGCCGAGCGGCATCTGGCCGAACAGGTGACGCTGATCTCGCCCGAGAACGATGCCATCACCATCCTGATGGATTCCGACACCCACCTGCCCCTTCAGCGCGTCTTCAAGTGGCGCGATCCCACCTACCACGACAAGAACACCGACATCGAGGAGTACGACGACTATCACACCATCGACGGCTTCCCCACGCCGCTCACGATCACGCGCATCAAGAATGGCGATATCGTCCGCCAGTATTACATTACGCGCGCAAAGTACAACCAGAACCTGCCCGCCGATTTCTGGGACCCCGACGCCGAAGCGCGCAAGGTGAAGAAGTAGCGGCCGCCTGCCTGTTTACCTGCCTGGGGGCCCCCTCTACGGTCTCTGTAAAGAACTTCTTTCTTTTCAATCGTCTGGCAAGTGCAAACCAAGGCAAGTTCCTTTGTTTCAATAGCCTGCGCCCAGAATCTTGATGGCAAAGGAGTTACGTGGACCGTGGCCCACGCCAGAGGCGCGAAGGCTGAGGCGCACGCACCCGGCACTCGCGATTCCACCTGGAGCCATGGTAGCGGTTTGGGAGAATTTCTCGGCAAAGGATGGGAATCGCGTTCCTCACTTGTCCCCAAAGGCAAGAGACCGGTGGCACCCTCAGTTTGTTTGGAAGAGTATCGGGACCGTGACCACCCGCCCAGACTGACGCGATGTGGCGACCCTCAACCTGCCACCCATTTCTCCCGCTGAATGACTTGCAAGATGCCTATAGTGGAAAGGGATAGTTGGGCGCATCTGGAATATTGGGCCGGCTGAGACTGCCTGTTGGCTTCTCCTCTGTTACCAACTGATGCCCGGTAATTCGCGCGAGGGGCTATAACGAACGGATCAGCAGACGTGCGTAGCTTCTTATCCGCCACGAGACGCGGGAATTGCTTCAACACGTTGGTGACCTCAATCTGAACATCGTCATCCAACTCCCGAAACATGTCTTCCTTCCGGCTTTTCAACCAGCCGTGCAGCTCATCCGACCGCTTCTTTATTTCGTTGAAAACCTCGATGGGAGAGATCAAGCGTCCGTCCTTAATCAGGGCGTCCATGCGATCCCAAAACTTCGGGAAATTTTCAATTGGGTAGCGTTCTTGCCACGCTGCAATCAGCGAACTTGTATCGACGCAATAGATCATCGTGTGCGGATCACTCCGCAGGCTGGAAGGCGGCCCTTTCTAGCGCAGGGATGTGCCTCACCTTCGCGCCAAGATAGCTTGAAACATCATTGAGGGTAATGCGCTGATCGTAATAGCTGCGCAGCACAAGACGGGTGAAGCCTCGGCCATTCCAACTCATCAGCAGAATCGAGCGCTTGATGGCAACCGGCTTTTTCGGAGCCATTAACTTCAATGCCTCGGCAGCCTCGTATTCATCCTTAAACTTCGTTCGACGCGCCATGTAGAAATCCCACGACGCGCGCCGCAGACTGACCAGGCGCAACAAAAACGCCTCGCGGCTGACGCCGATTGCGTTTGCCAGGCTCCTCAGTTCGTCGTCGTTCCATTTCCGCTCACCTGCCGACTTTACCTGAGGGATCGACAGCATAAGATCACGCGGCATCAGTGCGGCAGCAGCAACAGCATCGCAGAACCGTTCTATCTTCTGTTCCTCTGTCGTCCCGCCGTCCCCGTTCGTCAATGCGCTCTCTCCCAGCATGACGTGTGTCAGCTCGTGAAGGAGGGTATAGCACTTGCCACCTTGGCTGTTGTCACGCCCGTTAATGACGATAACGGGTACTTGGTTGCGCGCTATGGCGAAACCTCGCATTTCCTTCAGATTGACGCCTTGCGTACCGCTCGCCACGAAAACCATGATGCCTTTTTCTTCCAGCTTGCGCCGCCAGAAATCGAAGGCCCTATCCTCTCGCGCGGCCTTCCGCTGCTCGGCATCGTTCACGCCGAGAAACTCTCGAACTTCCTCACCTACTGCCTCAGGTGCATATTTCAAGCTGGCCTTAAGCAGGAACGGCCTCACGGTCTCGCCTAAATCCTCGTACAGTTCCATAGCCAGCTCGCGCCGTTCGTGCGCGCTGCGGATTTGTCGGGCTAACTCCGCGCTGATCGTCCGGTCTTTCGTATCCGGCAGGCGGCGAAAATCCCTCAAAGGGGTGAAGTCGGCCGGTGGCTTCGGAAGATAGAACAAGGCAAGCGGAAAATGATATTTTGTCGCGAGGTTCCGCAATTGGCTGACGGTCGGGCTTTCGTCTCCCGCCTCCCAGGCCGTCAGCGTTTCCGGCTCGACGTTGGCCGTTTTTGCGGCATCAGCCACCGAGACCCTGGCGCGATCGCGCGCCCAGCCAAGCAACTCGGCTTTTATCAGAGCTTTAGTTCCTGTCACGGCGATTTCGCGGCGGCGAGCGCCGACCTCAAGGTTAAATCTTAGCCTAAGCTCAGGTCGTTCCCAATGTAAATACCATTGAAGGTGCGGGCGTGCAATCCGGCGGGTGGCCACGATCCCATGGCAGGAATTCATCAACTGAGGGTGCCTCCGCTCCCTCGCATTTGGGGACCGGGGATGGATGCTCCCAATATCCCGCCAGTTCAGATCACTCCCGAAAAGTCGGCTGCGCTTCAGATTTCCGTAGGCGCGACCGCAGTTCGTCAGCCGGCGTATTTCGCGGCACGCTGCTCCGTTTGCGGGGATGGATCGCTCTTCATTGTGGTTCGATTTTGGCAGGTTTGGGTCTGGGGTCTCCCGGGTGCCCAAAGGCGAGGCACCCGGGGCACCCATCATTCGCGGATATACTCAGATTCCTTACCCCTGCACCCGGGCCACCAGCCAGGTTTGGGTCTGGGGTCTCCCGGGTGCCCAAAGGCGAGGCACCCAGGGCACTCATCGTTTGTGGATAAACTCAGATTCCTCACCCCAGCACCCGGGCCAGCCATGCGCCCGAGGTTACGCCAGATGAATCGGATGGAATGTGACGGGAGAAACAACCGCAGTTCCTTCGGCTTCGCCTCAGGATGACAACTGTTTTTGAAGGGGTTCCGGGCGAGCAAGGAAGCGGCGCAGGACGGTTGGCTGGATGGCCAGAGGCAGGGCCCGCGGCCTGCGATTCAAACGATGGACCCTGGCTATTTATAATCCCAACGAGCACTTCGCCCATTTCAACCGTTCATGAGGAGCCGCTGATGACCATGATGATCCAGGAAATCATGGATTTCCTGCCCCACCGCTACCCCTTCCTGCTCATCGACCGCATCGTCGAGTTCGAGCGCGCCAAACGCATCGCCGCCATCAAGAACGTGACCATGAACGAGCAGTTTTTCCAGGGCCATTTCCCCGGCGCGCCCATCATGCCGGGCGTGCTGGTGATCGAGGCCATGGCGCAGGCCGGCGCGGTGCTGATGCTCGCGGAGATGGAAGACCGGCACTCGAAGCTGGCGGTTTTTACGGGCATCGACGGCGCCAAGTTCCGCCGCTCGATTGTGCCCGGCGACCAGATTCGCATCGAGGTGGACGTGGTCAGCTTCCGATCGCGCGCCGGCAAGATGGCAGGCAAGGCTTATATTGACGGCAAGCTGGCCTGCGAGGCCACGCTGACCTGCATGGTTGTGCCCCGCGCCCAGGAATCGAAGCCGGAGCCGAAGGCGGCGGCAGGCGCTACCGAGGCGGCCCAGTGAGCATTCATGCCAGCGCGATCGTTGCGGAAGGCGCGCGGATTCCGGAGTCGTGCGCCGTGGGGCCTTATTGCACGATCGGGCCGGAGGTGGAGCTGGGCGAGGAGTGCAACCTCATCTCGCACGTCGTCATCGACGGCCGCACCCGCATTGGCGCGCGCAACACATTTTATCCCTTCAGCTCGATCGGCGTGGCGCCGCAGGACTTGAAGTACAGGGGCGAGGCCACTGAAACCGTTCTTGGCGACGACAACACGATCCGGGAGTGCGTGACCATCAGCCGGGGCACGACGGGCGGCGGCGGCCTGACGCGCCTCGGCTCCGGCAACCTGCTGATGGCCTACGCCCACGTGGGCCACGACAGCCAGGTGGGCAGCCGCTGCATTCTCGCGAACTCGGCCACGCTGGCCGGCCACGTCACCATCGAGGACGACGTGACGCTGGGCGCTTTTTGCCCCGTGCACCAGCACTGCGCGATCGGCGCGCACGCCTTCATCGGCGGCGGCACGATTGTGACGCAGGACGTGCTGCCGTTTTCGCTCACCTCTTCACGGCGCGAAAACCGGGCCTTCGGCATCAACAAGATCGGACTCGAACGCAAGGGCTTTTCGCCGGAGCGTTTGCAGCGGCTGCAAAGGGCGTATCGCTACCTGCTGGCGGCAAAACTCAACACCACGCAGGCGCTTGAAAAGATGCGCGCCCTCGAAGGCGAGGACGTGGCGATGCTGGTGCGCTTCATCGAGCGCAGCCAGCGCGGAGTGATCAAGTAACCATGAGTCTCGGCCTCATCGCCGGCAATGGCCGCTTCCCGTTTCTGCTGCTCGACGCGGCGCGGGCGGAGGGGCTTTCTGTTGTGGTGGCCGCCATCAAGGAAGAGACCGACCCGGAGATCGACCGCCGCGCCGCTGCCGATGCGGGCGTAAAAGTCTACTGGCTCTCGCTGGGCGAGTTGTCGCGTCTGATCGAGACCTTCAAAAAAGAGGGCGTCGCCAGAGCGGTGATGGCCGGCCAGGTGAAGCACAAGCAGATCTTCTCGGCCATCCGGCCCGACTGGCGGCTGGCCAAGCTGCTCCTGAATCTGCGTACGCGCTCGACCGATGCGCTGATCAGCGCCGTGGCCAAGGTTCTGGAGGACGAAGGCATCGAGCTGATGAGCTCGACCGCGTTTCTGGAGCCGCTGCTGGCTCCCAAGGGCGTGCTCAGCGCGCGCGCGCCCGACGATGAGGAGCGCAAGAACATTGCCTACGGCCGGGACGTGGCTGGGGCGCTGGCCGCCTTCGATATCGGCCAGACGGTCGTGGTCGCGGCGCAGGCCTGCGTTGCCGTCGAGGCTATGGAAGGCACCGACGCAACGATCGAGCGCGCCGGGCGGCTGATGGCTTCGCTCGAAGCGGAAGCCTCGACCCTCGAACGCAAGCTGACCGTCGTGAAGGTCGCCAAGCCCAATCAGGACATGCGCTTCGATGTGCCGGTGATTGGCCCGACGACGATCGAGACCATGATCCGCGCCGGCGCAAGCTGCCTGTCGATCGAGTCAGGCAGGACGCTGCTCTTCGACCGCGAGGCGCTCGTCGCCGCGGCAAATCATGCCGGCATTGCCATTGCCGCCACGCGGCGGTGATATACAGGAGACAGGGGTCAGGTATCGGAGGTCAGTGGATTCCTCTCCAGCCCGCCGTTTTTCCCGACTGCTGAAACCTGACACCTGAACCCCGATCCCAGGAGATTCCCCATGAACAAGTTTCTCGTCGTCGGACTCGTGGTGGCTGTTGTCGCCGCAGTGGCCGCCGTGCCTCTTTTCAAGGCCCGCGCTGCCGAAAGCACCATGCCCGCGGTGGGCCAGGTTGCGCCCACCTTTACCCTGCCCTCGCAGAAAGGCACATCCATTTCGCTCTCGCAATACCGCGGCAAGTGGGTGGTGCTCTACTTTTACCCGAAAGACATGACCTCCGGCTGCACCATCGAAGCGCACAAGTTCCAGGACGCCCTGCCGCAATTTGAGGCGAAGAACGCTGTGATTCTGGGCGTGAGCGTGGACACGGTGGACAGCCACAAGAAGTTCTGCACGAAAGATGGGCTGACCTTCCACCTGCTGGCCGACCCCGATCATAAGGTGGTAAGCGCCTATGGCTCGCTGGGGGGATTTGCCGGCATCACGTTCGCCAACCGCAACACGTTCCTCATCGATCCCCAGGGCAAGATCGCCAAGGTCTGGGTCAAGGTGGTTCCGGCCAACTCCGCGTCGGAAGTGCTGGCGGCAATCCCGTAGAGATGCGCGATCGCCAACTGCAAATCGGCGAGTGGAACAACAAAGGCCCGGCGATCAACCGGGCCTTTTGCTGTTCACGAGATGCAGGGGCAGACAGCCAGTACTTCGCGGCACAGCGCGCCGCGCAGATCTTCGGCGGTTGCCGAAAACTACTTCTTTGACTTCTTCTTTGCAGCCTTCTTCGCTACCCTCTTCGCTACCTTCTTCGCAGGGGCCTTCTTCTTCGCCACTTTCTTCGCCAATACTTTCTTCACGGCCTTTTTAGCCGCCGCCTTCTTCGGCGCTGCCTTTTTGACGGGCGCCTTCTTGGCTGCTTTTTTCGCCGGGGCTTTCTTGGCTGCCTTTTTCGCAGGAGCCTTCTTCTTCGCCGGGGCTTTCTTCACAGCCTTTTTGGCAGCCGCTTTCTTGGCCACTACCTTCTTTGCGGGTGCTTTTTTGGCGGCTTTTTTGACGGCTTTTTTGGCGGCTTTTTTCTTTGCGAGAGCCTTTGAAGCGGGCGCCGGCTCGGGCATCTCTTCTACCACAACCACGGTTTCTTCGGCGATCACCTCATCGTCGTCGTCCGAGGAGGTAAGGATGCCAGCGGTTTCGAGATCGTCTTCCTCATCGGCAAAAGCTTCAACCTCGACGGGATCCATGTTGCTTGGCTCCCCGAAGGGGTCGCTGTCACTCATTGCGTACATTCCGAACACTTCGTCCATCAAATTGCCTCCAGCGGATCGCCGCTGCTCATGATTTCGTTTGCATTTTCAGAGAGCAAGATGGAGCCATCTGGCTCGCGCAAGCGATTGTAGCCTTAGCTTGCACTCAAAGACAAGAAAAACTCAAGTGCGGAGTGACGATTTGCCGCTGTTTTCTCTTACTGTTGCGTCTTCTTCGACTTCTTGGTGGACTTGTGGCTGGAGCTTTTGCCCGCTTTGGTCCGGGAGGTTGATGAGGCGGACCGCTTGCCGGATTTCGTTGTAGAGGCTCGCGGCGCTGAGGATTTGCGGCTGCGCCGGTGGGACGAGACCGAACTGCGGCGTATAGGCTCGGCTACGCGCAACCGGCGGCCAGGCGTTACGCGGATACCGGAGCGAATGCCGTTCCAGCGGCGCAACTCGCTCAACGAAACGCCGAAGCGGTCGGCAATGGTGACCAGAGTATCGCCGCGCCGCACAACGTAGAGACGGGCGTGCGCCAGTATCTGGGGAGCAAGCGGTACGGGCACAGCCAGCGCCTGAACGCCGGCAAGACTGTCGCTCTGGCTGATCTGATTCGCCGAGGCCAGCTCGGACTCGGAGACGCGGTACTCGCGGGCGACCGAGGCCAGCGTGTCGCCGGGAAGAACAAGGTGATAACGCCAGGAGTTGCGCCGCGCCTCGGGAATCAACTCCACGCGCTGCTCGAACAGCGTGACTGTGCCGGCCGGCAGGTGCAGGTCGAACGAGCTATCGGGCGGCGTGACCATGCGCAGCAGACTGGGGTTGAGCGCCTCAATCTCGTCGACGGGCGCGCCCACAAGGTCCGAAACCAGCCGCAGATCGATGGAGTAGTCAATGGTGACGGTATCAGTGAGCACCGGGGGATCGAGGGTCAGGTCGTCGAAGCCGTACTGGTGGGGGTGGTTGGCGATGATGATGGCGGCCAGGATCTCGGGGACGTAGTTGGCTGTTTCGGCGGGCAGTTCGTGGCGCTTGTAAAGCTCCCAGAAATCCGCGTATCCAGTCTTCTGCACCTCGCGCTGAATGTTGCCCGCGCCGTGATCGTAGGCAGCCATGGCCAGGTACCAGTCGCCCAACTGGTCATAGAGAAACTTCATGTAACGGGCGTAGGCGATCGTCGATTTTTCGGGATCGAATCGCTCATCGACATAGGTGTTGCGCGTGAGCCCGTAACTACCTGACGGCATGAACTGCCACATGCCGCCGGCCCTGGCGCCGGACCGGGTTCGAGGACCGATGGCTCTGGGGTTGAATCCGGATTCAGCGACAGCCAGGTAGATCAGGTCCTGCGGCACACCTTCCTCGGCGAGCACGCGCTGGATCATCGCCTTGTAGTGGCCGGAGCGCTCGAAGGAGTGCAGTAGCGTATTGTGGCCCTTCTTGGTATTGGCAAAGAAGTTGATGAAGGTGGCCACGTAGTCGTTCATCATCAGCGGCAGGTCGGACTTGGTGGTGGCCAGGTCGGCGGTGGCTTTGGCCACCAAGTTGGGATCGACGTTCGTGAAGGTCACTTCGCTGGCTGCCTCGCCGGGCGTAATCTCTTCCTTTGGCGCAAAGCCGTTGCCCTGCTTCAGGGCCTCCATGTCGAGCCCGTTCACCTGGTCGACGATTTTGTTGAACTCGTCCTGCAACCGCGGATCGGATTTGATGTCGATACCGCTCATGAGCATCAGGTCGACAGCATGATCGAATTGCACCTTGGCCTCGGCGAGCATTCCTCTGCGATAATCGGCGGCGCCAGCCGCGTATGCGGATTCAACCTGCGTAATGAGCTGGCTGACCCGCTGCTGCTGTGCGGCGGTGGGGCTGGGCGAAGCCTGAGGCGCGGCTTCCGGCGTGGGCTGCGGCGCGGCAATTGGAGGCGCGGTGGCCTGCGCCGGCTTTTTCGCAGGTCCGGATGAGGTTCCCGTAGGGGTGCAACCGGCCAGCGACAGCGGGAGCAGGACACATGCCGGAACCAGAAATGCGCGGCGCATGGAAAAACTGGATCTACTGAACCTCGATGGGATCACTTTGGGCACTATGCCGATGATAATCTATGACTTGGAGTCCGCCTGGCCACCCAGCTCACCGAAACGCTAACCCGTTTATTTTGAAGGCATATGGACGCTCGCTTCCTGCGTAATTTCGCGATCATCGCGCACATCGACCACGGCAAGTCGACGTTGAGCGATCGCCTGCTCGAAATGACCGGCGCCCTGAGCGACCGCGAGATGCAGGCCCAGGTACTGGACGCCATGGATCTCGAACGCGAGCGCGGCATCACGATCAAGGCGCACGCCGTGCGCATGATGTACAAGGCGCGCGATGGCCAGACGTACCAGCTCAACCTGATCGACACTCCCGGACACGTCGACTTCAGCTACGAGGTCTCGCGCTCGCTGGCATCGTGCGAGGGAGCGCTGCTGGTTGTCGACGCCAGCCAGGGCGTTGAGGCGCAGACCCTCGCCAACGCCTATCTGGCCATCAATCACGGCCTTGAGATCATTCCTGTCATCAACAAGATCGACCTGCCCTCCGCCGACATTCTGCGCACCCAGGAGGCCATCGAGCAGGCCGTGGGCCTCGATGCCACCGACGCCATCCCTGTCAGCGCCAAGACCGGCCAGGGCGTCGATGAGGTGCTGGAAGCCATCGTGCACCGGCTGCCGCCTCCGAAAGGCGACCCCAGCGCACCCTTGCAGGCGCTGATCTTCGACTCATGGTTCGATGCTTATCGCGGCGTCATTGTGCTCGTGCGCGTCATGCAGGGAACCATGCGCAAGGGCCAGCGCATTCGCCTGATGTGGAACGGCAGCGCCCATGAAATTGAATCGATGGGCGTGCTGTGCCCCAAGCCGGTCGAGATCGGCGAGCTTTCGGCCGGCGAGGTCGGTTTCTTCGCCGCGACGATCAAGAACGTTGCCGATACCAGGATCGGCGACACGGTCACCGACGACGCAAACCCCGCCCAGACGGCGCTGCCCGGCTTTGAAGACATCAAGCCGATGGTCTTCTCGGGACTCTATACCGTCGACTCCCACGAGCACACGCTTTTGCGCGACGCGCTCGAAAAGCTGCGCCTCAACGACTCGTCCTTCTTCTTTGAGCCGGAAAGCTCCGTGGCGCTCGGCTTCGGCTTCCGCTGCGGCTTTCTTGGCCTGCTGCACATGGAGATTATTCAGGAGCGGCTTGAACGCGAGTACGAGCTCGACCTCATCACCACGGCGCCCAGCGTGCGCTACCACATCAAGCTCACCGACGGCAGCGAACTCGAGGTTGATAACCCCTCGCGCTGGCCCGAGCCGCAGAGCATCGAAACCATCCGCGAACCGGTCATTCTGGCCAAGATCCTCACCAACGAGGAGTACGTGGGCGGGATTCTCAAGCTGGTCGAAGAGAAGCGCGGCCGCCAGCTCAACTTCGAGTATGTGACGCCGACGCGCGTCATGCTCACCTATGAGCTGCCGCTCAACGAGATTGTCCTCGACTTCTACGACCGCCTCAAGTCCATCTCGCGCGGCTACGCCTCACTCGATTACCAGCTCACCGGCGAGTGGGAGTCGCCGATGGTCAAGATGGATATTCTTGTCTCCGGCGAGCCCGTCGACGCGCTCTCCATCATCGTTCACAAGGACCACGCCTACGAGCGCGGGCGCGCCCTGGTGTCGAAGATGCGGGAGCTGATCCCGCGGCAGCAGTTCGAAGTGGCGATCCAGGCAGCCATCGGCGCCAAGGTGATCGCTCGCGAGACCGTCAGCGCCCTGCGCAAGAACGTTCTCGCCAAGTGCTACGGCGGCGACATCACTCGCAAGCGCAAACTGCTCGAGAAGCAAAAGGAAGGCAAAAAGCGCATGAAGCGCATCGGCAAGGTCGATATTCCCCAGGAGGCGTTCCTCGCCGTCCTGCGAGTCGGCGAAGAGCAGCAGAAATAGCCCCGCCCTGTTCCACCTGGCAGGTTCTGCACGAATCGCACACAACGACAGCGAATGTCGCCAGCAAGAAGTTCAATGAGCAGACCGCGTGCCATTTTGCTGGTTTGCAGCAGTCTTTGTTAAAAAAAATTTACGGTTGATTGTGGAAAGCTGCCCCGGCAGCCAGAGACGCGCCTCGCGGGGAATCTCCGCGGATGCCCTTGTAATCATGCGGGATTCTTATTGATAAATAAAGATTTAACTTGCATAGCAGAGAGGAATGGCCACTGACAAGGGAAAAATAGCGGCTTTGAGCGACAGCTTTCCGGAAGAATTCCACAAAAATTTCCACAGAACACGGGTGCAAAAATGCCGCATAAGGCAAAGGCCCCGTGGACGAGGCCTTTGCTTTGCCGCATGACTGGTGCAGATTAGTGGGTTCCAGCCGATCTTGGCGTGGTTGACCGGTGCGCAGCCGGCTTCGGAGCATCTGCCCCTGGGGCGCCTGCCGCGGGCTGAGGCGGCGCGGGAATGCCGGACTTCAGATTGTAGGCGTCGATCACCGCCTTGGTGATGTTCGTTCCCTGGCTGGCATAGAGCACCGGCGATTGCTGCTGCGAGATGTCCAGAATCATCGTGAACCCCTGCTGCTCAGCATAGGACTGCATCACGTCGTATACCTTGGCGGCGAGGCCGTTGTACATGTCCTGCATATCCTGCTGGAAGTCGCTGCGGGCGTCCTGCGAGGTGCGATCAAGTTCCTTCTTTTTATCGTCCAGATCCTTGGCCTTGGCCACGCGCTCGGTCTCCGGCATGGTGGCGCCCTGCGTCTGCAACTGCTTGGTCAGGCTATCGACCTGATCGCTGAGGGACTTGAGGGCCGCTTCCTTGGGCGCGTATTTCTTTTGCAGGTCGGCGAAGTTGCGCTGGCCCTCGTTCGTCTGGGCTACAGCCAACTGGAAGGCAATCACTGCGATCTTGGCGGGAACGGCGGCCGGCGCCACTGCAGCCGGTGCAGCCGGGGTTTGTGCGGCGGCGCCCAGGCACATTCCTGTCGCCAACGTGAGAACAATTGCAAAAGTACGCTTCATTTGTATCGAAAACTCCTTTGGAATTCCTGTCTGGCTCCTGTGGTTAGACGCAGAAGACGTGCCTCTGATCCCTCACGCGTCCTTACGGCTCATCGGTACCCTAGCTGTGATCGCAATTTGCTGTGGGAACTCCGCGCCTACCGGCGCGAGGCTCGAAAAAGACGCAAACGGAGACGTCAGCAGGAACTAGAGGGATTATAGGGCAGTGGGCAGGGACTAGGGAATAGGGAATAGGGAATAGGGAATAGGAACGGCAGCAGGGCAAACGCATTTGGAGTCCTGCTTGCCTTGCATCCAGACTCCACTCATCGAGCAATGTCATCCCGAACGGAGGGATCTGCGGTTGTCTTTCGCCCCTTGCGGCGTCGTCGGGTGAAATCGGCCTGTCCAACCGGAGGTCTGCGTGGGGAGTGAACCCGAAAAGCAACCGCGGATTCTTCGTCGCTGCGCTCCTCAGAATGACAGCGCAAAGAGAATGGTTCGTAAAGCGTCCAGCGAATTGAAACGCGTTTGCCCTGGGAACGACAGTATGAAACAGGGATCGGAGACCGGCCTGGATTCTGAGCCGTTCCCTGATCCCTGTTTCTGTATTAGTGCGCCGGCTGTTGCTGAGGCTGCGGCTGAGGCGCGTCAGGCTCCGCCGCTGCTTGCGGAGCGGGCGCCGGAATCCCCGACTTCTGGTTATACGCCTCGATAATCGTTCGGGTAATGTCGGTGGTTGGTACAGCGTAGAGCACGGTCTGTGACTGCTGGTTGCCTGTGTCGAGCACCAGCGTATAGCCGTGCTTCTCCGCGTAGTCTGTCATCAGCGCACCGACTTTTTGCGCCACCGAGCTGATGCTCTGCTGGATGTCCGCCTGGAAGTCGCTCTGCGCATCCTGCGTGTCGCGGTCCAGTTGCTTCTTCTTATCCTCGATGGTGCGGGTGCGGCTTTCGCGTTCGGCATCGGTCAGCCTGGCGTTGTCGGCCTGCAACTGCTTGGTCAGCGTGTCAACCTGATCGCTCAGGTTCTTGATTTCCGTCCGCCGGGGATCGTATTTCTTCTGCAGATCGGCCAGGTCGCGCTGGAACTCGTTGGTCTGGGTAACCGCCGCTTGAAAAGCAATCACCGCAACCTTGGCGGTGGGAACGGCGGCAGAAGCTGACTTCTGTACCGGGTGCGCGGCCGTCCTCGGAGCGGTCGAGGTTTGACCGGCGGCAACCATGGCCGACACGGAAATCAGACAGAAGGCAAGTAACGACAGACGCTTCATGCGAATCAAAGGCTCCTTGGGGTTCCCGCTTGAGGACAGGGCGATCACGACCGTCCATTCCGCAACGCCTTTTGGGCTCTCTCGCGAGGCTCCACCGTACGCGATCTGTTGAAGGACCGCGGTCTCCGTGGCATCGCCGGGAACTAGTGGGGATTATAGGTTCCAGGGTAAGGAGCGTCAAACCGGCCGGGCAGTGAACCCGGGAACAGTCTCCACCCGCGCCGCCGAATGCCCCGCCAGCCACACGACAAGAAAGGTGAACTTCCCCCCGGCCTGAGGCTGTGAGGGCGCTGCCTCAGGCTGTCTTCGGCTTGCGTACGACCCAGGTGGTCATGCAGCGCTTGCCTTGCACAACTGTGGTCTTGATTGGATCGACCGGTTCGGCGTTGCGCGCGCGTGTCTGGGCCAGCAGCATCGGCTCGTCAACCAGAAACCACTCGGAGCTGCCCACCCGGTAGACACCGTCGCGCAGCAGCTCAAAATCCATGCCGATACGCGAGGCCAGGCGGCAGAAAAACAGCCCACCGGGCCGCAGTACGCGCCAGAGCTCGTCGACCATGGCGTCGAAGTGCTCGCGGTTTCGGGCAAAGTGCAGGACCGCGCTGCAGATCGCCACGTCGGCGATGGCGCCGGGAAACGGCATCTGCTCGACCGGGGCGACGCGGAAGTTCCCGGCCGGCGACGGATTGCCCAGCGAAACAGCGAGCTTCCGCACATGCTCGACAGCCTGCGCATTGGCGTCGGCCGCAAAGACCTGGCAGCCTTCACGAAGCAGGTAAACGAGGTTCCGTCCATACCCGCAGCCGGCGTCGAGCACGCACATCGAGGGCGCAATGTTCCCGCGCAGAATTTGATCGAACAGGTAGATGTCGATCTGGCCGAATTGTTCTTCGAGCCTCATGCGCGGAAGATTCTCCTGCCCCTCGCTCAACTTGCCGCGATGGCAGGTTGAGACAAGGGCACGGCCTTGGCCGTGCCCTTGTCAAAGCATTCAGTTTGCAGACATGCCTGAAGTCCGCGGCCGGTTCTCTAGGTTCCTGACAGCATGAATTGGTTCCTTGAAGTTCGTGCTATCCCACCCTTTCACCCAAAGAACGGGCGAAAGGATGGGGCACGGAAGGTTCTTCTTCATGCAGTCAAAGGCCTAGAACGTGGTGGAGATCGTCAGGCGGAAGGTCTTGCGGGGCTCGCGGAAGACGTATTGCTCACCGTAGGCCTGAATAGACTGCGCATAGGTGTAATCGCCTGCGCCGCCTGGCGGGAACAGATCGCGGGTGATCAGCTCAGCCGAGCAGCTCTGCTGTTTTTGCCCAAGAACCACATCGTTGCAATAGGGCGTCTCCAAAAGGCGCAGCGGGTTGTAGGCAAAGTAGAACCGGAACGGCGCGTTGATGATCGGCATTAGCACCGAAAGCTGCGCGCCTACCGACATGCGGGGCACGAAGTTGGTGCCCGAGATGGGCCGGATGTCTGGCTGGAAACCGACCTTCGAGCCGGGAATTCCGCCCTGGCAGGAACCGTTGTTGAAGACCGGGCAGCCGTAAAGCGGCGCGAGGAGGGAGGCATATCCCTCGGGGCTTTGCAGCAACTGGCCATGGCTGACCGCTGAATCGACGCCGAAGTCGTCAAAGAGCGAGAAAGTGAAGGGTCCGACGACGGGAATCATGTATTCGAGGTTGGTGGTCAGGTTGGTGTCGCCACCAATCGAGGCCACACCGTAAATCGGCAGCGGCACCTGGATACACTGGTTGTCTTCCGGATTGGTGGGGTCGCGCGGCACGCAACTGCCGTCAGGATTCATGAGCTGGAAGTTCTGACGCGTGGGAACGTAGCCGTAAGGACCGGAGCTGCGCTCGTCGAATCCGCGCAGGTCCTGCTCGCCGCCGGAGTAGAAGCGGTTGTTGGGCGGCGCCACGTCGCCGGAAATACCCCTGATGTAGCCCAACTGCGCGCGAACGCCCAGCACATTGTGCCCATTCGGCGATGCCTTCAGGTAGTGCATGGGGATGAATCGCTTGTAGGCGACCACGGGGTTGACATAGCGCACGTCGCCCCAGAGTCCGGCCAACTGGAAGTAACCCGTGATCTCTTCGCCGTTGCGGGGACGCAGCGGATCGGAAACCGTGTTGTAAGAGTAGCTGAGGCCGACGGCGCTGGTGATGATGCCAGCCAGCGGGTTCGACCCTTGAATTCCGGAGCGGAAGGCGATGGTCTGGAAGAATGTCTGCGATGCCGCGCTGAAGGCCGAGATGTCCGATTTCGTCCAGGAATACGTGATGCCCACGCGCTGGAAGGCGTGACGCCGCAGCGGGTAGCCCACGGAGAGATTAAAGCCCTGGGAGCCGACGTTGTAATTCTGCGTGAGAGACTTCTCGGCATCCGAGAGATTCAGCGATGCGCCCGTGGTCGCCTGGTAGTTCTTGGCCGCGTTGTAATCCTGCTTCTGGTTGTAGATCTGGAAGCCCACGTTGATGGGCCGGTTCTCGATATAAGGCTGCGTGAAGCCAAACAGGAAGGTACGGCTGATCGAGCCAAGGTTGGCCTGAAGGCTGAGGGTTTCGCCCAAGCCCAGAAAGTTGTTGGTCTGGTAGTTGACGCCCAGGAAGGCGCCGTTATAACCGCTGACGCCGCCATTCATGCCGATCGAGTTCTTGCCCTTTTCCTTGACCTTCAGGAGGAGTTCGACGGTTCCGTTGTCGGGATCCTGGTGAGCCTCGGAGTCCTGATCCACTTTGAGGGGTTCGAAGTACTGGAGCTGGTTCAGACGCAGGAGGCTGTACTCCCAGAGCTGGGAGTTGTAGATCGATCCTTCGTCGAGCAGCAACTCGCGGCGGATGACGCTGTCGCGGGTGATGGTGTTGCCCTGGAACTCGATGCGCGAGACGTAGAACTGTTTGCCCTCGTCGATATCGATGTTCAGCGATACGGTCTTGTCTTTTTCGTCGGTCTTCACGGTAGGCACAGCGCCGAAGTTGATGTAGCCAAGGCTTCCGTATGCCTTTTTCAGGTTGTCAAGACCCTTGCCGATCGCCGTGGCGTTAAACCAGTCGCCGTCCCTGATGGGGAAGGTTGCGCGCAGGGCCTTCTCATTGGTGATCTGCTTATTGCCCGTGAAGGTGATATGGCCCATCCGGTAGCGGCCGCCTTCCTCAAGGGTCAACTGGATGTCGATGCGCTTGCCCTTGCGCGGCCGGAAGGTAAACCAGTTCAATCCGCCTTCGTCGCGGATCTGCGTCTTTGGCTCCTCGACGGCGGCATTGGCGTAGCCCTTGTCGCGATAAGCCTGGCGCACGCGCTCGGTGTCTTCTTCGAGCTTCGAGGAGTCGTAAGTCTGCGGGAAAAGGTCCTCGAAGATGATGGAGTAGGGAATGCCGATGGGCTTCAGGTTCTTCATGGAGCGGCGCAGGTAGATCGAGCTCAGGTGCCGGTTGCCCACAAAGCTGATCTTGCCGACCTTGACCACCGGTCCTTCCTTGACGTTGAAGTTCACCTGCACCGAGGCCGGCGGAATCGTCTTGACATCGGTCTTGACGGTGGCGAACTGGTGGCCGTGCTCGGCAAGCAGTTGCTTGATGGCCGTCTCTGCCGCCTTGATCTTGGTGGGATCGTACTGGCTGTCGACCGAGAGCCCAACCTTGGCCTTCTTGAAGCGGTCGAGCACGTCGGAGACGGTGACGGTATTCAGTCCTTTGTAGTTGATCTCGCGGATCGAGGGTTTCTCGCGGACGAAGACGTCGAGGATGATGCCCTTCTCGGTGTCATCGCGCTCAATGCGGAGATCCTCGAAGTATCCCGTGTTCCAGAGCGAATGGAAGTCGCGCTCGATGGAAGCCGGATCGTACGTGTCGCCGGCATGGGTAAACATCCGGGCCAGGATGGTTTCCTTCGGGATGCGGCGGTTGCCGATGACTCGAATCTGGTCGATCGTGTTCGAGGTCTGGGCCAAAGCCGCGGATGAAACGGCCGCCAGGATCACCACCACGGCCAGACGCGCCACGCGGCGCGCAAGCGTGCCGACGCGCAAGATGGAAGTGTGCTTGATCTTCACCGGGTTTAAGCCCTGCGGCGAGCACAAATTCTTTTTCGTACAGTAGTTCTGCTTCACAGGAAGAATATGCACACCCTCATCCTAAAAATCTGGCCTTGCCTTGAGGAAAGATCGATTTTACAGGACCGCAGCCACCCTGCCCAAGCTCCCTGGTCTCCGGCGGCAACTTCCTGTCCCGGGGGGACCAAATTCCCTGGGCTGATTCCCGGTTCTCGAAATGTTCCCTTCCCACAGATCGCCTGCCGCTCCGTACGCCGGAGGCAGGACCGAATCCCTTGTTGGAATCCATGATCCAGTCTAACGGACGCAACCGGGTTGCGGTGCCTGTGCATCGCACAGTATCGGCAAATATGCCGGTTAGACGCGCCGCAACGCCCCAGGGCACCACCGGCGGGGAAGATTTCGCCGTGACGTGGCGAATCTCATGGCAATCGCATGAACGGAATGAACCAGCTTCGGCAACGGTTTTGAAAGGGCGCGATCAGGCAATCATATCCGTTTATGCGATCGCCCTGCGGCAAATCTCACAATCGGAGTCGTCACCGGCTCCTTTCAGCTAACATATTCTTTTCGAGACGAATTTTGGCCGGACCTCACGCAAGCGACCCGGCCAGGAGCGCAAGGAGCCGGCGCGAACCCGGTAGAGGCAGGCACTGCCTCAGCGCGGGCAGGATACAGCGCATCCGGCTGCGAGCCGCAACAACATGATCGGATTGCCGGTCGAGGAGCGAGTACCAAGCCCATGATGTGGATTGTCCGGCTTGCGCTGAGGCGGCCATATACTTTTGTCGTCTTTGCGCTGCTGATCCTGATCCTCGGCATCTTCAGCATCGAATCGATGCCGGTGGACATCTTTCCCAACATCAACATCCCCGTGGTGACGGTGGTGTGGAACTTTACTGGCCTGTCAGCGGATCAGATCGCCAACCGCATTGTCTCCAACTCCGAGCGCGGCATGACTGTAACGGTCAACGACATCGACCACATCGAGTCGCAATCGCTGGTGGGCGTCGGCGTCATCAAGGTCTTTTTCCATCCCAACGTAAACATCGGCGTGGCCGTGGCCCAGGTGACGGCCATCAGTCAGACGGAATTGCGCTCGCTGCCGCCCGGAACCGTTCCCCCGTTCATCATCCAGTACAACGCCTCGAGCGTGCCGGTCTTGCAGTTGGGTCTCTCCGGCCCCGGCCTCACCGAGCAGCAGTTGTACGACGTGGGCGTAAACACCATCCGCGTTGAAATGGCCACCGTGGAAGGCGCGCAGATCCCTTTCCCCTACGGCGGCAAGCAACGGCAGATCCAGGTGGACCTGGACATGAACGCATTGCAGGCGCGGGGACTTTCGCCAGCCGATGTGGTCAGCGCTATTACGGCGCAGAACGTCATCGCGCCTTCGGGAACCATCAAACTCGACCGTTTCGAATATCAGGTGGAAACCAACTCCGCGCCGACGCTGATCGAAGCGCTCAACAATATGCCGGTGAAGACTGTCAACGGCACGGTGGTTTACATCCATGATGTAGCTCACGTGCGCGACGGCTATCCGCCGCAGACCAATATCGTGCGTGTCGACGGGCGCCGGGCAATCATGATGAACATCATGAAAACCGGTTCGACCTCCACGCTCGACATCATCAAGAGCGTGCGCGACATCATCTCCACCCCCAGCTTCAGGGGGCAACTGCCCCGGCGGTTGAAGATTGTCGCCCTCTCCGATCAGTCGATTTTCGTGCGCAGCGCCATCAGCGGAGTGGTGCGCGAGGCCATCATTGCGGCCTGTCTGACCGCGCTCATGATCCTAGTCTTCCTGGGCAGTTGGCGCTCCACCATCATCATCGCCGTCTCGATTCCGCTTTCGATTCTCTGCTCGCTGATCCTGCTCTACGCGCTGCACGAAACGATCAACATCATGACCCTCGGCGGTATGGCGCTGGCCGTGGGCATTCTCGTCGACGACGCCACTGTCGCCATCGAGAACATCAACCGCTATCTGGAAACGGGCCACGAACTGGAGCAGGCCATTCTGGAAGGCTCGGCGCAGATTGCCACGCCGGCGCTCGTCTCCACACTCGCCATCTGCGTCGTCTTCGTGCCCATGTTCTTTCTGAGCGGCGTGGCGCGCTACCTTTTTGTTCCGCTGGCCGAGGCCGTGGTCTTCGCCATGCTGGCCAGCTACTTCCTGTCGCGCACGCTTGTGCCCACCATGGCCAAGTACCTGCTCCGCGAGCACGACGACGTGGAGGCTCAGAAAAAACACGGGAGCCGCAATCCCTTCACGCGCTTCCAGGCCGCTTTCGAGGCCGGTTTCGAACGATTCCGCCACGGCTATCTCGGTCTGCTCACCTTTTGCGTGAACCATTCGGGCGCATTCATCATCGTCTTTTTTGCCGCCGCTCTGGCCTCGCTGGGGCTTACGCCCTGGCTCGGACAGGATTTTTTCCCTTCGGTGGACGCGGGACAGTTCATGATTCACGTGCGCGCGCATACCGGCACGCGCATTGAAGAGACGGCGGCTCTCTGCGATCACGTCGAGCAGACGATCCGCCAGCAGATTCCGGCCAGCGAACTGGTTACGATTCTCGACAACATCGGTCTGCCGTACTCTTCGCTGAATCTGTCCTACTCCACATCTGCGCCCGTCGGCCCATCCGATGCCGACATCCAGGTGCAGTTGACGCACAATCATCATCCCAGCGATCTCTACATCGAGCGGCTGCGCAAGGCGCTGGCGCGCGACTATCCCGGGGTCACGTTTTACACGGTGCCGGTGGACATCGTGACCCAGATCCTCAACTTCGGATTGGCCGCGCCCATCGACATCCAGATCGTTGGGCCCGATCTCTACGCCAACCACGCTCTCGCCGAGCGCATGTTGAACGAATTGCGCTACGTTCCCGGCGCGGCCGATGCGCGCATCCAGCAGCCCTTCAACTATCCCAACTTCACGGTGAATGTGGACCGCACGCGGGCCGCTTCCACCGGACTCACCCAGCAGAACGTGGCGCAGAGCCTGCTGGTCGCGCTGAGCGGCAGCTTCCAGACCAGCCCCAACTTCTATCTCGATCCGCGCAACGGCGTCTCCTACAACATCGCCATCCAGTCGCCGCAGTACCGCCTGGATACCATGGCGGAGCTTGAAAGCCTGTCCGTCACCGGCGCCGGCGCCATCCGCGCCACGGGAGCCGCCGCATCCACCGTAGCCCCCGGCTCCGATGCCACACCCGCGCCGGGAGCTCCACCCACCGCCGCGCCGGGAGCTCCCGCGCCGGTGCAGATACTCGGCAACCTGGCCGCGATCGCGCCCGGCGCCGAGCAGGGCACGATCAGCCACTACGACGTTCAGCCGGTCATTGACATCTACACCAACGTGGAGGGAACCGATCTGGGCAGCGTAACGCGCGCCATGGAGAAGATCGTCGCGCGCCACGAGAAGGATCTTCCGCGCGGGTCGCATTTCATCTTCCGCGGGCAGAGCGAAACCATGTACCGCTCCTACGTCGGCCTGCTGAGCGGCCTGGCCTTTTCGATCATGCTGGTCTACCTGCTCATCGTCGTCAACTTCCAGTCCTGGCTCGATCCGTTTCTCATCATCTCAGCGCTGCCGGCGGCGCTGGCCGGGATTGTCTGGTTCCTGTTCCTGACCAACACGGCGCTGAGCGTGCCGGCGCTCACCGGCGCCATCATGTGCATGGGCGTGGCCACGGCCAACTCCATCCTGGTGGTGAGCTTTGCGCGCGAGCAGTTGGAAGTGCTGGTGGGCGACGCGCGGCAGGCCGCGCTGAACGCCGGCTTTGTCCGCCTGCGCCCGGTGCTGATGACCGCTTTGGCCATGATCATCGGCATGGTGCCGATGGCGCTTGGCCTCGGCGACGGCGGCGAGCAGAATGCCCCCCTGGGCCGCGCCGTAATTGGCGGCCTGCTGGTGGCCACCGTGGCCACGCTGTTCTTTGTGCCTGCCTTCTTTTCCTTCATCCACGGCCGCATCGAACGCGGACGCAAGCGCCAGATCAAGCGCGAATCCACCGGCCGTGAATTCGATGAGTTTGACGAGACACCGGAGTAGCCGTCTTATGAGCCATCAACCCAATCCGCATCCTCAACCCGGCCTTCCCAATGGCCCTCAGCGCGGCATGGACAGCCATGACGGCGCGCCGGAACCCAACGTCATTCCACCGCGCAGGATTCTCACTGGCGCGGGCATCATCCTGCTGGTTCTGGCCGTGCTCGCGGCAGCGGGAATCCTGCGCCGCATGAACGCCCACGCGGTTCTTGCCCAGCGCACCTACGAGTTTGCCGCGCCCACTGTTTCGGTGGCGCCGGCGCGGCCCGGCGCGCCTGTAGACAACTTTGTGCTGCCCGGCAACGTGACCGCCTATACGGACTCGCCCATCTACGCGCGCACGGACGGCTACCTGGTTCGCTGGTACTACAACATCGGCGCACACGTAAAGAAAGGCGCGCTGCTGGCCGTTATCGACACCCCGGAACTGGACAGGCAGGTAGCGCAGGCCGAGTCCGACCTGGCCACGGCAAGAGCCAACGCCAACATCGCCCGCATTCAGGCCGATCGCTACTCGGGGCTGGTCAAGTCCGACGCGGTTTCGCAGCAGGATACAGATACCTACGTGAACCAGGCCGCGGCAACGGCTGCCGCGGTCCACTCCGCGCAGTCCAACCTGCAGAGGCTCAAGGAACTCCAGTCGTTCGAAAAGGTCTACGCGCCCTTCGACGGAGTCGTCACCGCGCGTAATATTGATACCGGCCAGTTGATCAGCGCAGGTTCCGCCAACGAGCTCTTCCACATGCAGTCGCTCCAGACCCTGCGCGTCTATGCCGACGTGCCGCAGGTGTATACACCCAATCTCAGGCGCGGTATGAAGATCGGTCTGACCTTCCCTGAACATCCCGGAAAAACCTTCGTGGGAACGCTGGTGCGCACGGCTGACGCCATTGATCCCACCAGCCGGACTCTACTGACGGAGGTCGACGTGAACAACCGTTCCGGTGAGCTGATGCCCGGCGCTCTGGCTCAGGTTCACTTCAAAACTCCAGCCACAAACCCCACGTTTATTGTGCCCACGGCGGCGCTCATCTTCCGGCGCGAGGGCCTGGAGCTGGGCACTCTCGTCGACGGCGACAAGGCGCATCTGGTGCATGTAACCATCGGCGAAGACGACGGCGCCACGGCCCAGATCATTACCGGACTGAAACCCGGCGACCAGGTCATCCAGGATCCACCCGACTCGCTGATCGAGGGTGAACGCGTAACCGTCGTTCATCCAGGCAACGCGTCCACCCCGGCGGGAGGCCGGTAGCCATGGCCGGTGCGCGACCCGCGGATGAACGAATTGTCTTGAAGCCGGCGGCGCTCGACCGGCGCGCCGCGCGTGCGTCCCGGCCGGTCCCTTTCAACACAGCGTCCATTTCCGTCTTCGGGTTCGCCGCGCTGCTTTTCCTCAGCGCCTGCAAGCCCGTCGGCCCCAACTACAACCGGCCCGGCTACAAGACGCCCGCGGTCTACAAAGAAACCGGCGCACAGTCAGTCGCGCCGCCGCCGAATCCCGCCGGCGGTTCGTGGCAGCCAGCCAATCCTTCCGATGGCATGTTGAAGGGCAAGTGGTGGGAGATCTACCACGACCCGCAGCTCAACCAGCTCGAAGAGCGCATCGCCACCACGAACGTCGAGCTCAAGCAGGCGCTCGATACCTACCTTGCCGCGCGCGATCAGGTGAGCGTGGCGCGCGCCAATCTCTACCCCACGATCTCGGGCGCGGTGACGACGCAGGGCATCAGGAACTCGGCCAACGCGCCAAATTCGAGCGCGTCCGCAGCCGGCGCGAATGCCGATCTGGTGATTGCGGGCCAAGCCAGCTGGGAGCCCGACTTTTGGGGCCGCATCCGGCTCACGGTGGAGCAGGCGCGCGCCCAGGCACAAGCCAGCGCGGCCGTGGCCGCAAACGTGGACCTGACTCTGCACGCCGAGCTCGCCACCGACTACTTCGCCCTGCGCGGACTCGACTCCCAGATCAAGCTGCTGACTTCGACCGTCGCCGACCTCCAGCGGCAGCTCAATCTGACGCAGAGGCGGTTCGCCGGCGGCGTGGCCACAGCCGTCGACGTGGCGCAGGCGCAAACGGAGCTTGAAACCGTCCGGGCGCAGCTCGTCGATCTCAGCGTGGCGCGCGCGCAGTATGAGCACGCCGTCGGCACCATCGCCAACTACGATCTCTCCAGCTTCAGCATTCCGGCGTCGCCGCTCGGGCAACCTCCGGAAGTGGCGCTGCCGCGGATTCCGCTCGGCGTGCCCTCGCAACTGCTTGAGCGCCGTCCGGACATCGCCGCCGAGGAGCGGCTGGCCGACGCCGCCAACGCGCAGATCGGCATCGCCATCAGCGCCTTTTATCCCACGATTGCGCTGGGCGCAACCGGCGGCTTCGAGAGCGCCCACCCCGGCACATGGATTCAGGGACCAAGCGCCATCTGGACGCTGGGCGCGCAGGCCGCCGATCTGCTCTTCGACGCCGGCCAGCGCCACGCGCTTACCCTTGCCGCTCGCCACACCTACGAGGCTCAGGCCAACGGTTATCGCAACACCGTTTTTCTCGCCTTTGAAGACGTGGAAGACCAGCTCGCAAGCCTGCGTATTCTGGAGCAGGAAGCCCAGGTCGAGCAGAACGCCGTCATCGCGGCGCAGAATTCGTTCAATCTGTCGAATACCCGCTACAGAGGCGGCGTGACAAGCTATCTTGAAGTCCTGACCGCAGAGCAGACGCTCCTGCAAAACCAGGTCACGGCGCTCGACATCGAGAGCCGCCAGTTTGCCGCGAGCGTCAGCCTCATTCGCGCTCTCGGCGGCGGCTGGGATGTGACGCAGTTACCGTAAAGAATGGCAACGAATAGAGCCCAACCAACTTTCGCGCTTCTGCGAGTACAATGACTGCGACCCACGAGGAGAGTTGTTTGATCCTCGATTCCGGCGGGGTTGAAAGGACCATGCTGCTCGTATGGATATTGATATCTGGAGCGCGGATAAGTTCACTTTGTTCGTCATCTTCTTCCTACCTGGCTTCATCTCGATGAAGGTGTACGACCTGATGGTTCCGGGAGTGCCAAGGGAAGCATCGAGATCGCTTTTGGAAGCAATCAGCTATAGCACCCTGAACTTTGGCGTGCTTTTCTGGCTTATCGCGTGGATCCAAACCAACGATTTCTATCATCGGCATTTCATTCTGTATTCGCTTGCGATTGCCATGATCATGGTGGCCATTCCCGCGTGCTGGCCGTTCGCTTATCTAAAGCTAGCGTCCTGGCAGCCGATCGCCAAACATTTCACGAATCCTATTCAAAAACCCTGGGACTACGTTTTTGGAAAGCGCAACCCGTACTGGATTATCGTTCATCTCAAGAATGGCTTGCGGATCGGAGGCCGATTTGCCACCCACTCTTTCGCATCTTCCAATCCGGCCGAGGAACAGATATATCTCGAGGAGGTTTGGACTCTCGATGAGGAAGGCCGATTCCTGAAAAAGATCGAGCAGACGCGAGGTATCATAATCATGCAGAATGAAATCCGGGCAGTAGAGTTTTTCGAATAGAAAGCGAGTAGAATAAAGAGAAGGAGTAGGAGATGCCACAGAACAACTCCCCTCAACCCGCCGCGATTGTCGAAAGGGGCTATCGGCCTTTGACTGGACAGACCGGACGGGCACATGATGGCTATCAGCCGGCGAACGCGCTAAGTAGCGATCCGCCGAGGGGCGGTTCCGGAGTCCCCAGTGCCGCCGCGCCTGCTCGGTCTGCGTCTTCCAATTCTTCGCACGGCAGTGAGCCCGCTGCCGCATGAATTCGAACCTCTGGAGTTCATGGTTTCCCACCCTGTCGTCCCAAGAACGGAAAGAAAGTGGGGCACGAAATGGTGAGGTTCTGGAAGGCTTGGCTGTGAGTCTGCAGCTACTGTAACCAGGGGAACTGCCCCGCGCGGCGCGACTAATTGCACCCACTGCAGGGAGCTAGCAAAAAAAATTATATCCCTGTAAAAAGGAAGCCCTGTCAGGATTTCGCCGATCGCAAGCGCGCCATCCATTTAAGCAGTTCGTCGATCTCCGCCTGCGATCGCAGATAGTAGCCGGCATGGGTTTTTTTCTTTCTGCCGATGCGCACCGCAACGAGGTTTCCCTTCATCGCAAAGGCGTCCTCGTCGTTTTCGTCGTCGCCAACATACACCACCCAATTGCAGTGCAGGCGGTCCCGTTCGGCAGCCACGGCGTCGCCCTTCGTCGGGGCGCCATTCGCGACGAGGTTGATCACTTTCTTGCCGCCGAAGGTGCGGGCCTCGTTCAACTTCGCGACCGCCTCGGCAATGCGCCGGCGCGACTGCGCGGGCCGCGTGGACTGGCGGTAATGCACGGCGAGCGAGGAGCCTTTGTCCTCGACCCAGACGCCGGGCAGATTTCCCAGTTCGGCCTGCAGCGCGGCCTTCCAGCGTTCGATGCGCCGGTCCTCATGATTTCTGCCGCCAGCCTCCGCACCGTGATTGCCGAAGACGCCGGCCAGCGGGATGCCGTGCAGCTTTCCGCACACGTCCTCTCTGTTCCGGCCCGAAACGACAATGCACGGATAAAGCGATGCCACGCGCTTGAGCAGTCTTCGCGTGGGGCCGCGCATCCTGGCAAGGCGAGGATGATCGACAATCGGCGCAAGCGTGCCATCAAAGTCGAAGGCGCACAGAGTGCGCTCCGCGGCCAGCCGCTTCACAAGCGGGAGCGATGTTTTTGAAAGAAGATATCTCATCGTCAGACGGTTGAGTTAACCGGCGAATGTTCGGCCAGGCGCCCGGTGAGCCGCTCCTGATTGCGCAGGCGCGCGGCATCTCCAAGCATCGTTCCCGCCCAGCGATAAACATTGAACCGGCCGATCATCGAGCGCATGGATCGCATACGATCCTGTTGTTCCTCCTCGGGCATCACGAGCGCAGCGGCCATGGCGTCGCTGCTTTTTTCCAGGTCGTACGGGTTCACGATCAATGCTTCCGTCAGCTCCTGCGCCGCCCCGGTAAATTCGCTCAGGATAAGCACGCCGCGCAGATCGGTGCGCGCAGCGATAAATTCCTTGGCCACCAGGTTCATGCCGTCGTGCAGGCTGCTCACGTAGCAAAGATCCGCCGCGCGGTAAAAGCGAAATACCTCGGGCGGCTCGTGGTGCGAACGCAGCAGGACAATCGGCTTGCAGTCCGCCGTGCCGAAGCGCTCGTTGATCCGCTGCGCCAGCCGCTCGACGGTCTCGTTCAGATCCTTGTATCGCTCGATCTTGGTGCGGCTGGGCGCGGCCAGTTGGGCAAAGGTAAAGCGGCCGCGGAACTGCGGATGACGCTCCAGCAGCAACTCAACCGCGGCAAACCGCTCTTCGATTCCCTTGGTGTAATCCAGGCGGTCGATTCCCACGCCGAGCAGGGAGTCGGATTTCAATCCCAGGCTCTTCCACACCTCGGCGCGGCACTCCTCCGGGCTGGGCGCCGCTTCAACCCAGTGCACCGGCCACTCGATCGAGATCGGATAAGGGCGGACCAGCGTCCTGTGCCCTTTCATGATCACCGCATTCTGTTCCCTGTCGCGCCGGGTCTCCAAATAGCGGTCCACGGTGTCGAGAAAGTTGTTGCAGTGAAGCTGCGTGTGGAAGCCGACGATGCTGCTGCCCAGCATTCCTTCGAGAAGTTCGTTATGCCAGGGGCAAATTCCCATGCGCTCGGCGTTGGGCCAGGGAACGTGCCAGAACGCAATGATCGTCGCGGAGGGCAGCCGCTTGCGAATCATGGCCGGCGCCAGAGCAAAGTGATAGTCCTGAACAAGAATGATGGGTTCATCGGAGTCCACCTCCTCGCACACTGCGTCGGCGAACTTCCGATTGACCTTCTGGTAATAGGCCCAGTCCTCGGCGCGGAAGGCCGGACGCGCGTGCGCGATATGGCAGAGGGGCCAAAGCCCTTCATTGGCAAAGCCGTAATAATAACCCTGCTGTTCTTCTTCCGTGAGCCACACGCGCCGTATGTGGTACGACTCTTCCTCCGGCGGCACGCGCACGTGATCGTGACGATCGATGGTCTCCCGGTCGGCATTTCCGCTGCCGTGAGCGACCCACACGCCGGAACAGGCGCGCATGATCGGCTCCAGAGCCGTCACCAGGCCGCTCGCCGGATGCTGGACCTCGATACCGCCATCCTCGCCGTGAATGTGAACGTACGGCTCGCGGTTGGCCAGAATCACAATCTTTTCCCCGTGCAGATTGCGGTTGAGAACCTGCTTCAGCCGATCCGGCGTCCACTGCCCGGGCGAATCCTCGCGCTCGTCGGCCATGCGCGCAATCAACTCGCGCATGTCGCCCAGAATCGGCTGAAACTCCCTGCGCTGCTTTCCGCCTCCGCGCAGCAGTTTGCGCAACTCCGTGCTCCAGTCGCGGCGCACATTCCGGGCCACGAGCAGCGGGATACCGAAGGACAACACCGCAAGAATGCCGAAGACGACAAGCAGGAAGGTTTGGGCTCTGGCTTCGCGCTGCGCAATGTAGCTCAAGTCATGAACAAGAATGGCAAAGCCCAACACCTGCCCCTGACTCACAATCGGCATCGCGGTGACCAGCACGCGGCCGGTGGGAAGCGTTGCGATCGTGCTCCACTCCCTGAACCTCGGACTGGCTTCAACTGCGCCTTTATCCGCGGCGCGAACCCGCGACCCGACCTCCGGACAGCGAAACTCTTCGGGCAGGTCCGGCGTCATCGATCGCGTTGTCAGGTCTGTATTGCAAGCCGCCACTCCGATCACGCGCTGGTCGTGATCGATAGCGGCCAACTGCTTTTGCAGGCCCTCGGGATCGTACCAGGCATCTGCCATGGATTGCGTGGCGCTAGCCAGCACCAGTCGCACGCGCGCACTGACATCGCGCTCGAACCACTCGTGCGTGGTGGTCTGCACTACGCCAGACACGGCCCAGGTGAGCAGGGAAAGGGCTATGAGCAGGGCGACGATAAACCGCGCCAAACGTGTCATACTTTAATTCTAATGGCTGTAGCGATGCAACGCACCGGGACCATGCGAATCGAAGATCTTGGGCTGATTGGCAACTGCCAGTTTTCAGCGTTGATCCACAAGAGCGGCGAGATTTGCTGGTGCTGTCTTCCCCGCTTCGATTCAGAGCCGGTATTCTCCACTCTTCTCGATGAGCAGGAGGGCGGCTGCTTCCGCATCGGACCTGCCGACGGAGAAGCCGGGACGCAGGCATACCTGCCCAACACCAACATCCTCGAAACCACCTTTCATACGGCGACAGGGTCTTTCAAGATCATCGATTTCGCTCCGCGTTTTATTCACTTCGATCGCGCATTCCGCCCGAAGCAGTTGTTTCGGATTCTGGAGCCGATCTCGGGCACGCCTCGCATCGAGATCGTTTGCGCGCCTAAACTGGGCTGGTCAAAAAAACAGCCGAAGACAGCCGAGGGCTCACACCATCTGCGCTTCGAGGGCTTCGACAGCGAGCTGCGGCTGACCACCGACATCGCCCTTTCCTATCTGAACGGCAAGCCATTCACGCTCACCGGCCGCCAGCACATGGTTCTCACGTGGGGCGCGCCGATCGAAGAACCGCTCGCGCCCTTGTGCGAGCGATTCCTGAACGAAACCACGCGCTACTGGCAGCGGTGGGTGAAGCAATGCGACATCCCGCCTCTATTCCAGAAGGAAGTGATCCGCTCGGCCCTGGCCTTGAAGCTTCATTGCTTTGAAGACACGGGAGCGATCATCGCCGCCATGACGACCTCGATTCCCGAATCGCCCGGCAGCGGACGCACCTGGGACTATCGCTATTGCTGGCTGCGCGACTCCTACTACGTGCTGAGCGCCTTTGGATTGCTGGGACAGTTCGAAGAGCGCGAGCAGTTTGTCCAATACCTGCTGAACGTGGCTGGCGGCGCGCCGGGGCTCACGCTGGCTCCGCTCTATCGCGTCGACGGCTCGGAAAATCTCGAAGAATCGATTCTTGAAAACTGGCCCGGCTATAACGGAGAAAAACCGGTGCGCATCGGTAACGGCGCGGCCTTGCACCATCAAAACGACATCTATGGAGAGATGGTTCTGGCGCTGTCGCCGATCTTTCTCGACGAACGCATGAGCGCGGAACGCTCGCCGGCCGCGCTGAAATTGATGGAGGGACTGGCGCGCAAGGCGATCTCCGTCGCCGGCAAGCCGGACGCGGGAATCTGGGAATATCGCGCTGAATGGAAGCCGCAGACCTTCTCCAACCTGATGTGCTGGGCAGCGGCCAATCGCATGGGCAACATTGCGGATCAGTATGCGCCGGAACACGCCGCGGAGTTTCACTCCGCCGCCAACAGCCTGCACGCTGAAGTCATCGCGCAGTCGTGGAACAAGCAGCAGAACAGTTTTGTCGGCCACTACGGCGGCGAAGATCTTGACGCATCGCTCCTGCAGATGGTTCGCCTGCGCTTTCTGCCGCCCAACGACCCCATGCTGATGAGCACCGTCGAGAAGATTCACAAGGATCTCTCGCTCGGAGACTGGCTGCAACGCTACAGCTTGAACGACGGATTCGGCAAACCCACGGTCGCCTTCGTGATCTGCACCTTCTGGCTCATCGAAGCCCTAGCCGCGATGGGACGCCGCGACAGGGCGAAAGAGGTCTTTGAGCGAGTCTTTGCCACGCTGTCGCCACTGGGGCTGATTGCCGAAGACTACGATCCCACGGAGAAGCGCATGTGGGGAAACTTCCCGCAGACCTACTCCCACGTGGGGCTGATTCACGCAGCCTTTGCAGCTTCGCCGCAATGGGGCGATGTGCTCTGACGCAGCCTCTGCCTGACTCCGCGAAGGACGAGAGCGGGGCGCCAGAAGCCTCGCTTCGGCTCAAAAAAACTGGCTCAATCCCGCCCGCTCGGCGTGCGCGGCCATCTCGGCCTGAATGGCCAGCGCCAGTTCCAGCGCGGCGCGTCCCTGCTGTGCCGTCACTTTTGGCGGGCGGCGCGTACGAACCGACTCCAGAAACGAGAGAATTTCGAGCTTCAGCGGCTCGCCCGGCGCAACTTCCGGCTTCACAAAGCTCAGGCCCGGCGCCGGTCCATCTTGAGAACGCGTTTGCGCGTGAGATTCGGCGAGCGGCCCCGCCAGTCCCTTCGCAATCTCCCGCAGCTTCTCGGGATCGTTCTTCGCCGCCAGCACCTTCATCATCAGTCCCGCGGGAATCTTCCCCGATCCGAGAATCGACTGCATCGCCGCCGCGTCAAGCTTGCCTGTCTTTAAAAACTCCGCGGCGGCCTGCGCCAGTTGAGCGTTGGGTGCGCCGGCCTTCTGATCCTCCATGCGAATGATCAGCACATCCCGCCGCGCGTAGTCGATCGACACATACTGCCGCGGCTCGAAGAAGCGCAGCTTCCGCACGCGCTCCGTCGAGACGCGGGACGCCGTAAAGTTCGCCACGCAGCCCGACTCCAGCTCCACGCGCACGTTGGCAATGTCCACCCTGGGCGAGACCACAGGCAGGCCCACCGCGCGCACCTCGCGCACTGGCGAACCGGCAAAGGTGAGCACCACATCCAGATCGTGGATCATCAGATCCAAAACCACATCCACGTCGAGCGAGCGCGGCGTAAAGACGCTCAGCCGGTGCGCCTCGAAAAACATCGGCCGTTTGAGCGAGGGCTCAACCGCCAGCACCGCCGGGTTGAACCGCTCCAGATGCCCCGGCTGCACAATTCTTTTCTGGTTTTGGAGTAGAGCATCGGCTTCACTGAGCGTCGCCGCGAGCGGCTTCTCGACGAGCAGGTCGAGACCGGCATCGAGCAACTGCGACGCAACTTCGTAATGCTTGACCGTAGGCACGGCCACGCAGGCTGCGTCGAGCTTCAGATCGGCCCGGAGCAAAGCATCGACGCTGGCGAAGACAGAAATTCCGAACTGCCTGGCCGCCTCGCCGGCGCGCGCCGCGTTGGGCTCGACGGCCGCCACCAGGGCCGCGCCCGCCTGCTCTGCTTCAAGCTCGCGCAGGACGCGCAGATGGTTGCGCCCAAAAGCGCCGGCGCCCACCACAGCCACGCGAATTTGCTGTTCGCCGCCGATGCCGCGCCTCTTTCCTAGCCGTTCCCTTCGACCGCCTTCAGGCAGCGGCTGTAGAGCTCGAGCAACTGATTTACGTGCTCGTCAGGTTTGGCCGCGCCGGCGCCGCTGAAACCCGTCGTAGGCGCAGCCTGCTTGCCCACGCCCGTCGTGCCCGCCACAAACTTCATCAGATCGAGTGCAATATCCTCATTGCGCCGGGCTCCCAGCCCTGCGCCCGCCAGTGTGTCCATATGCAAGTTCTCCGAAGTCCGATGCTACCAGATCGAGCGCAAATCAACCGCGAGGAGTCTCACAGACTTCTCCCCCAAAAGGCGAGGAACCGCATGGAGCTGCAGATTTGCCGATTGGCTATCTCCAGCCGCTCCGCTACTCTTTTAAGAGAATGCCGCTCGCCTATATCGCCCTCGGCGCCAATCTTTCAAGCCCCACAGGCCCACCGGAAGCCACGCTGGCAGCAGCCGCGGAGCGCCTGGCCGCCATCGGCCGCATCGCCGCGTGTTCCTCGCTCTACTCCACCGCGCCGGTCGGCTTCGCCAAACAGCCCCGCTTCGTCAACGCCGTTCTGGCCCTTGAAACCGATCTCTCGCCGCGCGGTCTGCTCTCGATGCTCCTCGCCATCGAGCACGGCTTCGGCCGCACACGCGACCCGCGCCGGCCCAACGGCCCGCGTACCCTCGATCTCGACCTGCTCTTCTACGGCGATCTGGTGCTCGGCGCATCCGGCCTCGAACTCCCGCACCCGCGCCTGGCCGAACGCGCCTTCGTCCTCGTCCCGCTCCACGAGGTCGCGCCGGATCTCCGCGACCCACGCTCCGGCGAAACCATCGCCCAACTGCTCGCAGCCCTGTCAATCCCCACCGACCAGATTGACGCTACCAGGATCGAATCCGATCACTGGACTGCCCATCTCGCCCGCTAAAATCGATCCGTGACCCGTCCTCTCCAACTTCTGGTCGAGACTTCATCCGGCGGACGCCGCGCGCGCCTCCATCTGCCGCACCAGACGGTCGAAACCCCCGTCTTCATGCCCGTCGGCACGCAGGGCACGGTCAAGGCCGTCCCGCAGGACACGCTCGAAGCCCTCGGCGCCCAGATCATTCTCGGCAACACCTATCACCTTTATCTGCGCCCCGGGCACGAGGCCATCCGCCGCATGGGCGCCCTGCACCGGTTCATCAGTTGGCCGCGCGCCCTGCTCACGGACTCGGGCGGCTTCCAGGTCTTTTCTCTCAACGAACTGCGCAAGGTGACCGACGACGGTGTGCGCTTCCGCTCCCACCTCGACGGGAGCTCACACTTTTTTACCCCTGAACATTCCGTGGAAGTCCAAATCGCTCTCGGCGCCGACATTGTCATGGCCTTTGACGAGTGCACAGAGTATCCGGCCGATCGCGCTCGTGCCGAAGAGAGCCTGCGCCTGACCATGGCCTGGGCGCGCCGGTCGCTCGATCACTTCCGCGCCCACCGGCACGAAGTAGCGTGGCTGGACGAGTTCGGAGGGCGGACGCAGCGCCTCTTCGGCATCGTCCAGGGCGGCATGTATCCGGACCTGCGCCGGCAGTGCGCCGGGCAACTTGTCGAGATGGAGTTCGACGGCTACGCCATCGGCGGCCTGAGCGTGGGCGAGCCGCGCGAGCTGACCCTGGAAATCATCGCGGAAACCCTGCCGCTGCTGCCCCGGGACAAGCCGCGCTACGTGATGGGCGTCGGCTACCCCGACGAGATCGAACAATACGCGCGCCTAGGCGTGGACATGATGGATTGCGTCCTGCCCACGCGCGCCGCGCGCCACGGCCTGCTCTTCACCAGCGAAGGCCGCCTGAACATCAAAAACAAGCAGTACGCCGAGGACCAAGGCCCGCCCGACCCGGCCTGCGATTGCATGGTCTGCCGGCGCTACTCCCGCGCCTACCTGCGCCACCTGATGCAGGCCGGCGAGGCGCTCTCCGGCACGCTCAACACGATCCACAATCTGGCGTTCTACCTCGGCATCATGCGGCGGGTGCGTGCGAATCTCGAAGCAGACGGCGGACAGTAAACAGCAGACAGCAGACAGCAAACAGCAAACAGCAAACAGCAAACAGCAGACAGCAAACAGCAAACAGCAGACAGCAAACAGTAAACAGTAAACAGTTTTTGCAGCTTGCTGACTGCTGTCTGCTGTCCTCACATTGCCGCCACGCCCAGCAACTGCTTGAGCGCCGCCACATACTCCGCCAGCGCCTCGCGGCCACTCTGCGTAATGCGGTAAAGCGACTGCGGCTTGCGCATCATAAACTTCTTCTCGACAGAGACGTAGCCTGCCTCTTCGAGCTTCATCAACTGCGCACCCAGGTTCCCGTCGGTCGCCCCTGTCTTCGCACGCAACCAGGTAAACTCCGCCTCGTCGACCCCGGCAAGCAGCGAGAGCAGCGCCAGCCGCAGCTTGCCATGAATTACGGGATTCAACTCCGGCAGCCCAGGCCCCTCGCGCATCTCAGGCATGGACCGCTCCCCGTTGCCGCCGCCGCGATTCGCACATCATGGCGTAGATACCGAAGCCGATCAAGCCCACAAAAACCGCTGCCAGAAAGGCGATCATGGTCGCAGTCTCGGAGCCGAAGCTCGCAACCACCGTGGTCGCCAGCCAGACTACCGCGCAAAAGTACTGCGCCTTCCACCGGAGCACAATCGCCGAAGCCATATTCGCCAGGCCCAGCATCGCACCGATCGCCGCCACAAAAACATGCCCGTCGTAGCGCCCGGCAAAGGCCAGCGAAAACAGCAGCACCGAAATCGCAATGCCCATCGCCGCCCACACCCCGCCCACGGCACGCCCTGCCGTTGTCTCCGGCTGCCCTTTTGACATGCGCGATGCGGCAATCGCCGTGATCAGCGCGGCGGCTACCATCGTCACCGGCCACGCCAGGTTGCTCTTGCCCCAACTGGCCCACGCGGTGGCCACGTAGTAGGCCACACCCCACAGCACAAACGACCATCCCCAGCTCTCCGTCTTCCGCCGGCCCTCCGTCATCATGCTCTCGATCAGCCGCACCCGCTCGGCCAGATCCTTGCTATCCATCTCGTCTGCCATACACCCTCCTCTGCCCGCCTATTCAACATAGGGGAATCTTCAATAAAGAGTACTCTATATAATAGAGTTTAATTTGTCAAGACAATTCTGCGATCAAGCTAACTTGTTTAACATCAGCGGAAAATAGTCAAGTCCGCACCGGAATGCGCAATCCTTGGGCCGGTCACATCGGCAGGATGCACCCGCAAAGCGTCGCGCACGCGATCAAGAACGCCTGCCCAGTCTCCTGGCGCGCTCTGCCGGAAGAGCCGGGCCGAGGGGTACCACGGCGTCGTCTCCGAGGCTTCCATCCAGCGCCAGTCCGCGAGGTGCGGCAGCAGAATCCAGACCGGCTTGCCCATGGCTCCGGCCAGGTGCGCAATGCATGTATCGGTGGAGATCACCAGATCGAGCCCTGCGATCAGCGCCGCCGTCTCGGCCAGATCGCGGTCGCCGCTCGACCCGTCCCAAAGGGGAATCTCCACCGGCAGGTCAGCCAACTGTTCCGCCGCCTCGCCCTTTTGCAGCGAGACCCACGCCGGGCCAATCTGCCGGCCTGCTCCACGCAGCAGCGGCAAAAGCGTTGCCAGGCGCATCGACCGCAGATGATCCGCCTTGTAGCGCGGATTGCCCGCCCACGCGAGGCCGATGCGCAACCCCGGGCCGCGGCTGGGAAGCTGCGCGAGCTTTTCCGCCGCCTCTTCGGGGTCCGCACTCAGGTACGCACCCTCCCACGGAACCGCGTCGACGGTGGTGCGAAAGACGGCAGGCAGGCTCAGGAGCGGACACTCAAGATCGAACTCTGCCGGATCCGTGCCCAGCACCGCCGTCTCCGCCAACCCTGCGCGCACCAGGGCGAGCGAGCGCATGAGCCGCTCTGCCGCCGGCTGCGCCTGTACGATGGGAAAGCCGCCCCGCGCCGCCACCAGCGCGGCGTAGCGGCAGAACTGGATCGTGTCGCCCAGTCCCTGTTCGCAGTGCAGCAGCACCCGCTCGCCGCGCAACGCCTCGCCGCGCCAGCGCGGTTGCCTGAACCGCCGCGGGCGCCGATGCACCTCGCGAAAGCCCCACCTCGCCTCGTAGTTGGCCCATCCCCGCTCCCAGTCGCCCAGCCGCAACTCGGTGAGCGCCAGGTTGTACCGTGCGCCGGCATTCTCCGGGGCGCGCTCGACCGCCGCCTCATGCGCCCGAAGCGCCTCGTCCATCCGCCCCAGATCGATCAGCGAGTTGCCGCGGTTCGAGGCCGCCGCCTGATTGCCCAGCGCCTCGGCCCGCTCGAATCTCTCGATTGCCTCCTCTTGCCGCCCGTCGAGATGCAGCAGGATTCCATGCATGTTCACAGCCTCATCGAACTCGGGATCTCGCGCCAGCGCCCAGCGCAGCCAGCCCCACGCACCGGCCAGATCCCGCTCGGCGATGCGAAACTGGCACCACGCCACCAGCGTCTCCACCTGCGCGGGATTCAGCGCGAAGGCCTTGCGCAGACAGTCCCCTGCGGCCTCCGGGCGCATCCGATCCCGCTCCAGAATCGCCAGATTGACCCAGCCCGAGACGAGGTCCGGCCGCAGCTCGACGGCCCGCCGCAGCGCCGCCTCGGCAAAGAGATCCCGTCCCTGTTCGCGCAACAGGCTGCCCAGGTTGATCCACGCGGCGGCAAAGTCGGGGCGCGCGGCCACAGCGCGCCGGTAGCGCGTCACCGCCTCGTCTTGCCGCCCCAGCCGCGCCAGCGCGAATCCGGCGGCAAACTCGCCCTCCGCCAGCCGCGGCCGCAGCGCCAACGCGGCCTCGTACCGCGCCAGCGCCTCTTCGTTGCGGCCCTGCATGGCCAGCGCATGACCCAATCCCAAATGCACGGCGACCATCCCCGGCTGCTGCCGCAGGGCCATCTCGAACTCGGTCAGCGCCTCCTGTGGCAGTCCCGCGGCCATCTTCAACTCGCCCAGTCCCAGCCGCACCAGCGCATTCGTACCGTCGAGCCGCAGCGCCTGCTGGTAGGCCTTTGCCGCCTCCTCGCGTCTCCCAGCCGCCGCCAGCGCCTGCCCAAGCGCAACCCACGCCGGCACAAACTCCGGAGCAGCCGCTACCGCAGCCGAAGCCATCTTGACGGCTGCCTCGGTTTGCCGGCTGGCCATCGCCACCAGGCACATGCCGGCGAGCGCGCCGGCGTGCATCGGGTTCTTCGCGAGCGTCTGCTGGCAGCCGCGCGCGACCGCCGTCAGGCAACTGCAAAGATCCGGCGGCGCAGGACCATGGGCCACGACAGGCTGGGGCTCGGCGCTACCCGGAATCGCAATCGCGTTCGCCATCGACCAGACCCGTCCCGCAGGCGGCAAAGGGTCCAACTTGCACGTCATGCACTGAACCTAGTTCCGCGGGAAGCCGCGCTCAAGAGCGGCGCGCTCCCGGCGGAGGCCAGTTGCGGCGCAAATTCCCGCTGTCCGCGCCGGTTCCAATTTGGGACCGCGCCGGACGCGGCGTTCCCTCTGGCGCGGCCGCGCTATGATCAACTTGTGCCTGCGCGTCCCCATCTCGGCGACATTCTGGCCAACTCGATCACCCACGGCATCGGCGTCGCGCTGGCCATTGCCGGGGCCATCTGCCTCATGGCGGCTTCGACGCGCGGCTCGACGCGGGTCGTAGTCGCTTGCGCGGTCTTTTCCGGCTCGCTGATTCTGGTTTATCTCTCCTCGACGCTCTATCACGCGCTGGTGCGCACACGCGCCCGGCCGGTCTTTCATGCCCTTGACCACGCGGCGATTTACATTCTCATCGCCGGCACCTACACGCCTTTCACGCTGGTCTCACTGCGCGGCAGGCTGGGCTGGACCCTGTTTGGCGTGGTGTGGGGGCTGGCCATCATTGGGGTGGTGGCCAAAAGCATCGCGATGGACCGCTTTACGCACGGCCCGCTCGCTTTTCTCTCGACGGCGATCTACCTGGTGCAGGGATGGCTCGTGGTTTTCGTGGCGCGCTCACTCCTTCACGCCGTCGGCTGGCACGCCACCTACTGGCTGGCGGCTGGAGGACTTGCCTACACGCTCGGCGTCATCTTTTACGCTCTTGACCGCATCCGCTACTTCCACGCCGCGTGGCATCTCTTTGTGCTCGCCGGCAGCGCCGCCCACTACTTCGCCATCCTGTTTTATGTTGTCCCGCCTCGCACGTAGGCCGCCCTGTTCCCTGGTTCCTGTTCCCTATTGCCTAGTCCCTATTGCCTATTCCCTGTTTCCCACATTCTGCCAATTCGTAAGCGGCTTCTTTGAGAAGCGCCCCCAAATCTGATTCACGGCCACCACCCAGGGCACGGCCACCGAGAAGGCAAACCGCGCCAGCACGGCCTTTGCTCCAAATCGGCCCAGATGCCGCCAGTCGCGGTGAAAGGCGTACCACGATTCGAGCGCCAGAATCACCAGCAGTGGGACCAGCGTCCACGCGAGGCTCGCAAGCGCCAGCACCTCCAGAACGCAGCGGGCGGCATTGCGAAACATGCGGCTCCAGCGTACGCCCGCCTGGCCGTCGCTGAAGGCGTAGCGCGCCATCTGATGCGTGGCCGAGTGGAAGCTGTTTCCCGGCCGGTAGCGCGCCTTGGCGTTGGCGATGAAGGCTGGCTTTGTTCGCTGACGCGCTTTGAGATCGAAGAGCGTATCCTCGCCCACCAGCACCTCTTCGGGAAAGCCGCCGATCCGCTCCCAGAGCGATTTGGTGAACGCCATCGACCGCGCCGTGCATGACTTGGTGGGTTCCACAGGTGAGAGCCGGATGCTGAAAAACGGCGCCGAGGCCACATCCCACACCGTGCAGCCATTGGCATCGAGGCAGGACCCGCCCAGCGCGTACTCCGCCTCGCCTGCGGCGATCGGCGCAGTCAGGTTCCTGAGCCAATCTGCCGCGTAGGTGCATCCGGCATCGGCGCAGGCGATGATCTCGGACCTGGCCGCGCGAATCGCGGTATTGCGCCCGCGCGACACCGGTCCGGGCGAGTACTTCAAACTGCACGTCTCGTCGCGGATCGGCTTCAGGCGCGCATCCTGAGCTGCCGCAGCTTCCAGCCACTCCCAGGTACCGTCCGTCGAGCCGCCGTCGACCACGATCACCTCCGCCGCCGAAGGCTCCTGCCCGAGCAGGCTCGGTACCACGCGGCCGATATCTTCAGCCTCGTTCAAAACCGTGGCCACAATGCTAACAGGCTGCATGGAGGCAGTATACGAGCCGGATTTCGCCCTGCATGAATTCCTCGATTTTTTGCCCTCTTGTGTCTTCGCCGGCGCCACGCGACTGGCCGGAACCGCAATCGGGGAGTTATGCTGTTCTGCGGACTGCGACAGTTTCAGACGAGGATCCAGCGGCCGCTTTCGGTCCTGATCCATGAACCCTGATCCTGATCCCTGTCTTTCGAGGTTTTTAATGTCCTATCCTACTTATCACAATCTGATTGGCGGCCAGTGGATTCCGGCTGCAAGCGGCAAAACCATACTCAACCTCAACCCTGCCGACCACTCCGACATCGTCGGCGCATTCCCTTCTTCCCATGCTGAAGACGTGAACGCGGCCGTGGCGGCGGCCAAGAAAGCATTCAACTCGTGGCGGCTGACACCGGCGCCCAAGCGGGCGGAGATCCTGCTGCACGCACGCGACATCCTCATCGGGAACAAGGAGAAGTACGCGCGCGACATGACGCGCGAGATGGGCAAGGTGCTGGCCGAGACGCGCGGCGACGTGCAGGAGGCCATCGACGAAGCCCTTTACGTGGCCGGCGAGGGCAGGCGCCTGTTCGGCGTCACCACGCCTTCGGAGCTGCCGAACAAATTTGCCATGAGCGTGCGCATGCCCGTCGGCGTCGTGGGGCTCATCACGCCGTGGAACTTCCCCATGGCCATTCCGAGCTGGAAGCTCTTTCCCGCGCTCGTCGGCGGCAACACCTGCGTCATCAAGCCGGCCACCGACACGCCGTTGTCCACCTACAACCTTGTGCAGTCGCTGGTCGAAGCCGGTCTGCCGCCGGGCGTGGTGAACATCGTATGCGGAAGCGGCTCGGCCACCGGCACGGCGCTCATCGAGCACCCCGACGTGCGCGCCATCAGCTTCACCGGTTCGAGCTCGGTGGGCTCGTTTGTGGGCCAGCGCGCCGCGGCCACCTTCAAGCCGGTCTCGCTCGAAATGGGCGGCAAGAACGCGCAGATCGTGCTCGACGACGCCAATCTCGACCTCGCGCTCGATGGCGCGCTGTGGGGCGCCTTCGGCACCACGGGTCAGCGCTGCACCGCAACCAGCCGCATCCTGCTGCAGAAGGGAATCGCCAGGGAGTTCACCGAGAGGTTTGTCGAGCGGGCGAAGAAGCTCAAGATCGGCAGCGGTCTCGATGAGACCGTCGAAGTCGGCCCGCAGGTGAACGCGGCGCAGATCGAAACCTCGAAGGAGTATGTCGAGATCGCGATCGCGGAAGGCGCAAAGCTGCTCTGCGGCGGCCACGCGCTGACCGGCGGCGCCTACGCGCACGGAACCTTCTTTGAGCCCACGGCCTTCGGCGGCGTCACGCCCAACATGCGCATCGCGCGCGAAGAGGTCTTCGGGCCGGTGGTTTCGCTGCTCGAGTTCTCGACCTTCGAAGAAGGCGTCGAGATCGCCAATTCGATCGACTACGGCCTCTCGACCGCGCTCTACACACGCAACGTGAATCACGCCTTCGCCGCCATGCGCGACCTCGAAGCCGGCATCACCTACATCAACGCGCCGACCATCGGCGCCGAGGTGCATCTGCCCTTCGGCGGCGTCAAGCAAACCGGCAACGGCCACCGCGAGGGCCTTGGCGCCATCGACTTCTTCACCACCTGGAAGGCGGTGTACGTCGACTATTCCGACAAGCTGCAGCGCGCGCAGATCGACAACGCAGAGTAAAGTATCCCTATGGAAACCACTTACGTTCCCAACCCCGCCCGTTATGACAAAGCCACCTTCCGCCGCTGCGGCAACTCCGGCCTGGTGCTGCCGCCCATCTCGCTCGGGCTGTGGCAGAACTTCGGCGGCGCCGACGTCTTCGAGACCGGCCGCGCCATGATCCGCCGCGCCTTCGACCGCGGCGTGACGCACTTCGATCTCGCGAACAACTACGGCCCGCCCTACGGCTCGGCCGAGGAGAACTTCGGCATCATTCTGCGCAAGGATTTCCGCGGCCTGCGCAATGAACTCATCATCTCCAGCAAAGCCGGCTGGGACATGTGGCCCGGACCGTACGGCATCGGAGCCTCGCGCAAGTACCTGCTCACTTCGCTCGACGACAGCCTCAAGCGCATGGGTCTGGACTACGTCGACATCTTTTACGCGCACCGGCCGTGGAAGGACTGCCCGCTCGAAGAGACCATGGGCGCGCTGGCTTCAGCGGTTCAGCAGGGCAAGGCGCTCTATGTCGGCATCTCGTCTTACAGCCCGGAGCGCACGCGCCAGGCGGCGCAGATCCTCAAGCAGATGGGCGTGCCACTGCTCATTCACCAGCCGTCTTACTCCATGCTGAACCGCTGGATTGAAGAGAGCCTGCTCGACACGCTTGCCGAGCTGGGCGTGGGCTGCATCGCCTTTTCGCCGCTCGCACAGGGTCTGCTCACCAGCAAGTACCTGAAGGGCATCCCGGAAGACTCCCGCGTCAAAGTCGATAACTCGTCGCTGCCGGGGACGTTCCTGAGCGAGAAGAACCTGAAGTCTGCCCGCGCCCTCAACCAGATTGCCAAGGGCCGGGGACAGACTCTGGCGCAGATGGCGCTGGCATGGGCATTGCGCGACCCGCGGGTCACCTCCGCGCTGATCGGCGCGCGCAACGTGGAACAGCTCGACGATTCGCTCGATGCGCTCAAGAAACTCGACTTCACTGCCGCCGAGCTCAGGCAGATCGACCGCTACGCGCAGGAGGGCGGCATCGATCTCTGGAAGCAGGCGCGCGAGTCCATGGCGTAGCCGCTCCGTTCAACGTCTTGAACGGAAGCTCAGCGCGAAAGCAGGAGGGGATTCCAGGTCTCGATCTTGAGACCTGGAGTCCATCAACGCGGGTGCAACACATCAGATCTGCTCTTTGCCTTCCAGCACATCGCGCAGGGCGAAGCTGGTCTCCAGGCGCAGCACGCCAGGCAGACGCGAGAGCTCGTTCAGGTGCAGGCGGTTGTAGTCGTCGATGCCGGCCACGCGAGCCACCAGGATGTAGTCGTACTGGCCGGCCAGCAGGTGGCAGCTCACAATGTCGTGGCAGTGGCGCACGGCGGCCTCGAATGCGTTCAGTACCGCGGCCGATTGCCGCTCGAGCGTGACGCGGATATAGACCGTCATGTGCTTGCCGAGCAGCCTATCGTTGATGACGGCGCGGTAGCCGCGAATGGCGCCCGCTGCCTCGAGCGCAAGAATGCGCCGCGAAGCCGCCGAAGCCGACAGCCCCACCGCTTCACCCACTTCGAAGTTCGTCGCCCGACCGTGCCGTTCCAGATGATGCAGGATGGCGATGTCGAGCTCGTCAAGCCCGGCTGCTATACCCTTGACAGGCAGCATCTCCTGTTGCGTGTCGGTCGATTGTTGCGTAGGGACGCTTTCAGCGTCACGTTTTGTTCCCATATGGCTGTTCTATCACAAAGTTTGCACACATTGGAAGCTAAATTCGCCGTAAAATTCCTTTCAGTCTGGCAGCCTGCCCATACTGCACGAAATGCGCTCCATTGGGGATTGCGCTCAAAGTGCATGGCGTCTTCCGGCTCGCAGCCCTCCCCGGCGCGTAATCGACTTGGAGGTCATGGAAAAGAGGAGCAACCATGATTGTCGGCGTACCCAAAGAGATCAAGGACAACGAAGCCCGCGTCGGAGTCACCCCGGCCGGTGTGAAATCGCTCACCGAGGCTGGCCATAAGGTTCTGGTCGAAACCCAGGCCGGCGCGCAATCCGGCTTTCCCGATGCCGAGTACCAGAACGCCGGCGCGGAGATTGTGGGCGATGCAGGTTTCGCCTGGAGCAAGGCCGACATGGTCGTCAAGGTCAAGGAGCCGATCGAGAGCGAGTACGCCTATTTCCGCGCAGGGCTGGTTCTGTTCACTTATCTGCACCTGGCTCCGCTGCCTGAGTTGACCAATAAGCTGCTCGAAGCCAAGGTCGCCGGCATCGCGTATGAGACCGTGCGCGACCGCCATGGAAGCCTGCCTCTGCTCACGCCGATGAGCGAGGTGGCCGGCCGCATGAGCGTGCAGGTGGGCGCAAGCTATCTGGAGAAGGAGCGCGGCGGACGCGGCATTTTACTGGGCGGCGTTCCCGGCGTGCCGCCGGCGCACGTGGCGATCCTGGGCGGAGGCGTGGTGGGCACCAACGCGGCGCGCATCGCCCTGGGCTTTGGCGCAAAGACCACGCTGATCGACGTGAACCTGAACCGGCTGCGCGAGCTTGAAGACATCTTTGGAGGCCGCCTTTACACGCTGGCATCGAACAGCTACAACATCGCTCAGGTAACGCGCGAGGCCGATCTGGTGATCGGCGGCGTTCTGATTCCCGGCGCCACCGCGCCCAAACTGGTTACGCGCGCCATGGTCTCAGGGATGAAGAAAGGCGCCGTCATTGTCGATGTGGCCATCGATCAGGGCGGCTGCGTGGAGACCGCGCATCCGACGTCGCACTCCAATCCCAGCTTCGTGGTTGACGGAGTGGTGCACTACTGCGTCACCAACATGCCCGGCGCGGTGCCGCACACCTCGACGCTGGCGCTCACCAATTCGACATTCCCTTACCTGCTGCGGATTGCCAACCATGGTGTGCGCGAGGCGCTGCGCCAGGACGCTGGATTTGCCGAGGGGCTGAACACCTGGGAAGGTGCGGTGACGCATCGCGGCGTGGCCGAGAGCCAGAACCGGCCCTGGACCGCTCCCGCCAGCCTGCTCGCGTGATGGATCTTATGCGTTCGCGCTCTTCCGGCCCGGCCGTGAAGGACAGTGTCCGGAGGTGCTTGCCTTCGGCTTGAGTCTTTCGCTCTCGCAGCGATGTCATCCTAAACGCAGTGAGATCTGCATTTCCTCGCCGCGCTCGTCGCTCGGGATGACAGGACTGGAGATTTTTGAAGCAGCTCATATGACGCAAGTTTTGGGGTCATCATTCACCGCACAGGGCAAACGCATTTCAATTCGCTTGACGCTTTACGAACCATGCTCTTTGCGCTGTCATTCCGAGGAGCGCAGCGACGAAGAATCCGCGGCTGCTTTTCGGGTCTATTTCCCACGCAGACCTTCGGTTTAGCAGGCGAATTTCACCCGACGACGACGCAAGGGGCGAAAGACAACCGCAGATCACTCCGTTCGGGATGACATTGCTCGATGAGTGGAGTCGGGATGCAAGGCAAGCAGGACTCCTTCCAAATGCGTTTGCCCTGGCGCACCGCAAGCGATGGAAGTCCGCGAAACAACTACAGTGATACACTGTGAGTGACAGTGGCGCCGCTTCAAGCGTGAGGCTCTGTTACACACGAAACCGCAGCGATCCTTGCGCGGTTCCACGCCCACTTAGAGACCAGAGTCTGGGCGGAAAACAGCAACTCAATGCAACAGGGGTGAGGGTGTGCCGCAATTGCCGGCGCCTCGCAGCGATAGCGTGCAGCGGTTCATTCCGCACCCGCCTCGAACTGCTTTCCGTTCTCCGGTCACTATGAAAGGAAGATACTGGCGTGGCGATTCGCAACGAAATATTGAAGGAACTGGGCCGCAGCTCGCAGCCATGGGACGTATTGGTGATCGGCGGCGGAGCCACCGGTCTCGGAGCCGCTGTTGAGGCGGCATCGCGCGGCTACCGCACTTTGCTGGTGGAGCGCGCGGACTTTGCCAAGGAGACCTCCAGCCGCAGCACGAAGCTGGTGCACGGCGGCGTGCGCTACCTCGAGCAGATGAACGTGACGCTGGTGTTCGACGCTCTGCGCGAGCGCGGACACATGCTGCGCAACGCGCCCCATCTGGTCCACGATCTCAGCTTTGTTGTTCCTGCTTACAGCTATGCTTCGCTGCCCTACTACGGCATGGGCCTCAAGCTCTACGAACAGCTCTCCGGCAAACTGTCCTTCGGCCGGTCGGAGCTGCTCTCGCGCAAGGCGGCGCTTGAAAAGCTGCCCGGCGTCAAGAGCGAGGGTCTCCGCGGCGGCATTCTCTATCACGACGGCCAGTTCGACGACTCCCGCTACGCCGTCACGCTACTGCGCACGCTTGAGGATCTTGGAGGCGCGGCCGTCAACTACGTTGAAGCTACGGGCCTCATCAAGCGCGGAGGCAAGATCGCTGGCATCCGCGCCCGCGACAAGGAAGGCGGCGCAGACTTCGAGATTCAAGCCAAAGCCGTCGTCAACGCGACCGGGGTCCACGTCGAGCAGATCCTCGGCTTCGATTCGAGCCTGCACCGTCCGCTCGTCGCCGTCAGCCAGGGGACGCATTTTGTCCTGCCGCGCTCGTTTCTGCCCGGTAACACGGCATTGATGATTCCCAAAACCGCCGACGGGCGCGTGCTGTTCGCGATTCCCTGGCACGGCGCGCTGCTGGTCGGAACCACCGATGTCCCGGTCGAATCCAAATCGCCGGAGCCGCGCGCTCTGCCGGAAGAAAAGGCGTTCCTGTGCGAACACATCGGCCGTTACATGGATCACGCGCCACGGCAGGAAGAGATTCTGAGCGTCTTCTCGGGGTTGCGGCCGCTGGTTCGCAAGGGCCATGCGAAGACATCGAAGCTCTCGCGCGACCACACGATCCTCGTCTCGCCCACCGGACTGGTGACGGTGACAGGCGGCAAGTGGACGACCTATCGCCGCATGGGCCAGGACACGATCGACCACGCCGCCGAGGTTGCGGGGCTCAGCAAGAGTCCCTCGCGAACGCTGGAGCTCAAGCTGCACGGCTGGATGCCGGAGCCAACCACCTCCATGTCCGCATGGGAGTGTGGATACGGCTCGGACCTGCCGGCGCTGAAGGCCCTTGCCGGCGAAGATGCGAGCCTCGACGCGCTGTTGCACCCGCGCCTTCCGTTCCGTCTTCGTGAGGTGGTGTGGGCGGCGCGCTACGAGATGGCGCGCACGGTCGAAGACGTGCTTGCGCGGCGCACACGCGCGCTCCTGCTCGATGCGCGCGCCGCCATGGAGGCCGCGCCCACGGTTGCCGGCCTGCTGGCGCGCGAGCTTGGCCGCAGCGACGAGTGGGCGGCAAAGGATCTCGCAAACTTCCTCGACACTGCGAAGGGCTATCTCTACACGGAGTGAAATGGCGGTTCGCGCTAGGGCTTTGCGCCGGGGGGAATCAGCAACGTGAGCGAGTGAGGCACAACTTCGAGCCGCACGGGCAGGCTGCCCAGCACCTCGCCGTCCGCTTCCACCAGAAGAGATTCGCGGGCGCTGCTACGGGCGCGGCACTCGATGCTGGGCGTCTCCAAAAGTTCCACAGAGCCATTGAAGTTGTGCCGTCCGGCCATCGCCGTCAGCAGAAACGTGAGGTAGTGCAATCGGCTTTGCGTCTTGAAGGCCAGCAGGCTCAGGCTGCCATTGCGCACGCTTGCTCCCGGAGCCAGCATACCCAGAACTCCGCCGAACGAACGCACCCGCACCGCGAGCAACTGCGACACGTCAATCTTGCGCGCCCCGCCGTTTCCATTTACAGGCAAAGCTGCCTCGAAGAGCGGGAAGGAAAACGTGGCCCAGGTGCGGAAGCACTCGATCAGGTAGAGCACGTAGCCCAGCCGCCGCTTCAAACCCGCGTCCATGCGCGACATCACCAGCGCATCGGCGCCAATGCCCGCGGCCACAACGAAGTAGCGCGCGCTCCGTTCTCCGCCCTGGTTCTGGTAGTGAATGCGGCCCACGGAGATGCGCGTCGGCTCAGCCTGGAGCAGTTTGCGCGCCACCTTGGCAGGCGCGCCAATGAGCCCAAGGTCCGCGGCCAGCGCATTCGCGGTGCCCAGCGGAATCACACCCAAAGCCACGTCCGTGCCCACCAGGCTCTGCACGATCTCGTGAACCGTTCCGTCGCCGCCACAGGCAAGAACCGCATCGAAGCCCTCGGCCGCAGCCTGCCGCGCATGATGTGTCGCTTCCCCCGCCTTCCGCGTTTCAAGCGCCTCTGCCGCCAGACCCGCCTCGCGAAACACTGCCAGAGCCTGATCGATGGCTGCCTTCCGCCGCGCGGAGTACTGGCCGGATGCCGGGTTGTAGATGAGCGCCACTCGGCGCATGGCGGGTTTCACTTGTGCGGTCGATTCCTGTTGCGTGTCTGCCCATCGGGCACAACACTTCATCATCGCAGATTCCTCCCCCAAACGGCTGAAAACCGCGTCAAATTCGAATCCGTCTTTCGATGGTCTTTGCTGAGGCTGAAACAGACCGCGAATCGGCGTGCGCATCCCTTTACAATGAAGCGATGCCGGAGCTGCCCGAGGTCGAGACTATTGCGCGCGGTGTAAACAAGCGCCTGCGCGGCGATCGCATCGTCCAGGCCTGGTTTGGCAGCCGCCCGCAAAGCTTCAAAAGCCCGCCCGCGCGCCAGGCAAGGGGCCTTGCGGGTTGCGCCATTCTCGATGTGCATCGCACCGGAAAGCATATTGTCTTCGAGCTGGGCGCGGAGACGCACGGGATACGGCAACAGAATGCTCGCAATTCATTCCCACCTTTGCCCGCAAAGAACGTGGGCAAAGGTGGGGCACCCACAAGTCTGAGTCCACTCGTCACGTCCGTTGCACAGTGGATCGTTCACCTGGGCATGACCGGGCGGCTGCTCGTCACCACGCAGGATTCGCCCCTCGCTCCGCATACACACGCGCGGCTCGATCTCGCCAGCGGACGCGAGTTGCGCTTCGTCGATCCGCGCCGCTTCGGCCGCCTCGAATTCCGCGATCTGCGCGACGGCGCTGCCGCATTCCAGGCGCCCGGAGCCGAGCCGCTTACCATCGGCGCGCGCCAGTTTGCCGAACTCTTCCATCAGCGGCGCACGCCGATCAAGGCGGCGCTCTTGAACCAGTCGCTCCTGTCCGGGGTGGGAAACATCTACGCCGACGAAAGCCTGTTTGCGGCCGGCATCGGCCCGCGCCGGCGAAGCAACCGGCTGACAGCCGCGGAGCTGGAACGGCTGCGCATGGAGCTGCGTCGGATTCTCAACCACGCCATCCGACTTGGCGGCTCGTCGGTCTCCGATTATGTGGATGCGGACGGAGAACGGGGCTTCTTTCAGCTTGAGCACTGCGTCTATCAACGCACCGGCGAACCCTGCCGCCGCTGCCAGACACCCATCCGGCGCATCGAACTCGCCGGACGCGGAACCCACTACTGCCCTAATTGCCAGCGTTAAGGGGGTAATTTACGCCCTCCGGCCGGCATAACTCCATTTTTTGGTAGAACCCCGAGGCAAAGATCCCTTAATCCATAAAAATGACACAAAGATCTTCCGCTAACTCCATAAAAATCAGTCTGTTCATAAAAGGCATGAAAATTGCTATGTAATAAGCGCCAGTGATAATTTGGCCGCTGTAGGCAGGCCCAGCGCGCCAGAGCTACAAAAGGGATCCGGCTAGAGTAACCGCCCAGGAGCGGCCCTTCAAAAAGGGGAGGCCGACCGGAGATCCCGCAATCAGAGCAGTGAAGACTGAAGCTGCCCGACAAAGAGATCGCTGGGAGGCCAGTGACCATTAGATGTACACAAAAGGCGCCATCCTTGATGATGGTGCCTTTTGTGTCGACGCACAGCTTTGTCAGGTTGTCGGACCCGCTTGCGCAAGATCGAGCAGCCTGGTGACGCAATCCACATCTTTCCTCGCGTCTTTTGCCTCGATCGAGTCGAATTGACGTTGACTCTGCCCGTTTTTTCCAGTATTCTAAAAGCCTTGCGCGGTGTTGCGCCCGGCGTCTGTGTGTGCTCACCCGGACCGGTCTGCGAGAGGCCCTGAACGATCTCTGGCGGAACAGGCGGCAGGCGGCTGAACCTTGATAAAGGGTCGGCAAAGCCAAAGGCCCGATTGAAGACAAACTCGAGGCGAGTCCTCGGGGGCGAACTTTCAGGGCAGACTCCCGCAGCTTCTCACCCGAACAGAATTGTTTGGCAGTGGGCGGAGTTTTGAATGCCTGCGCTTTTGGGGGCGCGGGCGAAAGCAGTTTGCGCGGGTTCGTGCAAGCCCGGAGTTTCAATCGAGCCGGGAACCCTTGTTCTCGCTAGGGCGAGAGCGGGAAATTGAGATTTGCGCGGGTTTAACCTGCGGATTTTTGAGGACGGAAGAGACATGTCGACCTTTGTTCCGAGCGGCAAAGATATCAGCCGCAAGTGGTATGTGGTGGATGCGGCGGGCGAGACTTTGGGGCGCCTTGCAACCAAAGCCGCTAGTGTACTGAGCGGCAAACTGAATCCCCAATACGTGCCGTATATCGACATGGGCGACCATGTGATCGTGATTAACGCGGAGAAGATCCGCTTAACGGGCCTGAAGGATCAGAAGAAGGTCTATCGGCGTTATACGGGCTTTCCTGGCGGATTGCGCGAAGAGTCGTTTACGCGGCTGATCGGCCGCCGGCCGGAAAAGGTGATCGAAGAGGCGGTCAAGGGCATGTTGCCCAAGACCAAAGTGGGACGGTCCATGGGCACGAAGTTGAAGGTGTACCGGGGCGACAAGCACCCCCACGCGGCGCAGCAGCCGGTGGAATTGAAGTAAAGCAGCTACTAGCTGCTAGCTCCTGGCTTCTGGCATGGTTTTTGCTGGGGCTTAGAGCTCCGCGGGAGCGAAATGCTTGCCGGCGCGGGAAAAGCTAGAAGCTAGAGGCTAGAGGCTTAGGAGCTAAAGAAGAATGGCAGATCTGGTGCAGTATTACGGGACGGGGCGGCGCAAGAGCGCGATTGCGCGCGTTTTTCTGCGTCCCGGCACAGGCGAGTGGAAGGTTAACGACAAGAACTTCGACGAGTATTTCGTGACCGAGCAGCAGCGCGCCTCAGCCAAGCGGACGCTGGCGGTGGCCGAGTTGTCTTCGAGTTTCGATGTGCTGGCCAACGTGAGCGGCGGCGGGGTTGCGGCCCAGGCCGATGCGGTGAAGATGGGTGTGGCCCGTGCATTGATCGAGTTCAACCCTGAGCTCCGCAAGACGCTGAAGGGCGAAGGCCTGCTGACCCGCGACGCGCGCGTGAAGGAGCGCAAGAAGTACGGTCAGAAGGGCGCACGCAAGCGGTTCCAGTTCAGCAAACGCTAGTGCGTTTGCTCGGGACTAAGGGACTCGGGCCTGAGGGACAAAGGAGCCGGCAATGGAGATCGGTTCCTTAGTCCCAAGTCCCGAGTTTCTGGTTTTTCAAATCTCCCCGCAAGGGGCATCAATCCGGGCCGGGGAAATGTCCGGATGCAGTCCACGAAGGAGGACCATTGGCCACCATCACCATGAAGGAACTGCTCGAAGCAGGTGTTCACTTCGGGCATCAGACGAAACGCTGGAACCCCAAGATGAAGGAATACATCTTCGGGGAGCGTAACGGAATTTACATCATCGACCTGCAGAAGACGCTCAAGCTGTTCAAGGATGCGTCGAAGTTTGTGACCGACCTGTGCTTCAGCGGCAAAACGATTCTCTTTGTGGGAACGAAGCGGCAGGCTCAGGATGCGATTGCCGAAGAGGCCACGCGCGCTGGGATGCCTTACATCAACCAGCGCTGGCTGGGCGGACTGCTCACCAACTGGGTAACTGTGCAGAAGTCGGTGAAGCGCCTTCAGGAATTGGATGAGATGGCCGTGGACGGCCGCTACGATCTGCTGACCAAGAAGGAAGTCATCCGCCTGGAGCGCGAGCGCAAGCACCTGCAGGCAAATCTGGCCGGCATCAAGAGCATGAAGCGGCTACCCGACGCACTCTTCGTGGTCGACTCGAACAACGAGGCGATCGCGGTGAAGGAAGCGAGGAAGCTGGGCATCCCCGTAGTTGCGGTAGTGGATACCAACTGCGATCCCACGGTAGTGGATTACGTGATCCCGGGCAACGACGACGCGCTACGCGCCATCCGCCTGTTCACCTCGAAGATTGCCGATTCGGCCGCGGAAGGCGTGAACCTGCTGGGCGACAAGGCGTTTGAGGAAGCTCCTGCCGAGGCGGCCGCGGTCGAAGGCGGCGAGGCTGCCGCGGAAGCTGGGTCGGGCGACGATGTCGATCTTGAAGCGGCTCTGAGCGGCGTGCGCAAGGCGCCTGCCGGCGTTGCGGCTCTCGCCGACGAGGACGAGGTTGCTGAGGGCGCATATTAGCGCATCGTTGCGCGTGACCACGCGCGGAGAAGGTTCAGCGTGGCCGCTTCGATGGTCGGCCACGCTTTTCTTATGCCGATAAGATTGCTGGCGTAGAGTTTGATCCTGAATCCATCACCCAAGACGTGTTCGCGGGTGCCGGCTGAGGCCGGAAAAACACTTAAGAGAGATCATGACAGTGAGCGAAAAGATTGATGCCAAGCAAGTAAAAGAGTTGCGCGAGATGACCGGCGCGCCCATGGGCGATTGCCTGAAGGCACTGCAGGAGACAAAGGGCGACAAGGAAGCCGCCATGATCGTGCTCCGCAAGCGCGGCATGGCGTCGGCGCAGAAGAAGGCCGCGCGAGCCACCCACGAAGGCGCGGTAGGCTCTTACATCCATGCGGGTGGCAAGATTGCCGTCTTGCTGGAACTCAACTGCGAGAGCGACTTTGTGGCCCGCACGCCGGACTTCCAGGAATTGCTGAAGGACGTGGCCATGCACATTGCAGCCAGCGATCCGCGTTACATCCGGCCCGAGGACGTTACCGCCGAGGACTTGGAGCGCGAGAAGGAGATCTATCGCGCGCAGGCGGCCGCGACGGGCAAGCCGGCTCCGGTGATCGAGAAGATCGTCGACGGCAAAATGGCGAAGTTCTACGAGGAAGTTTGCCTGCTGGAGCAGCCGTTCATCAAGGACCAGGCCGTCAGCATCAAGGAACTGATCGCGCAGAAGGTCGGCAAACTGGGCGAGAACATCACGGTGCGCCGCTTTGCGCGCTTCAAGGTCGGCGCGCCCGACTGGACCGTGGCCCAGACCAAAGCGGCCGAAGCGGCGGAGTAGGCAAAACGGCAAGCCAAAGCCTCAACCATCCGGAGAAGTTGACACCGGTGGCGGAACAAAGAGAAAGGGCAGTCCGTGCGGGCTGCCCTTTTTGCATTTTGGTTGTCCCATCCTGAACGAAAGTACGCTTTCAGGTTGAGGCGCCTGCCAATCTTCTAACTTTCTGGCCTGTTAGCCCTCACGGCAGGTAATAGCGGAACGAGGTGAAGATCATGTTGTCGTCGCCGTGCGCGCCACCGTCGGGGTTGGTCACGCCGCCGTTACCAGACCAGAGGTCGCGGCGAATCCAGCTATATTGAATACCCTGGCGAAGCCGTCCCGCCGCGCTGTCGTGAATGTTGAACCAGTAGCCGGCGGTGAACTCCTGCACGTCCTTGTTGTTGGCTGTGCAGTGCGCCGGAGTAATGGCGGCTCCGCCCGAAGCACCCGCGCCTGCTGTCTGTGTCTCGATGCCGCAGCCCGACATGTCGGCGGTGTAGGTTCCGTAGCCGACCTCCTGGCCATTGCTGTTAAGCGTCCAGTCGCGGCCAATGTAGTCGCCGCCGTAGTTGAAGTAGATATTGAGCCGCCGGGTAGGGTTCAGCTCGACAGTGCTGAGGGCCGAAAAGCCGTGCAACGGAGAGAAGGTGCCGTCGGGCCGGATGGTCACGTCGGCAATGGTGGACGAGCCGTAACGGCCCACGCCCTGCCCCCACAGGCCCTTGAGGCCGACGGTGACCTTCTTTTCAAAGAGCGGCGCGCGGAAGCCGCCGCCGATGCCTGCGCCGGTCTGCCGGTTGTTGTACGGCGTTCCGCCGGAGGGATAGATGCGGTCACGGAAGTTGCGCTCGATGCCGAAGAGTTCCCAGTGGCCCCAGCCGGGCTCAAGCGCCATCTTGACGACAAAGTCAGGCGACTCGTTGAAGGAGTAGTTGGCCGTCGGGTTGTAGAGGCCGCCACCGGTTCCGGTCGAGCCAAAGACAAAGTTGCCCGGCAGGTTCTGGCCGGCGGGGTTCAGGATCTCGGCGTTTTCGACCGACGCGCCCAGGAAGAGGCTGCGGCCGATGTTCTTTGAGAAGCGGAAGCTGTACTGCCGGGTCCAGACGAAGCCGGCTTCGTACTGTGGGTCGATGGTAGCCGGCAGAATCTCGCTGCCGCGTGTCAGGCCCTGCGTGGTCTCAGCAACCAGCGACCACCCCTGACCACCGGAAAAGTCCCAGCCATTGTTCATCCTGGCATCTGCCCACATCTGCCGCTGGCGCAGCACGTAGCTGTTCGACTGGTTGTTGTTCGAGGTGATGCCGGTGCCCAGCCAGTCAGCCTCGTAGTAGCCGGCGAAGACCCAGTTCGGCAGTTTGCTCGTGCCCTTGATGGCAAGGCGCGACTGACGGCCGGTACCCTGGAACTCGGACATCTGGTAGGCGTCGGAGTTCTGCAGCGGCACGCCGGTGAAGGCTGTGTTCAGTCCGCCGCCGGTCGCCGTGGTGCGGTTCACAGTTTCGGCCGCGATGAAGCTGCCTGTGAAGGAGATCACCGCGCCCTTAAAGTGGATTCCATCCGGCGTGTAGATTTCCTTCTTGATCTTCGTGGTTTCGTCGGAGACCGTGGTGGCAAGCGAGGCCTGATTGCTCTTCAGATCGCTCACCGTGCTTTGCAGCGTGGAGACCGCGCTGTTATTTTCCGTGACTGCCGTCTGCTGCATCTGCGCATCGGTCTCGGCCTTGCTGGCCGTGGCGCGCGCCTCCGCGGCGTCCTGCTGCGCCTTTTGCAACTGGGCGTCCTTGGAGGCAAGATCCTGCTTCAGGCTGTCGATCTGGCTCTGCATCTCGTTGCGCAGGGCCTGAATCTGCTCTTCCAGCGATGAAGTTGCCGGCTTGGCAGTCTTGGTCGTGGGCACATGCTTCTTTAAGTGCTGCGAAGAACCGCTGGTTTGGGCATTCGCTGCAACAAGGCTGGCTGCAAGGAGAATCGCGGCAGCCGCATTGACTCTAAATTTCATTTGGGCTTCTCTGTCGGTTTTGAAAACGCACTGCAATCGTGACCGCACCAGCGGGCGCTCGACTGCGCTTGACTTCTGCACCATGCATAACTCAATTCGCGGAAGGATTACCTTCACCTCATCGGGGGATGAAGCTGCAACAAGAGCCAGGGTGAAAAACGCCGGGATGGTAATCCCGGTCTCTCACCTCGCATTCAGACTCGCAGAGGAAGGTTAAGATTTGACGAATTCACATAGATTTCACAATTCGTGGCGGTCGCTGGGTTCGGCTGCAAGCCTCGCCCCGGAGCCTCGATCGTGAGTCACGGCCGGAAGTCGCGATCACATATCGAGAACGCGAAGCAGCATTCCGCTGCCGCTATAGAGAACCAGTTTGCCGCGATTCGAAATCAAAACCACCGTGCCGGCAGGCGCCGTGCGGCCTGCGTGCGCAATGCGGACATGGCTGTAGCCATAGACACCGCAGGCATTGGCGGAGAAGAGCCAGAACGCCTGCGGCCGGGTGGCTGTGCCGATCGCTCCACGGCACGACAGACTGGGCTGCGTGCGAGGAATCACAAGCACACCGTAGGGTGTAGGCGTTCCGACCGCGATCCTGCCCTCGGTAACGGGACCGCCGCCACGATAGACCTGATCGCCGCCGATCTGTTGGGTGGTCCAACTCTCTTCGTTCAATCCGCGCGAAGACATATCCTCCGGATCCTCCGCTTCTTCGACTTCGAGGAACGAAGCCAGTGCACGAAGATTGGCCTTGAGAGGAATGCGCTGCTTGTGGATCTTCACCGCATCGAAAGAGATCTCCAGACTGGCCTTGTTCTTCCCCGAAGCGTTCGCTTTCACGATGTGTCCGATCACTTCAGCGCCGCGGCGCACAGGTGTGCCGGGAACATTCTGCATCACCTTTGCCCGAATCTCCATTCCGGCGTGGACCTTGCTTGCGTTGAGTCCTTTATCGAGGCTCACAGGAAGAATCGTGCCCGGTGGCAGCGTGTTCTTCGCCATTACGGCGGCCGGCAGAGTGAGGATTGCGGTCAATATCCATGCGTATTTCATCAAATCCCCCTGGCGGCGCGGCCGTCTGCCAAGTCCGCTTCAGGCCACAAAGCAGAACGGCTCTCGACGACGCGCGACCGGTCTCTTCCACTGACTTTGAATCGACGGCACAGTGGAAGGATGCCTGCTTCGCCGAATCTTCATCTTCGCTGCACGGGATTACGCTCCAGCATTGCAAATACGTGAAGCTCTCACTTTCGGATTGCGGAGCGGTTCTCACCCGCGCTGAGCAGGTTTGCAAAGATGCGGTAGGCGCCAGGTGCCAGTTCTGGAAATTGACGGTAGAGCGCAAAGGCCACGTAAATATAAGTACCTTTGCCGCGATGCGCCACCAGCAGGCCTCCGCGCTGCGGATCCTGGCCGGGGTCGGCAGTTTCGGTGAGCGCCGTGTAACCGGAATCCCAGTGGTCGAGGAAGCCGTGGCCGCGCTCCTCGAACCATCCGTCGAAGTCGGCGGAGGTAATTCGGTTGGGCCAGTTGAGCAGCGGATTTGCGGGATCGAGCAGCTTCACGGGCGCCTGCTCATCGACCACGCGTTCAGGCATGCCCTTCATCGCGAGCGGCAACGGCGCGGGAAACGTATTGCTCTGGTACTCGACGATGAGCGTGCCGCCGCGCTCGACGAAGGCTTCCAGACGCGATTCGGCAGCGGCAAGCGCGGGGCGAACCGAGTAGGCGCGAATGCCGACGACAATCGTGTTCCATTGCGAGAGATCGGCGGTAGCGAGTTCGCTATCTGTAAGCAGATGCGGTGTGATGCCCAGCGCCTCAATGGCTTCGGGAACCGTGTCGCCGGTTCCCATCACGTAGGCGACGCGCAGCCCCGGCGCGAGCTTCACGTCGACTTTGCGCGTGCGTAGTGTAGCGGGCTTGTACTGGTTGGTTGGATGCAGGCCGGGGTAGCCAATGCTCTGCCACCCCGTGGAGTAGTCTTTTCCATCGACACGCGCCACGGCACGAATGGTGTAGGCGCGAACAGCAACATCGCCCGCGGGAGAGACGGAAAACTCAAGCGGCTCCGTATCGCCGGCGCGGTCGAGATGAAACTTCCGCTCCAGGGGTTCCGCGCGCCAACCTCGCGGCAGTTTCAGATTCACGGTTCCGTCCGCGGCGCGCTCGGCGTGCACCGTAACGCGTACCGGCAGCGGTGAGCCATCAAGGGGCAGGATGCGCGCCTCCGGCGCAACGCGGACGCCGATAGCCGGCGTGACGACCAGCGGTTCGTAAACGCCGCCCACGCCGGGAACACGCGCAAGCGTTTGCACCACCACGCCAAGCCGGATGGGTACGTCGTCGAAGACAAACTCGGCCCACGCGCTGAGCGGGTACGGGGCAAAGGAGCGTTCGCGCCACGCCGGATTGGCGATGTCGTAGTATGGCTGCTCGGTGGTGGGGCGTGTGAAGTAGGGCACAGTGGGCTGCGCGTCATTGGGAACATGGAGCTGGAAGAGCGCGTTCGCCGCCGCCTCGCCTCCCTGCGCACTGGTGGGTGCGCCCTTCGTCCATGAAGCTCCCGTCTCGGCTTCAAACCAGGTTTTGAGCAGATGCGCGCTGCCGGCGGCGCTGAAGGTGTGGACGCGAACTCCGAAATCTTCGCCGGGATAGACGCTGCGGGCGGACTCATCGGCATTCGCGCCGCGGCCCGGTCCACCGCCATGGCCGCCATCACCGGCGACATAGGCAACAAAATCGAGACCAAGCAGATCTTTGAGCGCGATCTGGAACTGGTCGATCTTGTCGCCCAGTTCGAAGGCCAGATCGGATTTTGCCTCCGCGCTCAAGTTGCTCGATTGCACGCGGGTGTAGAGATCGAGGGTCTCGCGAAAGATGGGCGCAAGGTGCCGTGCAGCTTCGGAACCGCTCCAATTCGTGCAATCGCCTGTGAATACGTCGAGATCCGATTGCACCCGGCGCAGTCCGTCGACGAGCCACGCAGGCGGCGCAGAGCCCGCGAGATGCGCGAGACCCGCGATGCTGGTGTCGATATGAACCTTATTGTTCTCAAAAAGGCTCGTATGACCCGCGTTCGCATTGACGCTGGCCGCGGCGGGCGCAACCGCCCACAGGTGATAGCGCGACGCGGCTGGCTCGGCCAGCACGGGATTGGCGCCGCCGTTCTGCGACATCTGCTTGCCCCAGCCCTCGCGCGCGATCTGCACATATGTGCGGCCGAGCGCCGGATCCCACGCGCCCACGGGAATCGTCACATCGGCGCTTGGCGCGCCCTGGGTCCACGCGCCGGTCACGTAGTTATGGAATCGCGCCGGGGCCCACTTGCCGGTAGCGTAGTCGAACATCTTTCCGCCCGTGACGGGTACAAACGGCGCGCGCGAGTAGACCGCGAGCGGCTGCCACGGCTGCAATCCGTCTTTGAGCTGCTCGGGAAAGACCTTCGGGTCGCCGGCAACCTTGAACGCCTCCTGCGCGATCTCGCCAGAAACCTGGTGCTGGCCGTGGCCGTCGGTGAGTCCGCCAACAAAGCTCGAAAGGATGATCTGCGGCCGCGTCTTGCGCACCGCTAGCACGGCGTCGTAGAGCACGCGCTCATGGCCCCACTTTGCGAAGGATTCCTCCTGTGTCTTCGAGAAACCGAAGTCAGCCTCGGTGCCCCAGAGTTGCCGGGCGCCGTAGTACTCATCGGCCTTGCGCAGTTCGTTGGTGCGGATCAGGCCCAGCGCATCGTCAGCCTCGGCCGACATGGCGTTCTGCCCGCCTTCGCCGCGCGTGAGCGTGAGCAGCGTAACCCGCGCCCCAAGCCCGCGCGAGAGATACGTCATCAACGCGCCGTCCTCGTCGTCAGGGTGCGCGACGATCACAAGCACGCTGGCCGTGGTGCCCAGCCGCTTGAGCGTCTGCTCCAGATCGGCGGTGCCGCGGTCCTCCGCCAGCGGAAGGGCTTCGACGGATGGTTCGGGCAGCGGAACCTCGGCGAGTTCGGCTTCGGGGGAGAGTTGCGCTGCCTGTTGCGCGCGGAGCGATGCAGGGCGCGCGCCCATGAGAAACGCCGCGAGGCCCGCGAAGGCCGCCGCTTGATGCAACGTACGGGAAGACAAGATCATCACTGGTCAGTTTACAAGCTGGACGCAACGCGTACTGTCTTGATGAAGGTCTGCGCAGTTAGGCAGACAAAACTAAACTGGACAATCTTGCCCGGCCGCGAGGGCAACGATGCCAAGGATGAAAATGGCCGCGAATACGAATTGAAGTCGGTCAATATTCGGCTCACGCAAAGCTTTTCGACACACCACCATATGAATCCCCACATCATAGGGAAATACAGGCAAGTGGACTGGGTGTTCGCAGTCTACGATGGGATTGAACTCACCGAGATTTATCTCATGAAACCCCTACAAATCGAACCATACTTCACAAAGTGGGCCAAAAAGTGGGCTGATGACGGAAACAAGGACATCAACAATCCGAAGATCCCACTAAAATTCGTACGCGAAACTGGAGAGATTATCTATTCCGCCGTGAAGTCAAGCTGAACGCGCTCAGCGCCAGTCGTCGCGGGCGTTGGCCAGACCCTGATTCATCAGCGATTCGAAGCCTTCATGCTTCTTGATGAAGATTTCGCTGAAATGGCGGTCCTGGCGGAGCAGGATGGCCTGCAGGCGGACCAGTTCCAGCAGCGCCAGAAACATGGCGATGAGGGCGCGCTCGGAGTTGGTGTGGCTCAACAGGCGGCGCAGCGCCACCGGTTTGTCTTCCATGGTGAGCCGCCGCGAGAGGAATTGAATCATCTGGCCGACGGTTACCGAATCTTCCTGCACATCGAGAATGGGACGGTTGCGCGCGCGCTCCAGAATGCTGGAAAAGACGCGGACCAGGTCGGTGGTGTCGGCGGCGATCTCAGGCTCAGCCTCCGCGTCTTCCTTGAACTCGCGAATGCCGGGATTGGTCCACGTGGCCGCTTCGAGCATCTGCTTCTCATGCAACATCTGCGCCGCGTTCTTGAATCGCTCGTGTTCGAGCAGCCGCTCCACCAACTCGCGGCGCGGGTCTTCGCTCGCGTCGTCAGGGCCGGCGGGAGCGCGCGGCAGCAGCATCTTGCTCTTGATGTGGATGAGCAGCGCAGCGGTGTAGATGAACTCGCCGGCCACGTCCACGTCGGTGGCGCGCAGGCGATCGACGTAGGCCAGGAACTGCGCCGTGATCCTGGCGATGGGAATGTCGTAGATGTCGATGTCCTGCTTGCGGATCAGATCGAGCAGCAGATCGAGCGGGCCGTCGTAGACCTGATTCACGATGACGGAGAACGGCGACTGGTCGGCATCTTCTCCGCGTGCCTTGAGCGCGGCGGCTACCTTTTCGGCGGTGGTACGCTCGGCGGATTTCTCGGCAAAAGGCAGAGTGGGCGCGATCTCCTCGGGCGGCGCCGGCACAGCTTCAGCCACGGGCGACGCGGATGCTGGCGATCCGGACTCCGCGGATGGCGCAGGCTCGGGCGGCGCGGCGGCGGTGACAGGCTCGGCTGACGACTTGGACTCCGGTTCTTGCGATGGGGCTTCGGCCACGGACGCCGCTTCGATGGCGATTGCGGACTCGGGCTCTTGCGCCCCAGTTTCGGCAGCGGGCGCAGCTTCAGCGGCTAACTCGACAGGCGCGACGGCTTCGTCCGGAACGGGTGCAACTTCATGCGCTGCTTTCTCTTCCGGCTCGGGCTCGGATTGGTACGCAGGGGTCTCCATCTGGTGCGAAATCGATTCCTCTTCCTGAGTGGCTTCGGGCTCCAGAACGGCTGCCTCTTCCAGCATAGACTCAACGGCGACGTTGACGGTTTCGGCATCTTCTTCCCGTGGCGCGGCGCCGCAGGGTTGCTCCATCGCGGTTTCGCCGGCGGAACTGACCGGCGGATCTGCATCTTCAGCCAGAGCGGGATCGATCCGCAGCGCGGTTGCCTCTTGCGGGGCAGTCTCGGATGCCTGCACAGGAGCTTCGGCGACGGCAACAGGCTCGACCCCGGCAGCAGCCTCAGGTTCGATAACAGGTTCAGCTTCGGCCGCGGGTTCCTGAGCAACAGGCGCGGTCTGCCGAGGCTCGCACGCGGCGTCCTTTTGTTCTTTATCCGCAGCGGGTTCGGATTGGGGAGAAGTTGGCTTCACTCGGCTCTCTTCGCCTGGATCTTCAGGCTTGCTCTCTTCCTCTTCAATGCGGTTGGTTGCAACGGACTGCGCGGCAGCTCCGCCCGGCAGGTCTGCATCCGTGCCGGCTTCATGATTTCCGTTGCGCCGGAACAGACCGAATCCCGAGCGGATTCCATCCAGAGCAAATGCGAGCGCCTTCCGCCACCATGGGAGTGTTCGTACCGTCATTGTTGCTTACCCAGCCGCCAATCTTGCTCGCGCTTTGCGCGGCTATCCGCAGCGGCCCCGCCTTGCTTGATTGTTCGTCTCAGGGTTTCACAGTGCTGAGCGGCATCTTCATGGCTTCGCGCACTTCGATCATGGTCTGCTCGGCGCGCGCCTCGGCCCGGCGCGAGCCTTCCTCGAGAATTTCCAAGGCCTGGGGCTCGGTGATTTGGGCGCGGCGTTCCTGCATGGGCGCGAGCACCTGGACCAATGCGTCGGCCGCCCAACCCTTGCACTCGATGCACCCGATGGCCGCCGAGCGGCAGCCCTCGTAGACCTTCGCCATGGTCTCAGGCGTCGAAAAGACCTTGTGCAGATCGCCCACCGGGCACTTGTCGGGATCGCCCTTATCGGTGCGGCGGATACGCGCGGGATCGGTGACCATGGTCTTGAGCTTCTGGCGCACCACCGGCTCGGGGTCGCTGATCAGAATGGTGTTGCCGTAACTCTTCGACATCTTGCGGCCGTCGGTGCCGGGCAGCTTGGGCGAGGGCGTGAGCAGAACTTTTGGCTCGGGCAGTACCTCACGCTCATTCAGCCGGTAGAACTGATTGAACCTCCGCGCGATCTCCCGCGTCAGCTCCACATGCGCCTGCTGGTCCTGGCCGACAGGCACAAAGTCGGGCTGGTAGAGCAGGATGTCGGCGGACATCAGCACCGGATAGCCGAGGAATCCATAGGTGGTCAGGTCGCGGCTGGTCAGGTTTTCCTGCATCTCCTTGTAGCTGGGCACGCGTTCGAGCCAGCCGAGCGGCGTACTCATGCCGAGCAGCAGCGCAAGCTCGGCGTGCTGCGGCACGCGGCTCTGCAAGAAGATGACGCTCTTCGCCGGATCGAGACCGGCGGCCAGGTAGTCGAGCAGCACCTCTTTAATATTGCCCGTCACCTGCGATGTATCGGCGTAGTCGGTGGTCAGCGCGTGCCAGTCAGCGATGAAGAAATAGCACTCGTATTGATCTTGCAGCTTGACCCAGTTGGCCAGGGCGCCCATGTAGTTGCCAAGGTGCAGTTTGCCCGTGGGTCTCATGCCGCTCAAAACGCGCGGCCGTTGCGGTCGATTGGGAAGTTCGGACATGATGCGAATCGAGTTCCTGATGGCAGCTTCATCGCCGCCTGCATGGCAGTAAGAATCGCGAAAGACGCTGATTCCATTGTAGCGGGCGGGAATGGCGCATGTGCTGGTTTCTCAACGCCGCCAGAGCACAGAGAAAACGAAGGCCAGCGCAGGCGTGAGCAGCAGATTCAGCACGAAGCCGCCGACAAAAATCATCAGCAGGTAGCTCATCCAGCCACCGATCCGGTCATAGACCCGCACGGCGTTGTAGGGCAGCAGATTGCGCACCACACGGCTCCCGTCGAGCGGAGGGATGGGCAGCAGATTGAAGAAGAGGAGCGAGAGGTTGATGTAGATGGCGAGGCTGAAGAGCAGGGCGACAGGTTGCGCGGTGCTGGGATCGCCCATATGCAAGGCCGCCGCAAAGGACGTGATGACGATTCCGCTGCCGCCAGGCATGACCACTTCCATCACAAGGAGACCCATAAGTGCGACGCCGACGAGAATGAGATTCGAGGCCGGACCTGCCAGCGAGGTCAGGTTGTCGTCGCGAACGATTTTGCTGAAGTTGCGCGTGATGACCGGCGTTGGCTTGGCCCAGCCAATGAGCAAAAACGGGAGGCTGAAGCCGATCAGCGGCCCAAAGATCACCAGCGCCGGGAACAGGAGGGTTCCGATGGGATCGGCGTGGACCATGGGGTTGAGCGTGATGCGGCCCTGCATGCGCGCCGTCTGGTCGCCCAGGCGCGAGGCCATCCAGGCGTGCGCGCACTCGTGAAAGCTAAGCGAAAACAGGAGGATGACGAATTCAAAGACGCCGATGACGAAGGCAGTGGATTGCAAGCGATTTCCTCGGGATTAGGCTGAGGCGGCGCAGTGTTCCCGCGCGCGGAAAAGGCCGTCCTCAAAGATTCAGGGTAGCATGGCGGGTGTGCCGGGATTGGGGCTGCACCTCAGCTTTCAACGTACTCCCAGAACGAGTCGGCCAGATCGGCGCCAAGCTCGGTGGTCATGCGCTGGGCGGCGCGCTCCACTTCTTCCATCAGTCCGTGCAGGTAGTCGCGTGAGCGCGAGATGGCCGCCACGCCCAGCGTCGCCGATTGCCACGTGACCGCCTCGTCGAGCTCGGCCACGGAGACGTTGAAGCCCTGGCGCAGTTGGTCTTTGAGGGAGCGGACAACCTGACGGCGGTCCTTGAGCGACTGGGCGTGCTCGATACGAATCTCGAGGGTGAGTTGAGCCACAGGCATGGCGATCTCCCGGGATCACGCAACAGTGTATGACGGTTCTGCGCATGTGGTCGAACTTTTTTGTTTTGCAAACTCGATGATTGCCGAAGCTGTCTTCGTCAATCCCCCATCTGCGCAAGTTGCTCCGGCCTCGGCTTTGGCGTGAGGGCGCTCACGACGACGAGCGCAAGGACCGCCGCAAACAAGGCTGGAAAGATGGCGTCGCGATGGGCAAGGATGGGCGGAAAGAGACTCTTCAGCCCTGAATTATCCCAGGCGAGCGTGACGGCGGTGCCCGTTCCAATCGCAGCCACCGCGCCCCAGGCGGTGGCGCGTTTCGAGTAAAACGCCGCCAGCACCACCGGCGTGAGCGCGGCCGAGTAAATGGTATAGGCGTAGAGCATCTTGGCCAGAATGCTGGGCGCGTAGAGCGCCTGGTAAAGCGCCCAGCAGCCCAGGGCCACAACGGCGATGCGCGAGATCAGCAGCACCTGGCGGTTAGAGGCGTCAGGAGCGACGTAGCGCACAAAGACGTCGTTGATAAGATTGGTGGCCGGCGAGAAGAGATAGTTCGACGCGGTGGAGATGACCTTGGCGAAGACCGCGCCCAGGAGCAGCGCGCCCATCAGCGCAGGCAGCCCGTGACGGGCGGCGTAGGGAATGATCTCGTAAGGCTCGGCGGCAACCTCGCCGGCCTTGTAGAGGGCCGAGCCAAAGACGGCGATGGCGACGATCAGCGTCTCGAGCAGTACCGTGCCCACGGTCCAGCCGACGACCGAGATCCGCGCATCGCGCTCGCTCTTCGCCGAGAAAAACTTCTGGTACATCACCTGATTGCCGAGCATGAGCAGCATGGTGGGAACCAGGAACTCCATGGCACGCACGAAGCTCAGGTTGCCGAGAACCTCGAAGTGCGTCTCGGGCAGCGCCGCGTGCAGGCCCGGCCAGCCACCAGCCCTGGCGAAGAGCATGGGTGCGGCAACAATGCAGATGACAGTAACCATGGAGCCGATGGCCACATCCATATAGGCGACCGACGACATGCCGGCCATGGCCGTGGCGACGATGACGAAGATGGCGACAATCCAGGCGCCCATCTCGGGCGTCACGGAGCCGGGAAAGATGAGGTGCAGCACGTTGCCGCCGCCCTTGAACTGGTAGCTGGTGATGGCGACGTAAGCAAAGAGGATGGCGATGGTGCCGAGCACGCGCGCCGCCTGGTTATAGCGCGCTTCGAGCAGGTCGGGCAGCGTAAACTGCGCGAACTTGCGGGCGCGCGGAGCGATAAAGTAAATCAGCAGGAGGCCCAGCCAACCGCCCGCCGGCTGCCAGAGCGCGGCAAAGCCGTTGCGGTAGGCATTCTCCGCGCCGGCAAACAGCGATCCAGCGCCAATCCACGAGGTGAGCAGGGTGAGGACCAGAACGATGGCCGGGAGCGAGCGGCCGGCGACGAGGTAGTCGGCCCTGGTTTTGACCCGCAGGGCACGATAGACTGCAACCGCCATCAGCATGGCGGCAATCGCAACCAGAACAACAATATAGAGCAGAGACATCCGTGCTCCTTGGAGAGGTTCGAGAAAGTTCTAGAGCAGTGTACCGGACTGTGGTTGCCTTCAGTCGGGCGTCGCACTGGGTTTCGACGCCCCGCAGCGTACCCGCCTCGACAACTGTTGCATGAAAAGTAACTGGGCGGCGGTTGACGCACCGCGCTCCCCGCGCTACTCTCGCATTACAGGATTTGGTACTCAAGCCCAATCCGCGCCGCCGCAGGACAGCCCAACTGATGGACGAGGGTCCACCCTGCGCTCTTACGATCCCTTCACAATCTACTGTTTGCCCGGAAGCGCCCCGGCTGCGTCCGCGCTCGCTTGGCGCGCCGCCGGCTCACCTCAACTGCAATTCACCCTCCCGGAGGACGTTGACGCTTTGAAGATCACACTGGAGATCACGCCTAACCTCGAGCCCTTGTTCGGGACCCGCGATGAAAACCTCAGGCTGCTGGAAGACTCGCTTGGTGTGCACATCGATCTTCGCTCCGACGCCATACATGTGCAGGGCCCGGAAGAGAGCGTGGCGCGCGTGCGGCGCATCTTTGAGGATTTTGAAGCGCTGCGCCGGCAGGGTATCCATCCGCACAATGGCGAACTGAACGGTATGCTGCGCCTGGTGGTGGCCGATGCCGCGACCACTTTGCGCTCCGTGGCCGAGGCCGGCAAGCAGCGTTCGGCGGGCATCAAGCGCGCGGTGCAGCCGCGCTCGCTTAACCAGCGCCGTTACGTGGAGGCCATCGAGCAGAACGACATGGTCTTCGGCGTCGGTCCCGCCGGCACGGGCAAAACCTACCTGGCCGTGGCTATGGCTGTCGCGGCCATCAACGCCAAGCGCATCAGCCGCATCGTGCTGGTGCGTCCCGCGGTCGAGGCCGGCGAGCGGCTGGGCTTTTTGCCCGGCACGCTGCAGGAAAAGATCGACCCCTATCTGCGCCCACTCTACGATGCGCTCTTTGACATGCTCGACATCGAGAAGGTGGACCGCATGATCGAGCGCGGCATCATCGAGGTGGCGCCGCTGGCCTTCATGCGCGGGCGCACGCTCAACGACGCCTTCATTATTCTCGACGAGGCCCAGAACACCACAACCGAGCAGATGAAGATGCTCCTGACGCGTCTGGGCAACAACTCCAAGGCCGTCATCACCGGCGACATCACTCAGATCGACCTGCCCAACCCGCGCAGGTCGGGTCTGGTGGATGCGATCAACATTCTCGACGGCGTGGAGGGCGTCGCATTCTGCCACTTCGAGGAGTCGGACGTGGTTCGCCATCCGCTGGTGCAGCGCATCGTGCGCGCCTACGAGAGTTCACGGCCGCAGCAGCAGGAGCTGCCGCTGGAAGGCGCGATTGCGGTGGATGTGTCATCGCTCGAAGAGGCAAAGGCGGTGAAAGCGCCGAAGCCGCAGTGAGTCGCAAAACTGCGGTCAGTGATTGGATACCCTATTGGCAAAATTGTAACGTTGGTGATTACCAACGAATAATCCGCTTCACATACCGCTTTTTGCTTGACATTGAATTCGCAAAATAGCTAGGCTCTTGCGTGCGAGTCTCGACAACGCTGAAATCTGTTCCCGTCCGAGATCGATGTTAAGGAGATCAACCATGACAAAGCTTTTCAGGCAGTTTTGCTCTGTCGTTGTCTCAACCATTCTTGTTACAGCGCCGCAGCTAACTACATATGCTCAATCTCAATCCACGGACTTTACTCAAGTGCCCACCAGCGGTTCAGACGGAAACAAGATCAGTCAAGCCGTTATGGCCGACGTTAATCAGGTAGTTCAGAGCTATGCGTTGAAAAAACAATCAAGTCGGCTCTCAGCCAGCGATGTCGATATGGCCGCAGCAGTTATGAAGATAGCCTTCGATCATCTTCAGGAAGTTGGCTACACAGGCCTCTTGGAAAAGAAGATTCTCAGCAACGAGCAGGCATACCTAGGAGCCTGTCGGGCATAGATTTCATGCCATTTAGAATCAACAACTTACAAAATCTACCATGTTTGGTATGTTG
>JBMFHB010000009.1:0-73142 GCA_049977045.1 Occallatibacter sp.
ATCGAACAAGACGCGGCGAAGCCGCCTCCATATCAACTTCTACCCCTCGCCTTACCCACAAATTCTGCCGAAGAGCCTCCTTTTCATAGTGGGAAACGGTGCAGATCGCCGACATGGCCGATGGGCGCATCTCGCTTGCTTTGTGACGTATACTCGGTTGGAATGAATACATTGAACGACACGATTCTGGTCACCGGCGGAGCGGGGTTTATTGGCTCGAACTTTGTGCTTACGTGGATGAAGGCCGAAGGCGCGGCGGTCGTCAATCTCGACATGCTGACCTATGCCGGCAATGCCGCAAACCTTGAATCCGTTGCCAGCGATTCGCGCTACACCTTTGTGCGCGGGGATATTTGCGATGCCGGGTTGATTGGCTCGCTGCTCGGCAGGCACCGGCCACGTGCGATCGTGCACTTTGCTGCCGAGAGCCACGTGGACCGGTCGATCGTTTCGCCGGAGACGTTTGTTCGCACGAACGTGATGGGGACGTTTACGCTGCTGGAGCAGGCGCGCTCCTACTGGGCGGAGCTGGACGAAGCCGGTCGCGCGGCGTTCCGCTTCCTGCATGTTTCGACGGACGAGGTCTATGGCACGCTCGCGCCCGGCGATCCGGCCTTCAGTGAAACCACGCCCTACGCGCCGAACAGTCCTTACGCGGCATCGAAGGCTGGTTCGGATCATCTGGCGCGGGCCTACTTTCACACCTTTGGCCTGCCCGTGCTGACCACGAACTGCTCGAACAACTATGGGCCATTTCAGTTTCCGGAAAAACTGATTCCGTTGATGATCCTGAATGCTCTCGAAGGGAAGCCGCTGCCGGTCTACGGCGATGGGAAGAACGTGCGCGACTGGCTCTTTGTGGAGGACCACTGCGCGGCCATTCGGAAGGTTCTTGACGCGGGGAGTCCCGGCGAAACCTACAACGTGGGCGGAAACAGCGAGCGGACAAACATCGATGTGGTGACGGCGATCTGCGATCTGGTGGACGAAATGAGGCCGCGGGCCGGAGCCGAGCCAAGGCGCAAGCTCATCACCTATGTAAAAGACCGTCCAGGGCACGACCGGCGCTATGCCATCGACGCGCGCAAGATCACGCGCGAGCTGGGCTGGACGCCTGCGGAACAATTTGAGAGCGGACTGCGCAAGACGGTGCGCTGGTACCTTGAGAACAGCGCGTGGATTGAGGGCGTCCGCACCGGCGCGTACCGTGACTGGATCGCGAAGAACTACGCGGAGCGGGTGTCAGCCTGACTCCGCGAACTCCGCACAGCAAAGGATCTTTCCATGAAAGGCATCATTCTTGCAGGCGGATCGGGGACGCGGCTTTATCCCGTGACGCACGTAGTTTCGAAGCAGCTACTGCCCGTCTACAACAAGCCGATGATCTATTACCCGCTGTCGACACTCATGCTTGCCGGGTTGAGGGAGATTCTCATCATCTCGACGCCGCAGGACACTGGACGCTTTGCGGAATTGCTTGGCGATGGACGGCGCTGGGGTCTCGAGATCGGCTACGCAGTGCAGCCTAGTCCCGACGGCCTTGCGCAGGCATTTCTTATCGGGCGGGACTTTCTCGCGGGCGACGCCAGCGCGCTCGTGCTGGGCGACAACATCTTTTACGGTCAGGGATTTTCGCGGCAGTTGCAGGCCGCCGCGCAACTGAAGGATGGCGCAACGGTTTTCGCCTACCCGGTTGAAGATCCCGAGCGATATGGCGTGGTGGAGTTCGACGAGGCCGGCCGTGCGGTGAGCCTTGAGGAGAAACCCACGGCGCCGAAGTCGCGCTATGCCGTCACGGGACTTTATTTCTACGATCGCGATGTGGTGAGCCTGGCCGAGACGCTCAAGCCCTCGCCGCGAGGCGAGCTGGAAATCACCGACCTGAACCGGCGCTATCTCGAAGCAGGAAAGCTCAATGTTGAGATCATGAGCCGCGGCATGGCCTGGCTCGATACGGGCACGCACGACTCGCTGCTTGAGGCTGCACTCTTTGTGCACACGATCGAGCGCCGGCAGGGGCTCAATATCGCCTGTCCTGAGGAGATCGCTTACCGGCAGGGATTCATCGGCGCCGCCGAGCTTGAATCGCTCGCCCGGCCCATTGCGAAGAGCGGTTACGGGCAGTATTTGCTGAAGCTGTTGAACGAGCCCTACTTTTCGGCGGGAAGCGAACAATGAAGATTGAAACCACCGTTTTGCCCGGCGTGCTTTTGCTCACGCCGGCCATTTACCGGGACGAGCGCGGCGCGTTTTCCGAGACCTTCAACCTGCGTCAGATGGTCGAGGCTGGCCTGCCGGCGCACTGGGTGCAGGACAATTTCTCGCTCTCGAAAAAGAATGTACTGCGCGGTATTCACTACCAGATTGTGCAGCCGCAGGGCAAGCTCGTGCGCGTCACGCACGGCGCAGTGCTGGACGTGGCCGTGGACCTGCGCCGAAGCTCGCCCGCGTTTGGCCGCCATGTTGCTGTTGAGTTGAGTGGGGAAAACGGCCGGATGCTTTGGATCCCGGAAGGTTTCGGGCATGCGTTTCTGGTGCTGAGCGATGTGGCCGGATTCGCATACAAGGTGACGGATTATTATGCGCCCGGCGGCGACCGGACGATCCTGTGGAACGATCCGGACCTGGCGATTCCCTGGCCGCTCGCGGGATCTGAGCCGATCGTCTCTGACAAGGACCGGAAGGGCGCAAGGCTGCGCGATGCCGAGGTGTTTGCCTATTGATCCGGCCCCAAAGATCTGCCACCCCGTGCCCCATCCTTTCCGCGCATTTTGCGGAAAGGGTGGGAGAGCACGATGTAAATCATAAGGGCCGGATCAGTAAGGGATGCGCGGCCAGCGGCGGTCAGATTCCCGCCAGGGCGGTGGCCCGCGGCCCATGCCCTGGAAATACGGATCGGGGCGTATTTTCCCCAACGTCGCGAATGATATACTCACTTGTCGGCTGTCGAAAGAACACCGTTATTTTCATTGCTTTTGAGGTTACTATGTCCGGCCACTCGAAATGGGCCACCATCAAGCACAAGAAGGGCGCGCTGGACGCCAAGCGCGGCAAGATTTTCACTCGCCTCCTGAAGGAGATCGCTGTGGCTGCCAAGGGCGGCGGCAATCCTGACACCAATGCCCGGCTCCGCACCGCAGTAGCCGCCGCCAAGGCCGAGAACATGCCTGCTGACAACATCAAGCGGGCGATTCAGCGCGGTACCGGCGAACTGGAAGGCGTCAGTTACGAAGAGATTTCGTTCGAGGGCTATGGGCCGGGCGGAATCGCGATCATCGTGGATGTGCTCACAGACAACCGTAACCGGGCCGTCAGCGAGATTCGTCACGCGTTCTCAAAGAATGGCGGCAATCTTGGTGAATCGGGTTCGGTCAGGTTCATGTTTTCGAAAAAAGGCCTTATCGCCGTGGAAAAGTCCGCTGCCAGCGAAGAGAAGTTGATGGACATCGTATTGGAGTACGGCGGAGAAGACCTGAACGACGAGGGTGACACTTGGGAGATTGTCACCGATCCCAGTGCACACGAGGCGGTTTCCGCAGCTATCAAAGCCGCAGGGATTCCGGCAGTGATGAGCGAAGTCACGATGGTCGCATCGACCTATACAAAGCTGGAAGGTTCGGCAGCCGCCCAGATGGTGCGGTTGCTGGAGACACTGGAAGATCTTGACGACGTACAGAATGTTTACTCCAACTTCGACATGGATGCCGAGCAGATGGAGCACGCGGCCGGCTAAGTGTATCTATGGCTGCGCAAGACAAGGCCGCCCGGTTGTGGCGGTCTTTTTTTGAGATGCAGGAAACAAGCGGACAAGGGAACGAGAGGGATTGGGATGGTGAAAGAGGCTCTCCGGACGCATCTGATTTTATTGATAGCCGGAATGATGGGAGCGATGACCGCAGCGGGGCAGACTCCAGGCGCGACTGGCGCGAAGATCGGCGATGCAGAAAACCCTGTGGCCCAGGTAAGAAATCATAGAAGCTGGGAGTACGGTCCGTTCCTGAACTGGGGATCGGGCTTCGGAAACCGCTCGAATTTCAAGTTCTTCTGGGGCGGTTTTGAACTGGGTAAGGTGCTTACGCCCGTCTTGCGCGCGGGAGCCTTTTCCGGGCAGTTCGAACTCGCGGGCAATATCATGCCGTTGTGGCAGGCATATACGCCGCCACCCCACATGGCCAGCTACACATGCACCGAAAACGGCCAGTCCGTAGCTTGTCAGTTGCCCACCGGCGGCGGGACGTTTTACGGGGTCAGTCTGACTCCGGTGATCTTTCGCTGGAATTTCCTGACCAAATCGCGGCGGGTGCAGCCCTGGTTCCAGGCTGCGGGCGGACTCATCTACACCACGCACAAGTTTCCGCCCAACTATTACAGCAATCCGAACGCCAATCCGCCTCTCGACGGCGGTACTTCTGTCTGGAACTTTACTCCGCAGGGCGGAGGAGGAATCCACTATTTTCTGCGGCCCGGGAGGTCGATTGACCTTGGCGTGAATGCGGTGCATATCTCTTCAGCATCGCTGGGCGATCGCAACCCCGGCGTCAATGCCAGCATCCAGATACAGGTGGGCTATACCTTTTGGAGATAAAAGGAACAAAAGGCCAGAAAAAATGAGCGGCAAAGCATGTGGATGCGTCCATTAGTTTTGTAGTGGGAGGAAGAACGTGCTCAAATTTTGGATGAAATTTTCAATGGTAGTGGCTGTGCTCGGCGTGGGCTCGGCAGCTTTTGCTGCGCAGCTCTCCACCGATGCCCGTGGCGCCATTCCGCACGACGTGCAGCAGTTGGTGGTGATCGACTACCACGCCATGCAGAACTCGCCCACGGCCATGAATCTGCGCGACCGCGTCATGCCGCCTGAACTGAAGCGGTTTGACGAAGCGCTCAGCCATTCGGGGCTTAACGAGAATCACGATGTCGATGAGCTTGCCTTTGCGCTCTTCAGGCCTACGCAGGGAAGCGAATCGCTCGAAACGGTCGGCATTGCCCAGGGGCAGTTTGACACGCAGACAATTCTAGGCAATTTCCGCCGCCAGAAGGTCAAGGCGACCCAGGTGCGGAACAACAGCATCTATCCCATGGCGCGCACCGGCATGGTGCTTTGCTTTGTGGATCCCTCGACGATGATCTTCGGCGACAAGACCGCGGTGACCAAGGCCCTGGACGCTCGTGATGGAATGGCCGCAAGCGTGCTCAGTAACAGCAACCTGATGAATGCCATGCAGAGCGTCGACTCCGCTCCACTGTGGAGCATTCTGGACAACAAGGGAACTCAGACCATGATGAAGCAGCTTCTTGGCCAGGCCGGTTCGGTCACTGATTACGACACCATACGGAAGCGGCTGGAGGCGGCGTGGTATTCGATGGATTTTCAGCACGGGGTGCGGTTTGACCTGACCATCGCAACCGGCGATACCTTTGCGGCGGCCACGATCTCTTCGCTGATGTCAGCGGCTGTGATGGTGCGTAAGATGAGCGCAACCGACGCGGAAAAGCAGGCCCTCACCGACACCGACATCGCGTCCAGCGCCGGGAATCTGACCATCCACTACGCATCTTCGGACACGAATTTTAACGGTCTTTTGCATTCGCCGCTTTTCAGTGGAGTGGTGCAATAGAGACAATTCGATTGTGACGCCCGGGAACTGGGAGAAACTCCTCTACGGCCCCGGACATTTTTGTGGCAGAGTAATCCAACTGCTTGCGAAGCGCGACGATGCGATGCGTCAAGCCGATCTGGCAATCAACCGTTTGACAGTGTTAGCGATTGAAAACGGGCCCGCGTAGGCGCAGGCGCAGTTGCGTCCGCTGGCTTTTGCCTCGTAGAGCCCTCGGTCTGCGCAGTCGATTAGCGTCATGGCGTGCTGTCCGAGCACCGGAACCAGCGTGGCGCAGCCTGCGGAAATCGTGACGATACCGGCCGGGTTGGCGGCGTGTGGAAGCTGACGGTTGCGCATCGAGGCGCAGATGTCGAGCGCCACTTGATGAACGCCTGAAGCCGGCGTGTTGGGCAGCACGACCGCGAACTCCTCGCCTCCGAATCGAGCCACGAGATCGCTCGGTCTTGAGACCACATCCTGGATTGCCTCGGCGATCTGCTTCAGACAGTTGTCGCCGCGCAGGTGGCCATAGGCATCGTTGTAAGACTTGAAGAGATCCGCATCGATCAGCACGAGCGATAAGGGATTGCGCTCGCGCATACAGCGCCGCCACTCGATGGTAAGGTACTGATCGAAGCGCCGGCGATTGGCAAGCCCCGTAAGCGCATCGGTGATGGCCATGGCTTCCACGGCTTGGTAGGCCGCGGCAAGCTGCTGCTCGGCCAGCTTGCGCTGGGTGATCTCGCGGACATTGTTCAGGATTCCCGTGGGAATACCCGTTACCGGATTGCGAATGGTGCGCAGGCTGACCTCGACCCAGACGTAACCGCCATCGCGAGTCTTGACGCGGCACTCAACCAATGCATCATCCTTGCCGGCGCGCAGTTCGGCGACGATCGCTGCCATTCGCGCTCTGTCCTCGGGATGGACAAGTTGCAGACTTGTTCTGCCGAGCAACTCCTCGCGGCTCCAGCCGCCCCAGGTGTTTCCCGCAGCCGACACAAAATTCCGCCGTCCCTGAAAATCAGCGATGATGATGAGATCGCGGGAGTTTTCTGTCACCAGTTGATGCAACGAAGCAATCTCCTCCAGGCGGCGCTCCGTGGCGCGCAGGTTTTCAATCACGGCGGAGACGCTATAGAGCATGAACATAGCTACCACGATAAAAATCTGCAATAGAACGGCCGAATGCAGCTTTGAGACCGTCGAGACTGCCGCAAAGGGGCCGTCGCCGTGGACGGTAAACCAGCCTCCCGCGGCAGCTACGAAAAGTGTCGCCGCGGCGGCCCATCCCAGACCCAGCCGAAGGAGAACAAGAATCAGAAGCGGATAGAGAACGAAGGGCAACGGCGCCATTGTCTGTGAGAAAACCAGCAGGGTGACTACGGCAATAGGCGCCATTTGGCCCCAGACTTTTCCTGAAAGAACGGAGCGGTGGAACCGGGTGCGGTAGATCGCAATCGAAGCCGGTGTAACCACGCACACACCAAGACCGTCGGTCGCAATCCAATGCGGCCAGGCGTGCAGAACCGGCCAGTGAAACCATAGGAAGGCGATCACGGAGTACAAAAGTCCTGTGGCAGTTGGAGCCGCCAGAACGGCGTATGCGATGAATCGGAGCAGGTAGCGGCCCTGAGCGAATTGAGGAAGCTGTGCCGAGCGGCTGCGCAGAAGCAGCGCGCCGAGATACGCCTCAAAAACATCGAGTGGTGTAGCTACCAGGCGAGCCTGCCAGGGCGCATGAATGAAGAAGCTGCCAAGCGCATGCCCCAGCAGGCCGGCAGCAAGATAGGCTGGCCAAAGGCGCCGCGGAACCAGAAGAAGATAGGCAAGCAGTACACCGTTGGCGACCCAGATCAAATCCCCAGATGCAATCGTTCCGGCAAGGAGCGCCGTTAGTCCCACGCCGATAAAGCAGCCCGCGAGATGATACGCAAAGGCAAATGGCCGGCGCCACCGTGCCAATGGAGACCTGTGACGAGTCGCAGAGATCGTACGCAACTCACCCTCCCATGGTTGCTTTATCGGAGGGTTTAGCGGAAACAACAGGCGATTGAGGGTCGATTTCTACCAGATCTTCCGCGTCTTGCTAACTGTTTTGGTGCGATTCCATGTGTAGGCGATTAAGCCGGCGGGGTGAGTTGGGGATGGAATTCTGCCTTGCCGTCCGGATCGAGCACAATCTCAAGCTTTCCCTGCTGGCGTTCCCTGAGATTGGGGCCCTTGATCTGAACCGTCTGGCCATTCGCTGTCGTATAGGAGATCTTGAGCTGACCGCTGCCGCGAATCTGGAACCTGTAATGAAAATCGGCGCTGCTGGCCAGCGAATCCGCGCCGAAACTGGCGCTCGGATAGTCGACTTCCAGCAACTGGATCGCGGCGCCGGTACGGTTCTCGATGGTTGAGTCGATGTGATACGAGTGGCAGCCGGAGAACGCGAGTGCCGCGAGGAAAGTTGCCGTGCACAGCGAGACGCGGAATGCGGCGCGCCGGTTCATTTGCGGTCCTCTGTATCGTGCGGCCCTGGCTCCGAACCGGGAAGCAGTCTGCTCACTGCTTTTTCCAGGCGATCGAGGCGCTTGGCCAGCTCCGGCAGGCGCTGGAAGATCGTCACGGCGCGCAGCCAGATGCGATTGTCGAAGCCCGGAGAGCCGGAGATCATCTTGCCTGGCGGCACGTCGTGCGAGACGGCCGACTGCGCGGTGAGGATGACGCCGTCGCCAACAGTACAATGGCCGGCAATACCCACCTGGCCGGCTAGGATCACGTTGTTGCCGATGACCGACGAGCCTGCCAGACCGGTTTGCGCACAGAGCAGCGTGTTATTGCCGACCCGCGAGCCGTGTCCCACCTGGACGAGGTTGTCGACCTTGGTGCCGTCGCCGATCTCGGTTGCGCCGACCGTAGCGCGGTCGATGGTGGCGTTGGCCTGCACGTCCACGCGGTTGCCAATTCGCACCGGACCGGATTGCGGGATCTTCTCCCATTGGCCGGCCTCGTTCTTCGAAAAGCCGAAGCCGTCGGCGCCGATGATGGCGCCGTTTTCGAGCGTGACGTGGTCGCCGAGGACGCAGTTCTCGCGGACCACGGCGTGCGCATGGGCAAAGAAATAATCGCCCGCCTGAACGCCGGGGTAGAGCACGACGTGCGGCAGAAGCGTGGCATGGCTGCCGATGCGGACATTGGGGCCGACGACCGCGTAGGCGCCGATGTGGGACTCTGCGCCGATCTGCGCCGTGGAGTCAATGACCGCGGTGGGATGAATGCCGGGCGGGTATGCCGGCGGCTGATAGAAAAGTCCCAGCGCGCGCGAAAAGGCGTGATACGGGTTCTTGATGCGCAGCGTGGCCGCGGAAATCTCCTGGAACTCCGGCTCCACGATGATTGCGGCCGCGCGCGTCGTGCGGGCCAGCGCCGTGTAGCGGGGATTTGCGACGAAGGTAATCTCCGTGGGTCCGGCTTCCTCAATGCCCTTGACGCCGGTCACTTCAAGATTGGGATCGCCATGCAGTTCCGCGCCCAAGCGGCTTGCTAATTCGCCTAATTTCATTGACCTGATTGTAGCGGAATGCCGGGAGCTTCGCTCGGCCGCGGTGGAACCTGCAGTGTATGCGCAGCCGATTGCGCTGCATGGAGCGTTGCGCCGGGAACGATGCCGAGGACGAGCGTGACGAGAACGGCCAGGGCTACGGCAGCAATAGCGGCTGGCCCAACGTACGGCCTGGGCCGTGCGGGTTCGTCTTCCGCCGGGCGCTGCGCCGCGACAAGCGCCAGACGCAGGTAATACGCCGCGGCTAATCCCGAGTTGAGCAGGCCGATGATCGCCAGCGCAATCGCACCGCCGCCAACCGCGGCGCTGAAGGAATAGAACTTGCCGAAGAAGCCGCCGGTGAAGGGAATGCCGATGAGTGAGATGAGGAAGAAGATCAGCAAACTGCCCAGCAGAGGCGATCGGTAGATGAGCCCCCGGAAGTCGCCGATCAGGGAGAGCTGTTCGTCGTAGCCGGCGACGAGAACAATGACGGCGAAGACGCCGACGTTCATGGCCGCGTAGGCTGCGGTGTAAAAAGCTGCTGCGGCGATGCCGATGGACCCGATGCCAGCAAAGGCGGCAAGCAGATAGCCAGCGTGGGCGATCGCCGAATAGGCCAACATGCGCTTCACGTTCTGCTGGCGCAGCGCAGCCAGATTGCCGACCGTCATGGAGAGAACGGCAACGATCCAGAGCAGCGGCTCCCAGACCGAGCGAAGATGGGGGAAGATCTCGTAGAGCACGCGCAGCAGCAGCGCAAAGGCAGCCGCCTTGGGCGCGGTGCTCATCAGGGCAACAACCGGCGTTGGCGCGCCTTCGTAAACATCGGGCGTCCAGACGTGAAAGGGTGCGGCGGATACCTTGAAGAGGATACCCACGAGCATGAGCGCCATGGCGGCAAGCACCAGCGGCTGGTTCTGCGCAACGGGCGCGAGTTGGGCAACCTGATAGATCTGTGTGGTTCCGGTGGCGCCAAAGATCAGGGCGATTCCGTAGAGCAGGAATCCGGTGGCAAAGGAGCCGAGCAGGAAGTACTTGATGGCGGCTTCCGGTCCGCGGCCCGTTTCTTTGCGATATCCAGCGAGAATGTAGGTGGAGATCGAGGATATCTCAAGAGCGATGAAAACCAGCAGCAGTTCGACGGCGCTCGTGAGCAGGCACATTCCAACCGCGCCGAAGACGATCAGCGCATAAAACTCGCCCTGGTGGTGGCTGTATGTGGGCAATGCGTCGAGCGAAAGCAGCAGGGCAGCGAGCACGATTCCGCAGATCAAAACGTGAAAAAAGACCGTGAAGGCGCTGGTCTCGACGGTGCCGAAGAAGCCCGTGCCTTCCGGCAGCGAAAGCTGCCAGACGCTCGCCCAGATGGCAATGGTGGTTCCAATCGCAGCGAGAAAGCCAAGGTAACGGCGCGGCCACGCTGGCGGGATCGAAGCGTCGACCAGCATGATGGCGACGCCGGTGAGGGTGAGAATCACCTCGGGAAGGATGCGGTAGATGTCGGGAACGGGATTCACCGCTGGCCCTCCGTGTGCGTTGTAATTTGAGTCGGCTGTTGCGATCCATTGCGCCAAAGGAGCAAGACCTGCCCCCTTGTATGGGCCGGCAATGAAACAAGGCTTTTGCGCACGGCTGGCGGATGCACGCCGGGCTCAATAGCGTTGAACCAGAGCGATGGCGCCAGTCCCATGACGAGCATGAGAACCACCAATGGCGTAAGGATTGCCAGTTCGCCGAACTTGAGATCGGCAGGTGGTCTGGAGATGGTGAGTGCGCTCTCAGGACCGTAGAAGAGCCTCTGCACCAGCGAAAGCATGTAAGCCGCGCCCAGGATCACGCCGAGAGCTGCCCAGATGGCAGCGCCGCGGCTGACTTGGGTAAAGGTGCCGGAGAGGATCGTAAACTCGCCGATGAATCCGCTCAGCATGGGAAGGCCAATCATGGCCAGTGCGCCGATGACAAAATAAGTGGCTGCGCGAGGCAGTCTTGTCGCCAGCCCGCCATAGGAGTCGATGGCGCTGGTTGCGTAGCGGACCTCGATCGCGCCGAGCAGTAGAAAGAGCGCGCCATCGACCACGCCGTGCGAAAGAATCTGGTAGACGGCGCCGGACCATCCGGTGAGCGTGAGGCCGTAGATGGCAAGCACGATGAGGCTCAAGTGGCTGAGAGCGGCAAAGGCCATCAGACGCCAGAAGTCGCGCTGCACCAGCGCCAGACATGCTCCGTAGAGAACGCCAACGATGGCAAGAATAATGAGCAGGGGCGCAAGGGCGCGCGCCTGAGCAGGGAACAGTCCGACGTGGAAGCGCATCATCGAGTAGAGACCGAGCTTGCCGGCGACTACCATGGCCAGCGCGACGGGGGCTTCGTTGTACGTGTCGGCCAGCCAGCCGTGCAGCGGGAAGACAGGCACCTTGACGGCAAAGGCGAACAGGAATGCGAGTGCAACCCAGAACATCGCTCCCGCGGGCAGCACGCCGCTGGCGGTGTAGTACTGAAGATCGGTGAAGTTGAAGGTGCCGGTGCGTGCGTAGAGCCACAGGATTGCGACCAGCAATGGCGCGGAGGGAATGAACGTGAACAGAAAGAATTTGAGCGCGGTCTTGGGGCCATCCTTGCGGCCGTACATGGCGATCAGAACCGCCATGGGCGCCAGTGAAAGCTCCCAGAAGCCGTAATAAACCATCAGGTCGAGCGAGACGAAGACGCCGAACATGGCCGTCTGCTGCACGAGGAAGAGCGAATAGAAGACCTTGCGGCGTGTCTCGATGGCCTTCCAACTGGCGGCCACGCCGATGGGAGCAAGCAGACCCACCAGTACCACCAGCCACATGCTGAGGCCATCGACGCCGACGTGGTAGTCAATGGCGGGGCTTTGAATCCAGGGAATGTTCACTTCGAACTGGAAGCCGTTTTGCCCGGAGACGAAATGCGCGGGAAGATGCAGCGTAAGAACGAAAGTGACAAGCGTGGTGAGGAGGGCGATCCAGTTGGGCAGCTTGGCGCGATCGGGCAAAAGGGCGACCAGGATCGCGCCCGCGAGCGGAACCAGCAGGATGAGGGTGAGAATGGATTGGTCGATTGCTGTCATCGTCTCAGTGCCCCGCTCCCATGATGCGCAAGCTATGTGTTAAAGGCTCCGGCATGGGTAACGCTCCCTGTGCGAGCAGCACAAAGAGCAGAACCGCCGCAGCCGCAGCCGTGAGCCATGCCGCGTAGGAGCGCAAATTGCCCGATTGCCACCGCTGCAGGATCATTCCAGAGAGGTTGGCGGATCCGGCTAGCAGCCATGCCGCGCCGCCCAGGATTGCGGTGTCCACAACCCAGCCGAGAATGTATTGCGAGACGGCAAAGAGTGGCTTGACGATTGCCGCCTGGTAGATCTCGTCGACGTAGTACTTGTGGGCGAGGATCTTGTAGCCGGCAGGCATGGCGGCTACCAGTTGCGCAGGCCGGTCGGTCTTGCGCCGGTAGTATTTGTCCGCGATCAGCCAGCCTTCGAGTGCAACCAGCACGGCGACGAGACTGAGGATCAGCTCGAGATGAGGCGTGGTGGAAACTGCCGGATGCAAACCGACAGCCGGCTCGAGGTAGGCGCCGAATCTCTCCATGCCGATCCAGCCGCCGCAAACCGAGAGCAGCGCCAGAATGATAAGCGGCAGGCGCATTGACCAGGGACTCTCATGAGGATGGGCATCGGCGGTACGCAACTCGCCGAAGAAGGTCATGTACCAGAGGCGGAACATGTAGAGCGAGGTGAGCAGCGCCGTTCCCACGCCTGCAACCCATAGAACCTTGCCGCCTGTCCCCTGCACAAACGCGGCGTAGAGGATGGCATCCTTTGAGAAGAACGCCGCCAGCGGCGGAAAGCCCGCGATGGTAAAGACGGCCGCCGTCATGGTCCAGAAGGTGATGGGGAGTCTCTTGCGCAGGCCGCCCATCTTGCGCATGTCCTGCTCGCCGCCCATGGCGTGGATGACGGAGCCGGCGGCAAGGAACAAGAGCGCCTTGAAGAAGGCGTGCGTCATGAGATGGAAGATAGCCGCCGAGTAGGCTGCGACTCCGCAGCCGAGAAACATGTAACCCAGCTGCGAGATCGTCGAGTAGGCCAGCACACGCTTGATGTCGTTCTGCGCCAGGCCGATGGTTGCCGCAAAGAGGGCCGTGGCCGCGCCCACGATGGCCACCGTGCCGAGTGCAAACGGCGAGCGATCGAAGAGGAAGTGCGCGCGGGAGATCATGTAGACGCCGGCCGTGACCATGGTGGCCGCATGAATGAGGGCGGAGACCGGCGTGGGGCCTTCCATGGCGTCGGGCAGCCAGACGTAGAGCGGCAGTTGCGCGCTCTTGCCGGTTGCGCCAATCAGCAGGCAGAGACAAATCACGGTGAGGACGCCGCCTGTCCACGCCGGAGAAGCTGCAAGTTTGCCGGAGATTTGGCTGAAGCTGAGCGTGCCGAAGTTGGCGAGGATCAGAAAGATTCCGATCAGGAAGCCGAAGTCGCCGATGCGGTTGACGATGAATGCCTTTTTGCCGGCTGCGGCCGCGGATGGCTTCTGGAACCAGAAGCCGATCAGTAGATAAGATGCAAGGCCGACGCCTTCCCAGCCGACGAACATCACGAGCACATTGCCGGCCAGCACCAGCGTGGTCATAAAGAAAAGGAACAGATTGAGGTAGCTGAAGTACCGCGCATAGCCTTCGTCGTGGGCCATGTAGCCAACGGAGTAGACGTGAATCAGAAAGCCCACTCCGGTGACGACCAGCAGCATGACGAGCGAAAGCTGATCGAGCACAAGGCTGAAGTCGACGTGCAGGTTTCCCACGGCGAGCCACGGCTGCGGGCATGTCTCCACGTAAGGCAGAGCCGTGGCGGCCGAGATCGCCGTCAGCGCGTAAGCATTCGCCACGGCCACGAGTGAGACCAGGGGCGCAACCAGGCCGATCGTGGATGCGAGCCATTTGGGCAGCCGCGCGCCGAGGACTCCGTTGAAGAGAAAGCCGGCAAACGGCGCGAGCGGAATCAGCCAGAGATGGAGAGATTGGTTCATAGTTTCATCAGATTGATACGGTCGACGGCCAGCGTGGCCCGTGCGCGGAAGACAGCAATAATAATGGCCAGACCGACGGCTGCCTCGGCAGCGGCGACCATCATGACGAAAAAGACAAAGATCTGCCCCTTCACCGCGTGCCATTGATAGGCAAAGGCGACAAAGGACAAATTGACGGCGTTGAGCATGAGCTCAATCGACATGAATACGGTGATGAGGTTGCGTTTGATGAGGAATCCGACGACGCCGAGCGAGAAGAGCACGGCGCTCAGGATCAGATACCAGTTCAGGGGCACATCGTTTTGCAGAAAGCTCATTTGCGGACCGTCCTTTCCGCGCCGCCTGTTTTCGAACCGTCGGCGCGGGCCAGAGCAACCGCGCCCAGGATGGCGATGAGGATGAGCACCGAGGTCACTTCAAAGGGCAACAGAAGTTCGTGAAAGAGCACCTGGCTGAGAATGTCGAGGTTGGTGCCGTTCTTTGCCTCGGTCAGCCCGGCGCCGAGATGCGCTGCTGTCAGTCCCTGTGCCTGCAGAAGGATCGTGGCCAGAACGGCCAGAAGAACGGCAACCGCGGGAAAGCCGGCGCGTGCGGCGGCGCGGCTGCCCAGCGTGCGTTCCTCGCGGCCGGCATTGAGCAGCATGACCACAAAGGTGAAAAGCACCATGACGGCGCCCGCGTAAACAATGATCTGCGCGATGGCGAGAAATTCCGCGCCGAGCAGCAGGTAGAGCACCGCCAGCGAGGTCATCACCACGATCAGCGAAAGGGCGCTGTTGATGGGATGGGTCTGCAACAGGAGATTGATGGCTCCCGCGAGGCAGAGTCCGGCAAAAAGAAAGAACAGAATCAGGTGCATCGGTGCCTGTTGATCTGGTTAGTGCCGGACTGGACCCCGTGGCCGGCAGTTTTAAGGGAAAAAGATTGCATTTCCAATTCGTGTTTTCGGAATTTCACTCCCGATTGTAAATGAGAGGCTTTCGGCAAAACGCCAAACCCGCCCTCAGTGGTACGCAAGCCAGAGGCTTGTGCCCACAATGTTCAGCATGGCCAGCGGCAGCAGGAATCGCCAGCCAAAGTTCATCAGTTGATCGTAGCGGAGGCGCGGCAGCGTTCCGCGCACCCAGACGTAAAGACAGAGGAAACAGAAGACCTTGAGCACAAACCAGAAGATCGGCAGTACGGCGTTGATGATGGGATTGTCGAACGGTCCCATCAGGTTGCCGAGCGGGCTGGTCCAGCCGCCGAGAAACAGCAGCGTGGCCACGCAGCCGACGTTGATCATGTTGCCATACTCGGCCATGAAGAACATGGCGAACTTCATCGAGCTGTACTCGGTGTGATAGCCGCCGGTCAGCTCGCTTTCAGCCTCAGGCAGGTCGAAGGGCGAGCGATTGGTTTCGGCAAAGGCGGCCATCAGATAAATAAAGAAGGCGATGAACTGAAGCCCGCCGAAGACGTTCCACGTCGCCATGCCGAGTGTGGCCTGCTGGTTGACGATGTCGCGAAGATTCAGCGATCCGGCGCGCAGCACGACGCCGACCAGCGAAAGGCCGAGCGCCAGTTCGTAGCTGATCAGTTGCGCCGAGGAGCGAAGTGCGCCGAGCAGGGAGTATTTGTTGTTCGACGACCAGCCGGCCAGCGCGATGCCGTAGACGCCCACGGAGGTAACGGCGAGAATGACGAGCAAGCCGATGTTGAGATTGGAAATCTCGAAAAGATCCATGCCCGTGGGCCCCATCGAGGCGCCAAAGGGAATCACGGCGATGGTGATCAGCGCGCAGCCCAGGGAGATGATCGGCGCGAGCAGATAGAGCGGGCGATACACGGCGGTGGGAATCAGATCCTCTTTGAGGAATGATTTGGCGCCATCCACGAGTGGCTGCAACAGTCCGAAGGGGCCCACGCGGCTGGGTCCCCAGCGATTCTGGATGCGGCCCACCAGCTTGCGCTCGAGCAGCACGGTGTAGGCGATGCCCAAGAGCATCACCACCGTCACCACGGCGACTTTGAGCAGGCTCCAAAGGAAAAATGCGAGGATCGTCACGAGCGTTTGGCCTTCTTTGGTCAGCGAGTTAGCAAGTCAGCGAATCGGCAGCGGCGGTATGGATCATTTCAGTCAGCCGCGGCCTTCGCCGGTTCCTTCGATTGATGTTCTTCGAGCTGCCGGAGCGTCGTGCTGTAGCGCCCCAGCGTGCCCGAGGTGAAGAGCGTATCGTGCGCGGGAACCACAAGGTTGGGGTCTGCGAGCACGCCAACCGGCACAAATCCCGCAGTGGTCTTGGGTTCTGTATGCACATCGTTGCCTGCGAAAAGGTTGATCCGGTCGACGGTATAACCGGGAACGAGCCGGGCAATTTCATCGAAAACCGCGAACGGATCGAAGGGGCTGAGTCTGGGTTCGAGTCCGTTGGCTTCAAGCCACACAGCGTGACGGTCGGCCTCGCCGGCCTGCGCGCCACGCGACTGACCGAGGTCGCCCGTCATGCCACGCTTGCTGAACGGAACCAGAGTGGCGACATCGACACCCATGGCTCCGGCCAGGCGGACCAGAATCTCAAAGTCCGGCTTGACGCCAGCGCGGTCAGCGGCCTTGCGCACCATCTGGATGTCGCCGTAAGTGTTGGTCACCGTGCCGCTTTTCTCATAGAGGCTGGCAGCGGGCAGAACCACATCGGCCAGAGCCGCGGTTTCGGTAAGGAACAGATCTTGCACCACGACAAAAGTGTTTTGTAGCGCGGCGGAATCGAGTCTTGCATGTGCGGCTGGGTCGGCGCCGACAACCAGCAGCGCGCCGAGTTCGCCCTTCGCAGCCGCTTCAAGCATCTGCGGCAGAGTCTTGCCTGTCGCGGCGGGAAGGTTCGCGTACTCGGCAAACGCCCCGGGCGCAGTCACCGGCACGTAGCCGGGCAGCAGGTCAGGGAACAGACCCATATCCGCCGCGCCGCGTGAGTTCGCGTAGTCGCCCAGGTGCCCAAAACGAACGTTGCTGCGCTTGAGGCCCCAGGCCACAAGATTCCCGACAGATTCGCCGCGGAACTCCTCGCCAAAGAGAACAACCAATGATTCCTCGGCAGCAAGAGCCTTGCTGAAATCGGAATCGCCCTGCGCAAGAAATGCGGCGAAATCCTTATAGCCGCCGGCCGGAATCTCCTGCGTGGCCTTGGCCTGGCGGTCCAGCTTGATAGGCTGCGAGTTGGCCACATAGAGGCGCGCGCGATTCAGGCGCACGCTGGTGCGCAGGAGCCACGCCAGCAGCGGATGCTCCTCGGAGGGATTTCCGCCCACGAGCAGAATTGCGCTCGCCGCGGCGATGTCGCGCAGGCTTGCGGCCTTGCCTTCGGTTCCGGCAAGGGCGCGGGCAAAGGCTGCGTAATCCGTGCTGCGCTCGTGGTCGATGTTGTTGGTTGTGAGCACCGTGCGCGCGAATTTCTGCAGCAGGTAATTCTCTTCGTTGGTGGTGCGGTTGGAGCCGATAACGCCGATGGCGCTGCCGCCGCGGGTGTCGCGGATCTCCGCGAGCTTCCTGGCGGCGGCGCGAATCGCCTGCTCCCAGGTGGCGGGTTCCAGCTTGCCCTGCGCGTTGCGCACGAGAGGCTCGGTCAGGCGGTCGGCGCTCTGAACGAAATCGAAGCCGAAGCGGCCCTTGGCGCAGAGGAAGTCGCCGTTGATGCCGCTCTTGTCGCGATTGTCCGAGCGCACGATCTCCGCGCCCTCGGCCGTTGAGCGCACGCCGAGAGTCACCTTGCAGCCGTCTGCGCAATGCGTGCACACGGTGGAGACGTGGCTCATCTCCCAGGGCCGGGTTTTATAGCGATACGTGCCGCTGGTCAGCGCGCCCACGGGGCACACGTCGATGCACATGCCGCACTGTTCGCAGTTGAGCCGATGTCCGCCATCAGTTCCAAGATCGTTCGGCACGATCACCGCATTGGCGCCGCGATTGTGGATGCCGAGCGCCCACACGTCCATGCCCTCGCCGCACATGCGGATGCACCGGTAGCAGAGGATACAGCGCGGACGGTCGTAGAAGACCGCGGGCGACCACTGTTGCTCGTCGCGATGGCGCTTGACATCGACCATGCGGCTCTCGCCGGCGCCGTACTTGAAGGTCATGTCCTGCAATTCGCACTCGCCGCCGGCGTCGCAGACGGGGCAATCGAGCGGATGGTTGCCGAGCAGCAGCTCGATCATGGCCTTGCGCGCCTGCTCGATCTCGGGTGTGCTGGTGTAAAAGACCTGCCCCTCCGCCACGGTGGTGGTGCAGGCGGTTTGCAGCTTGGGAACTTTCTCCTGGCGCACCAGGCACATGCGGCAGGCGGCCTGCAACGAAAGGCCGGGATAGTAGCAAAAGGCGGGAATTTCGATGCCGGCTTTGCGGCAGGCGTCAATGAGCAGCGTCCCCGCCGGAGCGGTCAGCTTCTTTCCATCGACTGTGAAGGTTACGTCTGGCATCGCTTCTCTATCTCTTGATTCTTTGCAGGTGCAGTGCCTCGCTTACGGAGCCATGCACAATTTCTCTGAAGAGCGATTCATGTGCCTGAATATCGCTCAGAGTTAATCCGCGAAACTGAAACCAATCCTTATCCCTTTGTGTTTTTTGTGGCCCTTCTACGGGACTAAATCCTTCCGAGCGAGCCTTGTCCAAGAGTTCAGATGTGCGAAGAATATAAACCGAAACGCGATCCCGGTTTTTGCGAACGGTGGCAGCAAGGCGTCTTCCCGCCTTCAGAGCAATATAGTTAGGATTCTCTGCTATCGATAGAACCCCGCCGCTCAGATCCACGATCTTGGCTGCGATTTTAGATCGATCTTCTTTGTTTACTGGTTCACTGGCTTTCATTCGCTCCATCCTTAAGCCTTACACCACCGTCAACTGTGGCACGCCCTCTTTTGCATAGGGACACGGCTTGCCGTTCAAATGATCCTCGAACTCCTTGCGAAACTTCTTCACAAATCCCAGCGTCGGCATGGCTGCGGCGTCGCCGAGCGGGCAGAAGGTGCGGCCCAGCATGTTCTCGGCCAGATACTGAATGTTGTCGATGTCGCTCGTGCTGCCGAATCCGGCGTGGAAGCGGGTGAGCGATTTCTTGAGCCAGTCTGTGCCTTCGCGGCAGGGAATGCACCAGCCGCAGCTCTCGTGCGCGTAGAAGCTGATGGTGCGCAACGCAAACTCGACCATGCAGGTCCGATCGTCGATGACAACAACACCGCCCGAACCCAGCATCGAACCGGCCTTGCCTACCTGGTCGAAGTCCATGCCGAGGTTTTCAATCTCTTCCGGCAGCAGAACCGGCGTGGACGAGCCGCCGGGAACCACGGCCTTCAACTTCCGCCCTCCGCGGACGCCCCCGGCCACATCGTAGATCATCTTTTTGAGGTTGTAGCCCATGGGCAGCTCGTAGACGCCGGGCCGCTCCACGTGGCCGCTGATTCCAAAAAGCCGGGTACCGCCATTGCGCGGCGTGCCCACGGCTGCGTATGCCGCCGCGCCCATACGGACGATGTGCGGCACGTTGGCCATGGTTTCGGCGTTGTTGATGACCGTAGGCCCGCCGTAGAGGCCGACGACGGCAGGGAAGGGCGGCCGGATGCGCGGAACGCCGCGCTTGCCTTCGAGCGACTCCATCAGCGCCGACTCCTCGCCCACTTCATAGGCGCCTGCGCCGGTCTGCGTGATGACCTGAAACTCATTGCCCGAGCCAAAAATGTCCTTGCCCAGAAAGCCGCGTTCGTATGCGTCGGCCACGGCGCGTTCCATGATTTCGAGCAGGTAGCGATACTCGCCGCGCAGGTAGATGAAGCCCATCTTCGCGCCGACCGCAAGGCCGGCGATGATCGCGCCTTCGATGATCGAATGCGGATCGTGCAGAAAGATCAGATGGTCTTTGCAGGTTCCGGGCTCGCTCTCGTCGCCGTTCACCAGGATATATTTCGGCTTGGCCGATTGCTTGGGCACAAAGGACCACTTCATGCCTGTCGAGAAGCCGGCACCGCCGCGTCCGCGCAGACCGCTGGCCTTCATCTCCTCGATGATCCACTCGGGGCCTTGCGCCAGACACTTTCTGACGGCCTCGTAGCCGCCCAGTTCGAGATAGCGATCGATATTCGCCGCGCCCTTGCCGAAGCGGCTGGAGACGATCTTCACTTCTTCGGGATGGGAGACGAGCCTAGGCATTGTTTTCCTTGTTTTGGGCGGGATTGCGGTACTGGTTGAGAATGCCGGGCACGAGATCGGGCTTGAGCTCGTCGTGAAAGTCGTAGTTGACCTGAATGGCCGGCGCCCAGCAGCAGGCGCCGATGCACTCCACCTCTTCGAGCGAGAAGATGCCGTCGGGCGTAACGCCCTTGGGGCCGATGCCCAGTTCCTCCTGGAACCGCTCGTAAATCTCGTAGCCGCCGCGCAACATGCAGGCGATGTTGGTGCAGACCTGAATGTTGAACTTGCCGGCAGGCTTGAAGCGGAGCATCGAATAGTAGGTCGCGACGTTGCGCACTTCGAGCTCCGTAATATCGATGCGGCGGGCAACTTCGGCAATCACCGCATCGGAGAGGTAGCCCACCTCATCCTGCGCGTAGAGCAGCATGGGAACGAGCGCCGAACGCTTGACGGGATATTTTTCGACCAGCGCATCGAAGCGCGCTGCCAATGCTGACGAGAATACCGGCATGGTTTCGGGGTTTGCGCTGGCGCTCATTGCATCAACTCCCGCGCCCAGTTTTCTGCCGCCATATCCATCTCTTCTTCTCTCTCGCCGTTCCACAGCCGGCCGGCCCTGGAGATCTGCATGGTGCCACCACTTCCATTTTCGCGCGCCCAGCGGACGATTGCGCCGTCGCGATCGAGACAAAGCTGTTTTGCTTTGTGGCGAATGATTATTTTCTCATGATTTGCCTCGATGGTTGCCTGCCGATCTGCACCGAGTCCGTGTGCCGCCAGATAGCTGCGGAGCAGGGACGCGAACGAAATCCACAACTCGGCAAACACGCGCCGATCCGTTGCGGCCTGTCCGACTCCGTCAGGAGCTTCGATTGAGCTACAGACTGCCATCGTTAAGAAAACTCCCCGCAAGAAGCCCTGCAACAATCTCTTCCGCGATCTGTTCGGGTTGGTGCTCGCTCAGCGCGAATGCCTTTCGAGCCAGCTCGCGGGCATTCGGCGGGCCAGTGACTACTGCCGTGATCTCACCTTCCGGTTCATGCAAATCGACGGTGCAGAGGACATCCGGCCCGAAGCTCAAGCAAAGCCTGCCAAAGAAGGATGGCACGCGAACGCGTTCGACGCTGGCAAGCCTCCGCTTCTTCAACTCAGCGTTAGCCCTTTCGATCTCATGATCGACAACTGTTTTTACACGCTCGTAGATTCTTGCAGCATGGGATCCCTGCACGGAGGGCTTCTTCTGTGCCTGTTGGTCGCGTGCCTGCCGAATGCTTAATTCCTCCGCTAATTCCCGGTAATTCACCACGTGGCCCTCTATCGGTCAATCTCGCCCAGCACAATATCAATCGAACCGACAACTGCGACCAGGTCGGCAATCAAGCGCCCCTTGCACATGGTTTCAACCGCCTGTAGCGTAGCAAACGACGGGTAGCGCATATGAACGCGGTAAGGTTTAGCAGTGCCGTCGGAGACCACGTAATAACCCACCTGCCCGTGGCCGCATTCAATGCCCTGATAGACCTCGCCGGCGGGCACGTTGAATCCCTCGCTGACGATTTTGAAGTGATGGATCAGCGCCTCCATCTGCGTCTTCATCTTTTCGCGGTCCGGCAGAACGATCTTTGGTGCATCGGCCTTGATGGCGCCCCCGGGCATACCGTCGAGCGCCTGCTGGATGATCTTGGTGCTCTCGCGCATCTCCACCAGCCGCACTTCGTACCGCGCCCAGGTATCACCTGCCGTTGAGACGGGTACATGGAACTGGAACTTCTCGTAACTCGAGTAGGGCATGTCGCGGCGGAGGTCGAAATCAACGCCGGAGGCCCGCAGCGGTGGTCCGGTGACGCCTAGCGCAATAGCTTCGGCTGCAGAGAGATAGCCCACCCCCTTCAAGCGATTGATGAAGATTGGATTGCCCGTCAACAGGTTCGAATACTCATCGATCTTTTCCGGGAAACTCTGGATGAATGCCGCCACGCGGTCAAACCAGCCCGGCGGCGGTTCCATCGAGAGACCGCCGATGCGGAAGTAGCTGGTCATCATACGTTGACCGGCTACGGCCTCAAAGAGACGGAGAATCTCTTCGCGCTCGCGGAAGGTATAGAGAAATACCGTCAGCGCGCCAATATCCATGGCATGTGTGCCGAGCCAGATCAGGTGCGAGTTCAATCGGCTCAACTCGGTCAGCAGCACGCGAATCCACTGCGCCCGCTCAGGAATCTCGATGCCAAGCAGCTTTTCGACCGCCAGGCAGTAGCAGAGATTGTTCGAGAGCGGATCGAGGTAATTGACGCGGTCCGTGAGCGGAACCACCTGCTGGTAGAACTTGGCCTCGCAGGTCTTTTCGATGCCGGTATGCAAATAACCAATCTCGGGGCGAACGCTGACAATCACTTCGCCGTCAAGCTCGACAACCAGACGCAGCACTCCGTGTGTAGCCGGATGCTGCGGACCCATATTGAGAACCATCTGCCGCGGCGATGTGCTTTCAGTCGCGGGTAATTCGAGGACAGGCGCGCCGGATTTCTCGCTCATCAGCGGTATCCCTCCACGGGGTAGTCCTTGCGCAAGGGGTGGCCTTCCCAGTCGTCTGGCAGCATAATGCGGCGCAGGTCTGGGTGATCGGCAAAGTGAATGCCGAACAGGTCGAAGACTTCACGCTCGTAATAGTTGGCGCCCGGCCAGATTGGCGTAATCGAGTCGACGCTCGGCTCTGCCTCGTCGAGCAGCACGCGAAGCCGGATGCGCTCTCTGAACGCGTGCGAGAGGATGTGATAGCTCAACTGGAAGCGAGGCGTCTGCGGGAACCAGTCGACGGCCGTCATATCCTCAAAGAAGTTGTAGCCGGCAGCCTGCACGGTGGTGCACGCAGCGCGAATCTCAGTGGACACGACGGTGAGCGTCAGTTCGCCAAAGTCGAACCTGGCGTCGGTGAATGCTTCAGGACTCCATGCAAGGAGTGCTTTGACGGCAGGGTGGTCCGGCATCTCCTGAAGGACGGCCTGCTTGCCTATGAGGGTAGGTGCTTGATTCGCCATCCTAGAGATCCGCCTTGTCCTGGCTCCAGTTCAGGATGCCTTTGCGCACGATGTAGTAGAGACCAACGGCCACAAAGCCGAGATAGACCAGCATCTCCCAGAAGCCGAAGAGGCGCGAACAGCCGGTGAGCGCGGGCAGGCGCTTATAGATCACCGCCCACGGCATCATGAACACAGCTTCCACATCGAAGAGGATGAAGAGAACCGCGACCAGATAAAACCGCACGCTGAAACGGCCGCGCGCGTCTCCGGTGGCCTTGATGCCGCACTCGTAGACGTCGAGCTTGACACGAGTGTTGCGATGTCGGCCGACAAACCAGGAGGCAACCACCATTCCCACGCCAAGAAGGAAGGCGGCAAGAATCTGCATCAAAAGCGGGAGATATTGCCAGTAATAGGGGTTCATCGCCGCTCAGCTCGAAAAAGAAATATAAGGATGCGCCCTGCGCCAGAAAAACTCCAGGCAAACAAGACTCTAAATTGAGATTAGGTTTTCAGGCCGGTCCCGTCAAGGCGGCAAGCCGATAAGTGGCAAAGAAGTGCCTCATCACGCAAGAGATTGCACATGGCGGGATGAAAACAAAAGCAGGGGTGACTTTGGTGTGCCTTGCTGTGACTCGCATCACGCGAATTCCCGATTTGAGTTGTGTATCACGGAATCTGTACCAATTCAGAGCAGTACCTTCGTGATCTCAAGAACAGATCCCTTGTAGCCGATGCATTGGGTGAGGATGGAACCATGGCGGCCTCTTCAGGAGTGTGCAGTTTTTCGATTGGAGCCGCAGCGCCCGCTGCGGGAGCCGACAGGCGCGCGTCTCGTCGGCGCAGGATTTCACCGGAAGCCGGCCGCGCGCTGGAAATTCTTGGTCACGCGATTGAGTATCTGACCGATGAGTTTGTTCATGCCGGTGGAGCAGTTTCGGCGCATGACCCACAGGTGCAGGTGGTGCAGTTGCTGATGGGGCTCAATCGCGAGATTTATTTCAATTGTCCCGAAGTGCCCAGCCTTGTTGAGCGGTTCCGCACCTGGATGCGCCCGCGGACGGCATAGACAGCAGACAGCCAACAGCAGACAGTGAAAGAACTGTTCACTGTCTGCTGTTGGCTGTTTACTGTTTCCATTTACTGCCCCAGCACCAGAACTCCGAACAGCACCAGCCAGGCAAAGCCCATGGCGTGCCAGAACCAGGCTGTCGAGTCCACGACGATCTGCCGGGCCTCAACGCGCTTCAGAAACGTGAGGGCGCACAGGCAGAAGAGCAGGGCCACTATGCCGAAGATGACATGAGCGGCATGGAGCCCGGTGATGACATAGAAAAAGTAACTTGCCGGCGTGGCCCAGCGATCGAAGGCAAAGCCCTGCGCGGTCAGTTGCCTCCAGGCAAGAATCTGGCCGCTAAGGAACGCCGCTCCCAGTACCAGCGTGGCCGCAATCCACGGCAGCGTGCGACGCAGCGCCGGATGCCCCAGGCCGAACCACTCTTCGAGTACGTCGAACTCGCGGAAGATGTGTTGTCGCGCCCGCTCCATAGTGAGGCTGCTCAGCAGTAGAACAGCGGTATTCAGGAAGAGGATTGGGGGCAGCAGGACCGGATGCCAGTCGCCGATCTGGCCCAGGGTCCGCGGGTCCATGTGCGTGCCCGCCTGACGTGCATAGAAGAGCACCACCAGAACGACGAAAAACATCATGTCGCCGGCCAGAGCACAGAAGACAAAGACGCGCGTGCGGTTCAATGTCTCGCGGGGTTCGCGGTGCGGCCGTTTTGAGTCGTCGTCGCCTCCGCCGCCCCCCCCGCCGGTTGGACGACGGTCGACAGGCGGTTTGCCTCCCGTTCCAGGCGCTTTGCGCTCGATTTCGGCCGGGATGGTCGAAAAGAAGGACGGCATGGAGGTCAACTCCCCGTTAAGTTGAGATTACTCTCACTTCACTTTGGACGCACGCAAAATCGGAACGGGACCGGCGCCCGTTGTAGCCGCATGAAACGCAATCCGCCAGGACCAGTGGACAGGAGAGGTTGGCGCTTCGAATCGTGCAGTTTACCGCTAGTGCTCTGAGCGCATGAATCTGTACCTGTACCGCCGGTCTCCTGACCGGCTGTAGTGCGGGTCTCCGGACCCGCACCTGGTACGAATTCAGACGGTCACTGCCCTAGGCGCGATGAGAAACGCCCCGGGTCAACCCCGAGACGCTGGCCCTAATGTCACCCGAGGCATTTTCGATAGGGCCCCAGCGGTCATGCAGGTGAGCCCCGCGCTACCCTCGGCTGTTCGTGAAGAGAAAAATCCGGGAGCGCCATGCGCTCCCGGATTTGGCGTGCCGCACCACAGGCGCTTACCAGCCGCGCGTCTGCAGCAACTGTGATTCTTCGATGGCCGCTGCGGCCAGGCCTTTCATCGTGCCCGTCACCTGCTCGCTCACCTCGGCCAGAATCTTGGGATCGTTCCAGTGCGTGGTGGCCTGCACGATGGCCTTGGCGCGCGAAACTGCCTCCTCGCGCTCTTTGGGGTTGTTCTCCACATCGAGCGGCGTGGCGCGCTCCTTCATGAAGATGCCCGAGCCGACAAAGATCGCCTCGGCGCCGAGTTGCATCATCAGGGCCGCGTCGGCCGGAGTGGCAATGCCGCCGGCCGAGAAGTTCGGCACGGGCAGTTTGCCGGTCTGGGCCACCATGCGCACCAGTTCGTAGGGCGCCTGAAATTCCTTGGCCGCAGCGTAAAGCTCCTGCTCGGTGAGCACGGTGAGGATACGCATCTCCCTGGTGATCTGCCGCATGTGCCGCACGGCGTGAACCACGTCGCCGGTGCCGGCCTCGCCTTTGGTGCGGATCATGGCCGCGCCTTCGGCGATGCGCCGCAGAGCTTCGCCCAGGTTGCGCGCGCCGCAGACAAAGGGCGTGGTGAAGGCGTGCTTGTCGATGTGGTGCGCCTCGTCGGCCGGGGTCAGCACCTCGCTCTCGTCGATGAAGTCCACGCCCAGCTCCTGCAGAACCTGCGCCTCGGCAAAGTGGCCGATGCGGGCCTTGGCCATCACCGGAATGGAGACGGCTTGCATGATCTGCTTGATCAGTCCGGGCCGCGCCATGCGGGCCACGCCGCCCTCGGCGCGAATCATTGCAGGCACGCGCTCAAGAGCCATCACCGAGGCCGCGCCAGCCTCTTCGGCGATGCGCGCCTGCTCGACGTTCATCACGTCCATGATGACGCCGCCTTTGAGCATCTCTGCCAACCCCACCTTCAGGCGCAGGCTGGTAGAAGTCCGATTCTTATCTTCTTTGGATTCCGGCATGACATTAGACCTCGCGCTAACTCGGCTCGTTCTCCGACCGTGTAATTTTGCTTTTCTGAGGGATACGAAGCCTTACGATTGCGGCGCAAACTCCGCTCGCTCCGCCCTGCCGCCGACTTCGTTGCTCGCTTCTAGTTTAGCAGCGATGCGTGTTGCCTGCTGCATGAGTCGGAATGGCGCAGTGCCGCAGCGCAATTCTTAAGCCAATCCAATCTTGCCTGTCCTTCGCTGGTCACTCTTCTGCTTGTGTTGTCTCCGAAATGACGACAGCGCAGCCAATGGCGGCAGGTGCGGGGAGCTTGAATCCGGGGCAGGCGGCTGGCGACGGTGGCGCGGATGCCGTGCAGGCGCTGGTCCCTGCGCCGCCGTCAGAGCCGGACAGCGAGGAAGAATCGGTCTTTCAGGCTCCGATCTTGCATTTGCCTGTGGAATTGGGCGTTGCGGTTCCGGTGCGCGCGTTTCGCGTGTGTCAGTTGCTGGCGCTGGCGCCGGGCGAGGTGATCGAGACGCAGTGGGGCCACGGCGACGATCTGCCCTTGTCGGTGGGTGAAGTGCAGTTGGCTTGGAGCGAGTTCGAGGTCGTGGAAACACGGCTGGCAGTCCGCATTACCCGGCTGGCATAGGAGAGCGATGAGCAAAGGCAGTGCGGCGATGGGCGGAAGACGAGGGAAGACGGGCGGCTATGGCGGACTGGGGGCGTGGTTGCTGGAGAGATGGCGCGGCCGGCAGCGCGCGGCGGAGCCGCGTCTGGCGCTGATCGAGCGCATTGCACTGGCGCCGCGCCAGTCACTGGCGCTTGTCGAGGCCGAGGGACGAAGGATCCTGGTCGCTACCTCAGCCGAGGGTGGGCCGGCGTTTTATCCGCTCGACGATAAAGAAGGTCGGCGGATGCGCATGAGATCGGCAAGCGCATGCGGCGGCCGGGCGAGGATCTCGTGATGGGATACTGGTTTCTGCGCGTGGCTGCTGCGGCGCCGCTCTCCGCGCCTCTGCTGCCTGATCTCAACACGAAGCTGCGCGCTTCCGACGGGACGCCGTGGACGATTCTCTTCGTCCTGACGCTGATTACCCTTCTGCCCGCGATCCTGATGGCCATGACGCCCCTGGTGCGGCTGCTGGTGGTCTTTCATTTTCTGCGCCAGGCCCTGGGCACGCAGACCGCGCCCTCCAATCCCACGCTCATGGGACTGGCGCTCATGATGACATGGTTCATCATGACGCCGGTGCTCAATCAGGTGGACCAGCAGGCCGTCGAGCCCTATCGCGCCGGCCAGATCACGGGCATCGTGGCTATTGAGCGCGGCGCGCAGCCGGTCAAGCGATTTCTGCTCCGGTATGCGCGTGAGAAGGATCTGGCGCTGTTTACGGCCGCCGGGCAGATCCCCCGGCCCAACACGCCCGACGACCTGCCAATGCGCGTCGTGGTTCCGGCCTACATTCTTTCGGAGTTGAAGGCCGGCTTTGCTATCGGCGCCGTTTTGTTTCTGCCGTTTCTGCTGATTGACATGGTGACGGCGGCCATTACCACCTCGATCGGCATGTTCCAGTTGCCGCCCGTCGTGGTCTCGACGCCGCTCAAGATTCTGCTCTTTGTGATGGTGGACGGCTGGAACCTTCTGGCGCGTTCGCTTCTGCACAGCTTTTGAAAGGTACCGCGATGACTCCCGATCTGGTTGCCGAGCTGATGCGCCAACTGCTGCGCGAGGCCATCATCCTGGCCGCGCCGTTGCTGGTTGCAACGATGGTGCTGAGCTTTGCGCTCAGCCTGGTGCAGACCCTCACGGGCCTGCAGGAGCAGGCCTTGACCGGCGTGCCGCGCCTGGGGGCGATCGCCGTCATCATGCTGGTTGCCATGCCGTGGTTCCTCGATCGGCTGGCGACGTACACGCGGCTGCTGATGGGGGATTTTCACCGGTATCTGGGGTGAGAGAGGCAGTTTCCAACGGCTGGCTTTCAACGGCTAGATGGAGAGTACGGACCGAAGCCGCGTCAACGGACCGGAGGGTTGAAACAGCTAAGCAAACCGCGGATGTGAGATCGCCGAAGAACGGATTTTGCCGAGCAGCCTGTGTTGAAGTCCGGTTTTGAAAGGGCACGACTTTACAGGCTGCTGAAAAACTCGCAGGAAGAACGATTTGTAACAAGGGCACGACTTTAGTCGGGCCGCTAAGTCGCTGATAATAAAGCGCCTGGCTTTAGCCCCTGCTTCGCTCCATGCGCGATTCAAGCCGATTTATCGAGTTTTTCCGCAGCCTCTTTAGTCGTGCCGCAAGGGCTGCAAAATCAACGCGGCTTTAGCCGCGGAGGGACGTTTTTCTTGAGCTTCTCGACCTTCGCCACAGGCTGTTTCGAGAGCCTCCGGCTGTACGGGCGGGGCTAAAGGCTGGGAGCTAGTGGCTAAAGGCTGAAAATGACCGACTGGACGACATTTTTGAGCGCAATGGCGCTGGCCCTGGTGCGGATCAGCGGCATGGTGGCCTTTGCCCCGTTCCTTTCATCGGCGTCGATTCCCGTGCGCGTAAAGGCGGTCTTTTCGGGTGCGGTCGCCTTTTTACTTGCACCGTTCGTGGCCTCGCTGCCGCAGGCGCAGGTCCGGATCAACTTTTCATCCCTTATCGGAGAATTTGCCGTCGGCCTTGTCTACGGCCTCTCGCTGGCTTTGCTCAACGAGATGATGCTCTTCGCCGGCCAGATTGCCGGTTTGCAGTTGAGCTTTTCGCTGGTCAACCTGCTGGATCCAGGCACACGGATCGAAACGCCGCTGATGGGCGAGCTTTTTCAGTTGATGGGCACGCTGGTCGTGATCTCGGTCGGCCTCGACCGGATTCTGCTGGCTTCGATGGTGCGCAGTTTTCGCGCTGTGCCCCTGGGCGCCTTTGCGCTAGCCCCCCCGGCCGCTGTGGCGCTCGTGCGCGCGGCCGGCGGCATCTTTCTGGCTGCGCTGGAGCTGGCCGCGCCCTTGCTCGCCGCCACTCTGCTGATCGATATCGCCGTGGCGCTTCTCGGCAAACTGAGCCCGCAGTTGCCGGTCATGATGTTGACCGTGCCGCTCAAGACGCTGACGGGTTTTGTTATTCTCTCCGGATCGCTGGCCCTGTGGCCGCGCTTTATCGAGGCGCGGTTCGCCAGTCTGCTCGACATGGCCCAGCGGCTGATCTCCGTGCCGGCTTCGGCACATGGACTGGGAGGCTGATCCGTGGCCGGAGAGCGCACCGAACAGGCCACGCAGCACCGGCGCGAAAAGGCGCGCCGCGAAGGCGACATTCTCTTCAGCCGCGAGCTGACGGCTGCGGCCGGAACCCTGGCCGGAACCATTGCCCTGGGCGCCTTGCGTGGCCGAACCGTCGAGGCATGGCGCGAGGCCTACGCGGAGTTTCTGGTTCTCGGTGCGCCAGCCCGCTGGGAGCCGTCCACGCTCTGGCCGACGCTGTTCGCCATTCGCCGCCTGGCTGTCGAGGTGTTGACGCCCATGGCCATCGCGCTGGCGCTGGTGGTTGCGGCTGCGATTGGCGCGGGGATTGCCCAGACCGGCGGCGTCAGCTTCCATGCCAGCGCCCTTGCGTGGAAGCCCGAGCGGATCAATCCGGTAGAAAACGTCAAGAATTTGTTTTCACTGCGCGCCGCCGGCCGTCTCGGCAAATCGCTGATTCCGGCTGCATTTCTCGCCGTGTTTGCTGTCGGGCGCATCGCCCGCGAGTTCTCGATTCCGCCGTTTTCGACCGCGCGGCTCGAACTGCTGGGCCAGGACGTCTACGGACTGCTCTTGGCGGGGGCATGGCTTCTCTTCGGCTGGTCGGCGATCGATTACCTGATCGAGTGGCAGAGCCGCGAGTCGCGCCTGAAGATGAGCCGCCAGGATCTGCGCGACGAGCACAAGGAGACCGAGGGCGATCCGCAGATTCGCGGCCGCATCCGCAACCTGCAGCGGCAGATGCGCCGCCGCCGCGTGAAGGCCGACGTGAGTAAGGCGGCTGTCGTGCTGACCAATCCCACGCACTACGCCGTGGCCCTGGGCTTCGACTTTGCCACCATGGAGGCCCCGAAGGTGCTGGCCAAGGGACGGAATCTGCTGGCCGAGGAGATCAAGGCCGAGGCGCGCTGGGCAGGCGTACCGATTGTGGAGAATCCGCCGCTGGCCAGATCGCTTTACCGCTCGATCGAGGTGGGCCAGGCGATTCCTGTCGAGCTTTACGCCGCCGTGGCCGCGATTCTCGCCTATCTCTATCGCCAGCGCGTCGAAGCCGAACTTCGCGAGCGTAAGGCGCGGGAAGCGCGCGCGCGGTCTCGGGCTTCAGGCTTCGGAGGTGGAAATCGATGAGCACAGCAACCTTGCCTGCGGGAGCGATCGCGGGACAGTCCCCGATCTGGCGTCATCTGCGCGACTACCTGTTGCCGATGGCCGCCATCAGCGTGATCTTCGTGATGCTGGTGCCGGTGCCGGCCGCGGTTCTGGATTTTCTGCTGGCGCTCTCGATGTCCGCCTCGGTGATCGTCTTTCTCTCCGCTTTGCAGATTCGCCGCGCCGTCGAACTGTCGGTGTTTCCCACGCTCCTTCTGCTGCTGACACTCTTCCGGCTCTCGCTCAACATTGCCTCGACCCGGCGCATTCTCCTGCACGGCCAGGAAGGAACGGCGGCGGCAGGCAAGGTGATCGAGGCCTTCGGACAGTTTGTGGTGGGCGGCAACTACGTCGTCGGCTTTGTGCTCTTTCTGGCCCTGGTTGCGATTCAGTTTCTCGTGGTCTCGCACGGCGCCGTGCGCACGGCCGAGGTGACGGCGCGGTTCACGCTCGACGCGCTGCCCGGCAAGCAGATGGCGATCGACGCGGATATGAACGCCGGGCTGATCGATGAGGCCGAGGCGCGGCGGCGCCGCCAAGCCATCGCGCGCGAGGCCGAGTTCTACGGAGCGATGGACGGCGCGGCCCGCTTCAATCAGCGCGACGCTCTGGCCACGATCCTGATTACGGCGATCAATATTGTTGCCGGCCTGCTGATCGGCACCCTGCAGCAAGGTATTGCGCTGGCCGATGCCGCCCGCACCTACACAGTGCTGACGGTGGGCGACGGGCTGGTGACGTTGATTCCCTCGCTGTTGGTTTCGGTCGCCGGCGGCATTACGCTGACTCGCGCCAACTCGGCCGGCGTGTTGAGCGGCGAGCTGAGGCAGCAACTGCTGGGAAGGCCCGCGACCCTTTATATGGCGAGCGTCGTCTCGGCCTGCATGTGCCTGATCCCGGGGCTGCCGAAGCTCGCCTTTCTGGCCGTGGGCGCGGGGTTGTTCCTGGGCGGCCGGCGGCTGGCGGCCGAGCCTCAAGTCTTGCCAGCCGAGCTGGCGCCAGCCGAAAAGAAGAAGGCGGAGGGCGCGCAGAACTCCGAGCTTGTCTCGCTGTTCCGCCTCGAGGATCTGACTCTCGAGATCGGATTTCAACTGATCCCGCTCGTCGACGAGAAACAGGGCGGCCAGCTTTTGAACCGGGTGCGGTCCCTGCGCCGCCATCTCTCCTCGGAGATGGGCTTTCTGGTGCCTCCCGTGCACATCTCGGACAATCTGCGCCTGAAGCCGCGCGAGTACGTGATCTCGCTGCGCGGCATCGAGATCGGCCGCTGGCAGACCGAGGGCCCCCACCTGTTGGCCGTCTCGGGTGAGCCGGGCCGCCGACCACTGACGGGAAAAGAGACGCGGGAGCCGGCCTTCGGCGTTCCGGCCGTCTGGATCGCGCCCAACCTTGAGGAGCAGGCCATTGCGGCCGGCTACTCGGTGGTGGACGCGGTTACAGTCGTCACTACGCACCTGGGCGAGGTGATCCGCCAGCATGCCGGAGAACTGCTGGGCCGCGCCGAGATCAAGCGTCTCCTCGACTCGCTCAATGAGTCGCACCCCAAGCTTCTCGAAGAACTGGTGCCCAAGCTGCTCACCCTGGGCGAGGTGGCGCGGGTTCTTGAACAGCTATTGCGCGAGCGCGTCTCGATCCGCGATATGGGCGCGATTCTCGAGGCCCTGCTCGAAATCGCGCCGCTGAACAAGAGCCTTGTGGCCCTGGTCGAAGCCGCGCGCCAGGCGATCGGACGCAGGCTGGTGCGTCCACTGCTTGACGCCGACGGACAGCTTCCGGTGCTGCTGCTCGATTCCGGCATCGAAGAGGAGATTCTTGCCGCAGTCTCGCCCGAGACCAGCCAGCGCCTGCTCTCATCCGCAGCCGCGCCGTCCACGCCGCTCGTCCGGCGTCTCACCGATTCTGTGAGATCTCTTATCGCTGTCACCTCTTCTGCGGTATCGCCCGTGCTCCTCTGCCCCAGTCCAGCTCGCTATCACGTCAGGCGCTGGCTCGAACCGGTGCTGCCGCGTCTGGCCGTGGTTGCCGCCAGCGAGATTCCGCCCGAGATCCGGCTGCGCCCCGTGGGCACGGTTCGCTGAGTGGGTGCGGGCGTTGTGGGTGCGGGCGTTGTGGGTGCGGGCGTTGTGGGTGCGGGCGTTGTGGGTGGATGAGGGAACGGGGATTGCCGAAGGGAGAACGATGATGGGAGTCGACGGGATGGCCGCGGGGAGAGACTCCGGCGAGATGCGCCGCACGATGTCGGCGGCAAGCTACCCACCGCCTGTTGGGATGACGCCGGTGTTGACCAGCGAGCAGGAGCGGGTTCTGCTCGAACACCTGCCCATCGTGCGCTTTCTGGCGCGGCGGATTCACGAACGGCTGCCCCAGCATGTCGACATCGAAGACCTGGTCTCGGCGGGTGTGGTGGGGCTGATGGATGCCTTCGCCAAATTCGACCCTGAAAAGAAGGTGCAGTTCCGCAGCTACGCGCAGTTCCGCATCCGTGGCGCGATCCTGGATAGTTTGCGCACGCTCGACTGGAGTCCGCGTGAGCTGCGCCGTAAGGGACGCGCTATCGAGGAGGCCATCCGCGTGCTGACGGCACGGCTGGGCCGCGCTCCGGGCGAGAACGAGATTGCGGTCGAGATGGGCATCCGACTTGAGGAGTATCAGCAGTTGCTGGGCGATCTGAAGGGTCTGGAAATCGGCACGCTGCACCTGGAGCGTAGCGAAAACTCGGGCGAAGAAGAGTTGGCCTATGTTCCGGGCCGCCCCGACGAGGATCCGCTCTTTCGCTGTCTCAGGGGCGAGCTGGAGGAGCGGTTGACTGAGGCCATTGCCAATCTTCCGGACCGCGAGCGTCTGGTGATGACGCTTTACTACTACGAGGAGATGACGATGCGCGAGATCGGTCTGGCGTTGGGTGTTGTTGAGTCGCGTGTCTCGCAGGTGCACGCCTCGGCAGTCGTGCATCTGCGCGCCGCGCTGCGGGATCTGGCGTCTCGGGGCGCATTGGGCCGGCTTCCGCCGGGCAAGACGGCGCGCAAGGTTCCACACCCTGATTCGCGAGTGGCTTTGGCCGGAAAGAGAACTGATCGAAGGCTTTGACGGAGACCTGTCGCAAGTCTTGCGAAGTCGGCCACAGCAATTTCCGGCCCGCTGCGGATGAAAAGCTGTTATCCGCGGCGGCAGGCATGGTTCCACTGTTTCCAGAAATAGAGCGAAGCGGCAAGGGCCGGGAAGCAGAAAGTGAAGACGAAGGGGCAGCAGGGTCGGAGAAGGGGGGGCCAGAAAATGACTGAAAAGACACTTAAGCAGGATGAGATCGATGCCTTGTTCGAGGCTGCGCGCAGCACTTCGCCCGCGGCTTCGCGCACCGAGGTGCGCGCTCGTATCGTGCCCTACAACTTTGCCTCCGCGGGACAGATTTCCACGGATCAGTTGCGCGCCATCAGCATGTTGAACGATCTGTTTGCGCGCAATCTCACGCACAACCTCACGGCCTGGCTGCGCACCCGCTTTCAGGTCAACCTGGTCTCGGCCGAACAGATTCAGTTCAATGAGTTTCTGCTCAGAATTCCCGAGATCAGCTATGTTGCCTCCGTGCGCCTCGAGCCGCTGGGCGCGCTCTCGGTGCTGCAGCTTGATCTCGGTCTTGCGCCGCCGATCATCGATTTGCTTCTGGGCGGCGATGGCAAGGACGGGCCACTGCGTGAGCTGACCGACATCGAGGAGTCTATTCTCGGGGGCGTCATTGAGATCGTATGCCGTGAGTTGACGATCGCCTGGCAGCAGGTGGGCCTGAGCTTCAGCTTCGAGCGCCGGCAGATGCAGACCCAGGTGGCGCGCATTATCTCCGTCACCGAGAAGGCGCTTTGCCTGAGCTTCGAGATTCGCATGCCGCACAGCTCCGGATTGCTGAATCTGGCCTTTCCTGCCGTAGTTGCCAACACGATTCTGCGCCGCCTGACTTCGGACTGGGGCCGGCGCTGCCGCCATACGGCCGAGACCCGCCGGCGCATTGAGGCTGCGGCAGAGCGCATCCGCTTTGGCTGCGCTCTGCAACTGCCGACCGTGCGTCTGGCGGCGAGCTCGCTTGAGAGGCTCGCGCCAGGTGACGTTCTGCCCCTCGATCTGGGCGCGAGCGCTCTGGCGGAGTTTCGTGTCGGCGGGCTGCCGCTTCATCTGGCGCGGGCCATGCGCCACGGGGCGCGCCGCGCGGCGCGGGTCGAGCGCCCGGTCTCCGGAGGTGAACGATGAAGAGTTACTTCGATTGCTGGGCCGAGGTTGCCGGGGCGCTCTTTTCACAGGCTCTTGCCGGTGAGCCGGAGCTGGCCGAATCGCTGCCCAAACCGCTTGGCGCGGGCGCGTTTGGTTGGGCGGCAACGCTCAAAGGAGATGTCGAGGGTCGATTCTCCGTTGTTTTGGACGGCTCGATTCTGGAGACTCCGCTAGTCGGCGAGGGCGTGGATCAGAAAACAGGCTGGAAGGAACTGATGCGCGAGACCTTCGACGCCGCGGCTGGGGAACTGCTGGCGCGGACGGGCAAGAAGTGCCAGGTGACGGACACGGAAGAGATTGCTGGGGAAAACCAGGTCTCGCACGCCTTTCAGCTTCGCTCCGTTGACCGGACGTGGACGGTACTGGTGCGCGATCAACTGCGGACGATCGAAGCCGAAGCGGCCGCCAGCGCGAGGCCGCAGCCGGCGGCGCAGGCCGGCGACCGGGATGCGCGCGCGCCCAGCCAGCCCTCTGCCGCGGCGCTGACACCTGGCCTCGAGCTTCTGCTCGACGTGGAGCTGGAGGCATCGTTGCGTTTCGGCGCGCGGGAGATGCCGCTCAGCGAGATTCTCGAACTGGGCCCCGGCGATGTGGTGGAGCTTGACCGGCACGTGGCCGACCCGGTTGATCTGATTGTGGGCGACAAGATTGTGGCGCGCGGCGAAGTCGTGCTGGTCAACGGCAACTTCGGACTGCGCGTGACCGAGGTTGCGGCGCCGAAGAGGCGTCTGGAGAGCGTGCGATGCCTCTTTTGAATCGCCTTGGGCTGGGGAGTGGACGGAATGCCGCTGTGGAGAGCGGGTTTCCGGTGGCGCGCGGCGCGGCGTGGCCTTCCCCGGCGGAGATTTGGCCTGCGCCGTCGCCGGGGAAGCAAAAGACCGGGTTGCTGCCGGCCTGCGCCAATCCGTGCTGCTCTTCCGGGTGGTTGCATCTGTTGCGGAGCCGCGAGACGCCGGTCTTCGAAGGCGGCTGGTGCTGCTCGCCGGAGTGCACGCTGGAGCGGGTAAAAGCGGCTCTTCGGCGGGAGATGGACGCGCGTGGCGCCTTGTGCGAGACCCATCGCCATCGAATTCCGCTAGGGCTGGCGATGCTCGAACAGGGATGGATTACGCAGCAGGAGCTGCGCGCGGCGCTGGCCGCGCAGCGCGCCGCCGGCCGTGGGAGGCTGGGGGAATGGCTGATTCGCCAGAAGAGCGCGAGCGAGGAGATGGTCACGCGGGCCCTGGGCTTGCAGTGGGGTTGCCCGGTGCTGCGCATGGGGTCGCACAGTCCCGAGAATCTTACCGTTTTGTTGCCGCGTTTTTTTGTCGACGCCTATGGGGCATTGCCGCTGCGCGTGGCGGCGGGGAAGATTCTTTACTTGGGCTTCGAGGATCGAGTGGACCCGGCGCTCGCGCTGGCCGTTGAGCGCGCGACCGGGCTGAGGGTCGAGGTTGGCCTGGTCGAAGGCTCGCAGTTCCGTCCGGCGCATGGGCGGGCGCTCGAAGCGCCCTATCCGTCCGCGGAACTGATCGAAGCCGCGACCGAGGAGGCGCTGGCTTCGGCGCTGGCTCGCGCCGTTGAAGGGGGGCGCGCCGTCGAAGCGCGTCTGGTGCGCATTCACGATTGCTTCTGGCTGCGCATCTGGCGCCGCCGTCAGACTGGCCCTCTGCCTGAGCTGGCGTCGGTCCGCGACCTGATTGCTTCGACTGCGATGGAATGAGCGCGAAGCGCGCGCTGTCTCATGGTTTGAATGGAACCGCCGATAGGGAAATTTGAGGGGGCTTGGACATGGGCGAGATTCGAGCGCTGATCGTGGATGACTCTTCGGTGATGCGCAAGATTGTGGAGCGCGCGCTGCGGCAGGCTGGATTGGATGCACTGGTGGTGCATGAAGCCGGGACAGGCGCCGAAGGACTGGAACTGTTAAAGACCAAGCCCGTGGACCTGATTCTTTCCGACATCAATATGCCGACGATGGATGGGCTGGAGTTCTTGCGCCAGATCCGCGCCCAGAATCTGGCCCAGGGCGTTCCGGTGGTGATGATCACCACGGAATCGAGCGAAGAGCACGTGAAGCAGGCCATCCAGTCCGGGGCTCAGGGATACATCCGAAAGCCCTTCACGGCCGAACAGGTCAAAGAGCGCGTGTTGCCGCTGGTGCATGCGGCCTGAGTCCGTTCTCCTTCGGCTGTCCTGCGAAGCCGGTGCTTCTCCGGGTGCGATGGAACGAGGCGGCAGAGGAAAGCAAACGGAGTCATGCAAATCTTCTTCGCAAGGCTGCATGGGAAGGAGAAATGCTGCGGCTGGGAGGGAACTGTGCTGTTGAGCGGGGTGCGTACGGTTTTTGGAGCGGAGCAGGCAGGTAAGACGCGCCTGCGCGAATCAGAGGAAAGAGAGCAGACGATGGCGGTGTCGTTGCGTGAATCCGTCGAGCGGATATCGGATCCGCAGAATCTGGATGCCAGCGTGGAAGAGGTCTTCCGGCTGATGCTGGGCATCGAGTGCAAACGCGAGGCTGGTCCGGCGCTTGCGGAGAACGAGTCTGTCACTGCCGTGGTCGGCTTTGGCGGAGTGTTGAGCGGAGCCTGTGTCTTCCGCTCCGGCGCACGGACCGCGCTGAAGATCGCCGCGCAGATGACGGGCATGGAGTTCGACGCGATCGACGACACCGTGAAAGACGGCATTGGCGAGATCTGCAACATGCTGGCGGGCGCGTGGAAGGGCAAGGTGCCGGAACTGGCCGCCAACTGTGGACTTTCGGTTCCGGCCGTGATTACAGGCCGCGACTACAACCTGCACGTGCAGGCGCCCGAGTTCCAGTTGCGCCACACCTACCGTTTCGGCGACCAGGTCTTCGAGACCACCATCGTCTGCGACGGCCTGAAATAGAGGGTTCGGGTTCCAGGGTTCAGAGATCGGCGGCGATTGGCTGGCGGTCTTTGATCGGTGGTTCGTAGTCCGTTCTTTGTTGCGCTGTTCCCCGGTCTCTCGCTCCCAGTTCCCGGAATCCTGAACCCTGAACCCTGGCTCCTGAACCCTGAACCCTGAACCCTCTCTAATCTCCAGCCCCGTAACGCGGCACTCCATCTGCATTTTCCTTCCCGTTGTCGGGAGGGATGGGAATGGACAGCGGTTACTATGCGGCGATGACGGGCCTGGTGGCTCGCACGCAGGCCCTGGATACGGCGGCGGCCAATCTGGCCAATGCGCAAACTCCGGGCTACCGCGCGGAGCGGGAGTTCTTCCGCTCCGTGCTTCTTGGCCCCGACGCCATGGACTCGCAACTTGGGGAAACGGTCAACAACTACGGTCTTCTGGGCGGCGACCGGCTGACCATGACGCAAGGTGCGATTACCGACACTGGCAATCCCCTCGATCTGGCCATTGAGGGCCAGGGCTTTTTTATGGTGCAAACGCCGAATGGACTGCGCTACACGCGCGACGGCAGCTTTCACCGCCTTCCGAACGGTCAATTGGTCACCCAGGCAGATGAGCCGGTGCTGTCGGCTGCGGGCAGGCAGATTGCGATTCCTCCCGGCGAGATCTCGGTCGGCGCCGATGGATCCATCTCGGTGGCCGGCGGCGTGGTGGCGCAGGTCGGCGTCTTCGTGTTTCCGGCCGGGACGCAACTGAAGCCTGAGGGCGCCAATCGCTATATCGCCCCGCAGGGTGTGAAGGCCACCGTCTCGGCCGGCGCATCGATTCGTCAAGGCGCTCTCGAATCGGCCAATCAGGATGTAGTCGAGGGCACTCTCGATCTGGTCATGATGCAGCGCCAGGCCGAGATGATGCAGCGCGCTCTGACGATCTTCCACACCGAATTCAACAAATATGCCACCGAGGATCTGCCGAAGGTGTGAGAGGCGGGGACCGGGAGAACAAGAGAGCGAGAGGGCAAAGACTAAAGGGCCGGGGAACGATCTGTCTACTGTTTGCCGTTTGCTGTCAACTGATCATTAACCACGAACCACAGCCCCTCGAAAGGAGCCAAAAATGATTCGGGCACTGTACACCGCCGCCAGCGGAATGAGCGCGCAGCAGATGAATCTGGATACGATCGCCAACAACCTCGCGAACTCGTCGACCACGGGTTTCCGGCAGTTGCGCCTGCAGTTTGAGGACATGGTCTACCAGAACATGATCACGCCGGGCGCGGCCGAGAGCCAGACAACGGTTGCGGCCGGCCTTCAGATCGGTCTTGGCACCCGGCCGACGGCAACCGAGGTCATCAACACGCAAGGCGAGTTGAACGAGACCGACAATCCCCTCGACGTGGCCATCGAGGGCGCGGGATTCTTCCAGGTCCAGATGCCGGATGGCAGCATTGCCTACACACGCGCCGGGCAGTTTCAACTGAATAACCAGGGGCAGATCGTCACCACGGACGGCTACCCGCTCATCCCCTCGATTACGATTCCTCCGAACGCTACGGCCGTTACGATCACGCAGTACGGCATGGTGAACGCGACGCTTCCTGGGCAGCAAAATCCAGCGCAGCTTGGCCAGATTCAGTTAGCGACCTTTCCCAATCCGGGCGGCCTGGAGATGATGGGCAGCAACCTGCTGATGCCCACGCTCAACTCGGGCAATGCGATTCTGGGCAATCCCGGCAGCACCGAGGGCCAGGGCACGCTGCAGCAGGGGTACCTCGAAAACTCGAATGTGGATGTCGTTACCGAGTTCGTGCAGATGGTGCTGGCGCAGCGGGCCTACGAGTCGAACTCGAAGGTCATCAAAGCTGCCGACACCATGTACCAGGAGGTGAACAACATGACGCAGTAGCCCTCGCGCAGTCTGGGCATGCTGAACCGGAATCTGGATCGGGATGGTAAAGGGGCTGGCCGGGATTGCAAAAGGGGTGAGAGAGATCACAAGGGGTCTGTCCGGGACCAGACCGGGCTGATCGGTCGCGGAGGAGATGGGCGGCATCGGGCGTATCGAACGCGGACGAACGGAACTGTGCGGTGCGCAGCAGATATCGGCCGCTGAATGGGAGACAGGAAAGTGAATCGAAGAAATCGCGCAAATGTGGGATGGCTGGCAGTGGGGTTTGCGGGATGGTTGACGGCGGGCCTTGCTGCGAACGCCCAATCTAGAACGGACGCTTCGCGATCGCTTGTCGAAGAGCAAACGATTGTCTCGGCAGGCAATTTCAGCGGCGAGGTGCTTCGCGAGATCGACGATCCCGCGACAGGCGATCTTTGGCTGCTGGTGCGCGATCCGTCGCTGCCGGCCGGACCGGGACGGCTGCTCCTGGTGCGTCATGGCGACCGATTGAAGGCCGGCGCAAGCGGCAAAATCTTGACTCCAGCGCGCGTCGTCGCGCAGCCGATCATTCGCGCTGGCGGGCAGGTGCTGGTCGAGGAGCATACACCGGTTGTCGAGGCCCGGCTGGAAGCGGTGGCGCTGGAGCCAGCGGTTCAGGGAGCGGCCTTCCGGGCGCGATTGACGATCGGAGGCGCCGTTGTGCGCGTGACGGCTGTTTCGCCGGGCCACGCTGTTCTTGGCGCGATGAGCGAGGCAGAGCCATGAGGAGATGTCGGATTGCGATTGCCGCCGGGGCGGTCCTGTTGGGTGTGCTGCCTTTGCAAGCCGCGGGCATCTTCGGCAGCAAGCGCCACTCTACCGTTCATGCCGGCAGGATCACCCCTCCTGAAGAGGCGTTGAACAACTACATCGTCCGAGTGCGCGCTGAACATGCGGCCGAGGTGCGGACGACAGGTTCGATCTGGAGTCCGCAGGGAGAAATGGTGAGGCTGGGTACGGATGTGAAGGCCTTCCGCATTCACGACGTTGTCATGATCGTGGTTGGCGAGAGTCTGACCGCTTCAACAGGTGAACAGGTGAAAAATTCGCGGGCATCGAGCGCGAGTTCCGGGATCGCTTCGCTCTTTGGTGCGTTGAAGAGTTCGAACAGCCTGCAAAATCTGCTCAGCGCAAGCGCCAGTTCGGGGCTCACTGCTCAGGGGCAAAGCACTACGGATGCGAGTCTGGCGACTACCTTTGGAGCCGAGGTCGTCGATGTGCTGCCCAACGGGATCCTGGTGGTTCAGGCCACGCGGCAGTTGACATTCTCGGAACAGACGCAGTTGATTACTCTGCGCGGCCTGGTGCGCCCCGAGGACGTGAGCAACCAGAACCAGGTGCTTTCGACCGCGATGACCGATCTTGAACTGGACGTGACCGGCAAGGGGATCGTGAACGATTCGACGTACCGGCAGAACCCGCTGGTGCGGTTCCTCGAGAAGTTGGTGGTGTTTTAACGCGAGTGGCCGCCATTTGGACGGCTGCGTGCAGAGATGTTGCCGATTCAATCTTCGTGGCGGAAGACGGGGCAACCGCACGGTGGAAGATGGGCCAGTTGAAGAGGGTTTTGTCGAGGACGGGAAGATGTGTGAGATTGAAGGCCAGTTGCAGATGCAGTTGAACTCCTTTGCGAGCAAGGCCATCCCTTCGCCCGGCGCTGCGTGGGCGAAGGCTCGTGTGAAGCGCGCCATCTGGTGGCGGCTCGCGCTGGTCGTGGCCTGGCTGCTCCTGATTGCGCTGCTTCTGCCGCAGGAGGTCGAGCGCCGAACCCAGGTCAAAGATGTTACCTCGATCGCGGGGATTCGCGACAACCAGCTGGTGGGCTACGGATTGGTGGTGGGCTTGCGCGGCAGCGGGGACAGCCAGGAGGCGATCTTTCCCTATCAGACACTGGTCTCCGCTCTGGAGCGGATGGGCGTGACGGTGCCGCAGACCGGCGCGCTGAGCGCCGCGAATATGATGCTGAAGAATGTAGCCGCGGTCTTTGTTGTGGCCACGCTGCCGCCCTTCAGCGAGCCCGGAAGCAAATTGGATGTGACCGTCTCTTCGGCCGGCGATGCCCGCTCGCTCGAGGGTGGAGTTCTGCTGATGACGCCGCTCTACGGGCCCGACGGGCAGATCTATGCCCAGGCGCAGGGTGAACTGGTGGTGGGCGGGTATATGGTTGCGGCCGGCGGTAATGCCAGACAGGTCAACTACCCCACCACGGCGCGCATCCCCAACGGAGCGCTGGTGGAGCGAGCCGTTTCAATCGATCTCGCCGGCATGCACACGGTGAATCTTCTGCTCGACAACGCCGACTTTCATACCGCCGAGGGAATGGCGGCGGCGATCAATCGCACGCTGGGCGCTGACCGCGCTCACGCCATGGACAGCCGGGAGGTGGAGATTGCCGTTCAGCCCAAGGAGGACGTGGCCGCGCTGCTCGATAAGGTGGAGGAGGTGAAGATGGACGTCTATCCGCGCGCGCGCGTGGTGGTCAACGAGCGCACGGGAACGGTGGTGATCGGCGGCGAGGTGCGGCTGCAGCCGGTATCGATCTTGCACGGCGGATTGAGCATCAACGTGATCTCGCAGGTCATGGTCTCGCAGCCTAACGCCATGGCGGCGGGAAACACGCAGGTTGTGCGGCAGACGACCGTGCAGGCGCAAGACAAACCCGTCAACGAGATCGATCTCAAAGAAGGTGCGACCGTCGAAGATCTGGTCCAGCAGTTGCAGCGAATCGGGGCCAGCGCGCGCGACGTCATTTCGATTCTGCAGGCCATGAAGGAAGCGGGCGCACTCGAGGCCGACCTGGTAGTGATCTAAAAACAGACAGTCCTCCCGGTGACGATTCTGAACCGGTGCGGGGCGATTTGGGATCTGGGCGGGAGCAATTGGGAACTTGGGCGGGGGCGATTGGGGATTTGAGCAGGAGCAATTGGGAACTTGGCGGGACGATTCGGAGCGCGCACGGGGATAGTATTCAGGCGCGTATCGAAATGGAGAGGGATGGACGTGCATTTGATGGCAATGAGCGGGAAAGCGCAGACGGCGCAGGCAGTGGACGCGCCCTCGCCGCGGTTGGTGCGCGCGGCGCATCAGTTTGAAGGAATGATCATGAATGAGCTGTTGAAGCCGATTACGAACGGCGATGCGCTCGCCGACGCAGACGAAGACTCCGACTCGGGCGCTGGTTCGGGCGGGGCGTTGAGCGACTTTGCCACGGAGACGCTTGGCCAGTCGCTGAGCGAACGCGGCGGATTGGGCATTGCCAACCGCATGATCCAGAAGCTTTCCCATATAGGTAACCAGGGCGAAGGTGGGAAAGTAACCCAAAATCTACACCAAAATCATGGGATAAGAGCGCACGAATGACTAGAGTGATGAAGAGATTCTGACGATAGACCCATTAAGGAGTCACAGAGATGGACATTCGCAGCAGCATGGACGGGTTGAGATCGCTTCTGGGGGTGAACCCCACGGCTACTCCTGCGACGCAGAGCAAAAGCAGCACTGCCGCAACCGGAGGCAGTTTCGATAGCGATCGGGCGACCTTCAGCAGCGCGGCCAGCCAGGTTTCGCAATCTGCCTCCGCCGAAAACGTACGCGCCGACAAGGTAGCCTCGGTCCAGTCGGCGCTGGCGACCGGAACCTATAACGTGCCGGCCTCGGTGGTGGCATCGAAGGTGATTGATTCGATGCTTGGCGCCGGTTTGGCTGCCGGCCAGCCGTAATCGAAGAGGGAAACGGTCCATGGGAGATTCTCAGCAACCTCCGGTGAGTCCGGAGCTCAGGCAGATCGTTGTGGAGGCCTCGCAGGCGCTGGCGCGTCTGGACGCGGACCGGTTGGAGGAGTTGGCGCTTTCCTGCCAGGCTCTTACCTGGTCACTCCAGTTTGAAGACCTGGAGATGCACCGGCTTCTGGCGCGTCAGGTGGGAGCCGCTCAATCCGATATGGCGGTCTTCGCGCGGGTTCTCGATGCAACGCGCGCCAATCTGAACGTAATGAAACGTCTGCGGGAACTGCGCGCGGGGCGGCTGGAATACACGGAGCGTCAGGCGCGTGGCGGTGCGGAGGATGGGCATGGGGAGCATTAACTCCGCGCTGAGCATTGCTGCCGGAGCTCTCGATGCGGACCAGGCGGCCCTGAACGTGGTGGCCAACAATGTGGCCAACGCCAACACGACGGGCTATACGGTCGAGACGCCCAACTGGCAGGAGAACACGCCCATCGACATCAATGAAGTCCAGGTGGGCGATGGCGTCACGGAGACCGGGGCGACCTCGCAGCGGGATCTGGTTTTGCAGCAGAGGCTCGATCAGCAGCAGCAACTGGCGTCGGCCTCGGGTACACGGCTGACGGCGCTCGACAACATTCAGTCGCTGTTCACGGTGGATTCGGGATCTTCGTCGAGCGCGACGGCCGGCGACATCGGCGCCGACATTACCAGTTTTTTTGATTCCTTCTCTTCGCTGGAAGCCTCGCCAACCGACAATGCTTTGCGTGAGTCCGTGCTTTCGTCCGCCTCGACCCTCGCCGGCGACATCTCCAGCGCCGCGCAGAGCCTGAACGCGCAGCGCTCGGCGCTCGATCAGGAAGTATCGGGCGTAGCCAGCCAGGTGAACTCGCTCACCAAATCGATTGCGCAACTGAATCTCGAGATTCAGTCTGCCTCGCCAAACGCCGATGCGGGGACTCTCGAAGACCAGCGGCAGCAGGACTTGAGCCAACTCTCAAAGCTGATTGGCATCAACCAGGTCACGACCGAGAACAACGGCCTTTCCATTACGACTACCTCAGGCCAGTTGCTGGTCTCCGAGGGGCAGAGCTTCCAGTTGACGACAGGAACCGTCAGCGGAGTCACGGACTTCTTTCTGGGGGGTGCCGACATTACCTCCGGGCTTGCCACGGGCGGCGGGCAGCTCAGTGGCTATCTGACGGCGCGAGACAGCGACATTCCATCCGCGCTCAGCTCGCTCGATCAGCTTGCGTACAATATTTCGACCGCCGTCAACGCACAAAACAACTCCGGCGTGGACCTCAACGGAACGACGGGGACTGCCGCGAATCCCCTCTACATCTTCAACGAGCCCGCCGCCGTTTCAGGCAGCGCCGCCAGCATGAGCGTGGTGATGACCGATCCCAGTCAGATTGCCGCGGCTGGCGCGGGCAATGGAACTGGAGACAACTCCAATGCGGTGAACATAGCGAATCTGGCCGGCCAGTCCATCGTGGCCGGACAGACGCCAATCAACTATTACTCGAGCTTTGTTTCCACGCTGGGCGCGGCTGTCTCCGAAGTGCAGACCGAGAACACCGCGCAGAATGCCTCGGTGACGCAGTTGCAGACACAGAACAATGCGCTTTCAAGCGTCAACCTGAACGATGAAGCGGCGGCGATGTCGAAGCTCGAAACCAGCTATCAGGCGGCATCGCAGGTCTTCAACATTCTCAACACCGTGATGACTTCGGTGCTGAACCTGGGCGTTCAAACCGCGGTGGCGTAGGCGCGGAGTACAAGAGAACGGGGGAGCAGGCGAGCAATGGAACGAGGGAGCAAGTGGCGCGGGGAGCAAGGAAGCCGGAGGCGAGTGCTGGCCGGCGGCAGTGGCCTGCAATCTGCGTGCGGCAAGCAATAGCTGGAAACTGGGAGCTGATTTCATGCGGGTCGATCCAACTTACATCACGAACCTTGTGGGCTCGCTCGATCAAACGCAGTCGAACGAGCAGCAACTGAGTGCCGAGCTGTCGAGCGGCGTGAGCATCGCCTCATTAGGGCAGAACCCGGTCGGCGCCGGCGAAAATGTTCTGCTCCTCAACCAGATTCAGCAGGACGATTCGTTCACGCAGAGCACAAACTTGGTAACGGGGCAGTTGCAGGTCGCCGACTCCGCGCTGGGAAGTGTCGTCAGCGAGTTGACGCAGGCAGTTTCATTAGCCACCCGAGCCAACAACGGAACCATGAGCGCAACCGACGTAAAATCGGTTGCCAATCAAATCTCCGGCATTCGTGACGAGGTGCAGTCGCTGGCCAACACCAGCTACCAGGGCCAGTACATCTTTGCCGGCGGGCAAACCGGCGCTGCGCCGTTCTCGACATCCACTTCTGTTTCGCCGGCGGTTACAACCTACAACGGCGACACAAACGTAAACTATCTCGAACTGCCGAACGGCCAGAAGATACAGTTGAATGTGCCGGGCAGTCAGATCTTTCAAGGCAGCGGCACGAACAGTGTTTTTGGCGCGCTCAACGCGTTGGTTGCCGACTATTCCTCTGGAGCCGTGAACACCGCGCAGGCTGTGAACGACACGGAGGCTTTGGGAACGGCTCTGAACTACGTTTCGCAGCAGCGCGTGACGATCGACAACTCGATTACACAACTCACCGCGGCATCCGACGCGGTGACCAGCGAGAAGACGCAACTGACGACAGCGCAAACCGATCTGATGCAGGCGGACATTCCCACGGTCTCGACGCAGCTTTCATTGGCCGAGACGCAGCAGACGGCGCTTGAAGATGTGATTGCGCAGCTCGAATCCCCTTCCAACAGCCTGTTCAGTAAATTGCAGTAGGAGCAGGCATCCCGCGTGCGCTTTCAAGAATCATCGGGTATTGTCAAACATGCCTTTGAGCATCTCTCATAACAGAGAGTAAAGTCCAATATACTGAAGTCAAGAGGGCAGATCTTGTTCGCGGCACTCAAATTTCTTTGGAATGCGACACGCGGGCACCGTCTCACGCCCTGGCGGAGCCCTTATCTGCGCTGGCGCATCGAGACGTTTTCCGGCCGCCGCGCCGAAACGCTCACCGCCGGCAGTATTTTGAGCTTCCTGTGGGCCACGCGCGGGCAACTCATCGAGTTCCTGCGCTGGACCGGCGAGATTGAGCGCGAAGCGCACAAGCGGGTGTGAGCGAAGCGGGGACAAAGAAAACAAGGGGTCAGAGGACAAATCATAGAGATAAAGCGAGAAAATGCAGCCAGGTTTCTTTCGTGCCGCAAAACTTCTGAGAACATGCTTGCAAATCATTTGAAGACGCGAAGATTTTTTCTGTTCATGGCGGCTCTTGCAGTCACGCAGGCCCTCACGGTTTGTGCGCAGCAACTGCCACCCATCGAGCCTCCCGAGCCGATGCCGGCCCCCCCGGGCCAGACGGCGACCTTGCATGTGTCGACGACCGAAGTGCTGGTGCCGACTCTTGTGGTCAAGCGCGGCGGAAACATCGTCTACGGCCTGAAGGCCAGCGATTTTGCGCTCGATGACAATGGCGTGCCGCAAAAGATTCACGTGCAGGAGGAGATGGATACGGCGCCGGTGGCGCTGGTCGTCGCCGTGGAGGAGGGTGGCGCAAGCGTTCTCGAATTTGGCAAATTCGCCAAGATGGGACCGCTGCTCGACGTCTTTCTCAGCGATCCGAGCAGCCGCGCGGCGCTCGTGGGTTTCGACTCGGTACCGCACCTGATCGAGGACTTCACGCACGATGGCGACCGGATCAACTCCGATCTGCAGCAACTCGAGCCGGGCGATGGCGGGGCGGCAATACTGGACACGGTGAACTACGCGGTGAGCCTGCTTGAGACCGAGCCCAAGGAGTACCGCCGCGTTTTGCTGCTCATTGGCGAAGTGCGCGACCACGGCAGCAAGCACACCCGCATCGCGCAACTGGTTCGCAAGATCGGCGAATCGGATGTGCTGGTGCTGAGCGTCTCGTTTTCACCGGCGCTGGCCGAGTTGAGCCACGACAGTAAAGACTCCCAGCTCGATGACCGAACGATGAACATGGTCTCGGCGCTGGCGATGGTGATCGAGGCCTTCAAGAAGAACGTCGTCAAGGAAGTGGCCAGGATGAGCGGCGGAGAGTACACGACCTTCATCGGCGATCAGCGATTCGAGCAGCGGGTTCTTCGAGCGGCCAAAGAGGTGCGCAACCGTTATCTCATCAGCTTCCGGCCCAGCGATCTGACGCCCGGCCTGCACACCATTCGCGTGCGCACCACCGAGGATTACGGAGCGCGCATTGTGGCGCGGGAGAACTACTGGCTGGACGCGCCGCAGTAGTGCGCGGATTGAGTTCCCATAGAGTGACCTGCCGGAGATTGAAGCCGCTGTTACGGGCGAGTGGACGCAGTGTGAGCAGCGCGCTGTTGTCACGCCTCTTTGTGTCCGCCGTCACAGCATTTGGTTCTTGCCTTGCGATCCAATCGCCCGCAGGTAAGGCGTCCGCTGCTCTTCGACATTGAGCGTGGATGCGCTGACCCGGGCCCAGACCAACCTCCCTCGCCGGTGCCGCAAGGCGACCGGCATAGCGGGCTTCCGGACCGGCTGTCGCGATCCTCGTCACAGGATGGGGTTCTCCGAACGGTCAGGCGCTGATCGATGTACTTGCCCCGCCGCCGACCTGCACGGCAACCCCACAATGTTTTGGCTCAGGCAATTTCGCCGCAGCCGCAGTCAGTCTGAGTTGTGCATCCGAGACCCAAATCAGCACCTCTGCGACGTTGTGCGGTCTCTACGGCAGTGGAGGCTGTGGAACAGATAGCGGTCCTTCCGGAGTTCTTACCTCTTCGAGCGCAGGATACCAGGGTGAGGTATATAGCGGGGCCTATTGTATCTTGAATTGGTGTTGGGGCGGCAATTGTTACCAGCAACAAATGCAGCCGTAGTTACAGGATCGGCCGCTGAATGATATTTGCGCCGGGCTGGGGGGGACCAGCCCGGCGCACCCCATTAACAACTCTCAGCCGCGCGTTGCTCGTGCGCTGCGAGAATAGCTCACACAGGAAATCGACATGGAATGCCGGGTACTGGGTCGTTTGGTGTTTTGCGCGCTGACGGTGGCGCAATTGATCACGTTCACAAGTTGCGGAGGTTCGGCAGGTACGTCGACTCCTCCGCCGCCCGTGTTTCACAACGAATGGGCGTGGATGGGAGGCTCCCAGGCGGTCGACAAAACAGGAATTTACGGCACAAAAGGGGTTGCTTCCGCAGGCAACATGCCGGGGGGACGCGGCTGGTCTTGCGCTTGGTCGGACGCATCCGGCAATTTCTGGCTCTTCGGTGGTCTCGGCATCATTTCGACTTCGGGGCCGGTCTCGCCGGGCGCAATCGGAAACATGAACGACCTTTGGGAGTACAGCAACGGCATGTGGAAGTGGGTGGCCGGATCGAATCAGATCGATCAGTACGGCGTCTATGGAACTCTCGACACGCCCGCGCCCGGCAATACCCCCGGTTGGCGCGACCGCGCGGCTACGTGGACAGATGCATCCGGCAATCTGTGGCTTTTCGGTGGGATGGGCGTGGGATCTCCGGGGCCGGGCGAGGACTGCATGGGTTGTGAGATGAATGACTTGTGGATGTTTAAGAGTGGCGAGTGGACATGGATGGGTGGGCCGGACGAGCCGGGCTACTCTGGCGTCTACGGAACCCAGGGAGTTGCCGCTATCGGCAATCTTCCTCCGCCGCGCAGCGATGCCACGACCTGGACCGACGCTGAAGGTAACTTCTGGCTTTTTGGAGGGGTTTTGGTATACCCGTACAACGACCTATGGAAGTACAACAGCGGCGAATGGACCTGGATGAGCGGAGCAAACCAGAACTGCCAGGCTGGTGTTTACGGAACACGCGGTACACCATCCGTCACTAACGTTCCTGGCGCGCGCGCCGGCGCTGTCGGATGGACGGACAAATCAGGGAATCTATGGCTCTTTGGCGGTGACGTGATCAACTGTCCGGGATACTATTCAGCGACGAAACTCAACGACCTGTGGGAATACACGCCATAAAAATCCGGAAAGCTTCCTCTGGGGGGCCTGCGCTCAGCTCTTACCGTTGATCCTTGTCCGCAGCCGCTTGAGGACGTTGGGAGGGACGAGCCCGGTTACGTCGCCGCCAAAGCTGAAGACCTCCTTGACCATGCGCGAACTGACGAAGGAGTAGCGGCCGGCCGGCTGCAGGAAAACGGACTCGATCTCGGGGGCCAGGCGGCGATTCATCAGCGCCATCTGGAACTCGTGCTCGTAGTCGGAGATGGCGCGGATGCCGCGCAGCACCGCCGTGGCGCCCAGTTGGCGCGCGAAGGCAACCATGAGGCCGTCAAACATCGCCACGGAGACATTGCCGATGCTGGCCGTTGCCTCCGTCAGCATCTCCACGCGCTCGGCTACCGTGAAGAGCGGATTCTTGACCGGATTGTTGAGAACGGCCACGGTGAGGTGGTCGAAGAGCTTGGCCCCGCGCTGGATCAGATCGACATGCCCGTTGGTGGGCGGGTCGAAGGTGCCGGGATAGAGGGCTTTGACGGGCATAGGCTCACTACGGATTCTAGCAGCGAATCCTCTCCGCTATGCGTCTATCGTTGAGCGCGAAACAGCACGACCTGCGACGGCTCGGGCGGACTCGACAACGGGCTGCGCGAGGGATCCGATCCATCCGGAGCCGGCCCGATGGCCGGACGCGCGGTTTCAGACTGCGCGGCAGGTTTTGGCCGTCGCGGGTAGAACTCCACCGTACGCTCCAGTTTGAGTGCGTCCCCGTCGATCCTGCCGGAGTAGTTCTCGCGGCCTGCGCGGAAGCTCACTTGGGTTCCGTTCACCTTACCGTCACTGATCGGCACGGGCGCGTTGTAGCCTCCGGCCCAGCTTCCGCCGATGCCTTCAACGGTTCCGGTGAGATTGCTTCCCTCCTGGCGCAGCACGAAGATTTGCGAGCTGCCGTCTTCCACGGGGCGCCACAGGCCAGTGACTCCGGAGCCTTTGGGCGTTTCGCGCTCCCACGCCGCAACCTGCGGACGAAGCGCGATCTCTTTGGCCGCAATGGTGGCGCGCGCCGTTGCGAGGCCGGGCGATGTGGCCTCCACGACGATGCTGCCCGCCAATTTTGTGGATTGGACGATCGCCATGCAAAGGCCGGAAAACGCCTTGCGCGACGAACCCTTGTCCGATTCCTGGTCAGTGGGGTCGCCGTTGCCTACGCCGATCAGCTTTCCGGCTCCCGTCACGTTGAAATTGACCAGGTTGCCGGCGGTGGGCACAACGCGGCCCTGCGCGTCGCGGACTTCCACGGCAAACATCGCCACATCCTCACCGTCGGCGGAGATTTCGCTGCGATTCGCCGAGATGGCAAGTGTGGCTGGCGCACCGGTGGTCTCGCGCCGCGCCGACATCGCCAGCTTGCCGCCCTTGTAGCCGCGCGCTTCTATCGCTCCCGGAGCGTAGGCGACATTCCATGCGAGATGTGAGTCCTTCTTCATCTCTTTCGCGCCCAGGCTTTGTCCGTTCAGGAACAGCTCGACGCGGTCGAGGTTCGAGTGCACCCAGACGGCGATCTCCTTACCCTCCATCCCCGGCCAGTTCCAGTGCGGGAAGAGGTGCAGCACCGGCTTCTCGGTCCACCACGACTGGTAATAGAAGAAGGTGTCCTTGGGAAACCCGCAGGTGTCGATGATGCCGTATTGCGAGCTGATGTTTGGCCAGCCGTTTGGCGAGGGCTCGCCGCGATAGTCGAAGCCGGTCCAGACAAAGCCGCCGGCCAGCCACGGGCGCGCGTCGCAGAAGCTCCACCAGCCCTCGGCCGAGGCACGTCCCGTCGTGGTGTAGGGATCGTAGGAACTGACGTAGCCCTTGCTGTAATCCGTCACGTAGATGCCGCGCGTGCCAACGGCGCTCACGGTCTCCGTGCCGATCATGGGCCTGTCGGGATGCGCGTCATGGTAGGCCTCGGCGGCGGGGTCCATGTAGTTATAGCCAATCACGTCGCACACGGCGAGGCCGCCGGCGCCAATGGCGCCCGTAGGCGCAATGGAGACAGGGCGCGAGCCATCGTGTCGCATGGCCACGTCCTTCATTGCCGTGAGTATCAACGCACCGCGCTCGGTGTTGGCCGTGCCCTCCTCGTTGCCCATCGACCACATGAAGACGCTGGGATGGTTGCGGTCGCGGCGCACCAGATTTTCAAACTGGCTCAACCCCTCGTTGTTCGACGACATCATGCGCGTCTCGTCGAAGACCAACATGCCGAGCTCGTCGCAGGCGTCGAGCAGCTCCGGCGTGGGCGGGTTGTGCGAAGTGCGCAGGCCGTTGCATCCCATCTCCTGCAGCTTGCGCACGCGGTAGTACTGTACCGCGTCGGGCAGCGCCGCGCCCAGCCCCGCGTGGTCCTGGTGGTTGCATGTGCCCTTGATCTTCACCGGCTTGCCGTTGAGCAGTACCCCCTCTTTCGCATCCACTTTGATCGAGCGAATGCCGAAGCGCGTTTCGTAGCGGTCGACTACGTCGCCGCCCGCGCGTATCTCCGTCACCAGCGTGTAGAGATTTCTCTCATCGAGCGACCAGAGCTTTGGCTGGCTCACCGTGATTTTCTGCTCGTATTCCTGCTCGCTGCGCAGAGGAATTGCCGCCGTGGCCGTTACTGCCTTCGCCACGGCATTTCCCTTGGGATCGAGAACCGTGGAAACCACGCGCGCGTTGGCCGCAGTCTGGCTGTCGTTGCAGACTTCGGTGCGAATGGAAAGCGTTGCCTCGCCCTGGTCGATCACAGAGGTAACGAACGTTCCCCATTGCTTCACGTGTATAGGGCTGGTCTTGACGAGCCACACATGACGGTAGATGCCCGCGCCTTCGTAGAACCATCCGTCGCTCTCGGTCGCGTCCACGCGCACCAGCAGGACATTTCTGCCGCCGGGATTGGCGAAGTCGGTCACGTCGAAATGGAACGGATCGTAGCCGCCGCTGTGCTGCCCGATATAAAAACCGTTCAGGATCACCGTGGACTGGCGGTAGGCGCCGTCAAATTCAAGAAAGATGCGCTTATCCTTGTCCTCGGCCGGCATCTCGAAGACGCGCCGGTACCAGCCGACGCTGGTAGCAGGGTAGTCGCGGCCAAGTGGATAGAAGCCTTTGCTTTGCAGCGCGGGATCGTTGGTGAAAGGCAGCTCGATCGCCCAATCGTGCGGCAGATCTACGGGTTTCCAGCCGCTGTCGTCGTAGGCAAGGGAACTGGGAGCCAGAAAGCCACCGGTCTTCTGGAAGTTGCCGCCGCGTCCGCTGCCGAATCCAAAGTCCTTTTCCGCATCGCACGCGTTGCCGAAGTGAAAGCGCCAGCCGAAATCTAGCAGCAGGCGCTCGCGCAGGGCGTTCGACTGGGCAGGCTTCCGCGCAGAGCCTGGTTCCTGCACAGGAAGCGGACCGGCTGTCTCTCCGGTGGCTCGCATGGCGGCCTCAACGGGGTTGATAGCACCAGCTGCGGCGGCAACCGCCGGCGCCAGCAAACTGCTCTTGAGCATGTAACGGCGTGAAAAGGCTTTCATTTATCCCCCAATAACACTCGATCTTGTTCCTTGATCGCAAAGCGAAGCCAGTATACGACGTACGCCCCGCCGGGCGCCCCGAGTCCTGACATCAGTCCCCGGGAAACCCAATTGGATCTGTTGGAAACTCCGGCGTTTGCGGATCTTGAGGCTATCCCTTGCGCCCGCGCACCGCATCCTTGGCCTGGGCCTCGCCGCCGGCTGGAACCTCGGGAACGTCAGCCTTGGCGACGCCGATGTTCAGCCGCTTGCGCAATTCTGCGTCGATCCTGGCAAAGACGTCCTTGTTCTCCTTGAGGAAAGAGCGCGTGTTTTCGCGTCCCTGGCCAATGCGTTCACCGCTATAGCTGTACCAGGCGCCGGACTTCTCCACAATATTGTGCGTCACGGCGAGGTCGAGCACGTCGCCCTCGCGGCTGATGCCTTCTCCGTAAAGAATGTCGAACTCGGCCTCGCGGAAGGGCGCGGCTACCTTGTTTTTCACGATCTTGACCTTGGTTCGCGAGCCGACGACTGTATCGCCTTCCTTGACGGCGGCGATGCGGCGAATGTCGATGCGCACGGAGGAGTAGAACTTGAGCGCGCGGCCGCCGGTTGTGGTCTCGGGGTTGCCGAACATGACGCCGATCTTCTCGCGAATTTGATTAATAAAGATGAGGGCGGTGCGCGACTTCGAGACCGTCCCGGTCAGCTTTCGCAGCGCCTGCGACATCAGCCGCGCCTGCAGGCCCATGTGCGAGTCGCCCATCTCACCGTCCAACTCGGCCTTGGGCACCAGCGCGGCTACCGAATCGACCACCAGCACGTCGATCGCTCCCGAGCGGACCAGGGCTTCGGTAATCTCCAGAGCCTGCTCGCCCGAGTCGGGCTGCGAGACCAGCAGATTGTCCACATCGACGCCAAGTTTCTTCGCGTAGCTCGGGTCGAGCGCGTGCTCGGCGTCGACAAAGGCGGCCATGCCGCCCAGCCGCTGCGCCTCGGCGATCACCTGCAAGGTGATGGTGGTCTTGCCCGAGGACTCCGGTCCGAAGACCTCCGTGACGCGGCCGCGGGGAATGCCGCCCACGCCCAGCGCTGCGTCAAAGCTGATCGAGCCGGTGGAGATGACGGCGATCGGCAGCAGCGCCTCGCGGGAGCCGAGCCGGACAATCGATCCCTTTCCGAACTGTTTTTCAATCTGTGCCAGGGCTAGTTCTACAGCTTTAGCGCGGTCGTCGACGATGGCCATAGGGAGGGCTCCTCAAACAGTGCTTACCCCGCGCGTCGCATGCTTTTCTTGGCAGGAAACGGCAAAGGGCTTGAATTGGATTTCGAAGGGATTGTAGCAGGACGGGAGACAGAAAGACAGGAAAAACGGCGAAGAAAGAGGGAATGCTTACGGGGCGGGGCCAAGATCTGTCTTTCACAACACGTTTCGCTTTCTACTGCATCAAAACACTTTAAAGGTGCATGTTTGTAAAAAATGCATCAACTAAATAAGATTGCATCAAAATATAGAACTGATGTATAGTCGGATACATGAGAACTACGATCACTCTCGACGACGATGTCCATGAATTCGCGACGTACTACGCCAATTCCAAGGGAATCACCCTCAGCGCAGCGATGAACGAACTCGTCCGCAAGGCCGAGAATCCTCGAATTCCGGAAGAACCACTCATCGTTTTTTCTCCCGAAGGGATTCCCATGTTTCCTCCTGCGGGTAACGGCAGGGTGCTTACCTCCGAGATGGTGAAGCGCCTTGACGAGGAAGAGTATGACCCGAAGAAATTTGCCTGATGTGAACGTGCTGATCGCGCTGACCGACCCTGAACACCAGCACTCCAGCAAGGCGCGGGATTGGTTTCTATCCAGGCGGGGATTCTGGGGGCTGTGCCCTCTGACGGAGGCGGGCTTTATCCGCATTGCCACCAACCCTGCCATGCATCCATCCAGGCGGACCATAGAGCAAAGCATCGCGATTCTCCAGTCGCTAAAGGGGCATTCCGACCATTTCTATTGGGAAATCAAAGAGAGCTGGGTCAACCTCACGGCGCCATTCGCGGCGCGCATTACGGGCCACCAACAAATTATGGATACTTACCTGCTGGGCATAGCCATCAAAGAAAACGGCGTCCTTGTCACCTTCGACCGTGGCCTGAAATACCTGGCCGGACCCGAGTTCAGCAAGAACCTGCTCATCCTTGAATAACCGCGCTCAGACCGTGTACGCTCCCACCCGTGTTTCTTTCGCTGTGAGCGCGTCGCATAGACGGTCCAGCTTCTCATACTCGCCGTCGTGCTCCTTGCGGAAGGCGCGAAAAGCCTCCTCGCCCGTCCAGCGGTCGATGGTGAGGTAATTGCCGGGAATATAAGCGTCGCGGAGCAGTTCCGTGCCTTTATAGTCGGGGGAAGTGCGAAACAGTTGTGACCATGCGCCCTGGGGCCCGTAAGCGGCCTCAAAAGCGGCCACATTCTCTTCGGCAATCTCAAACTGCCAAACCACCACAAACATTCGAAACCTCAATCCTGTGTTTATGGTAGCGCAAGGACAGCAGGAGGCGTGAGGTGGCATTTTGACAGGTTCGAAGCCGGTTCCGAAACTGTACCGCATTGCGATGTACCGTCTCTTTTTAGAGCGCATACTTAGGATGGGTTGGGTTGGCAAGGAGTAATCTTCCCCTGTGGTCTCCTGATTGTCCGCAGTTCTACTTCGCGGGCAATGATTTGGTAAGAGTTTTGATTGTGCCTCTTACACACGAGTATCCGCGTACGCGACTTGTGCCTTTGCACTCCGGCGTACGCAAGACGATCGCTACAGTTTCGCAACACAATTTACCTGTGAGGAATCAATGAAGGCTTGCTATCCTGGCATCCGCATTACCGCCAACGGAAATCAACTTGTTTCGTATCACACCGAAACCCGCATCGCCGACGCCGGAGTCTTTTATCCCATTACGCCCTCGACTGAGGGGGGCGAGCTCTTCCAGCAGGCCTATGCCGAGGGCCACTTGAATGTCTTCGGCTCGAACACGCTGGCCATCGAGACCGAGGGCGAACATGCGGCTCAGGGCGGAGCGATTGCCCACTCGGTGTGCGGCAAGCGCGTGGTCAACTTTACCTCCGGGCAAGGCGTGGTCTACGGTGTGGAGCAGTACTATCACGCACCGGGCAAAGGGTCCACCATGGTGCTCGAAGTCGGCGCCCGCGCCCTGACCAAGCACGCGCTCAACGTCCACTGCGGACACGACGATATTTACGGCGCTCTCGACACTGGCTGGATCATGCTGTTTGGCAAGGACGCGCAGCAAGCCGCCGACCAGGCGCTGATTCTTCGCCGTGTTACCGAACTGGCGCTTACGCCGGGCATGAACATCATGGACGGCTTTCTGACGACGCACCTGGAGCGTACTTTTTACAAGCACGAGCCGGAACTGATACGCGAATTTCTGGGCGCTCCCGATGACATCATCGATTGCCCGACCGAGGCGCAGCGCACACTCTTCGGAGCCACGCGCCGCCGCGTACCCAAGATGCTGGATCTCACCAATCCTGTCCTGCTCGGGCCCGTGCAGAATCAGGAACACTATATGCAGGGTGTCGTGGCCCGCCGCAACAACTTCGCCGAGCCGATTCTGCAATTCCTTGAGGAGTCCTACGAGAAATTTGCCGAGCTTACCGGCCGCCGCTACGGCCTGATCAGCGAGTACAAGACCGAAGACGCGGAGACTGTCTTCGTCTCGCTCGGCTCGGCCGCAGAAAACATTGAGGCCGCGGTCGATTATCTGCGCCAGACGCGCAAGGCGAGCGTGGGATCGATCCATGTGAATGTGATTCGCCCGTTCCCGCAGGCCGCGCTGGTCAACGCGCTCAAGGGCAAGAAGAATGTCATCATCCTCGAGCGTACCGACGAGGCTCTGGCCGGCGACAATCCGCTCGGCCGCGACATCCGCACCGCATTTTCAAAAGCCCTGCAGGGCACGGACGGTCTACCCCAGATCGAGCTTGCGCAGGTACCGCGCCTCTTCGGCGCGAGCTACGGACTTGGTTCGCGCGACTTCCGCCCCGAGCACATCATCGGCGCCTTCGAGTACGCCGCGGCCGGCCGCGCGCGCCAGGACGGCAAGACCGCGGCCGACAACGTGAACTACTTTGTTCTCGGCGTCGATCACCCATACAGCGTCATCGCCGACGAGACACCATCTTTGTTGCCAGCCGGCGCAGTTGCTGTGCGCTTCCATTCGATTGGCGGTTGGGGAGCCATTACCACCGGCAAGAACCTGGGCGCCATCCTCGGCGACCTCAACGATCTGCTCTTCGATCGCGACCACGTGGTCGACGAGTTGGGAAATCCCAAGGAAATCATTCACGTCAGCGCCAATCCCAAGTACGGCTCGGAGAAGAAGGGCGCGCCCACCAGCTACTTTATGGTCGCCGCCAAGGAGCGCATCCGCGTCAACTGCGATCTGCGCCACGTCAACGTCGTCCTCTGCTGCGATCCCAAGGCCTTCACGCACACCAATCCCCTTGATGGCATGGAGGAGGGCGGCTGCCTGGTCTGGGAGTCGGACGTGGACGGCGAGCACGCCTGGCAAAATCTGCCCGTCTGGGCGCGGCAGCAGATCATCAAGAAGAAAATTCGCGTCTTTACACTGCCCGGCTTCGACATCGCGCGCAAGGCGACCGATCGCGCCGATTTGCAGTTGCGCATGCAAGGCAACGCCTTTCTCGGTGCATTCTTTGCGGTCAGCAGCCTGCTTAAGGAGTTCGGCATCTCGACCGAGCAGTACCGCGATGTTGTTCTGAACCAGTACAAGAAGAAGTTTGGCAAGCTAGGCGAATCCGTGGTGCAGTCGAACATGGAAGTGATGATGCAGGGCTTTGAGCGTGTGAAGGAGATTGTCGTTGGCGACGTTACCGCTGCCGACCACTCCAGCCTGCGCGGTCAAGCGTTGTTGCCGATCCTCGACCAGGCGTCCGTCTTCGTTGAAGCCGCTGCTGGCACAGTCTCTGGAATGCGGCGCAGCACCCCTACTCCCGCGGGACAAGGCCCTCGCGCTCCAATTTCGTCGATCAACACCTTCGACGCCGAGTTCCGCGCGCACCTTGGCTACAACCAGCCGTCTACGCCGCTGATGGCGATGGGCGTGGTTGCCGCCGCCACCGGCGACACGGGATCGAAGTACGTAGCGCGCCGCGAGACTCCGCTTTATATCCCCGAGAATTGCACGCAGTGCATGGAGTGCATCAGCGTGTGTCCGGATACGGCTCTGCCCAACTGCTCGCAGGATCTGAGCACAGTTCTCGGCACGGCTGTTGCGCACTACGTCTCCGATGCGGACGAGCGCCGCAAGTTGCTGGCGAAGCTTCCGGAGATTGAGAAACTCGTGCGCCAGCGCATGATGTCCGAGATCAAGCAGACGGGGGCCCCCGCGGACAGGTCTTCGTCCGTGGGGTCGAAGGGAACGCCCCTGCCCACGATCATCCGCGAAGTCACGGAGAGCATCGACGGCTTACCGGCAAAGGCCAAGGAGCAGTTCTTCGCGATCATCGAGAAGGTGCCGATGGCCTACCAGAAGGTGAACGCCATCTTCTCCTCGCCGGAGCGCAAGACTCCCGGCTCGGGCGGCATCTTCTCCATCTTCGTCAGCGACTTGTGCAAGGGCTGCGCGGCCTGCGTCACGGCCTGCGGCGATCACCACGCGCTGAAGATGGTGCAGGAGACTGAAGAGATCAACGCCGAGCACGAAAGCGGGACAGCGTTCCTGAACCTGCTTCCCGATACATCGCAGAAGTACCTCGGCCTGTTCAATAGCGCCAATCCGGCCGACTCCAAGACCGCGACCCTGCGCAACATGCTCATGGTGCGGTCGAACTACGACGCGCTGGTGGCCGGCGACGGCGCCTGCGCCGGTTGCGGCGAAAAAAGCGTGCTGCGCTCGATTGCCGTTGTGACCGAAGCCTACATGCGGCCCATCTTCCACGCCAAGAGCGACCGTCTGCTGGCCAAGGCCGGCGAGCTTGAAAAGACCGGCATTGTCAGGCTTGCCGCGTTGAAGGCGGCGAGTGAAGCCGAGTACCTGCTGCTGCGCCAGACCATTCTGCACGCGGTAATGGGTCTGGGCGGCGAGGATGAGAAGGACACGAAGGCGCGCATCGCAGCCTACGAGAAGGAACACGGCACAGTGACTGACGCGCAGTTGGTTGAGGCCGTAACCGCGGTGCTGCTGACGGAAGCCTTCAATCACAAGAACCTGCAACCTGTCGACGGGCGCATGGCCAACGGCATGAGCGTGATGGCTATGGCCGCTCACACCGGATGCAACACGGTCTACGGCTCGACCTCGCCCAACAATCCGCATCCCTATCCGTGGATGAATTCGCTCTTCCAGGATGGCGTGACAGTGGGCTGGCTGATGGGCGAAAGCTTTATCGTCGATCACGCGCGCCGCTCAGTCATTCCGGAGCGTCTGGCTGACATCGTCTCCGGCGGTAAGGGCATCCGTGAGGAGGAGTATTACCACTTCACGCACTTCACCGATGCGCTAATGACCGATGAGGAGATCAAGGAACTGCCCAAGGTCTGGGTGGTCGGAGGCGACGGCGGCATCGGCGACATCGGCTACCAGAACACCTCGAAGGTGGTTCTGCAGAACCGGCCCAACGTCAAGGTGCTCATGCTCGACACGCAGGTCTACTCGAACACCGGCGGCCAGAACTCCGACTCAACCCCAATGCTGGGCGGCAACGACATGAACGTCTTCGGCGCCGCTACGCAGGGCAAGACCACGGAAAAGAAGACCGTGGCCGAAACCTTCCTGGCCGGGCATGGATCGCCGTTCGTGGCGCAGGTTTCGATGGCCAACGCGCCCAAGCTTTACCGCGCGATTCTCGATGGCCTGGAGTATCGCGGCACCATGTTTCTGCAGGCCTTCACCACCTGCCAGCCGGAGCACGGCGTCCCTGACGACATGGCCGTCACCCAGGCGCAGCGCGTGCGCGACTCGCGCGGCGTACCGGAGTTCGTCTTCGATCCGCGCAAGGGCGAAAGCTACCAGGAGGCGCTCGACATCAAGGGCAATCCCTCGGTCGATTTGGATTGGTACGAAACCAAGTCGAAGGCGACGGGCGATAGCTATCGCTACACCGTGGCGCACTGGTGCACGACGGAAGCGCGCTTCCGCAACCATCTTCGCAAGATTAAACCGGACCAAATCCAGGGGAAAATTCCGCTCGACAACATGCTGGTGCGCATTACGCAGCAGGATGTGGTCTATCGCTACTATCTCAACCCGGCGCACCGCAGCTTTATCCCGGACTTCGGGGTTTACATCCAGGTCGACCAGGACGGGAAGGCTGTTTACTACGCGCTCAGCCGCCAGCTCGTCATGTTCTGCGTGGAGCGGCGCAAGGCGTGGCGCATGCTGCAGTCCAAGGCCGGCATCGCGAACCGCGAGTACCAGGCGCAGAAGGCGATTCTCGCCGATCTCGACGCGGGCAAGATTTCGAAAGACGAGTTCTTCGCCCACGTCCACGAAATCATGGCGGAAAAGCTCGGCAAACCGGTGCTGGCGAAGGCGTAGGGCCGCACCCACCGTAACCGGAAGGCGGACCTTGCGGTCCGCCTTCGTCGTTCATGGCGCTCGAATGGGCGCGGCTTCACGGGCTGCTTAAGAATCTGCGCTGACAGCGATGTTACGAAAGAGCACGAATTCTCATGAATATTGCATGTGGCTCACTGAAATTGGAAGCTCGGACGAGCCTTTGCCATCTCAGACAAGCGCGACCCGCTGCGGCTCCGCTGCGCGCACTTTCACTTGCACTTCGACCCGCGACCCGAGCCGGTTGAGGATCGTGAGGAGCCGGTCGAGCGTGAAGCGGCCAAGATCGGCGTTGCGGATACGCGAGAAGTCCGCGGCGGCGACACCGGTCTCGGCGTGCGCGGCGCGGACAGTCAGTCCTTTGTGGTCGAGCGCCTTGATGATTTCGGCGGCGAGGATCGACTTCAACTGCTCAACATCGGCGTTTGCATAGCCAAAGTCGCGAAAGACATTTCCGCTGCCGTGTACCAGTTCTATTTTTTCGCGTTTCATCCGAGCAACTCCTTCAGGCCATTTAGCCGGCTCTTGATAAGGTCGACTTCGTGTTGCGGAGTCTTGATGCCCTGCGTGGCCTTCTTCTGGAACGCGTAAATCACCCAGATCGTGCTGGTAATCTGCACTGCGTAAACCACTCGAAACGCGTTGCCGCGAAACGGCAATGCAATCTCGAAGACCCCGGAGCCTGCGCCTTTGAAGGGCTTGGCGATCTCGGCCTTGGCGCCCTCCGCCGCGATGGTCAAAGCTCCAAGGCAAATGGTTTGCGCCTCAGCCGGAAACTTCTCGAATTCCTTGCGCGCGGCTTTGATCCATGAGACAGGCCGCGTTTGTCTGGTCATCATCTTGCCGCCAGAACTATAGGTCAAGTGTAGTCATATGTGACAACGCGAGTCAAGCCCGGCTTGAGGCTTGCGATTGTGCATGAGCAGAAAACACGATAACCACCATTACCTGAATGATCGGTCATTAGCGATTGCATTGCAGCCTGTGGCGAAAGTCGAGATGCCACGAAAAACGCCCCACGGCGGCTAAACAGGCTGCTGAAAAACTCGCAGGAAGAACGATTTGTAACAAGGGCACGACTTTAGTCGGGCCGCTAAGTCGCTGATAAGAAAGCGCCGGGCTTTAGCCCCTGCTTCGCTCCATGCGCGATTCAAGCCGATTTATCGAGTTTTTTCAGCAGCCTGTAAAGCCGCGTTGATTTTGCGGCCCTTACGGTACGGCTGAAGCCGTGCCCTTTCAAAACCCATCTTTCACCACAGGCTGATAGGCGATCCCGATCGCGAGGCCCATGTAGGCGATCGCGAAGCAAGTGCCCTGAAGCCCAAGGCAAACATCGTTGAAGAATCTATCAGGCCGAAGTTCTCAAAATTATAGAGCGCCTGCTCATGGCAGTACGACATCCAAGGTACGAGAAGCAATCTCCACAGCGCAGCAAGGCCCAATAGAACCTCGGAGGGTGCAAGACGAGCTGGCCAATGAATCCGCCCTTGTTTTCCTCAATCGGCATGGATTCTCAGTGCTGCTCACTCATATGAACGAAAGCGGCCGCGACTAAAATCGAACTAGCCATGACCGAATTTACCCATCTGCATCTGCATACTGAGTACTCGCTGCTCGATGGCGCTTGTGATGTTTATAAGCTAGTGGACCGTGTGGCTTCGCTGGGGCAGAAGTCCGTCGCGATCACAGATCACGGCAACATTTATGGCGCTGTGCATTTCTTCGACGCGGCAAAGAAGGCCGGCATCAAGCCGATTCTCGGCTGCGAACTCTACGTGTGCAAGGCGGAGGATCATCGCGCGGAGCCGTCCAGGCAGGCTGTCGAAAGAGATCCAGCGACGGGCCGGGCGCGCGAGTCCGAGTACAACCATCTGCTGGTGCTGGCCGAGAACGAGGAGGGCTACCGCAACCTGGTGCGCATCACGTCGGAGGCAAGCCTGCATGGGTTCTATCGCAAGCCGCGCATCAGCAAGAAGTTTCTGGCGGAGAATGCAAAGGGGCTCATCTGCTGCTCCGGGTGCCTGAGCGGCGAGCTGTGCGAATCGCTCGACCTTGGCAATTATTCGCGCGCAATAGCCGTAGCCAAGGAGTACCAGGACATCTTCGGCAAGGGAAACTTCTATCTCGAAGTGCAGGATCAGGGGCTCGACGCCGAGCGCAAGATTCGCGCCGACCTGTTCCGGCTGGAGCGCGAGCTTGGCATTCCCATGGTTGCGACCAACGACTCGCATTACCTGTGCGGCGAGGACTCGCACGCGCATGAGGTGATGCTGTGCGTACAGACGGGCTCGAAGATTCACGACGCCAACCGGTTCAAGTTCGACTCCAACCAGTTTTTCGTGAAGAGCGCCGACGAGATGGCCGCGCTGTTTCCCGATGAGCCGGCCGTGGTGACGCGGACAATGGAGATTGCCGAGCGCTGCAACCTGAAGCTCGCCAAGGTCGACAATCCTTTTCCAGAGTTTGCCGTGCCCCAGGGACACACCATCGATAGCTACTTTGAAGAGGTGTGCCGCGAAGGCTACAAGCGGCGCCTGGAAACGGCGGTTCGCCGGCTGGAAGCGCGCGGCGTGTTGCGCGCCCCCATCCACGAGTACGACGCTCGTCTGGAACGCGAGATCGGCATCATCAAGCAGATGAAATACGCCGGCTACTTCCTGATCGTGTGGGACTTCATCAAGTACGCGCGCGACCACGGCATTCCCGTGGGGCCGGGGCGCGGATCCGCAGCCGGATCGCTTGTCGCCTACGCAATGGAGATTACCAACATCGATCCATTGCAAAACAACCTGCTCTTCGAGCGATTCCTGAATCCAGAGCGTGTGTCGATGCCCGATATCGACGTGGACTTCTGCATGAACCGGCGCAGCGAGGTGATCGATTACGTAACACGCAAGTATGGGCGGGACCAGGTGGCGCAGATTATCACCTTCAACACCATGGCGGCCAAGGCATCGATCAAGGACTGCGGGCGCGCTCTCGACATGCCCTACGGCGATGTGGACCGCATCGCCAAGCTGGTTCCGGCGACCATCGGCATGACGCTCGACAAGGCGCTTGAAGAGTCGCCTGACCTGCGCAAGGTCTACGACAGCGACCCGCAGATTCGCGAACTGATCGACACGGCGAAGAAGCTTGAAGGGCTGGTGCGAGGCTCGGGTGTGCACGCCGCCGGCGTGGTGATTGCGCCGCGCCCGCTCACGGAACTCGTGCCCGTGGTTAAGACTAAAAACGACGAAATCGTCACCGCGTACGACATGAAGGCCGTGGAAAAGATGGGCCTGCTGAAGATGGACTTTCTCGGCCTGACCACTCTGACCATCATCAGCGATTGCGTGAAGCTGATCGAAGAGCATCGCCGGGAAAAGCTTGACATCGAGGCGATTCCGGCGGCCGACGCAAAGACGTTTGAGAGGGTCTTTCACTCGGCGCTGACCTCGGGCGTATTTCAGTTTGAGTCTGGTGGCATGCGCGACGTACTGCGCCGTTACAAGCCGGACTCAATCGAAGACCTTACGGCACTGAACGCGCTTTATCGACCGGGACCGATCCAGGGCGGGATGATCGACGACTTCATCGAGCGCAAGTGGGGCCGCCGCAAGGTGGAATACATGCTGCCGGAGCTCGAACAGATTTTGAAAGAGACACTGGGCGTCATCGTCTACCAGGAACAGGTGATGCAGATCGCGAACCGGTTGGCGAGCTATTCGCTGGGTGAGGCCGATCTGTTGCGCCGCGCCATGGGCAAAAAGAACGCCGATGAGATGGCCAAGCAGCGCGACCGCTTTATCACCGGCGCGGTGGCGAATGGATTTCCAAAAGATACGGCGGGGGAGATCTTCGACCAGATGGACAAGTTTGCCGGCTACGGCTTCAACAAGTCGCACTCGGCGGCCTATGCGTGGGTGGCCTACCAGACGGCCTATCTCAAGACGCACTATCCGGTGGAGTTCATGGCGGCGCTGCTGACGTCGGAAACCTCGAAGCCGGAGAGTGTGGTGAAGTACATCGGTGAATGCCGTGAGATGGGCATTCCGGTAGCTCCGCCGGATGTGCAGGTTTCTGGCGCGCAGTTCACACCGCAGGCAACGCCCAACGGCGAGGCGATTCGCTTTGGGCTGGCGGCGGTGAAGAACGTTGGTGGCAATGCCATTGAGTCGATCCTGAAGGGGCGCGCGGAAGCGGGCGGGCGGTTCAAAAGCTTCTGGGAGTTCTGCGAGAAGGTTGACCTGCGCGTGATGAACAAGCGCGTGATCGAGTCGCTGGTCAAAGCCGGCGCGCTTGATTCGATGGGCACACGCGGGCAACTCACCAATGCCATCGACAAGGCGATGGAACGCGCGCAGAAGGCGCAACGCGATGCCGAACAGGGGCAGAGCGGATTATTTGGCCTTTTCGACGAGGCGCCTGCGCCCGGCCGTGAAGCCGACGCGCTGCCGCCCGCGCCCGACTGGGAAGAGAGCGTGCGGCTCCAGAATGAGAAGGAAGTGCTGGGATTTTTTGTCTCCGGACACCCGCTCGACAAGTATGCCGAGAAGTTACGGAATCTGCCGGGTGTCATCACAGTGGCCGAGGCGCTCGAACGCAAGCCACCCGAACGGCGCTGGGGCGCGCAGCAGGATCTGGCCGACGAGATCCAGGTTGCGGGAATGCTCGTTGGCGTCATTGCAAAAAAGAGCAAAAAAGACCAGCGGCTGTATGCGCAGGGGGCGATCGAAGACGCAACAGGAAAGATCGATCTGATCTGCTTTGCACGCGATTACGAGCGGCTTGCGCAACAGTTGAAGATGGAAGTGCCGGTGCTGGTGCGCGGAACATTGATGGGTGAGGAGGATTCGGCGCCCAAGATCGCCATCAGCCACGTGCAGGCGCTCGAAGATGTGCAGGTGAAGCTGCCGACGGCCGTGCGCATCCGCATCAATCTTGACCGCGCCACGGAGGAGATGTTCGCCAGCCTGAAGAGTGTTGCCGATGCCGCGCCAGGACCTGGCAAGGTAATGCTGAATCTTGAAAAGAAGGGCGAATATGCAGTGGTTATGGAGCCGGCAGGGATGAGCGTTACCGCCGACCGCCGCTGGATGGAACGTGTGGAAGAACTGGCCGGCAAGGGATCGGTGCAGGTGGTGGGGTAGAGGCAGGCAGCAGGGAATAGAGAACAGGGAGCGGAACGCGCCTGGCGAGCGAGGTTTTTGTGCGAAGCAGAAGACTGGGAAATGGCCCTCTGATCGTGTCGGAACTCAGTTTCGGTACCTGGCTCACAGCCGCCGGAGGCATTGCGCGCGAGCAGGCGATCCGCTGCATTCACGCCGCGCTCGACCATGGGATCACACTCTTCGACACGGCCAATCAATACGGAGCCGGCGAAGCCGAGCGAGTGCTGGGCGAAGCGTTGCGGCCATACCCGCGCGATCGCTATCTGATCGCAACCAAGCTGTATTTTCCAGTCGGCGAAGAACCGGATCGAGGTCTTTCCGCCGCGCAGATCGAAAAGCAACTGGATCGGTCGCTTCAGCGCCTGGGTGTCGAGTTCATCGATCTTTACCAGTGCCATCGTTACGACAAGGAAACACCGCTTGAAGAAACCATGACAGCGCTCGATCGCGCGGTGCGCTCTGGCAAAGTGCGCGCCATCGGCTTCAGCGAGTGGGCCGCGGAACAGATCGCCGCCGCTGCTGCCATTGCAGGCACAAGCGGCCTGGTTCCATTCTCCGCGAGCCAGCCACAGTACTCCATGTTGTGGCGCAAACCGGAGGCTGCGGTCTTTGCAGCCTGTGTGCGTCACGGCATCGGCAATCTGGCCTTTTCGCCGCTGGCGCACGGTGTTCTCACAGGCAAGTACGCGCCGGGCGAACCGCCTCCGCAGGGAACGCGGGCTGCCAGCGCCGAGATGAATCAGTTCATGGAGACGGCCGGGCGGCATTACCGGTCAGACAATTTGCTTGAAGCCGTTGCGCAGCTCAAGCCCATCGCAGCGGACCTGGGACTCACGATGGTGCAGATGGCGCTGGCCTGGGTGCTGCGGCGACGCGAAGTCGCTTCGGCCATCATTGGGGCTTCGCGACCGGAGCAGATTGCCGACAACGCGCGCGCCGTGGGCGTGACGCTAACGGCGGAAACGCTGCAGCGCATCGATCAGGCGCTCGATGGCGTAGTCGTGCGATAGATTTCTCCGCGCTATATCGGCGCGCCTTCGCACCGATGTTTGCCGCATTGATTTTTACGTGTTGTTCACGTTCCCAGTGCATTCTGGGTGCCCGCACCGGCAAACAACCTCGTTTCGGTCGCCGATGCCTTCGCAGTGGGCGCTGCAATACTTTGATCCGTCAGTGACGATGCAGCTACAGGCAGAATTTGCGCATTTCCTGGGCTTGGCCATAATCGCGCCTCCTTCACCCGCATTGCATCCAAGCTTACCACCGTTTTCGGTGGAGCGCGTGCACGATTCATCCCCCGCCGCAGGGCAAACGCATTTCCATTCGCGGGACGCCTTACGAACCAGGCTCTTTGCGCTGTCCTTCTGAGGAGCGCAGCGACGAAGAATCCGCGGTTGCTTTTCGGCTCTGTTTCTCACGCAGACCCTGGGTTTGGCAGGCTGATTTCACCCGACGACGCAAGGAGAGAAAGGCAACCGCAGGCCCGCATGGCCCTGTTGGTCGAAGAACATGAGAACTCAGCCAGGAACAACCGCAGATCCCTCGTCGCTGCGCTCCTCGGGATGACAGAGTCAGGCAGGCGGCGAATTTTCAGGGCAGACAGTCGCTCACTCCGTTCGGGATGACGTTGCTCGATGAGTGGAGTCTGGATGCAAGGAAAGCAGGACTTCTATCCAAATGCGTTTGCCCTGCCCCCCGCCTTATGCCATTTCTTTCCTGTTGTTTCAACTCGTCCATTGGTATACTTAAAGATGTGACGAAAACTGTGCTTGCATCCGTTCCCCACCACGGTTCCACCGGCGCTTCTCCCCGCAAGAAGAGAGTGTTGTTACTCAAGCCTCGCGGTTTTTGCGCCGGCGTAGTGCGCGCCATCGACGTTGTAAGGATCGCGCTTGAAACCTTCGGCGCGCCCATCTATGTGCGTCGCGAGATTGTCCATAACCGCTATGTTGTGAACGAACTGGCGGAGAAGGGCGCTATCTTCGTTCACGATATCGACGACGTGCCTGATGGCCAGCGCGTCATCTACTCGGCGCACGGCGTTTCGCCGGCAGTGCGCGAGCACAGCAAGAAGCGTCATCTGAAGGTCATCGACGCCACCTGTCCGCTGGTCATGAAGGTGCACTTCGAGGCTATCAAGTTTGCCAGGCAGGGTTATTCGCTTGTGCTGATCGGCCACCGCGACCACGATGAAATCGAGGGTACGCTCGGTGAGGCTCCTGACGTCACCCACGTGGTCTCGAACGTCGCGGAGGTCGAGGCGCTCGAGGTTCCGAATCCCGATCGCGTTGCCTATCTTACTCAAACCACTCTCAGCCTTGACGAGGCACGCGACATTATTCACGCGCTCAAGGTCAAGTTTCCTAACATCGTCGGGCCAAGCTCGCAGGACATCTGCTACGCAACGGAGAATCGCCAGGTTGCGGTGCGCAACGTGGCTCACAATGCCGACGTGGTTCTGGTCGTCGGCTCGACAAACAGTTCCAACTCCAACCGCCTGGTCGAGGTCTCGCGCAATCTCGGCACCATTGGGTATCTCATTGATAACTCCCAGGCCATCAACCCCGACTGGCTCAACGGCGTTGATACTGTTGCCGTCACCGCAGGCGCTTCGGCGCCCGAGGTGCTGGTTGAGGACGTGGTGAATTATCTGCGCCAGAACGGCTTCGCGGACGTCGAAGAGGTTGAGGTGATGCCCGAAAATGTGCGCTTTGGTCTACCTCCCGAGATCGTGCAAGCCATCGGCGGCGCCAGCGGATCGGAATCCGTCTCCGTTCGCTAAACATCAAATGTACGAGCAGGCACGCGGCATGAAAGCGCGCCATGGGTGAACGATTGAACTCGGCATGACACGCTTCCCCGGCAACACTGAGGCGTTTGATACTGCATGATTCCAGAAGAGCAACGGACACAAGCCGCAGCGGCCGGATTCGGACAGCCAAGGTTCGGCCGGATTGACGCCGACATGGCGGACGTCGACGCGTCCATCGAAGGCGCGCGTGAGTTTCTGCTCGGACTGCAACACCCTGAAGGTTTCTGGTGCGGCGAACTCGAGGCCGACTCGATGCTCGAGGCCGACTATATCTTTGTGCATACGCTGCTCGAAAGCGGCGATCCCGGCAGGCTCCAGCGCGCGCTCACCGAGATGATGCGCTACCAGAATGAAGACGGAAGCTGGAGCATTTATCCCGGCGGTCCCGGCAATATTTCGCTCTCGGTCAAGTGCTACTCTTCGGCCAAGCTGATGGGCATTCCGGCCGACGATCCGCGTCTGGCGAAGTGCCGCGAATGGGTGCTGGCGCATGGCGGTGTCACTGCCTGCAATACCTTCACCAAGATGTACCTCTGCGCGCTGGGCGAGTACGACTATGACGCCGTTCCCGCAATTCCGCCGGAGATTGTACTATTTCCCAAGTGGTTTTACTTCAATATCTACGAAATCTCCTCATGGTCGCGGTCGATCCTCGTTCCGCTGGCCATCATGTACGCCAAGAAGCCCTTCAAGAAAATTCAGCCGGAGCAGGGAATTGACGAGTTGTTTGTGGGCGGCCGCGCCAACTCCGTCCTGCGCCTGCGCATGGATCGCAAGAATCTGTTTTCGTGGCGCAACTTTTTTCTGGCGCTCGACCGCCTCACGCACTGGTTTGAGGCGGTGCACATTCGCCCGCTGCGCAAATTGGCTCTGAAGCGTGCTGAACAATGGATGCTCGAGCGCCTGGAAATGACCGACGGCCTGGGCGCCATCTATCCCGCCATGCTCAACGCCATTGTTGCGCTGCGCTGCCTGGGCTACTCCGAAGACGACCCGCAGGTGATTCGCGCGCGCGACGAGTTTGAGAAACTCGGCATCGAGCAGGAGGCTACGCCCGAGTTTCCCGAGCCGACCTTCCGTATGACGCCCTGTGTTTCGCCAGTCTGGGATACAGCGCAGGCGATCTTTGCTCTCGGCGAAGCCGGCGTGCCGCGCAACGATCCCCGGATGTTGAAGGCCGTCGACTGGATGCTCTCGAAGGAGGTTCGCCACAAGGGCGATTGGGCCGTCAAGGTGCGTAACACCGAGCCGGGCGGCTGGTACTTCGAGTACAACAATGAGTTTTATCCGGATACCGATGATACGGCGCAGGTTCTGCTCGCGCTAAGCAAGGTCGACAACCCCCGCGAACGCTACCAGCATGAGGTGGCGCAGCGCGCCATCGCGTGGGAGTTTGCCATGCAATGCAAGAACGGCGGCTGGGCCAGCTTCGACAAAGACAACACCAAGATGATCTTCCAGTACATCCCCTTCGCCGATCACAATGCGATGCTCGATCCGCCGACGGTCGACATTACAGGGCGCATGCTGGAGATGCTCGCCGTCTACGGTTACACGCGCGAAGACAGGCGCGTCCAGAAGGCCATCGACTTCATCTTTAACGAGCAGGAGCCTGACGGAAGCTGGTTCGGGCGCTGGGGTGTCAACTACATCTACGGTACGTTCCTGGTTCTGCGCGGGCTCGATGCGATTGGCGTCGATCATCTGGAGCCGCAGGTGCAGCAGGCCGCCGAGTGGATTCGCATGGTGCAGAACTCCGACGGCGGCTGGGGTGAAACGTGCGGCAGCTACGACGATCCGAATTTGCGCGGAGTGGGTGTGAGTACGCCATCGCAGACGGCGTGGGCCCTGCTGGCTTTGCTTGCCGCCGGCGACGACCGCTCAGACTCGATTGCCAAGGGCGTGCGCTGGCTGCTCGAACAGCAGCGCGATGACGGAAGCTGGGATGAGTCGATGGGCGAAGGCCCCGCACACCAGTCCATCATCACCGGCACAGGTTTTCCGAAGGTCTTTTATCTGGCGTACACGTACTATCGCCAGTACTTCCCGCTGATGGCTCTCACGGCATACAAGCGGGCGATGGAGAAGACAGCTTCCAGCCTCTAGCTTTTAACCGCTGGTTTTTGTCCAGATGCTCAATCTCACGTTTTCTGTTCTTGGCTAGTGGCTAGAAGCTAGAAGCTGGAAGCTAAAAGCTGGAAGCTAAAAGCTGGAAGCTAAAAGCTGGAAGCTAAAAGCTGGAAGCTGAATCGGAGGATTCACCTCAACATGGCAATTCCCATCTCACAGATGTGGACGGTAGCATCCTACGTCCTCAAGAATCGGATCAAGGGCAACAAGCGCTATCCGCTGGTGCTCATGCTGGAGCCGCTCTTCCGTTGCAGCCTGGCCTGTGCCGGGTGCGGCAAGGTGCAATATCCGCCGCATGTGCTCAAAAAGCAGCTCACGCCCGAGGAGTGCTTCCGCGCCGTCGAAGAGTGCGGCGCGCCCATGGTCTCGATCCCCGGCGGCGAACCGCTGCTGCACCCGCAGATTGTCGAGATCGTCAACGGCCTCATCGCGCGCAAAAAGTACATCTACCTGTGCACCAACGCGCTCGAACTCAAGCGCCGTTTGCCCGAGTTCACGCCGTCCAAGTATCTTACTTTCTCGGTTCACCTCGACGGCCTGCGTGAGCATCACGACTTCTCCGTCTGCCGCGAAGGCACCTATGACATCGCCATCGCGGGCATCAAGGAGGCCGTCAGGCGCGGATTCCGCGTAACGCCGAACTCCACCTTCTTCGACGGCACCGATCCCAACCAGGTTCGCGCCTTCTTCGATGAGGTAATGGCGATCGGCGTGGAGGGTGTGGTTCTTTCGCCCGGCTACAGCTACGACAAGGCGCCCGACCAGAATCGCTTCCTCGGCCGCGCCCGCGTGCGCCGCCTGTTCCGCGCGATCCTGTCGAACCGCAAAAAATCATGGAAGTTCAACATGTCGCCGCTCTTCCTTGAATTCCTGATGGGCGATCGCAACTACGATTGCACGCCCTGGGGTTCGCCCGCTTACAACATCTTTGGCTGGCAGCGCCCCTGCTATCTGCTCCAGGATGGCTACACGGAGACCTTCAAGGAACTGATGGAAACCACGAAGTGGGAGGAGTACGGCATCGGTTCCGGCAACCCCAAGTGCGCCAACTGCATGGTCAGTTGCGGTTATGAGCCGTCGGCCGTTCTTGAAGGCTTCGGTTCGCTCAAGGGATTTATTGCCATGGTCAAAGGCAGCTTCTCGCTTTATCCTGACAAGCACGCTCTCGACCTGCTCAATGAACCCATGCCCGCGGGCCCATCGTCTCTGGTGCAGATTGAGCGGCCCGAGAGCAAATACGAGGAGACGCGCGCATGACAGCGGAGGTCCAGAAATATACACGCGAGCAGATCGAATCTCTCGAACTGGCTCCCGGCTTCGAGCACGAAAGGCTCGAAGGCTGGGTTCCCACGCTGGCCAGCGAAGAGGAACTCAAGTCCGCCCTCGAAAAGGCGTTTGACTACCGTGGCGACGTCACCCTCACGCTCAAGTCCGGCGAGAGGATTGAGGCCTACATCTTCAACCGCACGACAGGCGGCACGCTCGCCGAGTCCTTCGTGCAGTACTTCACGCCCAACGCGGAAGAAAAGCGCAAAGTCTCCTACGCCGAGATCGCCCGCATCGAGTTCACCGGCAAAGACCGCGCCGCCGGCAAGCACTGGGAAGACTGGGTGAAGGCGTACAACGAAAAGAAAGCCGCCGGCGAAGAGAATATCGCCCTGCAGCCAGACGCGCTGGAGTGAGCCGTCAAGTCATGCGATCCCGTGTTGGGCGGCAGGTGGCTCGGTCAAGTTCTTTCACACTGAGTTCTCCCTCGATGGACCGTGCCCCATGTATGACAGCTTCCTCTCCTGTCAACTGAAAACAGCGCACAGCCTCCCGTGGTGGTCGGGGCGGTGTCAAGGGCGCCGTACTTTGGCGTTCATCTCGACCCTTGACACCGTCCCGACCACTTCCACCATTGGCTTGGGGTCGAATCGCAGACGTTCTTTCTGAGATTCGACCCATAGCTGGAAACCGTCTTTCATCGCTAAACGACCCAAGCTCGCACCTTGATTCTCAATCACCTTCGATGGCAACCTTCAGGTTCCACCAACCATGTATTCGGGCGGGTGGTCCCGGTCCCAGGTGATCTGTTTCAAGCACGAATGAGGGTGCCCCCGGTCCCTCGCACTTGGGGACCG
>JBMFHB010000010.1:0-72894 GCA_049977045.1 Occallatibacter sp.
CGGTGCCAGATCAGCGCCGCAGGGCTGGCCATTGCCCGCGGGCGGCTGGAGGCACGTCTGGATCGCGCTCTCGAGCGTCACTATCGCTCCCCGGCCAATCGCCGCCTGGCGCGGCATTTACTCCGCGAGCGCGAGGCCCTGTTTACCTTCCTCATCTGTCCCGGACTGGAGGCTACCAACTACCGCGCCGAGCAGGCCATTCGTCCCATGGTGGTCACGCGAAAAGTCTGGGGCGGCAACCGCACCGTGCGCGGCGCGCACACCCAGAGCGTGCTGGTCACCATCCTCCAGACCTGCCACCAACAGATGCGCTCCGCCATCTCCTTCCTCCAACAATTGCTCTGTCTACCCCAGCCCAAGTCCCTGGACTTGATCCCGGCACATGGCCGCTAAACAAATACCGCCGGAGAAGGTGAGCGCCGATGCTGGTTACTTCAGCGAGGCCAATGTTACAAACGAGCAGGTGAAAGAGGTCGATCTCTACGTGGCAACGGGCCGGGACAAACATGGAGATGCGGCGCAGACGGGCAGCGATCCGCCGCCTGCCGATGCGCCGCCGAAAGAGGCGATGCGCCATAAGTTACGAACCGAGGCTGGACGCGCCGTGTATAAGATGCGCAAGGCGATCGTCGAGCCAGTCTTCGGACAGATCAAGGAACAACGCGGTTTTCGCCGCTTCAGCTTGCGAGGCAAAGAGAATGTCCGCCGCGAGTGGAAGCTGGTGTGCGCGGCGAGCAACCTGTTGAAGCTGTTCCGGGCCGGCTGGGCGCTGGAAATGGCATAAGACGGAGGGGGAAGTGCCCCGTTTTACCCCAAACCGCGCAGGAAGCTTGCTATAAACCAGCAACGGGATTTCTTTCTGGTGCTCCAGATCGAACGGCAGACCTGCAAACCGCTGCATCTTCCTTGGCAAAACGCTATGCCCGACATACACCTAGGAGCAATTCATCGCGATGCCCGACTTCTCCAAATGGTGCTGTCCGCTACCGCTCGCCGACTACCCCACCATCGTGATGGGCCACGGCGGCGGCGGCAAGCTGGGCAACGAACTCGTAGAGCACCTTTTTCTGCCTGCCTTTCGCAATCCGGCTCTGGAAAATCTGGGCGACGCGGCAGTGCTCGAAACCGCAGGCGCACGCCTGGCCATGAGCACCGACTCTTTTGTCGTGCAGCCCCTGTTTTTTCCCGGCGGCTCGATTGGCGAGCTCGCGGTGAACGGAACCGTCAACGATCTGGCCGTCTCCGGCGCGGAGCCGAAGTTCCTGAGCGCGAGCTTCATCCTTGAAGAAGGTTTTCCGCTCAGCCAGCTCGCCGCAATCGTCGACGCCATGGCCAAAGCGGCTGCAACCGCGCGCGTTCAGATCGTCACCGGCGACACCAAGGTAGTCGAGCGCGGCCACGGCGACGGCTGCTACATCACGACGGCGGGTGTTGGTGTCCTTCGTTCAAACACCGAGGTTGGCCCCAAACGAGCAAAAAGCGGCGACGCGGTGATTGTCTCGGGGACGATCGGCGACCACGGCATGGCCATCATGAGCGTGCGCGAGGGCCTGGAGTTCGAGAGCCAGATCCGCTCCGACTGCGCCGCTCTGAACGGCATGATCGCCGAAGTTCTCGACGGCGCTGGCGCCGCGGTCCACGCCATGCGCGATCCTACGCGCGGCGGCCTGGCTTCGACACTGAACGAGATTGCATGCTCCTCCGATGTCGGCGTCGCTCTCGACGAGGCGAGCATTCCCGTGCGGCCGGAGGTGCAGTCCGCTTGTGAATTGCTTGGACTTGACCCCGTCTACGTGGCCAATGAAGGCAAGGCGGTGTTCTTTGTCGCGCCCGAAACCGCAGAGCGCGTTGTCGAAATTCTGCGCGCGCATCCACTGGGAAAAGACGCCGCGCGCATCGGCCACGTAACCACCGAACACAAACGCATGCTGGTCGCGCGCACCGCCCTGGGCGCCAATCGCGTCATCCCCACCATGATCGGCGAACAGTTGCCCCGCATCTGTTAGGCCGGTTCAGCTTCGATGCTTGCGTGATCTGGATTGGCTTTTCCGCTCCGTGGATGCTTCACCCCGTGTTACGCAGGCCTGCCGAGATGCCGTTGATCGTCGCCGCAATCACGCGGTTGACCTCGGGCGTATCTTCACCCTGGCGTTTGCGGCGCAGCATGTCGACCTGAATCAGGTGCATGGGGTCGACATAGGGATTGCGCAGCTTGATGGAGCGGGCGAGGACTCGGTTGGTTTCAAGCAGTTCCGTTTGGCGCAGGACGGCGAGAAGGCCGCGCCGCGCGCGATGGAACTCGGCCTCAAACATATCGTAGATACGCTCGCGAAGCTCCACATCCTTGACCAGCGTGGAGTAGAACCGCGCGGTGCCAAGGTCGGCCTTGGCGAGCGCCATCTCGACATTGCGCAACAGATCGATAAAAAGCGGGAACTCCGTGGCCATGGTGGCGAGCAGCTCAAGATTCGCTTCGGAGGCCGCGCCGGACTGCGCAAGGTAGCGGTCAAGGGCATAGCCCACACCGAACCACGCGGGAACGAGCAGCCGCGATTGCGTCCAGCCAAAAACCCATGGGATGGCGCGAAGATCGGAGAGTCGCGGCGAATCGTTGCGGCGCGCGGGCCGTGAGCCGATCTTGGCGTTCTCGAGTTCACCCACCGGCGTGGACTCCTCGAAGTAGGTAATAACGCCGGGATCCTCGATGATGTGTTCACGATAGAAGCCGTAGGCGAGGCGGGAAAGCTCATCGAGCGCAGCCTCCCACTCCGGCTTGAGCACGCCCGTGAAGTGACCCTCGGGATCGTGCGCGTTGGGCCGGGCTAAAGCGTCTAATGAGGCAGCGATCATCAGTTCGAGATTGCGCTCGGCCAGCACCTCATCGGCGTACTTGAAGTTGAGCACCTCGCCCTGCTCGGTGATGCGCAACTGGCCGTCGAAGGCGTCGAAGGGCTGGGCGAAGATGGCGCGATGGGTGGGCCCGCCGCCACGGCCTACGGTGCCGCCGCGGCCATGGAAGATGCGCAGCTTAATGCCGGCCTCGTGGGCGACGGAGTGCAGATCGCGATGCGCGCGGAAGATCTCCCACGTAGAGGTCAACATGCCGCCATCCTTGTTCGAGTCGGAGTAGCCCAGCATGATCTCCTGCCAGTCGCCCCAGCTTGAGAGGAGCTTGCGGTAGTCGGGGCGGCTCCATAGTTCCCGGCAGACGGCGGGCGCGTTGCGCAGGTCTTCAATCGACTCGAAGAGCGGCACGGGCATCAAGCCGGGGTCTGCGCCGTGTCCCTCGCCTGAGCCTTCCACGGTGACGCCGCCAAGCCGCGCCAGCCGAATCACGGCAAGCACGTCGTCAACCGACGCGGCGCCGCTGATGACGTAATGGCAGATCGACTCCGGCGAGCATCCCTGCTTGACTTCCGAGACGATACGGAAGGTCTCAAGCACGCTTGCGGTTTGCGCGGAGAGTGCGCAGGCCAGCGAGGGCGCGATGGTATCGCCGATGGCCTCCTGCAAGGCAGCGGCATGGACGCGGGCGTGCTGGCGGATGTCGAGCGTGTGCAGATGCAGGCCAAAGGCGCGCACCTTGAGAATGAGCGGATCGACGAGCGTGCGTGCAATGCGAATGCCGCCGTTCGAGGCAAGCGATGCGCGGAGGATTTCGAGATCGTCAAGAAAATCCTGTGCCGAACAGTAGGCCGGCAGCGACTGGGCAAGCTTGTCCTGGCTGCGCGCCAGCGTGTAGGGCGTGACCGGCAGGGCGGGACCGGAGGCCACATGCGCCTCGCCCATCTCTTCGAGTGTGCGCTGGATGCGCGCCTTCAAACAGATGGCGAAGCGGCGATAACACTCAAACTCGTATTGCGCGCCGAAGACCTGTGCTTCCGGTGTGTGCACCTGCGTCACGTACGCGTGAAGGCGGTCGAGGATCGCCGGGCTCACCGGCCGCTGCTGGGCGCTCGATGTGAGCAGATCGACGATGCGGTCGAGCTGGCGCTGATAGTGGAGCAGCAGATGGCCGCGGGCGAGTTGAAGCGCCGCGCGCGTAACCTCTGGCGTGACAAAGGGATTACCGTCGCGGTCGCCGCCGATCCAGGAACCGAAGCGCAGCACCAGCGGCAGATCGTGCGGCTCAATCGCGATTTCGTAAGCTGCTTCGAGCGCCGCGGAGATCTCGCGGTACAGCTCCGGCAGAGTCTCGAAGATGGAGACATCGTAGTAGTCGAGGCCCATCTTGATCTCGTCGTAGACCGTGGGCCGCCGCGAGCGGACCTCGTCGGTCTGCCAGAGACTGGTGATCTCGGCCAGCACAAGCTCCTCGAGCCGCGCCAGATCCTGCGCGGGGACGGGAATGCGGTCGAGAGCCGCGAGAAGTTCGCCAATGCGGCGGCGCTTGAACATCACGGTGCGGCGCGCAGCTTCCGTGGGATGGGCGGTAAACACGGGAACGACCAGCACACGGCGCAACCAGTCGAGAGCTTCCTTGGCGGGAATGCCCACGCGGCGCATCTCCGAGAATGTGCCTTCGAGGGAACCGCGCTGGCGGCCGGCCTGCCCGCTCAAGCGCAGCGCCATGCGGCGGCGTTTGCGGTGGTTGGTCTCGGCCAGATTAATGAGCTCGAAGTAAAAGGCAAAGGCACGCGTGAGCAGGATGGCGCGCTCGACCGGGAGCGCACGCACCAGTTCAAGCGCGGCTGAGGCGTGGCGTGCAGCTTCGCTGGTTTGACCGCGCAACTCGGCGTCGCGGCGGCGTATCGTTCCCTGGCGCAGCGCCTCAACCTGTGCAAATGCCTCGTCGCCAGCCTGCTCGCGCAGCACTGTGCCCAGCAGCGCACCCAGCGAACGCACATCGCGGCGCAGCGGCGCTTCTTTCAGATCGCCGGATTGCGCCTCCAATTCGGCCAGTCGCTGGGACCAGCTTTCGGGATACCAAAGGGAAGCCATCGTATTTTGATTATGCACGATGGAAATCGAGCGGCGCCCGGTCACCACAAGCAGGAAACCGGCACAGCAAAAAGCCTGCGGCCAAAGGGAACCGTGGTTTCACCGTCGTAGAGCACAATGCCCGACTTGAAGGCGCTGCCGCATGCCTGGGCAAGTTTGCGCAGCCCTTTGAAGTCGCTTGTCATCACGGTTGCGGCGGCCTTGACCTCGATGCCGACTACTGCTCCAGCCATGTCTTCGAGCACAAGGTCGACCTCATCCTGATCCTTGTCGCGATAATGAAAGATCGCGCAGGTGCGATCGAGCCACGAAAGATGTTTGAGGATCTCCGCGAGGACGAAGGTCTCGAGCAGTCTGCCGAAAATGGCGCGGTCGGCGGCGGCGCGCTCGGGAGTAATACCAAGCAGCGCGGCCAGGAGTCCGGAATCGAGAAAATGCAGCTTGGGCGTCTTCACCAGGCGCTTCAGCTCGTTGCGGAACCAGGGCTGTACTCTGCGCACCAGAAACAACTGCTCCAGTATGCCCACATACTTTCGCGTTGTCTTGTCGTCGAAGCCGATCTGGCCGCCCATCTGGGTGAAGTTGGTCAACTGAGCCGAATGGTGCGCCAGAACCTGGAGCAGACGCGGCATCCGGTCGAGCCTTTCCACTTCAGCGATGTCGCGCACGTCTCTTTCGACGATGGCGCGGATGTACTCGCGTGCCCAGGCGAGGCGCCGGGCGGGCCGCTTGCGCTTGAGCATCTCCGGATAGCCGCCAGTCAACACTGTCTCTACCAGGTTCTTGCCAAGAAGGAGTTCACCCGGTTTTGTCATCCTGCCCCGGAATGCGGCTTCGAGAAACCCCGGCTTGCGACCGTAAATCTCTGCCCGGGCCAGCGGCAGCAGGCTGACAATTTCCATGCGGCCCGCCAGGCTTTCTGCAACTTTGGGCACTGCGAGCAGATTGGCCGAGCCCGTGAGCAGAAAACGCCCCGGCTGACGATCCAGATCGACTCTTCTCTTGATGGCCCGCAGGAGTTCAGGCGCGCGCTGGATCTCGTCGATCGTGAAGCGGCCGGAAGAGCGGACCAATCCAGACGGATCGCTGCGCGCCGCCGCGAGAACCGTCTCATCATCGAGGGTAAGGAACTCGCGGTGGCCTGTCATCAGGTCGCGGACCATGGTTGTCTTGCCGCACTGTCGAGGCCCATCGATCAGGATAACCGGGGTGTCCTTGAGCGCCGCAGCCACAGCTCCGGCGGCAAAACGCGGATACAGCGCATTTTCCGGCGCATTCATTTCGGATTTAAGATTCGTCCATTCCGGATTCATTGCACGTCCATCCCGGATTATATATCCGTCCGATCCGGATTATACGCACGCCGATTCCAGATTTGCCGTTCGTCCAATCCGGATTATACGCTCGTCCAATCCAGATTATAAAGCTGCATTTCCCGCAAAATACGGTTGCGGGTCTCAGGAAAGATCGAGCTGCAGCATGAGATCTTCCCACTCCGCGATAAGCGCGGCAAGCTGCGCGCGGAGATCTTCGGCAAGCGCGGCGAGGCGCTGCGTTTCCGCGGCCGAAACGTAAACTCCGAGCTGCTGCTCGGTATGCGCAATGGAGGCCTCGACGCGCGGGATCTCCTCTTCAAGGAACGCGCATCGGTCTTCCATCTGCTTCTGCTTAATCGGGTTCAGGCGGCGGGCGCGGAACGTCGGCGATGCCGCGGCGCTGTTTGTCTCCTCGTAGCCGCCTTCGATGAGGATCGCTGCTCCGCCAGGCGCAGCCGCTTCGGCGGAAGGCTGTTTGATCCCGGCATTTGGCGTTTCAGCGGCCAGCGCCTCCTTGCGGCGCAGATAGTCCTCGTAGTTGCCCTCGTACGCCGCGATGGCGCCATTCTCGATCTCCAGAACCCGCGTGGCCAGGCGATCGATGAAGTAGCGGTCGTGCGAAACAAAAATCACGGTGCCGCTGTAGCTGTCGAGAGCTTCGAGCAGCACGTCTTTGGCGCGCATGTCGAGGTGATTGGTAGGCTCGTCGAGAAGCAGAAAGTTGGCAGGCGACACGAGAATGCGCGCCAGTGCATAGCGATTGCGTTCGCCGCCCGAGAGCACGCCCAGCGGCTTGAAGACGTCGTCCCCGGAGAAGAGAAAACAGCCAAGCAGCGAGCGAAGCGTCACCTCGGGGACTCTGACGGCGGCGCGGCCGATGTCGTCCAGCATGCGCGCTTCGGGATCAAGAACCTTGTACTGATCCTGCGCAAAGTACTCGACTGCAACATTGTGGCCGAGTTTGATCGATCCCGCGCTCGGAAGCTCGTCGCCGGTGAGCAGTTTGATCAGTGTCGATTTGCCGGCGCCGTTCACGCCCACAAGCGCCACGCGGTCACCACGCTCGATGGTGAAGCGCGCATCGGAAAAAACGCACTTTGCACCATAATCCTTCCGCAGGCTCTCGGCTTCGGCAACGATGCGGCCCGAAGGGGGCGGCTGGGGAAACTTGAAGTGGATGACCGGCTCTTCCTCCGGCACCTCGATGCGCTCGATCTTCTCAAGCTCCTTGATACGCGACTGCACCTGCCTGGCCTTGGTGGCCTGATATCTGAACCGGTTTATAAATGCCTCAAGATGCTCAATGCGCTCGCGCTGGTTGCGGTAAGCAGCGAGGAGTTGATCGCGGCGCTCATCTTTCTGTTTGAGATACTTTGTGTAATTACCCTGGTAGATCGTCAGGCGCTTGTTCCATATCTCCACTGTGCGGTCGATGGTGACATCGAGAAAGTAGCGATCGTGCGAGATAAGGATGTAGCCAAAGGGATAGCTCTTAAGATAGCCCTCGAGCCAGTTGCGGGTTTCAAGGTCGAGATGGTTGGTAGGCTCATCGAGAAGCAGTAGGTTGGGTTTGGCGAGCAGGAGTTTAGCAAGTGCGATGCGCATCTGCCAGCCGCCGGAGAACTCGCCGGTTTGCCGCGTCCAATCCTGCTTGCCGAAGCCGAGACCCGTGAGAACGCTGCCCACTTGAGCATCGAGCGCGTAGCCATCGAGCGAGTGAAAGCGATCCTGCAACAACGAATAGCGCTCGGCGACGGATTGAAACTCCTGGCTTTCGTGATCGAGTTCCGCCATCTGCGCCGCAAGCCGCTCGACTTCACGCTCCATCTCGTGCAGTTCGTCGAAGACAGTGAGGCACTCGTCGAAGACGGTGCGGCCGGCAAGCTGCAAACCCTCCTGCGGCAGATAGCCGATGCTCATACCGCGCGTCCGGTCGAGAGATCCGTAGTCGAGCGTCTCCAGCCCGGCGAGAATCTTCATCAGCGTCGATTTGCCGGTGCCGTTGGCGCCGACCAGCGCGGTTTTTTCCTGGTTTTGGATGAGCCAGTTCGCTTCGAGGAAGAGCACCCTCGGCCCGAAGCGTTTGCCGGCATTCTGGAGCGCAAGCATGAAGATCTATTTTCTCAAAGGCCGGTGGCGCCTCACTACGCAGAATTCCGCGCAGGAAACTCAAATTGAGCGCGCAGGCGCCGGCACATGACAGGCCTGTGCCGGCGCAGCGTCGCCGAAGAGCCGGGTTACGTCAATTCCACTTCGATCTTTTTGGAGTCTGGAACAAGCTTCGTGATTCTGAAGTTGCGAATCTGGCCTGCGGCGAGCGACTCGGGAACCGCCGACGACGCGGGCACGCTGCCCTTCCAGCGAGCCTTCAACATCGACGAGAGCTGCGAGAGGTCCGGTTTGCCGGCGGTCGATTCCGGCGCGGTGGCTTTTTGAGGGGCTGTTTGCGCCAAAGGCGCGCCCGCCGTCTGGCAAGTACCGTGGATGCCTTCGCCGAGTTCGACCGTTGCCCCGGAGGCCGTGAGCTCAACGACGCGGCCGGAGACGGAATCGCCTATCTTGTGCTCGGCAATATATTCGTCGATCGAAGTTGGGATCAACTGCTTCATTGAGAGCTTGATCTGCCGCTTCGCGGAATCGATGGCGAGAACGAGCGCCTTCACACGCTGGCCCGCGCGCAGCACGTCGCGCGGATGGTTGAGCCGGCGGTCCGCGACGATCTCGCTGATGTGGACCAGTCCTTCGACGCCCGGCGCGATCTCAACGAACGCGCCAAAGTTCATCAGCTTGGTCACGGGGCCTTCGATCTGCGAGCCCGCGGGAAACTTGCGCTGAACTTCGAGCCACGGATCGGCAAGTGTTTGCTTGAGGCCAAGCGAGATGCGGCCAGGTTCCGTGCCGGCAGGCGGCTTGACGGAGAGCACGACGGCGTCGACGCGGTCGCCCTGGTGCAGCAGATCGCCGGGATGCCGGACCTTCTTGTCCCACGACATCTCCGAGATGTGAATAAGGCCTTCGAGACCAGGCTCGATCTCGACGAATGCGCCAAAGTCGGTGAGCCGCGTGACAGCGCCGGCGATGCGTTGCCCCGGCAGATAACGTTCCGCCGCGGTCTCCCACGGCTCGGGCTGGAGCTGCTTGAGGCCCAGTGAGATCTTGTTGCTCTCGGGATCGATCTTCAGGATGCGAAGAGTAAGCTCTTCGCCGGCGGAGAGCACGTCTTCCGGCCTGGCCACGCGGGAACGCGAGATGTCGCTGATGTGGAGCAGCCCGTCAAGTCCTGGCTCGATCTCAACAAACGCGCCGTAAGGCATCAGCGTGCGCACCTTGCCAGTGACGGTGTCGCCCTCCTTGAGCGCGGCGCGCCGCTCGGCGATCCCGGCGCGAGCCTGCTCTTCCAGAACCACGCGGCGGTCGACGACGACGTTCTCATCGGCGACATCGAGCTTGGTGATGCGGCAGGTGATGGGCTGGCCGACAAGAGCTTCGAGTTCGGCGGCATCGCGCGCGCCGCTGCGGCTGGCGGGCATGAAGGCGCGCACGCCTATGTCGACGCTGAGGCCGCCCTTCACCTGCTCGGTCACGGTTCCGGCTACGGCGGTCTTTTCGGCGAAGGCGCGCTCGATCGCCGACCAGTCGCGCGGCTGCGCTACGCGGAAGCGCGAAAGCTCGTAGTAGCCTTCCTCGTTGCGGCCGGTGATGGAGACGGGGAATGCGTCGCCGGGCTTTACTTGCGCGGCGTTGTTCTCGAAGGCCGAACGCGGCAGCACACCCTCCATCTTGTAGCCAATATCGAGGAAAACCCGATCGGCAGAGAGCGAGACGACAGTGCCTTCAAGCTGTTTCGTCTCGGCTCGATGCGTGTGTGTGCGCTCGAATGCGGAGAGCACGTCGGCAAAGGACTCGGCCGGCTCTGGCGCGCTGGCCGGGGTTTGGCTTTCGGCGGCAGCCACAGGCGCGCCCTCTCCGGTGCGGGTCTCGGCCGGCGTAGCGGGCACTGCTGTCTCGGTGGAGACGGGTTCCGGCACTGGTTCGGGCACGGATTCGGGCGCGTCAGGCGTAGGTTCGGCGGATGGAAGGATTTCGTCAGTCATGAGCTTAATGGATTCATTGTTTCACGGCCGACAGCGAGGGTTCCACGTGGGGCGCCAAAGGCGTTGCTTCCTTTATCAGCCTGGTGCGAGTTCTCCCACAAATTGGGGCAGTCCTGCCGTCGCACTGGCAGGGCGGATTCAAGCGGACACCACCCTTTCTGACGAAAACCTCCCAAAAGCCGCCCAACTGCATCTAATCAGCTAGAACCGGCGAGGGGCTGCGCCGGAACTGAAAGTGCGCACGGATCGGAGGAGAGGGTCAACCATGGTGCAGTTACGTCCGTGGATTGCGGCGGCTGCCTTTGCCGCACTTGCCTTTGTGGGGATTTCCGGCAGCAATTCCTCATCGCTGGGGCTGAGATCTGCCGCGGCGCAGGATACATTTACCCCCATGCCACTGGACTCGGGTTTCGGTCCCATGAATCTGTCGGCCCCCGCGATTCCCCCGGAACAAATTATCCAGCGTTTCGCGGCCAAGGAGACCGAATTTCAGGATGCTCTCAACCACTACACCTACCGCCGCACCGCCCGGGTCGACACCCTGGACGACGACAACAAAGTAACCGGCGAATGGTATGAAGTGGACGACGTGGTGTTTGACCCGACAGGCAGACGCACGGAAAGGGTGGTGGATGCGCCGCCGAGCACGCTGGAGAACGGCGGGATCATGATGTCGCCCTCCGACCTGCACGACATCGAGTACGGTTATCCCTTCGTACTCACCACCGCAGACCTGCCAAAATACAACATCAAGTATGTGGGCCGGCAAAAGGTGGACGAACTGGAGTGCTACGTCTTCGATGTGGCGCCCAAAGTAATCGAAAAACGCCAGCGATACCTGGACGGCCGGATCTGGGTGGACTCACAGGATCTGCAAATCGTAGTCACCGATGGCCGCATGGTCCCCGACGACACCAAGCGCGGACAGGAAGACCTGCACCCACCCTTCATGACCTGGCGGCAACAGATCGACGGCCACTACTGGTTTCCCGTTTACACCAAGGGCGAGGGCTGGCTGCACTTTGCCGGCGGCTATGGCTACATGGCGCAGGACGTGCACATCCGCGACGTGGTCAAGTACTCCGACTACAAGCGGTTCGGTTCAACGTCCAAGATCTTCTATGGCGGCAAAGAGATCGACAACACGGGTAAGCCGCAGAATCAGCAGCCGCAACCGCCGCCGCAGAAGTGATTGATCCGGCCCTTATATTGATCCGGCCCTTATGATGTGCATCGTGCTTTCCCATCCTTTCCGCAAAAGACGCGGAAAGGGTGGGGCACGGTGTGACATATCTTTTGGGCCGGATCAGTAAATATCCTTCACTCCGCCGCGGCAATCGCCTCCGCGATGCGGTCGATGGCCTGTTCTTCCGCGTCACTGTCGGGATCGTGATTGTTAACCAGAATGGAAAAGACCACCGTGCGCCCACTGGCGGCGGCCATGTACCCGGAAAGCGCATTCGCTTCCGACAAGGTTCCGGTCTTGGCCCACATTTTGCCCTTGAGCGCGGTGTCCGCGAAGCGGCGATCGAGCGTTCCGTCGACACCGGCTACGGGCAGCGTTTCGCGCCAGGCATCGCCCCACGGTTGGTGCGACGCATACGCAAGCAGATGCGTCAGGGCGCGCGGCGTAATCTGGTCCATCGGGCTCATGCCCGATCCGTCGCAGAGGAAGAAATCGCGGTCGTCGATGCCTGCATCGGCCAGGAACTGTCGCACCACACGCGCGCCTTCTTCAAAGCTGCCGTCGGTTCCGTAAATCTTGCCCAGCAGCCGCAAAAGCATCTCGGCATGAAGGTTCTGGCTGGTTTTGTTGGTGACTTGAATGTCTTCGGCCACGGGCACGGAGATGCGGGCAGCCAACACGCGCCTGCCTTCGATGGCGCCGGAGATCGATGTAAGTTGAACCAGCGCCAGTTTCAGCGGCATCGCGCGCTCGGCGGCAAAATCGCCGGTTCCGGTCGAGTACCGGTGGCGCGATTCGGGATCGCCATTTACCTTGACGCCGCGGCGCAGCAGGGCGAGCTTGAAAGCGTCAGCGGTGAACTCCGCCGGGTCGTCAACGGCCATGGAAACATGCAATCCGCCGGCGGGAACCGTGCCCCAGGCGCGCACCATCGTCAGGCCGGGACGGCGATCCAGGCCCGGATGCGCTTCCTGCCCCGGAGCAGCAGGTTTCATGCTGTTGTCCACCGTGAAGTAGTCCACATCAGGAGTCCACGAGGCGACGGTATGTCCGCTCCCGGCCGGCCGCTCGTCAACGTTCAGCTCATCGGTGTTCTCGTTGAAAGTCAGCGCGGAAACCGGCGCGCCGTAGCTCCATTGCAGATCGTCCCAGCTCCATCCCGGCCCCCAAGGCTCGTCGAGAAAATAGGTGTCATCGCCCACTACGGCGCCTTCCACCGTGCGCACACCCGCCTGCTCCACCTGCTCGGCAAGCAGATCGAGCGGCGCCAGGATCTTGAGAGCGCGCGCATTCTCAGCAGCCACTTCGGGCGAGACCTCGCTTCCCTGAGTCACGCTTGCCGGCGTGGCAGTTGCTGAAGCGGCGCTCACTGAATTTGCGTTGGATTGACCGGCGCCCGCCTGCGATTCCGCGGGTGGGGTGGTTCCCGGCTCCACGTAAGGATAGGGCCGCGCGCTGATCGTGGGATCGCCGGCGCCGAGCAGAACCAGGTCGCCGTGCAGCGTGCCCGATGCGTCCACGTCGCCATTGGCCACCACGAAGGTCGTCCACGTGAGAGTCTGCACGGGCAGCAGTGCATAGGCAGCCGCGGTCGTGGTGAGCTTGGCGTTGGAGGCAGGCGTGAAGAGTTCGGCGTCGTTCATTCCGTAGAGCGATTGGCCGTCGAGCGTGGTCACGCTGATGCCAAAGTGCGCGCGGCTCAGTTCGGGATCGGCAAGAATACTTTTGATGCGTTCAGCAAGAGAGCCGGTTTGGGGTATTCCGCGCGGCGGCGCGCGATGCTCCCGGCGGGCAGAGGCTTGCGCGTTGAGTGCTGAACAGCACAACAGGACAACGCCGCACACAATGGCTGGAATCCGCCGCAAAATCGTCATGCCAAGAGATTAGCAGGATGCCAGGCGCAGCGGCGTACCATCGGGAGTGGGAGCCTATGCGAACCGTAGCAAATTGGCGGCTGCGCACACGCGCGCTTGAGTTGGGCCGGCGCACGCTCGTCTGCGGCGTGGTGAATATTACGCCTGACTCGTTCTCGGACGGGGGGCTTTTTTTTTCTTCGGACGCGGCTATCGCCCACGCCATCAGGCTGCTCGACGAGGGCGCCGACCTGCTCGATCTGGGCGCTGAAAGCACACGGCCGGGATCGCGCGCGGGCGGCGTGGATGCGCACGCTCACCCCAACGACAAAAACCCGCCGTTGGGCGCCCCGCTGGTCGGCGCCGAGGAAGAACAGGCGCGGCTGCTGCCGGTTCTCGAAGGCGTGCTGAAGGCGCGTCCGCATGCGGTGCTTTCGGTGGACACCTACAAGGCGGCCACGGCGCGCGCGGCGCTCCAGGCAGGCGCGGAGATTGTGAACGACGCCAGCGGCTTGGCGTGGGATGCCGGCCTCGCGCAGGTTTGCGCCGAGCTGGGCGCGGGAGTGGTTGTCTCGCACACGCGCGGCCGCCCCGAGGAGTGGCACGCGCAACCAACGCTCGCTCCCGACGCGCTCGTGGACGCGGTGCGCGACGGGTTGGTCGCAAGCCTTCAAGCGGCGCAACAGGCCGGAGTCGCGCCCAGCCGGATCGTGGTCGATCCCGGCTACGGATTCGGCAAACGCTTTGGCGAGAATTACGCGCTGCTCCGGCGGCAAGCAGAACTGCTCGCGCTGGGCCGTCCGCTCTTCGTGGGCCTAAGCCGTAAGTCGTTTCTCGGGCGCACGCTCGCGCCGCTCTTCGACGGCAATGATGCGCTGCCTCGCGCGCGCGAAAATGCGAGCCTGGCCGCAATGACGGCGGCCATCCTGAACGGCGCGTCGATTGTGCGTGTCCATGAGGTGCGCCCGGCGGTCGAAGCCGCGCTCGTTGCCGATGCCATTCTTGCCGCTTCCGAATAGAATGATCGCAGAGATTTTTCGTTTTGTTTGGGGAATTGATGAAAACCCATTTCGCTTTCGGCAAGCATGGAATTGCAGTCACCACTCCCGATGGATTCGACTGCCAGGTGGTGCGGAGCCGCGCGGCGCGCGCTCTCGACGATGTTTCAGCAGCCCTCGATGCGGCGCTCGACAAACCGATCCACAGCGAACCGATCGAGAAGCTGGCCGCAGGAAAGCGCACCGCCGCCATCTCCGTCTGCGACATCACGCGCCCGGCGCCCAACCGCATCACGTTGCCGCCGCTGCTCAAACGCCTGCACGCCGCAGGCATTCCCAAAGAGGGCGTCACCATCATCATCGCTACCGGCCTGCACCGCGCGGCCACGCCGGAAGAGCTCGACGTCATTCTCGGGCCGGAGATCGCCGCAAAGTACAAGGCCGTCAGCCACGATGCGCGCGACTTTGGCGCACACCGCGCCGTGGGGGTCACGCGCCGCGGCACGCCGGTGTATGTCGACGAGCGCTTTGTGGCCGCCGATCTGCACATCACGCTGGGCTTCATTGAGCCGCACCTGATGCTGGGCTTCAGCGGTGGGCGCAAGCTCATCGTGCCTGGAGTGGCGGCGCAGGAAACCATCAAAGTCATTCACTCGCCAGGCTTCGTCGGCGATCCGCTCGCCACCGAGGGATCGATCGAAGGCAATCAGCTCCATGCGGAGCTGCTGGAAGCCGCCGCTCTGGCGCGCCACGACTTTATTCTCGACGTGACACTGACGCGCGAGCGAGAGATTTCGGGCGTCTTCTCCGGCGATCCCGTGAAGGCGCACGCGGCAGGCGTAGAGTTCATGATGAACAACTCCCTGACGCCGCTTGACCGCCTTGCCGATGCAGTCATCACCTCGTCGGCCGGGTATCCGCTCGACCTGACCTTCTACCAGTGCATCAAGGGGATTACCGCGGCGCAGCACATCGTGAAGCCCGGCGGAAAAATTCTGCTCGTCGCCGAGTGTGCCGAGGGAATCGGCTCGCCCGAGTACGCGCGCCTGCTCCGGGGCTATCGCGGCCACGCGGAGTTCCTCAGCGCGATTGCGAACGCGCCGGTCGAAATCGACCAGTGGCAGCTTCAACAGATGGCGCGGACCGGGCTGAAGAACGAACTGCTGTTCTACACGCCCGGCGCGGCGCGCAGCCAGATGGGGAGCCTCGGAACCAACGCGTTTGACGATGTGGGGGCGGCGACTGCCGCACTCTTCAGCGGCCTCGCGCCCGGAGCGCGCGTGGCGTTGCTGCCGGAGGGTCCGTATACCTTCGCGCGAGCGATGACTGCGCTCGCGTGAAGGTATTTATGGTTCGCGGTTCGTAATTCTCAGCCGCTTAAATACTGATCCCCACTTTGTAGCGTGGCCAGAGTGGGCGCATCGCCCCGTGATCGACGATCGGCTCGCCGTCGCACTCCACTTCAATCGTTGTAGCCGGCTGGTCGGGCGCGATCATGGGCAGGCCGGTGAGCCGGAAGGTAAATTCGTCCTGCGTGAACTCAACCTTCTGGCCGGTCTTCAGTACCCGTGCTGAGAGCACCTTGGGCTTGAGACCACCGATCGCCACCACCACCTCGGGCTTGTAGAAGTCGAGCCACTCGGCGGCCGGCGTGTGGCCCGGCCAGGCGTATACGTGCACGTAGAGCGTGTTGCCCTTGCGGGAGTAATTGCAACTCGCGTCGGCGCCCAGCCTTCCCCGCTCCGAGCCGTAGATGGTTTTACCGCTGGTGTCCATCCATCTGCCCACGGCCTCCAGAATCTCCACCGACGCCGGCGGTACAGAGCCGTCGGGCTCGGGACCGATGTTGAGCAGATAGTTGCCGCCGCCGCGCGCGCAGGTGATGAGGTTGTTCACAATTGTCTTCGGTGTCTTCCACTGATCGTCGGCGCGATTGAAGCCCCAGCTCTCGTTGAGCGTCATGCAGGTTTCCCAGGCGCGGCCAGCCTCCGACGCCTGGATGTGCTGCTCCGGCGTGGAAAAGTCGCCCGGGAGGCCGTTACGGTTGTTCACAATAATGTCGGGCTGGAGCGAGAAGACCATCTCGTTCATGCGCTCCGACTCCCACTCGTCGGCCGTCAGCGGCCAATCAACGTCGTACCAGAGAATGTCGATCTTGCCGTAGTTCGTCATCAGCTCGCGGATCAGCCCGTGCGTATAGTCCACAAAGCGCCGGCGCGCGGCTTCATCGGTCTTGCACTTGGCGCCGTCAGGATGGTGCCAGTCCATGAGCGAGTAGTAGAAGCCCACGCGCAGCCCTTCGGCCCGCGCCGCTTCCACGTATTCGCGCACCAGATCGCGGCCCGGCCCCTGTTGCATGGCGTTGTAGTCGGTGAGCCTCGTGTCCCAGTTGCAGAAACCCTCGTGGTGCTTGGTGGTCATCACCATATACTTCTGGCCGGCGCGCTTGGCGAGCCGCGCCCAGTCGCGGGCCGCGTTTGGCTTGGGGTGGAAGTTCTTGGCCAGAATCTCGTACTGGAGAATCGGCACGCCCTCGTCCTCCTTCACCCACTCGTGCTGGCCGATGACGCTGTAAAGGCCCCAGTGAATAAACATGCCAAACCTGGCCTCGTGCCACCAAGCCATGCGCGCTTCGCGTGTGGCAGCCTGCTTCTGGTCGGTAGCCGTCGGCGCCGATTGCGCGACAGAGGCTTGCGCGCCCTGACCAGCAGGCATCCCCAGCCCATTCGCCTTGCTGGCGGCCAACGCCGCGGCGCCTGCCGCGCCGAACTGCTTCAAAAAAGACCGCCTCGTGCTTTCACTCCAATCCATCGTTGTCTCCTTCCCTCGGTGCAGGCCTTTGACCGGCAGCCGGACCGGCGTTTCGTTAGCGTTTACGAAATCAGGGCAAAATCCCCGCCGAGCCAATATAACAGACTGGCCCCGTTCTTGCGTCTCTCTTCAATGGGCGTGGCCATATCCCGTCAAAAACAGCGGCGGTGCCGCGTCTTGAGGGAGACGCGATGGATCGCTCCAATTGGGCGATCGTCCAACCTGAAATGGCTCAGGAAGCGCGCTCAGTGCGCGCGGCCGCGGGGTCGCGCACGGCGGTTGCGCTCGAAAAGAATGCGCAGCCCATTGAGCGTGAGCATGTCGTCAATCTCCTGAATGTAGCGCGAATCGGGTGCGATGAGATGCGCGAGGCCGCCGCTGGCCACAATGCGCGGCGGCGTCTCGGAATCAGCGCTCAACTCGGCGAGAATGCGCTCGATGATGCCATCCACCAGACCAATGTAGCCGTAGTAAAGCCCGCTCTGCAGATGCGCGACGGTGTTGGTGCCGATCACCTTGGCGGGACGCTTGATGTCGACGCGGTAGAGCCTCGCGGCACGCGAGAAGAGCGCATCGGCGCTCAGTCCCAGGCCGGGCGCGATGGCGCCGCCCAGATACTCGCCCTCGGCCGAGATCACTTCAAATTTCGTGGCCGTGCCAAAGTCCACCACAATGCAAGGGCCGCCGTAGCGCTCATAGGCGGCAATCGCGTCGCACAGGCGGTCCGCGCCGAGTTCGGTGGGATTGTCGATCAACATCTTCATGCCGGTCTTGATGCCGGGCTCAATAAACATGGGCTCGACGCGAAAATACGTCTCGCACACCTGGCGCAGCGTGGAGTCAACCGGAGGCACCACTGACGCGATCACGATATCGGTCACCTGCTTCGGCGACATGCCGTGCATCTCGAAGAGCTTGACGAAGAAGACGCCATATTCGTCGACGGTCTGGGTGCGATGCGAGGTGAGGCGCCAGTGCGCAACGAGCTCGGGCTTCTCGCCAACGAACTTGAAAAGGCCGAGGGTCGTATTGGTGTTGCCAACGTCGAGTGCGAGCAACATAAAAGCAGCTCCTGGCTTCTAGCCTCTAGCTACTAGCTGATTCTCGCCAGGGCCAAACGATGAATCTGGCACGAACAAGCTGGAAGCTAGAAGCTAGCGGCTAGAAGCTGATATTTTCCCGCAGGCCGCCGGTTTGCACCATGACCATCCCCTTCGCGGTCGCCACGCGCAGAAAGCCATTCTCGTTCAATCCGTCCGTGACGCCGATGCAGGCCTGCGGGCCGTGCACTTCCACGCTGCGGCCGCGCATCCACGAGGAGGCCCTTTCGACGCGCGCCACGATTCTATTTGCCGCGTCTTGACTTGCCAGCGCCTGAGCTTCCTGCTCCAGCGATTTTAGCAGCGCGAGCAGGAGGGCTTGCCGCGGGATGCGACGGCCGGATTTCCACCCCTGCAACGAAGACCTGTCGCTGGGGGCCCCGGATTTCCACCCCTGCAACGAAGACCTGTCGCTGGGGGCCCCGGATTCGAGATCGAGCGATGTAGCCGGTGTGGCCAGGTCGGGCGGAAACGTGTGCTGATGCACGTTGATGCCAATGCCGATCACTACGTGGGGCGGACCTTCGGAATGGATGATCGACTCGACAAGAATGCCCCCGGCCTTGCGCGGGCCGATCAGCAGATCGTTGGGCCAGCGCAGATCGACGGCAAGCGAAGCAGCGGCGCGGATGGCGCTGGCGGCGGCAAGACCCGCGGCCAGCGGCACGAGCGGAAGGCGCGCAGTGGGAATCTCCGGGCGAAGAAGCACGGTCGCGTAAAGCCCTTCGCCGGCGGCGGAGACCCAGCCGTGATCGCCACGCCCGCGGCCAGTCAACTGCTCATCGGCAAAGTAGACTGAGCCGTCCGGCGCGCCGCTGCGAGCCGCAGCCACCGCATCCGAGTTCGTCGAGCCGGTAGCGCGGGAGTAGTGCAGCTTACCGGCAAAGATTGTGCCGGCCAATTCGGCTTCGAGTGCGGCGAGGTCGTACATCGATCAGTTCCGCTCGGCTGCGATGGACATTGAGATGTCGACGGCGCGGGCCGAGTGCGTCAACGCGCCCACACTGATAAAGTCGACGCCGGCCTCGGCGTAGGCGCGGATATTCTCAAGCACGATGCCACCCGAGGCTTCGGTGGAAATCACGCGGCCTGGCTGGCTCGATCGGATTCGCTTGACAGACGATTTCACTTCCTGGGGCGTCATGTTGTCGAGCAGGATCGCCTCGGCACCGTGGGCCAGGGCTTCGTCGAGCTCCTTTGGCGTGCGCACTTCCACCTGCACGCGCTGCCCCGGCTTGCGCTCGCGGAGAGCGCGCCCGAGTACAGCCGGAATGCCGCCGCCAAGCGCGATGTGATTGTTCTTGATGAGAATTCCGGAGGCGAGATCCAGACGATGATTGGCGCCGCCACCGCAGAGCACAGCGTATTTCTCAAGCGTCCTGAGACCGGGAACGGTCTTGCGCGTGTCGAGCAGGTGGGCGTGTGTACCGTGAATGGCATCGGCATATTTGCGCGTCAGCGTGGCGATGCCGCTCAGATGTTGCAGAAGGTTCAGAATCACGCGCTCGCAACTGAGCAGAACCTGAGCGTTATGCCGGATGATGGCCAGCACCTGACCCTTGCGGGCCTTTACCCCATCAAAAATCTCGGGATGGCTGACAACCTCGAAGCGCGTCTGGGCGTTCGGGCGCCGATCAAGGCGCGCGTAGATCTCAAGAAAGCGCGGGATGGCCCCCAGGCCGGCGACAACGAGGTCTTCGCGGGCGAGGACCGAAGCGGTGGCGCGCAGGCCGGGATCGACGGTGAGGTGCGTAGTCGCGTCCCGCGCAGCCTGATCCTCTTCGAGGGCCTGCTCCAGCAATGCGTCGATGCGGTGCGTTTTCCAGTCCATAGAGCAGTGGTCAGTGGTCAATGGTCAGTTTTCAGTTCACAGTTCTTGGCTAACTCATCCATGTGTCATCCTGAGCGGCAAACGGAGTCGAAGGATCTGCATTTGTCTCTCCTACTCTTCCGGCAGCGCCGTCAAAGCTGCCCTAGCTTTTTCAAGCAATAAACGCGTCTCCGCCTCCTGCTTCCTCAATCCTTCGACGACCTGCGGTGGGGCCTTCTTCAGGAAGGCTTCGTTGCCTAACTGGCGCTCTGCCGAGGCCAGACCTTTTTCGTACTTCGCGATGTCTTTTGTCAAGCGTTCGCGCTCGGCGGCTACGTCGATTTTCTTCTCATAGACGACGGCGACGTCGAATGCGGCGGCGTGATGTTTCGAAAGGCCTTCGCTGATCTGTTCGACGAAGCGAATCTCGCTGACACGGGCTAGGCGCTCCACAATCGCGTGATTTTCTTCGATGAGCTTGCGTTTCGCAGAATCCACTCGAACTTCGATTGGGGTTGAAGCCTTCTCTTCAACTCCGATTTCTTTGCGAAGGCCACGGATTTCAGCGACAAGCGCTCGCAGAAGCTCCATCTCGGTCTGCGACGTCACATCAATAACGCCTTGTATTGGCGGATAGCATGTCAGCGCAATTGACTTGGCTGGAGGATTACCATCATAGACTGCATGCCAAATCTCTTCTGTGATGAACGGCATGAAGGGCGAGAGCAGTCGCAGCGAAGCTTCAAATACGTTGAGCAGTGTCGTAAGCGCAGCCCTGATCTTTGCGTTTTCAGGGGTTTCCGAAAAATCGAGGCGACTCTTTACAATTTCAAGATACCAATCACAGAAGCTTCCCCAGAAGAATTGATAAATTGCGTTGGCGGCATCGTCGTAGCGGTAATTTTCCAGGGAACGATTGACATCGTTCGCAGTGGACTCTAACACGGCGACAATCCAGCGATCTTCCAGGGGAGCGTCCTCTCCAACCATTGGGAGAACTGGCAACTGATTTGGATCCACCTTGATCCCCGCCTCGGCCGCCCTGTCTATGTTCATGAAGATGAAGCGCGCGGCGTTCCAGATCTTGTTAGCGAAGGCGCGGTAGCCCTCGGTGCGGGCCACGTTGAAGGCGATGTCCGTGCCGGGCGAGGCCATCGAGGCCAGCGTGAATCGTACGGCGTCGGTCCCGTACTGTTTCACGATCTCGATGGGGTCGATGACGTTGCCCTTGGTCTTGGACATCTTCTCGCGGTTGGCGTCGCGCACGAGCGCGTGAATGTAGACCTCTCTGAAGGGCACGGATTCGGCAAGCGGGCGCGGGCTGCCGTCCTTGAGCGGCACGTCCTTCGAGAACCAGCAGCCCATCATGATCATGCGCGCGACCCAGAAGAACAGAATGTCGAATCCAGTCACGAGAAGGCTCGTCGGATAAAAGGCGTCGAAGGCGGCGCTTTCGCCTCGAAGAGCAGCCGCAGATCCTTCGCTTCGCTCAGGATGACAAGGTGAATCAGGGGAGGCGATGTGCGGCCAGCCGAAGACCGACACCGGCAGCAGCCCCGAAGAGAACCACGTGTCAAGCACGTCGGTCTCCTGCGCGATCTGGTCCGAGCCGCAGTGGGCGCAGACGGTGGGATCGGCCTGGTTGGGCCTGGGCACTGTGATCTCGTGGCACGCGGCGCAGCGCCAGGCGGGAATGCGATGCCCCCACCAGAGCTGGCGCGAGATGCACCAGTCGTGAATCTCCTCCATCCAATTGAGGTAGATCTTCTCGTAGTTCTCCGGCGTAAAGCGGATCGCTTTTTTGCCGTTGGCGTCCGGCTTCACGGCGTCGATCGCCATCTGGGCCATCGACGGACCGCCGTCCCGCGGCTGCTTGTTGACGGCGATAAACCACTGCGTCGAGAGCCGCGGCTCAACGACCGTCTTGCAGCGATCGCAGTGGCCCACATTGTTGGTGTAGTCCTTGATGGCTGCTAAAAGCCCCTGCGCTTCGAGATCGGCCACGATGCGCTTGCGCGCGGCGTAGCGGTCAAGACCCGCGTAAGGCCCACCGTTCTCGTTCATGTGGCCGCGATCGTCCATCACATTGATTGAAGGCAGGTGATGCCGCTCGCCGAGAGCAAAGTCGTTCGGGTCGTGCGCCGGCGTCACCTTCACCGCGCCAGTGCCAAACTCGCGGCTCACCCACGCGTCGGTCACGATGGGAATCTCGCGATTCATCAACGGCAGACGCAGCTTTTTGCCGTGCAGATGCAGATATCGCTCGCCTTCGGGATGGACCGCGACGGCCGTATCGCCGAGCATCGTCTCCGGGCGCGTTGTTGCCACGGTGAGGAATTCGCCAGTCTCCTTGCCGCCATCGTCAAGAACGGGATAGCGAATCTCCCAGAGATGGCCCTTCTGCTCCTGGTGAACCACTTCGAGGTCGCTGATGGCGGTCTGGCAGCGCGGGCACCAGTTGACGATGTAGGCCCCGCGATAGATGAGGCCCTGATGATAGAGGCGGACAAACGCCTCGCGGACGGCAATCGAGAGGTGCTCGTCCATGGTGAAGTACTCGCGGCTCCAGTCGACGGAGGCGCCAAGCCGCTTCATCTGTTCAAGAATCGCGCCGCCATAGTGGCGCTTCCACGCCCAGACCCGCTCAACAAAGGCTTCGCGTCCAAGCTTCTGGCGCGACGAACCTTCTTCGGCCAGTTGCCGCTCCACCATCATCTGCGTGGCGATGCCCGCGTGGTCGGTGCCGGGAACCCACAGCGCCAGCCGCCCGCTCATGCGCCGCCAGCGGGTGAGAATATCCATCTCCGTCTGGTTGAGCATGTGGCCCATGTGCAGACGGCCAGTCACGTTGGGCGGCGGCAGCAGAATGGTAAAGGGAGACTTGCCGTCCAGGCCCTGGTTCTGGACGAGTGTCGCGCCGGGAGCGGGCGCCGGAACAGCAAAAAGATTCTCGCGGACCCAGTACCCCGCCCAGTGATCTTCAATGGCGGTCGGGTCGTAAGCTTTGGGCAGATCGTGAGGCATTTTTTCTCGCGCGAGCCCCGGAAGATTTCGGGAAAACGCCCATGAATACAGGGGTTTTCAAACAGAAGGGGCCACTTCTCAGGGTAGCAGACGGCGGGCAGGCGACGACGACGCAAGGGGCGAAAGACAACCGCTGATTCCTCACTCCGTTCGGGATGACACTGCTCGATGAGTGGAGTCGGGATGCAAGGAAAGCAAGACTCCTATCCAAATGCGCTTACCCTGGCCGCCCGCGGGCGGCCAGGACGGCCGTTGATCGTGGATCACTCGCCAGTATTGCCGATCAGAACGGGTTCAGCTTGCTCAGGCCCTTCTTCTTTTTCTTCTTGCTGGAGGATTGTTCGCTCAGGTCCACCTTGGGCTTTTTCTGCTTGCCCTTGGGGGCGGCAGCAACAATCGGCGCCGTAACGTCACCGGACTTGATGTCGTTCACCTGCACGGGAGCCTCGGCGGGCGCAGAGGCAGCCGGCAGCGAGGTGTTGACCGGGCCCACGGGCTTCACCAGCGCGTTGGGATCGGTTTTTGGGGCGCTTGCCGGCGCCTGAGCCGGGCTGTTGGGCGCATTCACGATCTCAACGCCCATGCCGGTGCCTGTCGCCGGAGCCTGCATCTGAATCGGAGCAGTCGAGGGTTGGTCGCTGCGCGGGGGCTCATTGGGGCCGGTCGGCGTGACGACCGAAACAGGCGTCTTCAAGTTCGCGGCCTCTCGGAACATGGCCACGTTCTCCTTGGTAATCTCCGGCGCCATCACGCGCCTGGGATCCGTAAGTGTAGGCTCGCCGACGTGCGTAGCTGAAACCACCGTCGGACCGCGCTTGATGATCCCGAAGAGTTTATCGGTAAAGTGCAGCGGCTGCTGGCTGCGCACCTCGGCGTCGTTCTCGGCGATAGCCGCCTGGGTAGGCTCGGGAATCGGCCGGTTCATGGCTACGAGCCGGTCGCGAGCATCCTCAACGTGAGGCGCCATGGGATAACGTGTAATCACCTTGTCGTAGGCCTGGGCGGCCTTGCTCTCGTACAAGGCACTCAGGCGCTCGCGAACGGCGCTATTCAGACCGGGGGCGAGCATCACGTTGTGCGCCTCGCCTGCATATGCGTCACCGATGCCGATCAGCACCTGATCGCTCTTCGAGTAGAGCGGATAAGCATCGGCCACGGTTTCAAGCCGGGCGATGGAGGCCACATAATCGTCTCGGCTCTCGTAAAAGCTGCCGATCAGGAACTCGCGCTCCGCCAGAACCTCCTGCACGTCGCGCAATCTCTGCTTGGCGCGCGGGATGAGCGGAGAATCCGGGAACATATTGATCATTTCCCGGTACTCTTTCTCGGCCTGTTGCGTGTTGGTGTAGTCGCGGTCGGGCTTCTCCATCTGGTCGTAGTAGATGTCGGCCACCTTCATCTTGGCCTCGGCTGCCTCGGGCGCGTTGGGGAAGAAGGTGATAAAGTCCTCGTACTCGGCTTCAGCCTGCGTCAGGGCTGCCGACCCGCCTTCCTTGAACCAGGTGTCGCCTACCGAGAGCTTGGCCCTCATGCGGTATTCCGACTCGGGATAGGTGTTCAGCAGAGTTTGCAGGTCAAGACGGGCAACGTCGTAGCGGCCCTTCTTCAAGGCCACCATGGCCTTGTCGTAGAGCTCCTTATCGGGTTGCTTCGACTGCACGTTGGCCAGCGGATTGGCGCTCAGATCGTAGGACTTCTTGTGCTTCTTCTGCTTCTGCTTGGTGCGGGCATCTGCCCCAACCCCGCCCAAGAACAGCACAGCCAGCGCGACAGCGACGATTTTCAGAGACAACCGGTTCATACTACCTCATTGGAGAACGGCTCCCGTAAGGCCGTCCGCTCGGAACAGGCTTTCTCTCCCTTGTTGGCTCATCGGACCCACACTGCTTGACACTTGCCGATGAACCTCTTCCGGGGGGAGGACTACCTCCGCTAACTCGGCTTGTTCCTATCAGTGAATTTTACTCTTCTCGTCCGCCAATCTGCTTGCGGAGTGGAGATCTTCTGCCTGGCGTGCCGCATCCAGCAGAGCGCGCGCATCGCGTTCCGGGTCGCCGGCGCCAAAAACAGCACTACCGGCCACCAGCAGTTCCGCACCTGCTTGGACGATGGCGGCGACCGTGTCGTGAGCCACCCCGCCGTCTACTTCGATCTTAAATTGCAGGCCTAGTTCGCGGCGCATCAGGGCCAGCCGGTGGATCTTCGCCAGCGAAAAGGGGATAAACTCCTGGCCGCCGAAGCCTGGATTCACGCTCATGATGAGCACGTGGTGCACCATGGGCAGGATCTCGACCATCAGATCCACCCGCGTGGCCGGATTCAGCACTACCCCCGGCCTCATGCCGTGGTGCAGGATCAGCTCCAGCGTCCTGTGCAGGTGCGGGCAGGTCTCATAGTGGACGCTCACCCAGTCGGCCCCGGCATCGGCAAAGGCAGCGATGAAATCGTTGGGGTTATCGATCATCAGGTGGCAATCAAGCGGCAGCTTGGTAGCCTTGCGAAGGCTCTTCACCACCGGCGGGCCGATGGTCAGGTTGGGCACGAAGTGTCCGTCCATCACATCCACGTGGATGGCCGTGCCGCCCCCGCGCCCGGCCGCGGCAACCTGGTCGGCCAGATGCGCAAAATCGGCGGAAAGAATGGATGGAAGCAGCTCAACCATGGATAAAAGCGAAACTCCTTGCGGGGACAGTTTATCAGGCGGCGGGGCCAGCCAGGCGGGGCGGCTGCATTGAATCCTTGCGAGAGGGGTTCGATTGACTGACCGCTACACGCCCAATTCCGCGCAGAATCGCTTTGATCGGCCAGCGGCCTTCGACGCCGGGGAAGAAGATTTCGCCGGCGCGGCGCGCCTCGGGACGGTAGTACCAGCGTTTGAGCAGCGCCAGATGGCCCTGGCGGATCGTCGCCGAAGCCGGGCCAACAGGCGCGGCGAGTTCGGCCAGCGCGCCTTCGAGGCGGGATTCGAGCATACCACGCGCGATCTTTGCCCAAGCAATCGGCGCAACGGGGGTTAAAGCCTCCTCGTTTTGAGGGCTGCTTCCGGCACGACTGAAGTCGCGCCCTTGCAAAGCCTTGCTGGAAGCATCCGCGCTCATGCTTGCTTCCTCGCTCGTTTGCTCCCTTGTTCCCTCGTTGCACTGGTCTCTTGTTTCCGGCCTTTCCGGCACAGGTTCGATCGCCACGGGCTGCGCAAACAACGACGTTGAGCCCGACTGCTCATTCTGGATTCTCATGCCGAGGGTGGAGAATGATGCCGGCCCGCGCAGACGGCCACTCTCGAAAAGGAAGACCGCGACCTCGCCGGGGTTGGCCGAGGCTTGCAGGATGACGGCGCGAAGCTGACTCAAGGGGCGCACCAATTCCGCGGCCAGCGCGCGCACGGCCTCGATCCGCTCGACCTGCGCGTGAATCGCGGCGGCGGTCTCAAACGCGAGATCGGCCGAAGCCTGGTCGCGCTCGGTGCGAAGCGTGACCAGCCTGCTCTCGCCGCGCGTCGCCAGAAAGCCTTCGACGGCGGCGGCTTCTTCGGCGTAGCGCTCATCGGTGCAGCCCTGGTAGCAGGGCGCGAGGCACATCTTCATCTCGGAGTAAACGCAGCCCGGATGGCTGGGTGAGGGCGCGAGATCGTCCGTGCAACGGCGCAGCAGGAACAGCTTCAGCGCTTCTTCGGCAAACCGCTCGGCGGCGGCGCGCGAGGGGAACGGCCCGTAGGCCCACGCGGCCTCGCGCAGGCTGGGGCGGTTGGTCACGGTAATACGCGGGTATGGGTTGCCGCCGAGAAAGCGCACGAAGGCCGGCGCGCGCAGGTGCATCCGCTCCAGGGCCCTGGCGCCGTAGATCTCTTCAAGGAGCGAGAACTGCGCAAGCAGCGACTCGAACTCCGAGCCGGCAAGCCGCCAGCGAATCTCGCGCACGAGACCGGCGAGATGCAGCCGGCGCGGATGCTTTGCCGAGGGCTGCAGCAGCTTTTCGAGGCGCGCGCGCAGATTCGGCGTACGGCCAATATACGGCTCGCCGCGCGCGTCGGCGCCATAGAGCGCAAAGACCGCCTGCGCCCGCGGCAACTGTGTGAGCGCAGCCCGCGGATCGGCGGGGTCAAAAAAAAGAGACTGGAGAGCAGGCGGCACGGGCCGGAATCACCTCGTCATGAGCAAGCGTACACTCAGTGCGATTGTACCGAGGGTCTTACCGCCCCGGGCAAACGCGTTTCAATTCGCTGGACGTTTTACGAACCACGCATTTTGCGCCGTCATTCCGAGGAGCGCAGCGACGAAGAATCCGCGGTTGCTTTTCGGGTCTATTTCTCACGCAGACCTTCGGTTTGGCAGGGTGATTTCACCCGGCGACGCGGCATAGGGAGAAAGACAACCGCAGATCCCTCACTCCGTTCGGGATGACATTGCTCGATGAGTGGAGTCGGGATGCAAGGAAAGCAAGACTCCTATCCAAATGCGTTCGCCCTGCTTACCGCCCGGCTGGCGCTTTTCCGGGACACGGCTGAACTGCTATGCTGCCTGCGCTGGAGAAAACCGATTTAGGCGAGGGAGATTGCAGCGATGTGGTTTCTGGGCATGGATGTGGGAACGGGCGGCACGCGAGCGATTGTGGTCGATGGCGCGGGCAGGTTGATGGGTTCGGCCGCGTGCGATCATGCACCGTTTCGCGCCGAGCAGCCCGGATGGGCGGAGCAGGATCCCGAAGATTGGTGGCGCGCCGCGCAGGAGGCGATCCACGGCGCGCTCGCCGTGACGCCCGAGCCGCGTGAGCCCATTGCGGCCATCGCACTCACCGGGCAGATGCATGGCGCGGTCATGCTCGACGAGAACGGCGCGGTGCTGCGTCCGGCGCTCATCTGGTGCGACACGCGCACCCAGCCCGAGTGCGACTGGCTCACCGGGAAGATCGGCTACGAGCGGCTGATCGAGCTCACCTCGAATCCAGCGCTGCCCAACTTCACGCTCACCAAGCTGCTCTGGGTGAAGACGCACCAGCCGGAGATCTTCGCCAGAATCCGCCACATCATGTGCCCCAAGGACTACGTACGCTACCGGCTCACTGGCGAGTTCGCCATCGACGTGCAGGAGGCCAGTGGAACGCTGCTGCTCGACGTCGCGCACCGCCGCTGGTCGCGCGAGGTGGCCGAGGCTGCGGACATCGACATGAAGTGGCTGCCCAGGGTCTACGAATCGCCGGAGATCTGCGCGCGCATCAGCGACGAGGCCGCGGGCCTGACTGGCCTGAAGGCCGGCACTCCCGTCGCGGCCGGCGCGGGCGACCAGGGCGCGGGCGCGGTCGGCATGGGAATCCTGCAGCCGGGCAGCGTCTCGGCGACCATCGGCACCTCGGGCGTCGTCTTTGCCGCCACGGCCGAGCCGACCAAAGACCCCAAAGGCCGCTTGCACACCTTCTGTCACGCCGTCCCCGGCCTTTGGCACGTAATGGGCGTGACGCAAAGCGCGGGGTTGAGCCTGAACTGGCTGCGCGGCGCGTTCTTCGCAGGCCAGGGCTACGACACGCTCAGCGAAGCCGCGGCCAAGGCGCCGGCCGGAAGCGAGGGTCTCGAATGGGCGCCGTATCTGCTCGGCGAGCGCACGCCCCATCTCGATCCAGAGGTGCGCGCGGCTTTCGCGGGCATCGGCGTTCAGCACACAGCCGCGCATTTTGTGCGCGCCGTGCTTGAGGGCGTGGCCTATTCCTTGCAGGACACCTTCACGCTCTTCCACGAGCTGGGAATTCCAGTTTCGGCGATTCGCCTGGGCGGCGGCGGCGCGCGCGGCGCCTTGTGGCGCAGGATCCAGGCCGGCATCTACGGCAGAACCGTGGAAGTGCTTGCCGCTGAGGAGGGCGGCGCCTTCGGTTGCGCGCTGATGGCCGGCGTGGGCGCTGGCCACTGGAAGAATCTCGACGAGGCCTGCGGCCAGGCCATCGAAGTGGCTGAGCGCATCGAGCCCGACGCGGCCGACGTGGCTGCGTACAGCTCAGGTTACGCACGCTGGCGCAAGCTCTATCCGGCGCTTAAAGAACTGAGGGGCTGAGGGGCTATGAGACCGCGAAATCCGCGAAGACGAAACGGTCGCGGGTGACGATCTCTCCGCTTCGCAGGGGAAGCGGCGCCGCGAACATCGGCCCCGCATAGACGCAGGTGTGGAACTCGCCTCGTTCGGCGCAGGGATCGATGCCGGGAGGAAAGTCGCGCAGCAGGTCTTCGTCGAACTCGCGGCCGGCAAAGCTGGCCGGCAGCTTCTCCGTGTCGACGCAGGAAACGCGCGCGCGCAACCCTCCGGCGATCATCTCGCGGGCCAGCGCATCGGTGGGCATCTTCCATAACGGAAACAGCGGCTCAAGCCCCGTGGGTTTGAGGTTCCGCTCGCGATAGGCGCGCACATCTTCGAGAAACAGATCACCGAAGGCAATGGCATCGATACCTTCACTGACCGCGCGCCGGCAGGTCTCGGCCATGCGCTCTTCGTAGACCTCGTTCGGGCACGGCCAGGGCAGCGGCACGACCCACAGCGGCAATCCAGCCGCGGCTGCCTGAGCTTCGAGCACCGTGCGGCGCACGCCGTGCATGGCCACGCGATCGAACTCGGCGTTGAGCGTGGTCAGGAGGCCGCAGAGTTGGATCGCCGGATCGCGGCGCAATGCATGGAGAGTCCATGCGCTGTCTTTACCGCTGCTCCAGGAAAGTAGAACGCGCTTCATAAAAGCAGGCTGCCTGCCCTCAGCTTCATCCTCGCACGAAACGGAGCAACGCGTCTCCAGCATTGGCACAGGAGTCGCGCCGCCGTAGCGACTCACTTTGCATGTGGCCGTTTCTCACGGCTGGTCCAATCCCGACTGGCCCCAGCGCAACGTAACATGCGCGTAAATTACGCGCTTGGCATCCTTCTCCGGAACCTTCCCCTGCACAAACAACAGCAGCGGCTGATGGGAGTCGAGAATCATCTTCATCTGGTGATGATGGGATTTCTTGATGAGCGCAAACGCGAACAAAGGCGCCGTCAGGCTCACCAGCATCTTTTCGAGAAACTCATTTCCCGAGGAGCTCCAGATGAGACGGTGAAAGGCAAGATCCATGCGAATGGCGTCGAGCGCCGACATGCCGCCCGCGCGCTCCATCTTTTCCAGTTGGCTCTGCAGCTTGCGCTCGATCTGCGGCGTCAGGTTCTTTCTGCACTGCAGCAGCGCCTCCGACTCAAGAACCAGCCGAAGCTGATTGATCTTCTGAATGTCGACCTCGGTAAGGCTGACGACAAACATCCCGCGGCGCGGCTTATGCACCACCAGCCCCTGCTCTTCCAGTTGATGCAACGCCTCGCGAATGGGCGCGCGGCTGACACTGAGCTGGCGGCTCAACTCGCTTTCGTTCAGGCGCGCGCCGGGCTTCAACTTGCCAGACAGAATTGCGTCGACCAGCAACTCGCCGATGTTGTCGCAAAGCGTGGACGTTTTAAGCGTAAGAATCGACTTGTTGTTTTTCATCGCGTTCAACGTAGCTCCATCAGTTTACATGGGTCGAACTTACCGTTTGAACAAGATTAAGCCGTTCCCCGTTACGAAACACTGCGTGAATTCCCGCCGGCAGCCGCTCCGGATTCTCGTAGTCCGCATCGCTGCCGATCGCCTCGGGATCGAAGAGCACGATATCGGCCATATATCCTTCCCGCAGTAACCCGCGGTGAGAGATGCCAAAACGCGCGGCAGGCTTGCCTGTGACTTTGTGAACCGCCTCTGCAAGCGTAAACCAATGCCGCGAGCGGCACAGTTCGCCAAGAAGGCGAGGGAAAGTGCCGTGCAGGCGCGGATGATGCCGGCCCGGTACATAGAGACCGTCCGTAATCACGATCGCCAGTGGATCGGTGAGCGCGCGGCGCAGATTTTCTTCACTTTGGTTAAATGTCAGCATCGTAGCTTTTCCGCGCTCTTCGAGAAGCAGCTCAAACACCACTTCGCAGGGTTCCCTGCCGCGCTCCTCCGCGATGCCAGCCAGGTTCATTCCTACCAGCCGCTTGTTCTGCGCGGATGTTACCGAGGTCAGATAGACATCTGTCCAGGGAAACGCGATATTTGCGCGCATCTCCGCTGCAATGCGCGCGCGTGTGCCTGCATCGCCCAGCCGGGCCTCAAGACGCTCAATGCCGCCATCCAGCGTCCACTGGGGCAACAACTGCGTCAACGTGGTATTTCCCGCCAGATAGGGATAGCCATCGTAGGCAACGTCGACGCCCTCATCGGCTGCCCGATGAATGTGATCGAGCGCGATCTGCTGCAGATCCCAGTTTGCTCGCCCCACCGCCTGAAGGTGCGAGATCTGCAAGCGGCATCCTGTGCGCCGGGCCAGATCGAGCTGCTCATCCACCGATTCGACCAGACGCGCTCCGTAGTTGCGCATGTGTGTCGCATGAACCCTGCCGCGCGCCGCAGTCACGCGGCAAATACGCTCCAGCTCCTCCGGTGGCGCGCTCGATCCCGGAGCATACATCAACCCTGTCGAGATCCCCAGAGCGCCTGCATCCAATGCCTCGACCATCAACTGCTCCATACGATCGAGTTCCGCCGGCGTAAGCGCCCGCTGCTCCATACCGGCAACTTCCACGCGCAGCGTCCCGTGACCCACCAGCGAGTACACGTTCGCAGCCGGCGCCGCAGCGGCCGCGCTGAGATAAGCGGAGGCCGACGGCCAGTTCCACTTGTCGTCGCCGCAGAGGATCTCCGCGGCAAACTGGCGCACCGCCTCAGGCCGCGCCGCCATCGGATAGGGTGAAAAGCCGCAGTTGCCCACGACCTCGGCGGTCACGCCCTGCAGCGCCTTCTCCATCCGGCCTTCGAGCACTTGCAGATCGGAGTGACTATGCGCATCGATGAACCCCGGCGCGGCAACCAGACCCGTGCAGTCTATGGTCTCGGCCTCCGCGGGTGGCGTGAGGGCTCCGATGCCCGCAATGCCAGCGCCATCCAACAGAAGATCTCCGCGATACGGGGCGGCTCCACTTCCATCCACAATCGTTGCGTTCTTCAGATACTTCAAGAGCCCTCCAACCGGAACAACAACTTCGAGATTTCGCCTCGCGCATGGAACTTACCCCGCGCACTGAGCAGCCTGTGGTGAAAGTCGAGATGCCACGAAAAATGTCCCTCAGAGGCAAAAGCCGCGTTAATTTGCTGCCCTTTTGGCATGGCTGAAGCCGTGCCCTTTCAAAATTCATCTTTCACCACAGGCGGTTATGCCACTTATTTCACTATTTCTCCCAGTGAGCCTTTGCGAATTCCTTGCTTCACGCCGCGGCCGTCTGCTCAAAAGCAAGCTTACGCGTTGCATCGATGCGAAGCCACAGCAGAAGACCGGCCAGGTTGAGACCTGCCGCAATATAAAAAGTCAGATTCCAACTCCCGGTTCGTTGAATCAGGAAGCCCATCAGCACCGGGGAAAGCGTGGCGCCTACATTGCCAATCATGTTCATTGCGCCGCTTACCGTGCCCGAAGCAAGCTCGCCAATATCCGCGCACGAAGCCCAGGCCGCCGCCAACACAAAATCACCCGCAGCCGCTGCAAGTGAGATGAAAAGCACGGCTGTACGTGCATCCGCGGCGTGCAGGCTCAGGAACAGACACGCCGCCGCGCTGGCCGAACCCGCCATGCCCACCGCTCGCCGCGCCCATTTCAAACCTGCATAAGACACAAGAAAGTCCGTGACCAGCCCTCCGCTGAGCGAGGCAGCCGCGGAGAAGGCCAATGGCAGCGAGGCATACAGTGCAAGCTGATGCAGCGAGACGCCGCGATGCTTCACCAGATACGTCGGCAGCCAGCTGATGTAGAGGTAATAGGTAAATCCGAGCGTAAAGTACATCAGGTCCAGCGCCCACAGATTTCTATTCATCAGAATCTGGCGGAGCGGCACACGCGCGCGCTGCGGCGCCGGGTGCGTTGCGCCCCGCTCCGCAATCAACTCTCGTTCGGCCGCGTTTACGCACTGCATCTCGGACGGCTGGTCACGAAACAGAATGAACCAGAAGATCGCCAGCACTCCACCCGCCGCGCCGAGAACTTTGAACGTCCCGCGCCAGCCCAGCGCATGAATCAGAAAGAGAACGATCGGCGGCGTGATCGCCGCGCCCAATCGGCTGCCCATCCAGATCGTGCCCATGGCAAATCCACGGCCTCGCGGGGGGAACCACGCTGTCACAGCCCGCGTCATATTCGGATAGGCGCCTGCCTCGCCGATTCCAAACAGAAATTGCACCGAAAGCATCGACGCAAAGCCACTGACAAATCCGATCACGGACGTAAAGACCGACCACCACGCAAGCACGCCGGCAAGCATGCGGCGCGGCCCCACGCGATCGCCCAGCCAGCCGGTCGGCATGCCGAACAGCGCATACGCCGCCGCAAATACGCTGAAGACCATGCCCATCTGCTCGGGCGACAATCGCAGGTCGCGCACGATCCACGGAGCCGCGATCGACATGCACACGCGGTCGAGGTAGGTGAATGCGGCCAGGCCAAACAGCGCGGCCAGAACCACGTACCGTATTCGTGTTGGTTTTTGCACCCTGACTCCATGCCCGCCCCGCGGCGATTCGAACCGGTCAGCCTGGCAGTTGTTCATTTCCGGCAGCCGGCCAGCCGAAGCCGGACCCTGCGCCCGCCCGGGGCGTTGACGGTAAGGTAGCAGTCTGTCGACAGATTGTCAAAAGAATCGCCGATTTGCTGCTAAGATTGGACTGTCGACAGGAGATTTACTCCATGAAACCGCCCGCTGCCCTCGCCGTGCTCCTGCTCTCTGCCCTGCGCCCTGCCTTTCTACTGGCGCAGCCGCCTGTCCCGGAAAACCCCTACCTGCCCGCCACCCGCGTTGTCCTCGAACTCCCGCCCGGACCTGATAATCCCCGCAATTCCGAAGGCTCCTTCGTCCAGCTCAAGGATGGAACCCTCCTGTTTGCTTACTCGCACTTCTCGGGCGCGAAAGGCAATGACGACGCACCTGCTGAAATTGTCTCCCGTTCCTCCCACGACGGCGGCCTCACCTGGTCGAAGACCGACTCGGCCCCACTGGTTCCCCGCGAGACGGCGACCAACGTCATGAGCGTCTCGTTTCTTCGCCTTCATGACGGACGCATTGCTCTCTTCTACATCCGCAAGGACTCCATCGCGAGCGCGCATGTCTTCGTGCGCTTTTCCTCCGATGAAGCGCGCACCTGGAGCACTCCCATCCAGTGCATACACGATGCCGGCTACTACGTTCTCAACAACGATCGCGTCCTTCAACTGCGCTCCGGCCGCATTGTTCTGCCGGTCGCGCTGCATAGCACCCCCAGCGGCAGCTTTGCCAGCGAAGGCCGCACGATGGTGTATCTCTCCGACGACGGCGGCGCAACCTGGCGCCGCAGCCACACCGTCCTGCACGTGCCAACGCCCTCGCCGCAGGGGCTTCAGGAACCCGGCGTGGTTGAACTGCGTGACGGCAGGCTCATGATGTTCATGCGCACGGCCCTCGGCTCGCAGTACCTTTCCTATTCGAGCGATGGCGGAGAAACCTGGACCACGCCCCAGCCATCGTCCATTCAGTCGCCGCTCTCACCAGCCACGATTCGCCGCATTCCATCCACCGGCGATCTGCTCCTGGTCTGGAACGACCACTCGCGCGTCGATCCGAGCCTGCGCGTCAGCGCCCACTCTTATGGCAAGCGCACACCGCTGACCGTGGCCATCTCGCGCGACGACGGCAAAACCTGGATTCACGTCCACGACATCTCCGATGACCCCGACGGTTGCTTTTGCTACTTTGCCCTGGCCTTCGTCCGCGGCCGGGTTCTGCTGGCCACTTGCGCCACTGGCAAGGGAATGCCATGTCTCTCCCGGCTGGAGATCGTAACTTTTCCGCTCTCCAGCCTCTACAAATAGCCGTCCCGATCGGCCACTCTCCGCGGAGATATGGTGAGGAACTCCCAGCTATTGCGCGACGCCGCCCAGCTCCAGGCGCACCTTCCAGTGCACCTGCTCGCCGGGTGCAAGTATAACCATGCCGTTGTCCTGCCCAGCCCACTCCGGCCCGAGCGGATTGGGCAAATTGAACTGCGGCTCCAGCACAATGAGCGACTGTCCCACCGGAGCATATGCCACGATGGCGTGAACCTGCCGGGAAAAGGCAATCATCTTCAAGCTGTAATCGGCGCCAGGGTCCGTGAACCCGCACTCAACCTGGCCATTGGCGCCATGTTGCAGATCGAGAAAGGTATCGTTCAGAGGCCCCGTCAAAGGGGCTCCCTCCGGCGCGCGAAAGTCGAAGGCAGTTCCCTCAACGGGAATCGATTTGCCGGTGGGAAGCAGTTGCTGCGGATTGTTCACCGCCGCGCGTGCTGCCGCCGGAAGGTGCAGGCGCACTTTTTCTCTGTCGTTGCCCAGAATCCTGAAGTAAGGATGCCAGCCAATCCCCACCGGCTCCGCCTCGCTTCCCGTGTTCGTCCCGGTCAGTTGCACGGTGAGCGCATCGACCTCCAGCGTGATCTCAACCGTCAATTGATTGTCAGAGAACCAGCGGCCCTCGGCCGGTACGTTGTAGGTCGCCGTCACGCTGGCGCCATCCGCGCTCTGACGGATGGAATCGGCCCTGGCCGCCAGGATCAACCCATGCAGCGCTTGCGGCGCGGCTCCCGGAGTTTTCCCCGGCCAGTTAGCCGGCACGGCCACCGTCCGACCGCGCCACGTAACCAGAACGGCTTTGCCATCCGGCGTTGTGGGGCCCAGGATGCGGTTCGCAAAGGGAAACAGAAACGCGCCGCCCATCATAAAGCTCGCATTCCAACTGCTCCGCGCAGACGGATCGTCGAACTGCCTTGCCGCTTCCTTGAGAGGCGGCGAAGCCATCAGATCCACCTCGCCGCGCCCCGGCAGATAGGCGGAGATTTGAAGGACATTCATCCCGCGGCCGGGCAGAAGCGTCACGCTCGTGAACTCCGGCCGTTGACCGCCGCTTGGCGCGCGGCGAAGCACGATTGCTTGTTGACCGCCAATCAATGGAGCCTCCATCTTGATCTTGGGCTGCTGCGCAGCAAAAAGTGATTGCGATACCACAACAACTGTCGTCAGGAGTACAGATGAGAAAACTCGTTCGATCATACTTCTTCACTCTACAGCGGAAAACATTGAATCCGCACTCACGCATTGTCCGTGCACCACTCCGGGCTTTTCTGACGGTTCTCTCTGCCGTTCTTCTTTTCGGGAAGCTTATGCGCCTTCGGCCCACCCCTTCAATGCGCCGCCACTGTTGGTTCGCTCTGCCCGCCGCGTTGCTCTTCGCTACCTGCCTTCTGTCTGCTCAAACGCGGTCCACTTCGCCAGTCACAGCGCCGGGCGCAGAAGATTCGGCCCGCTTGCATCGCCTGCTTGAGAGTCCCAGGCCGATCACCTGGGTCTTTACCGGCGACAGCGTCACGCAGGGCGCCAAGTGGACCGGCGATTGCCGCCCTTACCCTGCCATCTTTGCCGAACGGGTCCGCTGGGAACTTGATCGCAGCCGGGATATCGTCGTCAACACCGCCATCAGTGGAAATCGCGCTCAAGATATCCTCGACGACTTCGACTGGCGCGTCGCCCATCTTCATCCCGATGTCGTCAGCCTGATGATCGGCATGAACGACTCGATCGGCGGTAGCCAGAAAGAGCCTGCATTCGCCGCCAATCTCGCCGAACTGGTGCGCCGCATTCGCGCGCTCGGCGCCATTCCCATCCTGCACACAACCAACACCACCCTCTACGATCGCGACCGCGCCGACCTGCCCCAATACAACGCCATCATTCGCAGCGTTGCCGCATCCTGGCATGTGATTCTCGTCGACAACTGGAGCTACTGGCAGCAAAACCGAACGCCGGCGAACCTCGCGGAGTGGCTGGGAAATCCGATTCATCCGAATGGTCTTGGCCACATTCAAATCGCCCGGCAGTTACTTGAGACACTTGGAATCTTCGACCCCGCGAGCGCTGTAGGACAGTTCGGCGCCGAGCCCGTGGTCCAGAAATCACCACCGCAAGACAGACCTTGAATTCCAACCAAGTTACACTTGAACATTGCAAAGGAGTCATACAAAATGAAGCTTCTTCGATACGGCGATCCAGGCGCGGAGCGTCCCGGAGTTCTCGATCCATCCGGCAAGATTCGCGATCTCTCCGGAGTGATCTCCGACATTGGCGGATCGAACCTATCTCCGCAGTCGCTCGCGCAGTTGCGCGAACTGCGCCTTGAGAATCTTCCCATCGTGCCGGACGCCGTGCGCCTTGGCCCGTGTGTCGCTTCTGTCGGGAAGTTTGTCTGCATCGGCTTGAACTACTCCGATCACGCCGCGGAGTCCGGCATGGCTGTTCCTACCGAGCCGGTTGTTTTCATGAAAGCTACTTCTTCCATCTGCGGCCCTAACGATCGTGTCGAGATCCCCAAAGGATCCACCAAAACAGATTGGGAAGTCGAACTCGGTGTTGTCATCGGCAGCAAAGCCAAGTACGTCGCCGAGCAGGATGCGCTCGCCTGTGTCGCCGGCTATTGCGTCGTGAACGACCTCTCGGAGCGCGCCTTTCAACTCGAAGGCACAGGCCAGTGGGTCAAGGGTAAGAGCGCGGACACCTTCGGTCCCATTGGGCCCTGGATGGTCACAGCCGACGAGGTTCCCGATCCGCAGAACCTGCGGCTCTGGCTTGATGTCGACGGAAAGCGCGTACAGGACGGCTCGACAAGGACCATGGTCTTCGGCGTTGCTCATCTCATCAGTTATCTGAGCCGCTTCATGACACTACACCCGGGCGACATTATCTCCACAGGAACGCCTCCAGGCGTCGGCCTCGGCCAGAAACCTCCCGTCTATCTTCGTCCCGGCAATCGCATGCGCCTCGGAGTGGAAGGACTGGGAGAACAACAGCAGCAGGTCGTCTCCTGGGACGGAAGCAAGTAGTTTCAAAAATAAATCAGAACCGTTGCGGGCGCCGCACGCCCCGGTCTCGATTTTGAGGTCGGGGCGCTACAAATGACACTATCCTGATTTACGCGGCCGGAGACCTGGCTATCCGCATTCTGCAAGGCGTCCGCCTCGCGCTGGTTTTGCCTGGAAATACCGAAGGCGCGTACCGATACTCGTGAGTATCGGCGTGCCCCTTCACTTATTTGAATTCACGAGTTCGCATGTGCAAGAAAGGCCCGGCTGCGGTCACAGCCCAGCCGGGCTTCTCCATTCACCGCATCTCAGAATGAGTAGCGCGCGGCAAACTGCATAATGCGCGGAGGCTGCGTGCTTGTAATCACGCCGAACGTGGACGGCGATTCCGCATTGACACTGGGAGCGGCCCACTGGGTGTGGTTCAACACGTTGTACATCTCCCAGCGGATTTCCACGCTCTGCGCGCCGTGGATGGTAGTGTCCTTATAGAGCTGGAAGTCCATATCGTTGATGGGAGGCCCAATCAGAATATCTCTTCCCGCGTTGCCGATTTCTCCGGATACGCCGCCTGCCGGGATCAACTGGAACGCGCTGGCATCGTAGAAGTGATGGATCGACCTCTGTCCGCGGGGCAAATTACCGTTCCCCACGCGATTCGGCCGCGCAGAACAAGCTACCGAGCAGATTCCCTCGCGCGACAGATTCATCGAAGGAGTCTGCGGCAGCCCGCTTTGCAGTTGGTAAATTCCGCGGATGCCCCAGCCGGATACGAGGCCATTGGCTATACCATGAGCACTTGCGAAAAGCGCCTGGCCGCGGCCCATCGGTAATGCATAGGAATAGGCGAGAGTGAGCCGCTGAGGAACATTGAATTCCGACGGACCATAAGCAGTGGCGTGCTGATTGAAAGGATTGGTCCACTGGGGTATCTCGTTCATCGTTGATCCCGTGTCAAGCGATTTGGCGAAGGTATAGGAAAAGAGATAGCCGAGTCCATGCCAGGGAGCTTGCTCGAGCCTCGCTGACACTCCGTTGTAGTTGGAGTATCCGGTAGGTTCGAAATCCTGGATGCGCGCATACTGCGGATAAGGCAACAATTGCTGCACATTACCTGGACCAGGCGCCTTCCAGTCGGCATTGTTGAAGAGCAGCAGATGCTGGTCCGTGCTTCCCTGATACATCAACTGCAGCGAGAGAGTGCTGTTAATGTTCCTCTGGATGTTGGCATTCCACTCCTGCACCATGCCGTATTTCATATTTCTAGAGAGATACGGGAAGACGGTCAACGCCGCATTCTTCAATGTATACACCCCACTTAGCTGGCCTTCGGGATTCCAGCTAATTGTGGGCGTGGTTGGATTGGAGACCCAGGTGGGAGCCAGATCAACCGGCGCGTAGTCGTTCGACGATGCCGTGCTGGCCACCTGCGGGTCCGCATAGAACACCCCATAGCCGGCATGGAGCACCGTATTCGGGCCTACTGAATAAGCGAGACCGAATCGAGGCGCAAACTCATGCCAGTTGGTGTTGTAGGGCGCAGAATGAGTGGTCGTCTGAAGGATGACATCGGGACGGACATTCAAAGAAAAGCTTTGAACGGCCGCGAGCGATTTGCATTGCTCCGAGATCACCTGGGTGGCCACGCCGTTCGCCAGATTCATCTGCATGCCGCATTTGTCGTCCATACTGATGGCGGTTTCAACTTCATAACGGAGCCCGATGTTCAGAGTGAGATTATGAGTTGCCCTCCAGTCATCCTGCGCATACACCGCAAAATAGTTCATCCAGGTGTTCCAGGTCGTAGCCTGCACGGTTTTGCCAACCGAGTCAGGATCGCCGAGAAGATAGTCGGCAAAATCGTTGCCGGTATAGTTGTTCGCGAAACTCCAGAATCCATTCGACCCGGTGAAGAACATATCGGTCTGGATTCGCTGTAAGTCGCCGCCGATCTTGATTGTGTGCTTTCCCCACGTATCGACAACTGCATCCTGTAACTGATAGTTGTTCATGGTGCGATAGTTTGGAGTCGCGTCCGTCGGTGTCAGCAGGCCGGGAATAAAAATGTTCGGCACAGCCCAGAAGAGTGGTTGAGTCGAGGATAGCGTATTGGTAATTCCCGCTGGAGCGATGAAGTTTTGCCGGAAGGAATTGAGTGTAGTCGTTTCGTTATGGTATCTGGCATAGCTCACCGATGCGGTGTTCAACAAGGTCGGAGAAAAAATGTGGTTCCACTGTATGCCCGCTCCCTGGTTGAACAATGTGAGATTGGAACCGCCCGACAAGCCGGGAGCTGGAAGCGTGGGAGGATGGCCATTGACTTCCTTGTCGTATAGATAGCGCCCAAAGAGCGTATCCTTCGATCCAAGGTTGGCGTCAACACGCCCGACCGCGTAGTCATAGTTATTCTGTACGGTGGGGACATTGAAGAAGGTGAAGTTATACCCTGTCTGACCTGACACATTTGGGTCAGGGAAGAGCGGGAGCAGGTTCTTCGAGATGGGATTAATATCCTGCGAGGGAATTGTGTTGTTCGGGAACGGCTGTCCAGTCGTTGGATCAATGATCGTCGAGGGGAAGATTCCCTGTTTTTCAGCTACCGTCGGCACGAGGCCAGTGGGCGGAGAGATGGTTGACGACTGACGGAGTCCCTCATAGTTGCCGAAGAAGAATAACTTCTGGCGCTTGATGGGGCCGCCGAGAGAACCGCCAAACTGGTGCCGCGTGAGAGGACTTTTCGCAACAGCAAAGTACGGTTTTGCGTCAAAGGTGTCGTTCCGCGCAAACTCGTACGCCGACCCGTGAAATTGGTCGCTTCCACTGCGCGTCACCACGTTGATGATCGCGCCGCCGCCGCGGCCGAACTCTGCCGGGGGCATGCCCGTCTGAACCCTGAATTCCTGAACGGAATCGACTGGCACGGAAACGTCGAAGTTGTTTCTGCCTGTCTCCAGGTTGTCCATGCCGTCAATCTGATAGTTGTTATTTTCCGGCATCTGGCCAGCAGCCGCGGGCACATTCGTGTTGCGCGGAGTCTCATTGGACCGATAATCATTCGCCGCCGGAACCGCCATGGGCGCCAGAAAAATGAGTTGCATGAACTGCCGCACGTTGAGAGGCAGGTTATTGATCTGCCTGTTCTCGATCACGGTGCCTGCCTGCGACGTCTGCGTGTCCAGTTGAGCCTGGGCGCTGGAGACATTCACCACCACCGTCTGCGAGGCGCCGCCAACTTCAAGCGAAAAGTTCACCGTCACCGTGGACAGAATCTGAACCTGGACATTGTTGGTTGATTCCGTCTTGAAGCCCGGCTTGGCAACCGTAACCTTGTAGTTGCCGATCGGCAACTGCGAGACGATATAGTCGCCATAGGCGTCGGACTGTACGTCTCTGGTTGCGCCCGTGGCGATGGAAACAACGTGAACGTTTGCCCCCGGGACTACCGCGCCGGAGGAATCTTTTACGGTACCGGAAATTGAACCGGTGCTATTCTGCGCGATTCCCATCATGCTGAAGCAGAACAAGGGAATCAGCGCCGCTAAAACCAGACGAGCCTTCTGACGAAAGATCACTGTACACCTCCCCGAGGATGCAACCGTGAAACGAAGATTAAAGAACTGTCGACAGTTTGTCAAGATGATTCTTGGGAATTTTTATGCCGCCCTCACGGGTATGGGTATATTTATGATTTGGGAAGAGTTGCAGTCTTTCCCATTCGATCAATCGAGGCCCTCAACCCCTCGCCAGGCTCTCATTCCGCACCATCTCGAATTTCGCGGCGCCCGTGAATTGATTGACCTCACCGCGGGGTAAACTCGACAGCGCAATCCCGATTCCGCGCCTATGCATTCGCCAATGCACGCAACCAGTTGCGCGTTGATTTCTCTATGCTGGCGGCCGCGCGCTTGCCCCGCTTGCACGGACTCCTCATCGTGGTGCCCTGACCGATCCCGGCCAGCGCTCGATTTGCAGCAGTTGTGTTACACCTTCTATCCTTTTCCACATTGAGCCGGCCTCGCCGCGGTAAAGCTCGATGCAAGCGCCACGTATCGCCCGCGCGAAGCGGCGCGGAAAGCGCCTTGACGTTGACAACTGTCGACAGTATGCTATCTCCAGATTGCGGACCGGACGCGGCCTCCAATCGAGTCCGGAACAGTCTCCAAGGGCAATTCATGCAAAAGCGAGTGCGCCTCAATCGTGTCATCGAGATGTTTGAAGCCGGCGTTGCGCCCATGGGCATCTTCGCTTTCAATGCTTCCATGCGTTCGGCTGCCGCCATGGCTGAAGCGCCCATGGACTTCATCATTCTCGATCTCGAGCACACCCCATTCGGCGTGGAGCATCTTGAGAGTTTCCTGCTCGCTCTGACCGATAAAGCCCGCATTCTCGAAAAGGGGAATCTGCAACCGGATGTAGTACCCCTGGTCCGATTGCCCTCCTACGGTTCCGAGCGCATTCAATACCTGATGAAGCAGGCGCTCGACCTGGGCGTCTTCGGAGTTGTCGCGCCCACGATCAACACTGCCGATGAAGCGCTTCACGCCGTCGCCGGAATGCGCTTTGCGCAGGCCCCCGGAGCACCCGATTTTTATCCGGAGGGACGGCGCGGCGTGGGCTACCCCTGGGCCGCGCGTTATTGGGGAATTCCCGGTCCGGAATATGCGGCGCGCGCCGACTTGTGGCCGCTCGATCCGGATGGCGAACTCCTGCTCTGGTGCATGATCGAAACCCGCGAAGGCATGGAAAATTGCCGGGCCATTGCGCGAACTCCCGGCGTTGGCGGCATTCTTATCGGCCCGTCCGATCTCTCCATGTCGCTCGAAGGGCGCAAAGGCGGAAGCGCGGTTCAATCGGCTTTGGCGACCATCCAGTCCATCTGCAAAGAAGAACACGTGCCGTGCGGACTGGCGGTTTCGGCATCCGATGCCATGGCTTATCTGAATGCGGGATTCGACTTCCTCGTCGCCGGCATCGACACCGGCTTGCCGGCCGGGGTGGAGCAAGCCTTGCAACGAGTCCGGGCAGAGCGTGCCCGGCGAGCCGAGGCCCCAACGAGCCGGGCCAAGGATCGGTCATGAAAGAATCCCCTAACCGCCCGTTCGCAAAAGCCATCTTCGCTCACGCATGGGATCTGGAAGATGGCAACGCAGCGCCTCTCATGCAATGGGCGCGCGCGGTGGGTTTGGACACTCTCTGTATCGCGGCTTCCTATCATTCCGGCTGGTTCGTTCAGCCACACCATGCGACGCGCCGCCTGCGCTGGAGCGAGAGCGGCGCAGCCTATTTTCACCCCGATGAGACCCTCTACTCGGGCACCTGCCTCAGGCCTCCCGTGGCTGCCAGCGCTGCGCAGGTAAACCCTCTGCGCCTGGCCGCAGACTGCGCAAAGGACGCGGGGCTGAACCTGGTGGCCTGGACGGTTGGCGCGCACAACACTCGACTTGGTCTCGCCCATCCACAGCTCGCGCAACACAGCGCATATGGCGACATCCTGCCCCACGCGCTCTCTTTGGGCCACGACGATACCAGGAATTATCTGAAGGCTCTCGTTCGCGACATTGCGACAAACTATTCTCCCCATGGCATTCAGTTGGAAAGCTTCAAGTGGCAAAGCGTGCGTCACAATCATACGCACGAGCGCGACCTGACCGGGCTGTCGGAGATGGAGCAGCAACTGCTTTCTCTTTGCTTCAATCCGCAAACCATGCGGAAGGCCGAGGCCGCGGGCGTGGATGCGGAAGCAGCCCGCAACGCCGTGAAGCGGACGCTGGAAATTGCCTTTACTCATGCGCCGCACCGCCCTCTAAACCATCCGCAAACCATGGAAGATCTGGAGGATCGCGAACCCGAGCTGCGCCGTTACAATGGCTTCCTGCGCCGGCTGGCTGAGTCGCTGATTTCGGAGATTCGCCAGGAGTCTCTACAAGGGACCAACTGCAAGCTGTATCTGCAGACTGGATTCTCTCCGTCCCTGCGCGATGTTTGCGATGGCTTTGCCGTGTGGGCTTATGGCCAGACCCCGGAGCAAACCTATCGCACGGTTCAGAGCGCCGTCGCGAACCTGCCGCAGGATTGGCGCGGCGAATTTCATTGCTACATCCGGCTGGGCATGGGAATCCCCGCGAGCGCCGAACAACTGGCAGAGATCGTGATGGCCGCGCAAAGCGCCGGGGCCACAGGCATCTATCTCTACAACTACTCTGAAGCGCCGCCCACCATGTTGAGCTGGCTGCAATCGGCGCTCAAGAAACTGTGAAGCATCGGAACAGCCTCGCGCCACTCAACAGTAACGGATCACCCTTCAGGAATTGGCATTCATTCTGGAAGGACTCCAAACCAGACAGGAACATTCATGAGACTTACAAATCGCTCAGCCATCGTGACCGGAGCCGCGCGCGGAATCGGCCGCGCCATCGCGCTTCGCCTGGCGTCTGAGGGCTGCCGCGTAGCGGTGGACGACATCGATACACGCGGCGGACCCGAAACCGCAAAGTTCATTACAGATCGGGGTGGGCAAGCCATCTTTGTTCCCGCCGACGTAAGCAAGCCGGAGGATGTGCAGCATCTGGTGGCGGCTGCCGAAGAGTCATTCGGTGCTGCGACCATTCTGGTCAACTCGGCCATCTGTGGACTGCAAGCAATTGTGGGCAACGAGTTCGAGCCGAACGTTGAGGTTGTCTTGCACGGCGCATGGCTCTGCATTCAGGCGGTCATGCCCGGCATGAAAGCTGCCGGCGGCGGAAGCATCGTCAACATCTCTTCGGTCAACGCCTTCATGGGCTTTGGACGCGCGCATGTCTACAGCGCAATCAAGGCGGGGATCATTGGCATGTCGCGCTCCTTGTGCTGCGAACTGGGCGCGGACAACATTCGCATCAACTGCGTTTGCCCGGGAACCGTACTGACCGAAATCTGGCAGGAGCGGGTCGAGAAGGATCCCGGAATTGTCGATCGGCTCGCCCGGCTCTATCCCCTCGGCCGGCTGGGCAAGCCGGAAGAGATTGCCAATGCCGCCTTGTTCCTAGCTTCAGACGAAAGTTCGTTCATGACCGGCAGTGTCATGGTTGTTGACGGCGGCGTAACGGCAGCGAGTACAGGATTCGGCGGACTGAGCAGCAAGCCCCCTCAGGCTTAAGGCTTAGCAGCATCCCCTCACGTAAATCAAGCACATCGCCAATCACCAGGAAAGGGAACGATGACAATCAACAACTTATCCGGCGACTATCTCATTCAGCCTGGCGGCACGACCTATTCCAGTGGCGTTCGCGCGCTATCGGGCTATGAAATTCACCACGTTACGCTGATGCGTCCCCTGCCGCTGGCGCCCGGCATTGAAGCCATTGCCGCCTACCTTGCCTCGGCCAAGCGTCAGCCGCAGGCGCTCTGCGGTCTCGAGCTGCGCTGCCCCGCGCCCTACACCTTCGAGGGCTTTGCCGCGTTCAACGAACAATACTGTAGCCTTTTGCGGAAGCACAACATGCTGCCCGACAATTCGCAGTTGAAGGGCGAGAATCCGGTCGCGCGCACGAATGTCTTCCCTCTGGCCGAATCGTTGACAGAGCAGACGATCCACGCTTTCAGCTACACCCGGCCTTGCGCCGAAGCTTCCGATCGGCCCTCCTTTGTCGTCTCGGGCGCAGGTGAGCTTCGGCAGAGCGCGCTGCATCAGTCGGCCATCGTCCGGCGTGGCGAAACATCCGGCGATGCCATGAGAGATAAGGCCGCGTGTGTCATGGACATCATGCAATCCCGCCTCCATGCGCTGGGCGTCAACTGGCCGCAGGTGACCGCCGTCGACATTTATACAGTGCACAACATTACGCCATTCCTGCAATCCGCCATCCTGGATCGCATGGGTGTGGCCGCGCGTCTTGGCGTACACTGGCACCTGTCGCGCCCGCCGGTGGACGATATCGAGTTCGAAATGGATCTGCGCGGCGTGGCGAAGGAAAGTTTTGAGGAACTATTGTGATGAGTCGACTGGCCGTTTCTGGTCTCATCCCATGGGCGGTGCTATTTCTGGCGGTGGGTTCTGCCGGCGCGCAGGGCCCATCCGTTACACCCGCCAGCCCTGAAACGCTCAATCTCCTCAAAAGCCTGACGCTTGCTCAAGGCACCTCCGGCGATGAAGGGGACATCCGCTCCATCATCCGCGCCCAGCTTGGCAGCTCCATTCACGTGGAAGAAACGCCGGCCGGCGATCTGGTCGCCATGTTTCCGGGAACTGAACCCGGTCCCGTGATTCTACTGTCGTCTCACATGGACGAGGTCGGCTTTCAGGTGCGCGCCATTACGCCCGATGGATTCCTCAGAGTCGCTCCGTTAGGAAACTGGTACGCGGGCAGCATGGCGGACCATCTCGTTACAGTTCGCACGTCTCACGGAGCGATCACCGGAGTCGTCGGCGTGCGCCCGCCTCATCTGATGTCTGAAAAGGAGAAGACTGAAGCTCCGGGCGTCTCTCAAATGTACATCGACGTTGGCGCATCGAGCGCGGCTGAAGTGCGCCAATGGGGAATCCAGCTCGGCGACCGCATCGCTCCGCAGGGCAGCTTCCTCCGGCTCGGCACGTCCGGCAAGTATTCCTCCAAAGCCTGGGACGACCGCGTTGGCTGCGCCGTTCTTGTCGAACTGGCCCGCAAGCTCGCCACCACTCCACATCCCAACACGATCTACATTGCGTGGACCACCTCGGAGGAGTTTGGGCGATCCAATGCCACGGTGGAAATGCCTCAGCTTAAACCGGACTTTGTCCTCGTTGTCGAAGTAGGCATCACCACCGACACCCCTGGCGTCAATGCCGCCCAGCAACAAGAGCGGCTCGGCGAAGGACCGGCGCTCGATCTCTACGACGGTTCCATCTCGACCACACCCTCGATTCGCGATTGGATCGCCGGACAGGCCAAGGCCTCCGGAATCCCACTGCAATTTACAACCATCATGCAGGAAGGCTTCGGCGTCGGCACGCAAAACAGCAGCTATCTCTTCCGCGCGCCCAGTACGGCCCTGCTGGTTCCACTTCGCTACGCGCATTCCCCGCGTGGAGTCATTGACATCCGCGACTTTGCGAACACGCGCCAACTGCTCCTTCAATTGATGGAGCACCTCGACTCCGCCGCGCTGCGAAAGATGACTGGAGAGAAGTAGCCTTCCCATGCAACTGGCACTGAGGCTATTGTGTAATCCGCCGCAGATTGCTCCATCCAGCTGCGTCACGACGCGGAGATGAGATTTATCTCTCTGCAACGTCATGGCGCGCTGCAAGTCCACCGCAGACACGAAGGGCGTCCGCCACAGCGGACGCCCTTCGTTCAGCGGAATCAGACGCTGCTTTACTTCGTCTTGACTCCAGCTTGTTGCAGAATGCCCGCTACCTCAGCGGCAAACTGCCCATGCGGAGCCAGTTGCAGATACTTCTGGTAGGCCTCGGTACAATCGGCCGGCAGGACAATCCGTTGGGTCTTGGGATCGACCGTGGCGTTCTGCACCAGTCCCTGACCCTTGATGTAATAGAGAACCGCAAGGTTGGGGTCTGACTGGTTGGCATCGGACTTGATCGCGGTGTCGGCGGCGGCCACTTGCGCCGCGGCGTTGTTCTGCTGGAAGAAGATGATCGCCTGATTCCTCAGGTAGAGGAGCGCATTCGATGGATCGGCCTTGGCAGCCGCGTCAAAGGCGGCATTTGCCTCAGGAACCTTGCCGGTGCGCGCGTAAACCTCACCCAGTCCCTCCTGCGCCTGGCCAATCACAGCCATGCGTGGCTTTTTCGAAGCGGTCTCCAGGTCGATAGCCTTCTTGTAGGATGTAATCGCGTCATCGTACTTTCCGAGCCCGGCCTGTCCGTAGGCCAGTTGATCCCACAGCAGAGCCTCGTCAGGCTTCAGCGTTGTGTCCTTGGACATCAAGCTCACGATGTCGTTGTACTTGGCGGTCTTGATCTCAGCCACTTTGTTGGCCAGGTCGGCCTTGGAGGCAGAGGCGCCGAGAGACTGCTGCGCCGTACCGATTGCTCCGTCAATGTCCCGCTTGTCCTGAGTGATGGTCTTCAGATCGGCGTTGAGTTTGTTGATGAGGGCATTCGCCTTCAGAGCGTCGGCGTTCTGTTTCTTCAGATCCTCAAGCTGTTTCTTCTGCTCCGGAGTCATCTTGTCGATGTACTCCTGGCGCGACATGTCCAGGTTCTGCGCCGTGTCCTGACCGGCGACAATCTTGACGCCGCGAATGTCGTCCACCATCTTGCCGACCGGAGTGTCAGCCGCGCGGTAGATGATCATGTAGACTCCCTCAGGCGCTTCACCGGAGAAGTTGCCGGACTCGTCGACGGGGAAGTTGTACTTCAACGTCGCGCCGCCGTCCGTGGAGAGGCTCACCGTACCGCCAGCCTGGGGCTGTCCGGTAGGATTGATGACTTGACCGTGAATCTTGCCGGTTTTTGCAGCAGATGCTTGCTGCGCATGCACAGGCACGAATGCCAGCGCCCAGAGCGCCACCGCGGCTATGCCCAGCCAGAGCGAAAAAGTGCGTTTCATGTTTGTCTCCTTGAGAGCGGCAGGAAGCATCTTTCCCGCATGCTCAAAATTCAAAAATCTCAGGCTCGGCGGAAGTAAACCATCCGGCGAAGCGCATTTGTGAGTAAAACCCACGTTAAATCCAAGCGTGCGCCTTGCACAAGTGGGTCGCGTTCGGCGACGTATCCGTATGCCAGGTCTTGCGGTCCTTCCGCACTTCTCCTGACGGGAAAATCTGCCTGCGAGTTGCCTCTTGTACCACAGAACCGCCGTGCGACACGCCCGGTCGCTTTCCATGGTAGTGCGACCGGCACAGGTGTGTGTGTGGCCTGTATCACATAGTAGTGTCCGAGGGCTGATCGGACGAACAGCGCAAGATCAAGCTTCATTCCCGTTGTCGAATACCAGAAACGCGCGAGGGGATGGACGCCGTTTGGATACTGATTTGAGGGCGAATCAATAGAATTGAGGCATGGGAACTGAGATTCGCAGTGCAACAGCCGCGGATGTTGCGCAGATTCTGGCTTTTATCCGTGCATTGGCAGTCTATGAGCGGGCGCCGGATGCGGTGGTCGCCACAGAGGAGGGCCTTCTGCGCGATGGGTTCGGCCCCAACCCTATTTATTTCTGCCTGATTGCAGACCATGACGGCCAGCCGGCAGGCTTTGCCCTCTATTTCTACAACTACTCCACGTGGTTGGGCCGACCCGGCATTTACCTTGAAGACCTGTTTGTCCTCCCCGAGTTTCGCGGCCTTGGAATCGGGAAGGCCCTTTTGAATCGCGTAGCCGAGGTCGCCGTGGAAAAGGGCTGCCAACGCCTCCAGTGGGAGGTTCTGGACTGGAACACCCCGGCCATCGACTTCTATCGCGCCATGGGGGCAGAGTTTCTGGACGAATGGCGCAACGTGCGCCTGAGCGGCGACGCGATCCGCCGGCTTGCCGGGCAACCCGATGAAAACAGCCGGTCCCAGAGAACCCACGCCGAGGCTCAACCATGAGGATTCGCGTCATTGGCGGCGGATTGGCCGGGCCTGAAGCGGCGCTGACGGCCGCGCGCCTGGGCTGCGGGGTCGATCTCTACGAGATGCGCGCGCTTGTGGATGGAAAACCGCGCCTGACGCCCGCCCACCAGACCACGGACTTCGGCGAGTTGGTCTGCTCGAATTCGCTCAAGAGCGAGTCGGAGTGGACGGCGCCCTGGCTGCTGAAGCAGGAGATGCGCCGCGCAGGCTCTGCGCTTTTGCGCATCGCCGATGAAACCGCAGTGCCCGCCGGCCACGCGCTGGCCGTCGATCGCGTGGAGTTCTCACGGCGCATCACAGAGGCGATTGCGGCCGAGCCGCGCATTCGCGTGATACGCGAGGAAGTGACCCGCCTGGACGATCCGCTCGTCCAAAGCCTGAACAGTACGAAGTGCCATTGCACGATTGTGGCGACAGGGCCGCTTACCTCGGACGCGCTGAGCCGGGAGATCGAGCGCCTGACCGGCGCGGGCCATCTCGCCTTTTATGACTCGATCTCGCCCATTGTGGACGCCGAGTCGATCGACATGGGGCGCGTCTATCTGGCCGCGCGCTGGGACAAGGGAACCGCCGACTACATCAACTGCCCCATGGACCGCGCCGAGTACGACCGCTTCTACGACGCGCTCATCGTCGCCGAGGCCGCCGAAAGCAAGGAGTGGGAGAAGCTCGACTATTTTGAGAGCTGCCTGCCCATTGAAGTGCTTGCCCGGCGCGGACGCGACACTCTGCGCTTCGGTCCCATGAAGCCGGTAGGCCTGCGCGATCCCCGTACCGGGAAAACGCCCTGGGCCGTGGTGCAGTTGCGCAAGGAGAACCTGCGCGCCGACAGCTACAACCTCGTCGGCTTCCAGAATCACCTCAAGTTTGGCGAGCAGGCACAGGTCTTGCGCCTGATTCCGGGGCTTGAAAATGCCCGCTTCCTGCGCTACGGACAGATCCACCGCAACACTTACATCTGCGCCCCGGCCCTGCTTGACGAGTGCCTGCGGCTTTCGCCGAAGTCCAGTCGGACGGAGAGAATCCACGGAACAACATGTGCCGAAGAGCTTGCGGCTCCGTCCGCGCGCGATGCTCTCCTCTTCGCCGGCCAGATCAGCGGCGTCGAAGGCTACACTGAGTCAATCGCGACAGGAATGCTGGCGGGCATTTACGCGGCCGCAATTGCCCACGGCGTTGAACCTCAGCCCGTCCCGCGCACGACGGCCCTTGGCTCGCTCATTCACTACATCACCCACGCCGACCCCAAAAGCTTCCAGCCCGCCAACATCACCTTCGACCTGTTGGAACCTCTCGAAGAAGAGGTGCGCAAGAAGATCCGCGACAAGAAGGCGCGGCGCCGGCTGCAATGCGAGCGCGCGCTGGCAGCCTTCGATGCGTGGCAGGCAAGCAGCAAATAGACAGAAGGCACGCTCCCTTCCGTCCCAGGGAAACGTCGCCTGGCGCCCGCCAACCGTGCGGCGCGACCGTGTACCCTTGAGGATAGGGCGTCCTTTTGCGATTGCCCGAAAGGAAGTCTTGTTTTGAAGCCCTGGATGGCCATTGTCGCCGGTGTTGCAGTGCTGAGTTCGAGCACGGCATGGACGCGCGCGCAAAACAATCAGCCCACCGCCGCTGAAAAAAAATCGGCCACCGTCATCACGCTTCCGCCTTCGCCAAAGGCTCTGCTGCCCGACGCATTCGACGGCTGGGTGACGGCCGCGCCGGCGAAGTCCATCACCGATCCCGAACAGGTCGATCCCGCCAATGCGGCCGCGCTCAAAGAATACGGGTTCACCGCGGCGATCATCGCCAACTATAAGCGCGAGAACGAGACGCTGAGCCTGCGCCTCCTTCGCTTCAACGATGCCAGCGGAACCTACGGAGCCTACAGCTATTTGAGGCAGAATGGCTGGCCGAAGGCCGAGATTGGCAGCGGCGCCGCGTCGAACAAAAACCGCGTGGTGTTCTGGGTAGGAACGACTGTGGTCGACGCAACGTTCTCCCAGGTAGGGCCCATGTCGGCCGGCGAACTGCGCGAAATTGCCCGCCACCTGCCAAAGGCCACCGGAAACAGCGCGTTATTGCCGCCCATCCTCGTCGATCTGCCGCAGTCCCATCTCGACCCGCAGACCATGCACTACGCGGTGGGTCCGGCCAGTTACGCCGGCTCTGGCGGAGTCCTGCCGCCTTCGCTGGTCCGATTCGACATGGGCGCGGAGACCGTAACCGCGAACTACTCCCTCACCTCGGGGCCGGCCACGCTCACCATCATCGACTACCCCACGCCTCAGTTGGCGCACGCCCAGGTGGACGCGATTCGCGCTTACCTCAAGGCCGGCAGCAGTGCGCAACCGCCCTGGCCCAAGCCCCTCACCGACTCCGATCTGGCTTCGCTCGAGGTGCGTGACAGTGGGCCGCTGGTAGCCGTCGTCAGTGGCGATGCCATTCCCGACGAGAGCCACCGCTTGCTCGAATCGGTGCATTACGAAGCCGATATGACGGCGATTCCCCTGCCCGTGGAGTCGGAGATCGCAAAGACCGGCAAACTACTGCTCGGCATCACGATGCTGAGCCTGATCGGCGCCGGAGCCGCCATCTTTCTGGGAGGATTGCTGGGCGGTGGCAGGGCGCTCTACCGCGTAGCGACGGGCAAACCGGCCTCCTCGGTCTTCGACATGGAGTTCATCCATCTCGATTTGCGGGATAGATCGGCCGACGAAGATCCGGCAATGCAGAAGCCGCATCCGAAGGGTTAATGGTGCCATGAGCCTGTGGAAAAATAGACATAAACCCAAAGAAACAGCCTAGATTCACGGTAAATAACGAAAATAATCAGGCGAATGATTAGCGAAAAATCCATAGGTCCAGTCCTGCAACTAATCCTGTAAATAATTGAAAATAAATCTACTTATTTTCCTTTATATTTTTCCTTGACACCGCTCTTCCCCGAACCTAACATGCAGCCAGAAAGTTCTGATGGCTTTGCCTCCGTTGGAACTATTCTCCCTGAGGGAAGAGCTGCCCTGTTGCCGGGCGGCTCTTTCCGTTTTGAGAGGATATCGAGGGCCATTCGTCGTCCCCCACCGGCACCCCGTACCGCCATACGTCAAGCTGCCGACTCGCCAGCTTGCCACGTCCACCGTGGTGGACGGCGACCTGACGCCGTTACCCTTCAACGCGTCTTAACTCCTTACGGGTTTGTTTCTTTTCAGGCTCACCCATCCGCCTTCGGCAACGCCTCCGTCCACTCCGCCTCACATTGTTCACAACGCCAGGCGTTTTCCGGGTCGACGCTCTCCAGAACCACGTCCTCCGATCCGCATCTGGGGCACTTCGGTTCCACAAACGCGGGAACCTCCGCTGTCAGTTCATCGACGATCTCCCGCGGAATCGGCTCTGCCGCAATCGCGCGCGCCTCATCGAGTTGGTCGGCGGCAACAAGGATCTGCAAACTTCTATTCGTCGACCGGTTCTCGGTCGATGGCACGAACGAAATCGTGTAGCCTTCAAATTGAATCCAGCTATCGATGCCGGCGCGGCGCAGCGTCTCCTGAAGCAGCGCAGCATCTTCGCGGTTCGAGCACTCGCAGAGCGGTGTCTTCCATGTGTACTCGTGCAGACCGTCTTCCTCGTGGCCGTCTTCCGCAGCGCCGGGCCCGGTTTGTGAAGCGCCGGGCCCGGCGTGCAGCGTCGCCCCTGCGTGCGGCTCCTCCGTCGACTGCGCGGAGGGAACCCGTCGTGGATTGAACATCCGTTGGCGCTCGATCTGGGACACCGGATCCCCAAGCCCACGGCTGAGCATCTCGGCCTGCAGGGCTCGCTGTGCGGATTCCGTCAGATCGTCGAAGTTGCGGGCGAGCTGGAGCAGTTCTTCATCGTACATCTGCCGGTATTGGGCGGTCAGTCTTTGACCTTCGAGAACAGGATCGATTTGCATGGTGAAAAGTATACGTAGGTTCGCGGCCGTTTTGCCCTATCGTTCCTTTACCTTCGTCCGGCGCAACGATACAATCGAAGATACAGGCCGACGTAGCTCAGTTGGTAGAGCAGCTGATTCGTAATCAGCAGGTCGTCAGTTCAAGTCTGACCGTCGGCTCCAGTTTGCGGTTCACACCATGGCCCCTCGCGCGAGAGGCCATTTTGCTGCGGTCTTCAAGAAGGCATTCTGCGAAGCTGCCGTCTCATCGCGCTCACATTGAATTTCGGCCAAGAGCCTGCTCCGCCGTTCTCGTCGTACACTGGTATAGCCCAAGGGTTCCCCATGAAGAAACTCGCAATCGTCCTTTACGCCCTCGTCACTCTGGCGCTGCTGGCCTGGGGCTATTATCAGGCGATTTATGTCGCGCCCAACGACGCCATGCAGGGCGAGATCTTTCGCATCATTTACTACCACGTGCCGTCGGCGTCGGTCGCATTCCTGTTTTTTGCGGTCAGCCTGGCGGGTTCGGTTGGCTATCTGGCTTCGCGCCGCGAGCACCGCGACCGGGCCCAGATCTTCGATGCCTGGGCAGTGGCCGGAGCCGAGGTCGGTGTTGTCTTCTGCACGGTCGTCCTCACCACCGGACCCATCTGGGGACGCCGCGCCTGGGGCATCTGGTGGACTTGGGACGCGCGCCTGACCACGACTCTGGTCCTGTGGCTCATCTACATGAGCTATCTGCTCCTGCGCCGTTTTGCCGCGGGTCCGCAGATGCAGACGCTGGCCGCCGTGCTCGGCATCTTCGGTGCGCTCGACGTGCCCATCGTCTACATGTCGAACCGGTGGTGGCGCACGCAGCATCCCGCGCCCGTCTTTGGCGGCGCGCCCGGCTCGGGCATGGCGCCTTCCATGGTGCACCCTCTCTTGTGGAACATGCTGGCATGGTTCGCCTGGGGCGTGCTCATCCTTGCGCTGCGCTATCGCGTCGAGCGCCAGCACCAGAAGATCGCCGCCGCCGAGGCCGAGGCCGCGCTCAACGCCTGACGGGCGGGTGGCGCCGGTCCAGACGCGCACAATCGGACCCGCGCATCCCGGCCAGGCAAAACCGATCGTCAACCCAGACCCGAAACGGCAGAGAGGACCAAACAGCAAATGGACCAGGCAGCGATTCTCGACCATCAGTTCCGCGTGGCGGCCTACATCATCACCTGGGTGATCCAGTTGAGCTATCTGGCGTGGATCGGCCTCAAGTGGCGCGCACAGAAGCGCGAGGCCGAGCGCGCCGGTCTCCTGCGCCGCTCCGGCAGACCCACTGAGCGTTGAAGGTCTCAAGCGCCCCCGCTCGACCCCATAGCCGCAACTCCCTCACGCGGCAGCGGCGTTCAAGCTTTCCTTCCACATGCCGATGATTCCTGTGCCGGCCGGCTCAAGCGCGCGGCCCCGAGGAATCCTACGATGCATGACCTTATCATCGCTCTCGCCTTTATCGGCATGGTGATTGCACCTGCCGTCGTCGCCGCAAAATGCGTAGATCCGAAAGACGACTCCAACTGACCGGCAGTTTCGCCCATCCCATCCTGACTCTTCAAACTCGCGCGGTTTCCGGCCCGCGTCGAGTTTGCCGACTGCCTCGGTATCTCAACCCCGCCAGCAACCGCTTCCTCCAAACCGCCCGCGCCTCAAATTGCCCTTCGTTCCCTCACCCGGTACACTGTGGGATCGGGGGCGTGTCATGTTGGTTGTCATGAAGGCGCAGGCAACGGCGGAGGAAATCCAGGCCGTCTGCGACCATATCGAGCAGTTGGGCTTTCGGCCTCATCCGCTGCCGGGGGCGCAGCGCACCGCTATCGGCATCACCGGCAACCAGGGCGAGGTGAACCGCGGCAACCTGGAATCCCTCTCCGGGGTCGCCGAGGTCATCCGTGTTTCCAAGGCATACAAGCTGGCCAGCCGCGACGTGAAGGAAGAAGACACCGTGGTCCGCTTTGCCAACGGCGCGACCATCGGCGGCCGCAATCTAGCCGTCATTGCCGGGCCCTGCTCCATCGAGAGCCGCGAACAGGCTTTCGCCATTGCCGAGCAGGTGGCCGCGGCCGGAGCGCAGTTCTTTCGCGGCGGCGCCTACAAGCCGCGCACCTCGCCCTATGCCTTTCAGGGCCTGGGCCTCGAAGCGCTCAGGATCATGGCCGAAATCCGGGATCGATTCGGGCTGCGCATCGTCACCGAGGCGATTGACGCCGAGTCACTCGATCTCGTCGCCGAGTGGGCTGACCTGATCCAGATCGGCGCGCGCAACATGCAGAACTTCTCCCTGCTCAAGAGGGTCGGCCGCATGCGCAAGCCGGTGCTCATCAAGCGCGGCATGAGCGCCACGCTCGAAGAGTTCCTGATGGCCGCCGAGTACGTGATGAGCGAGGGCAACTACGAGGTGATCCTCTGCGAACGAGGTGTTCGCACCTTTGCCGATCACGCGCGCAACACCCTCGACCTCAGCATCATCCCTGCTCTGCAGCACGTGAGCCACCTGCCGATCCTGGTCGATCCCAGCCATGGCACCGGACGCCGCGACAGCGTACTGCCCATGGCGCGCGCCGGAATCGCAGCCGGCGCCGACGGCGTCATTGTCGAGGTGCACAACCATCCCGAGAGCGCGCTCTCCGACGGCCCGCAGTCGCTCTTCCCCGAACAGTTCGCAACCATGATGAACGAGATCGAACAGATTGCACCCGTCGTGGGCCGCTCGCTGGCGCGAGGCGCAACGAGCAAGATAACGGCGGAAGCGAGCGGACAGTGAACAGTGGTCAGTGGTCAGTGATCCGTGATCGCCGAGAGCCTGTGGCTCAGGTCTCCAGACCCGCGCTACGCAGACGGCAATGGAAATTCGACGGTTTTGTCTTCCATCGAGACGTCTATGAAAAATTTGCTTTAACCGTGCTTGCCCTGTTCGCGCTGGCGTTCACCGGCTGCCGGCCGCACGATTTTCCCCAGTACCCACCCAACTATCGCGAATACATCTATGTGACCAACGGCGGCAGCGACACTGTGACCGTGCTCGACGTCGTCAACGTGCGCCTGGACCGTGAGTTGACCGTGGGCCGCCATCCGGTCGCCGTGGCCGCCAGTCCCACGCGGAACGAGATCTACGTCGTCAACCAGGGCGCGCCGGATACGAACGGTTCGATCTCAGTGATCGATGCCGAGCGCAACGCCGTTGTCGCCACCATCCCCGTTCACCGCCAACCAGTCTCGATCGATGTTGATGCCGACGGCGCGCGCGCGTATGTGGCCAACTCCGGCTCAAACTCGGTCTCGGTCATCGACCTGAAGGCGCGGCGCGAATTGGCGCAGTATGGCGTCGGCGAAGGACCAGTCGCGGCGTGCATCGCGCCCGACGGCAAGACGCTCGTCGTCGCCAACCAGCAGGCCGGCTCCGTGACAATGATGGATCCGGGAAACGGCCATGCGCGCGCCGTCTTCGCGGACTGTCCCGGCGCGACCAGCCCCGTGATCCTGCCCGATTCCTCAAAAGCATTTGTTGCCTGCTCCGCCGGGCACCAGGTGATGGCGATTGCACTGGCGCACGCGGCAACAAAGCAGGATGCCGGCCCTGCGCAACCCGATCGGCTCGAAGCGCTCATGGACGTGGGCCGCGCTCCCGTCGACCTGGCTCTGAAGCCTGACGGCGGCGAGGTCTTCGCGTCGAACTCGCTCTCCGACTCCCTGAGCGAGATCTACAACACCACCGACGAGGTGGGCGACACCTACATGATCGGAGCCGATCCCGTCCGCGGACTGGTGTCGCGCGACAACGCGCTGGTCTACGTCGCCAACCTCCACTCGCAGGAAGTAACGGTCTACTCGATCGACGACGGCAGGCTTGTGGGCGCAATCCATGTCGGAGACGGGCCGGATGCCATGGCCTTCTCGGCCGCAGGTCACCTGCTGTTTGTCGCCGACCGCCGCTCGGGCGACGTAGCCGTCGCGCGTACCGCAACCAGATCCCTGTTCACCATGCTCCCCGCGGGCCGCGACCCCAACGCCATCGTCGACAAGGCATTCAAGGTCAAGTGAGTGTCGGGCTAACCCGCCCCCCTGGGCGCTTAAAGCATTTTCGGAAATTGTGTAGACCGGGATTTTACTGGTGTCCCACCCATTCCGCTGAAAAACGCGGAATGGATGGGGCACGGAAGTCTACAGCAAAAGCTAAAATGCTCTAGGCACTGTACATAAATCATCAATTCACCAGCGCGGCGCCCTGACACGATTTGGTGAAGCTGTTCTGGATGTACGAAGCCTTACCGATCATTCCTGTGCGGCGCGGGTGGAACCCTGGGCCCCAGGATGACGCCATCGTTGAGCGAGGCTGCCACCAGGCGGCCACCGGCGGCGCGGATCAGGTCAATCTGGTAACCTGCCTGCCACGAGACCCAGGTGATCGTCCTGGGATCGATAGCGAAGACCTGATCGACCCGGCGGGAGCTGGCGAGAACGCGCCCAGAAACCGGATCGTAGCTCAGGTCGTCAACATTGCCGAGCGGCAGACGCTGAATCCAGAACCAGTTTTTGCCAAGGTTGCGCGTAAAGTAGACGCCCTCATGCGCGCCGAGCCAGAGAGTGCCGTCAGGCGAAAAGGTCACGCGGTGAATATGCGTAAGCGCGATAGGCGTGCCCATGGGCCACCAGGAGCTGCCGGAGTCGTGCGAGATCACCACATTCGAGTCGCGCGCGGCGACCATCTCCTTGCCATGGGCGGTGACGGAAATGAAGTCTCCCTGATCCATCACCGGGCCACCCTGCCAACTGGCGCCCTGGTCGCTGCTGGTGAGGACGCCGTAATCGGTCGCCGCCACCCACACATCGCCCGAGGCATCGACGGCGTTGACGAGGCTCTCCAGTTGAATGACCGGATCGCTCACCTGTTTCTCGACGTTGACCCTGGTGCCATGGAGCCTTTCGACGGCTGCCTTCACGCGCAGGTTGGCGATGTCGTTGCGCGGCTGCCAGACGAGCGCGTCGTCGGAAACGCTCCCCGCGGCGGGCGGATCGCCGGCAGGAAGAACGAAAATGCCATGGCTGGTTCCGGCGACGATCGTGCCGTCTTTGGACTGCGCAAGAGAGAAGACGTCGCGGCCATCGAGTCCGGCGTCAAGCTGCTGCCAGTGCGCGCCGCTGTCCGTGGAGTGGAAGACGCCGCCGAATTGCTTGTCATTGACCACGCCGGCATAGAGGCTGCGGGGATCGTTGCGATCGACGAGCAGGGCCGCGATCTTGCGCTCGGAGATGCCGGTATTCGACGGAGTAAATGTGCCGCCGCCGTCGTCGCTGACCAGCACGCCGCCGCGATCGGTGGCGAGCAGCACGCGGCGCGAGTTCGTGGGATCGACGTACACGTCGTTGATCACCACGTCCGAGCCGGTCATCCGCCGGAAGGTGCGGCCGGCGTTCTCGGTCTTGTAGAGTCCTTCGGTGGTTCCGGCGTAGACGATCTCGCGATTTTCCGGATCCTGCATGATGACCCGCGTCCGCCGAGCTTCGTTCGGGATGCCCTGAATCTTGTGGAACAGCAGGCCCGCATCCTCGCTCTTGTAAATGCCGCTGCACGCGCTCAGATACACGGTGCGGGGGTGAACGGGATCGACGATGATCGAGAATACGTCGGAATCGACGATGAGGCCGCGCTTGATGTTGCGCCAGCTCTTGCCACCGTTCATCGTCTTCCACGGCAGGTGCCATGTGCCGGCGTAGACAACATTGGCGTCGCGAGGATCGATGGCCAGAGACTCGATCTCATGAATCTCGCGGCTCCCAGCCGGGCTGATCAGGCTCCAGGTGGCGCCGGAGTTGCCGGAACGGTAGACGCCCTTAAGAGTGCCGGCATAGAGGACGCTGGGATCGGAGGGCGCCTGGGCAAGCGCAAAGACCGGCTGGCCCTTCAGGTACGGCGTTTCGGTCCACGTCCGGCCGGCGTCGTAACTCGTCCAGACGCCGCCATCGCTGGGGTCTTTCCATGCGCCCACATAAAGTGTCTTCGGGTGCGCCGAATCCACCAGAATGTTGTCGATCACGAAGCCGTCGCTGCGGTCGAGCTTCGCCAGCCGATGCCACGTGGCGCCCTCGTCGAACGACTCGTAGAGCCAACTGTTGGTGGTGCCGAGATAGAGATGCTGCGGCTCGCCCGGCACGGAGGCAAAGGCGCGCGCGTCACCGCCGTCGGGACCGAGAACGGTCCATCTTGCCTGCTGCGCACGCAGAACAGGAAGGCATAGAAAAAGAAGCAGGAGCAGAGCCGGGACTTCATTCCTGCGCCGCTTAAGGGAGAACGAGCTCAAACGCATCATCGAAACAGAAAACTCCAGAGCACTCTATCCAGAATAGACAAAGACAGGGCGGGAAGGCGATGCGAGATTTACGGAGGCCCGGACTGGATTTGAGCGTTCCCATTCGAAACGCGTTCTCGGCGTTGATTGATTCAGAAAGAGAACACTGCTCCCGTGCTGTTCCCGTGCCCCACCCTTTTTCCACGTTCTTTGCGGAAAAAGGGTGGGAAACCACGAGATTCTTTCTAGGCCGGAACCATAGAATGGGACGCCCCGCGCATCAGAGGCGGAAGTAGATGCCGATCATCGGCTCGGCCGTGTGGGTGAATGCATTGGTCGACGAGAAGGCGTTGACCAGATCCGGCGCCTTGTAGAGATTGCCCCGGTATTGCAGGCGTAAACCGATGTGCGGCAGCAAGCTCCAGTCCAGCCCGGCTCCATAAACGAGAACGCCCTTGGTGGAGGTGCTGGTGGGAGTGCTCGCAGTGGTGCACGGGGTTGTGCCTTCAGCCGGACAGGTGATCAATGCAACGCTGCTCACGCTCGGCTCATTGAGCAAAACCCCGCCACCTGCCAAAGCGAAGGGCCTGATGCCGCCTAGAGGGAGCGACACCACCCAGGCGCCGGAGATTTCGTGGGCATTCGATGAGACCGATGCAGATTCCTCCTGTTGGCATACCAGTCCGCAGACAGAAGGTGGAGAGGTAGAGTAGTTCTGGTTGGCGCGGTTATAGGAATACGCGGCTTCGTAACCGACGAGCGGATTCTTGATATGCCGCAATTCGAACAAGCCGCCGGCCGCGTTGGCCGGGCTCTGTTGCGTGCCGCTGCCGGAGGTCGCTCCGTTGAACGCCCCGTATAGACTGGCAGCGACACTGGTTTGAGAGTGGGCTGCGATGGCGCCGAGGGAGGTCAGCGCGGCGAACAGAATTGCTTTAGCCGATGACTGCGTCCATTGCATGGTCGTCTCCTTTTGGTATTTGGATTTTTCAAGCCAGATCAGGCGGGCGGAACGATGGATCTCTTTGCCGCCAGCTTGCACTCTTGGACGTGCGGAGACCGCCTCTGGTTTGACGGCGGCGCGAGAATAGCGTAGCGCAAAGAGCGTAGCGTTCCATAACGGAACCGGTGCACAACGAGATTCCTATCCCGCGGAAAGTGCGTGGAGCGATGGCTGCGGCTAACCTACGTTGAGCGTCTTCAGCAAGCTGCGCCGTTCGTGCTGGATCTTCTCCTGGAGAAGATTGATCGCGTAGATGAGCTGCTCGGGGCGCGGCGGGCAGCCGGGAACATAGACATCGACCGGCACAACCTGATTGACACCCTGCACAATGGCATAGTTGTTGAAGACGCCGCCCGAGGTGGCGCAGGCGCCCATCGAGATCACCCACTTAGGTTCCGGCATCTGGTCGTAGAGGCGGCGCAGCACGGGCGCCATCTTCTGCGAGACGCGGCCGGCCACGATCATCAGATCGGATTGGCGCGGTGACGGCCGAAAGACCTCGGCGCCAAAGCGCGCAATGTCGTAGCGCGAAGCGCCCATCGACATCATCTCGATGGCGCAGCAGGCCAGCCCAAAGGTCATGGGCCAGATGGAGTTCTTGCGGATCCAGTTGACCGCGAGATCGAGCGAAGTGAGTAGAACGCCCTCCGGCTGCTCATAGCCGTAATCGACCTCTCTCACCCTGAGACGATTTTTTGCGCTGCTCTCGAGCGCTCCGAAGAGATAGCGGTCGCGCTCCACTGTGGTCGCCATGCATCCATTCTACGCCCGGCGGGCTTGCAACGGCTGATGGTTATTCCGGGCAGGCGGCAGATGTACCGCTGACGCCGCGCGGCAACTTCCAGCCGGAGGGCAGCCACAGCGTAAGGGAAAAGTGCATCCAGCCAAGCTCTCCGCGCGGTGAAGAATTAAAGCCCGACTGAGGAATCATCGTGTACGACATATAGGCCGCTTGATGCGCCCAATTCTGCGCGTAGGAAGCGGGGTCGGCGGTCCCCGGAGCAAGGCCGGCATCGAGAATGCGCAGCTCGCCCGATGCCGAGTGAGAGCGCAAACTCATTAACTGGTGGGTAAGGCGCTCGACCTCCGGGTCGGAGTCCGGCTTTTGCGAACTGGCCGCGAGCGCGTGCAGCCGGTTCAAAAGGGCCACAAACAGCTTCTGGCCCTCAAGAAACGCGGCCGGGTTGGCGAGGAAGTGAAAGCTGCGCGGATTCCAGCCGATGGCGTCCTGGGCGCGCAGGCCGAAGGTGGTGCCGATTTCCCTGTCGTTGATGGAGTTGTAGGGAGGTGTGGCCAGCAGCAGGGCATCGGGAAAGCCGGCCGGAGGAACGCGATCGACCACCAGATCCCAGCCGGTGTAGCCGTGGGGTCCGGGAACGATAGGGAGCATGCGAAAGACCCAGCCCTCGCCGAGAGGCGTCCTCCATTCCTGGCCGGCGTTTACCAGGCCGTCGAACGCTACGCGGGTGCAAACTGCCGGATGCGAAGGAGCAGCCAGGCACGGGCGCGCAAACATCGGCGCCGCCGCGGCGGAGAGCAGGATTGACCAGTGGATACATCTACGAACGATTCCTGAGCCTTTCGGACTCCGTAGCTGCGGTTTCGGCGTATAGGTCATCACCCACGAGATCGGATTCCGGCAAGGCTTCAACTGTTTTTGTATCCCCCTGAACAGAATACCCATGCCAGCCCCGTCTTGCCATTTCGACATTTACGCGTAACTTGGCCAGCCTCCGGCCTGGATTGTCCTGGTCCGGCCTCGCTCTTTGAAATCCCGCCGGCGTTGCCAACCTGCCGCCTTTGTTTGTCAACCTGACTTTCAACCGCGCGCAGGTTTGCCTCTTGTCAGCCCGGCTCCCTCGCTATGCATGGAACCCATAAATAATCCATGGCATTTGACTTTCTTCATGGAATCCTTATGCGGTGCGTGAAATATTCAGGCCTATCGCAACCCTTTTGCAAGGACGCGCGAAGCCTGCGCTCAGTTGACTCGATCGCAATTCCTGCTCTTGCGGTTTTTGAAAAGTTGGTTTGAGGCCGTTGAGCATTCTTGTACACCCTGACCGGATCGGCGGCCGGAGATTCGCCGCGGCGCTAGACACCTTCAAGCACGCGTCTCACAGGAGTAAGAAAACTTCATGCTCTGCCGCACTACTGGATGGTTCCTGCTTCTTCTGGTACTTGGATTCCCCGCCCTGCTTCTGGCTCAATCCGCAAAGCCCGCCGATACGCAGATGCAGATGGCCACGCAGGCGCGGATCGCCGCCCTCGAACAGGCCCTGCATCAAGAGCAGGCCGCCACGGCCAGTGCGCAATCGGCCGGCGATAACGCATGGATGCTGACCTCGGCGGCGCTTGTTCTGCTGATGACGGGACCGGGTCTGGCGCTCTTCTACGGTGGCCTGGTGCGCAAGAAGAACATCCTCGGCACCATGATGCAGAGCTTCGCCATGATGGGCCTGGTGAGTGTTCTGTGGGCGCTGGTGGGCTACTCGCTGGCCTTCGGGCACGGCAACTGGTTGATCGGCGGCTTCGAGCACGTCTTCCTGCGCGGGGTTTCACTGAGCCCGAATCCGGACTATGCCCCCACCATTCCCGAGCAGACCTACATGATCTACCAGCTCATGTTCGCCATCATCACGCCGGCGCTCATTACCGGAGCCTTTGCCGAGCGCATGAAGTTCAGCTCGATGGCGGTGTTTCTGTCGCTGTGGTCGCTGGTGGTTTATTGCCCGATGGCGCATATGGTCTGGGGCGTGGGCGGGCTGCTGAACGCAACCGGCAGCCACATTCACAGCCTGGACTTCGCCGGCGGCACGGTGGTGCACATCACCAGCGGCATCTCGGCGCTTGTCTGCGCGCTCTATCTGGGCAAGCGCCTCGGCTACCCGCACACGGCCATGCCGCCGCACTCCATGGTGCTGAGCTTTATTGGCGCCTGCCTGCTCTGGGTGGGCTGGTTCGGCTTCAATGCCGGCAGCGCGCTGGCAGCCAGTCCCCTGGCCACCAGCGCCTTTATCAACACGCACTTTGCCACGGCCGCCGCAGCCATTGGATGGACGATCTTCGAGTGGCTGCACAACGGCAAGCCCACGGCGCTGGGCGCCATCTCGGGTGCGGTGGCGGGGCTTGTCGCCATCACGCCGGCCTCAGGCTTTGTGCAACCCATGTCGGCAATGGCCATCGGCCTCGCCGCGGGGTTCTTCTGCTCCTTCATGGTGTTCAAGGTGAAGGCATTCTTTGGCTACGACGACTCGCTCGACGCCTTTGGCGTGCACGGCGCGGGCGGCACGCTGGGCGCGATCCTGACTGGCGTGTTTGCCGCGAGCGCGATCAATCCGATCTATGGCAAAAACGTTCCCACCGGCGCCATCGAAGGGCACTGGAGCCAGATCCTCTACCAGCTTGCCGGCGTGGGCGTGGCGTGGGGAATCTCCATCGTGGGCACTGTGATTCTGCTCTTCGCGGTGGACAAGACCATGGGACTGCGCGTGACGGCTGAGCACGAGATCGCCGGCCTCGATCTCTCCCAGCACGGAGAAGAAGGCTACGTGCTCGATTAACGTTCCCGAAGTTTGCCGGGAATCAAGAGAGTTCTGGCCTGAAGCGGTCAAAACGCCGCCCGGCCTGATAGGCTATCGAACGAGGAATCTCTGTTTATGTTGAAAATTGAAGCTGTGTTACAACCCTCCAAGCTGGATGCCGTCAAGGATGCGCTGCTGGAAGCAGGCATCGAGGGCATGACAATTCTTGAGGCCCGCGGCCACGGCCGCCAGAAGGGCCACACCGAGTTTTACCGCGGCCGCGAATACACAGTGGACCTTCTGCCCAAGGTGAAGATCGAGATGGTGGTTCACGACGATATGAAGGAGAAGGCGATTCAGGCCATTGTGGGCGCGGCGCGAACCGGCCGCATCGGCGATGGCAAGATCTTTATCAGCAAGGTCGACGAAGCCATTCGCATCCGCAACGACGAGCGCGGCGAGAGCGCGCTGTAAGCCGTATACGCGGCCTTCCAGGCGCTGCGGAATCGCGCAAAGGAGTACTGCCGGATGGATGCGCCGCATTCGTCCGGCAGTTGTTCTTCCTGAAGAGCGAAAACGCCATCCCCCCGCGGCTGAAGTCCCTGGTTTTCCGCAGCTTGATCCAGGGAGTGCACAGACACTGTCTGCTTTTGATCCCTGCCGGTTTTCCCGCTCTTGTTCTGCGAGAGCGCGGTGCTTTAGTGTGGTGTTTTACGGAACTTCTGACAACCTGCAAAGGAATTTTGCTTATGGTTCCCCGCTCCATCGCTCTAGCTGCCGCAATTTTCGGCGTAACGTCGTGTCTGGCGGCGCAGGATACCCGCACCGTGATCGAACCCCTGCTTCCGACGGTCTGCGCCACGCTCAACGCGCGATTGACGCGTGTTGGGCACACACTCGCTCCAGCCGACGAGCAGAAGCTCGACACAGCGCGCATTCAGAAGGCCATCGACAGGTGCGACAAGAGCATGGCCGTGATGCTGCATGTGGACGAGACAAGAGACGCATTCCTGACCGGGCCGCTGCGGTTGAAGCCCGGCGTGACGCTGATCGTGGGGATGGGCGTAACGCTCTTCGCTTCGCGCGATCCTGCGCTCTATGCGATTTCGCCGGGCAGTTGCGGCATTGTGAGCCACGGGGGCATGCGCGGATGCAAGCCGCTGATCTCGGTCGATCACGCGCCCGGCGCGGGTGTCATGGGCGACGGCACAATCGACGGCCGCGGCGGCGAGAAGATGCTGGGGGCGCAGTATTCCTGGTGGGATCTGGCGCAGCAGGCCCGCGCCGGCGGCGGCCAGCAAGTGCCGCGGCTGATTGTCGTCGACCACTCCGATGACTTCACGCTCTACCGCATTACGCTCAAAGACTCGCCGAACTTTCACGTGACCTATAACCACGGCAATGGCTTCACGGCGTGGGGTGTGAAGATCGACACGCCCCACCGAGTGGCCGACTCCGCGCACCCACTGGCGCGCAACACCGACGGCATCGATCCCGGCGACGGCGCAAAGAACGTCACCATTACGCACTGCTCGATCCGCGACGGCGACGACAACGTGGCGATCAAGGGCGGACTGGGCGGCGCCACCAACATGACCATCAGCCACGATCACTTCTACTGGGGCCACGGCATGTCGATCGGCAGCGAAACCAATGGCGGCGTGAGCAAGATTCGCGTTTTCGATCTGTCGCTCGATGGGACCGATGCCGGCATCCGCATCAAGTCGAATGGTTCGCGCGGCGGCCTGACTCACGATGTGATCTACAACGATGTGTGCATCCGCAACTCGCCCAACCCGATCACGCTCGACACGGCCTATTCGGCGGCCGGAACGCTCAAAGGAAACTCACCGCCTTCGATGCGCGACGTGACGCTCGAAAATGTGCGCGTGAGCGGCGGCGGCAGGTTCACCTTCAACGGCTACTCGCACGATTACCGCATTGGGGTCACGCTCAACGGCGTGCAGATCACCGACGAGGCGAACTATACCTACAAGGTAGCTCACGCCGACCTGACGCTCGGCCCCGAGCCAACCAACCTCGATCTGCCTAAGGGTGCGGCTTTGACGAGCGCCGACTCGACGATCACGGGAACTCCGGCCGAAGGCAATCCGCCTTCGTGCGACGACAAGTTTGCGCCCTTCCCGCAATAAAGCAGGGAGCAGGGGAACGAGCAAACAAGGGAGCGAGGCGCGCGGGCCTCAGCTGGGCCAAAATTGCATACCATCCATCAACCCCTCGGGCTTATCGTTATCGCAGGAGACAATGACCATGTCCACTTCGCACGAACTCCGCACCCTTGGCAACTCCGACCTGCAACTGACCGCGATCGGCTTTGGCGCATGGGCTATCGGCGGTGGCGACTGGCAATACGCCTGGGGCCCTCAGGACGATAGCGACTCCATCGCAGCCATCCACCGTGCGCTCGATCTCGGCATCAACTGGATCGATACAGCCGCTGTCTACGGCCTCGGCCACTCGGAAGAGATCGTAGGCCGCGCCGTCAAAGCTTCTCCGCACAAGCCCTACATCTTCACCAAGTGCTCCATGCGCTGGCACGCTGACCGGACCATCTACAACTCACTCAAGGCGGCGTCGATTGCCGAAGAGGTGGAGGCATCGTTGCGGCGACTGCAGGTCGACGCGATCGATCTCTACCAGATTCACTGGCCCAATCCCGACGCCGATGTCGAGGAGGGCTGGGAGACGCTGTCCCGGCTGCGCGACCAAGGCAAGCTGCGCTGGATCGGGGTGTCGAACTTCAACGTGGAACAGATGATGCGCGCGCAGAAAATCGCTCCCATCACCAGCCTGCAGCCGCCTTATTCGATGCTGCGGCGCGCGATCGAGGCGGAGATTCTGCCCTTTGCGCATGCAAGCCGTATTGGCGTGATCAATTACTCACCGATGCTCTCCGGCCTGCTTGCCGGCAAGATGACGCCGGAGCGCATTGCCGCGTTCCCAGCCAACGACTGGCGCCGCAAGAATGTGGAGTTCAACGAGCCGCGCCTCAGCCGCAACATGCGCCTGGTGGAACTGCTGCGCGAGATTGGCAGCGGGCATGGCGTCACGCCCGGCGTTGTGGCCGTGGCCTGGACGCTGCACCATCCCGCCATCACCGCGGCAATTGTAGGCGGGCGCAGCCCTCGGCAGGTGGAAGAGACAGCCGCGGCTCTCAGCTTCAGGCTCACGGAAAGCGAGTATACGAAGATCGGCGAGTTTCTCGCGAACAATCAGGCATAAGCCGCACTGCCTGAAATGAAGAACCCCGGCCTTGGCCGGGGTTCGGTGTTTAGAAACCGGAAAATCCGGATTACATCGCTGCGACAAAGTCCGGAACCACAACGGCCGCGTGAACCTGCAGCAGTTGCGTCATGCGGGCTGCCATGCCGGTGTACATTGCGGCGGCGCGATAGGCATTCACGCGAACACCTTCACCCGCCTGGGTAAATGCATATTGTGCCAGCGCCATCAGCACGCACACGCGAATCTGCATGGCGTCGCTGTGCAGAGTCTCAATCAGCAGCCGATCCACGCCTTTGCAGTTCCTCACGGCGTAATCCGCCATCTCCAGCATGACACGCGCATTCTGGTACATCACCCACAGGCCGCGCGGACCTTCCATCCGCACCCATGCGTCCTCAGGTGTAGCGCTCAGGCCCTCTTTCCAAAGAAACTGCTTGCTCAACTCACGCGCACTCCACTCAGGACGCAGCCGGGCCAGCAGGCTTTCCCATGTCTGGGAATTTCGACGCCGTACGCCTTTATGCCAACGTACGAGATACCACGCGATCGCCATAACGGCCGCGATTTGTAAGCCAGTAACGAACATGAAGCGATCCCCAATGTAACCAATATAAGATGATTGGCGGCCTGCATTGCGGCCGCTCCCCGGAGCCTTTTTGATTACATACAACTTGTAGCAGATCGCAGGACATTTGCAAGTACAAAAACAAAGCGCCCCGCTACACCTTTTGTGTTAGATGGAACGAATCCAGCGCCCACATTTAAAGTGGACTCCAGACGGATTCAGTAACTAAATCACCTTTAACATGAACAACTTATGTGTCTTGAAAAGCAATTTTGAGCGCGCCATCGCTCGATTCGGGAACGCTCAAGGGGGTGTGGAAACCGAACCGAAACACTGGTTTTGCGAAGCCTGGCCCTCCATCCCCCTCCGGCACCTACAATGAAACGAGAGAAATATCCCATTCCAAGGAGTACATTCCGCTTGCTACAACGCACCTTCAGCATCATTAAACCTGACGCGGTCAGCAAGAATTTGACTGGCGCCATTCTGTCCGAGATTGACAAGGCCGGCTTCCGCATCGTCGCCATCAAAAAAGAGTTCATCACCAAGCGCGAGGCCGAAGGCTTCTACGCGGTGCACCGCGACAAGCCGTTCTTCGGTGGATTGACGGATTTCATGTCGTCTGGTCCGCTCTATTTGATGGTTCTCGAAAAGGAAAACGCTATCGCCGACCTGCGCAAGCTGATGGGCGCCACCAATCCGGCGAACGCCGACGAGGGAACCATCCGCAAGAAGTTCGCGGCTTCGATCCAGGAGAACGCCATCCACGGCTCCGACGGCGAAGAGACGGCGGCCTTCGAGATCGGCTACTGGTTCGCGGGCTACGAACTGCTTTAGTTTTCCAGCCCGGCAAGGCTCTACAAGAATCGCAGGCGCCTCAGAGACACTCTTGGGCGCCGGGGAGTGCGATTCACAACAAGGAGAGATTGCATGGCCACATCGAATCCGGAACTGGCTCAACTGTTTCTCGACTTCTCGCGTCAAAAGCTCTTCGGCCAGGAGTGGCCGCGCATAAAGGAATGCGTGGCGCCGCTCACCCCAGAGCAGATCTGGTGGCGGCCCAACGAGGCCTCGAACAGCATTGGCAATCTGCTGCTGCATCTGGAAGGCAACGTGCGCCAGTGGCTGGTGGCCTCGTTCGGCCGCTGCGAGGATACGCGCAACCGCGCGGCTGAGTTTGCGGCCAAAGAGGGCGCCACGGCCGCGGATCTCCTTGACCGGCTGGGCGCCACGCTCGACGAGGCTGCCGTATTGCTGGACCGGCTGACCGCCGAAGAGTTGCTTGCAGCCTACCCAATCCGCGGCAACCAGGTACGCGGCATCGACGCCGTCTACACGGTGGTAGAGCACTTCGGCCTGCACTACGGCCAGATTCTTTACATCGTCAAGCTGCTCTCGGCAAAAGATCTTGGTTTCTATAAGGAACTGAACAAGACGGGCCGTGCGAAATGAGTGGAAGACTCATCCATGCGCGAGCGGCCTCAAATCAATCGTGAAGCTGTACTTTTCTTTCGGCACGAGCAGGCGCTCGACAGCCTGGTCGACCTTCTGCATGCGAGAGCGTTTTGAGCAGCCGTGGCAATTTGAGACCTACGGCCGCTGCGCCATGGCTACGCGGGAAATGCCCTGCAGATCGCGGAAGAACTCGATTGCGGCAAAGCCTTCCCGTTCAAGCAGCGTTTGCATCTCCGCCCGCTGACCGTGGCCGATTTCAAGCAGCAGCGTTCCACCGGCAACCAGCGCGTTGCGCGCGGCGGGAAGCAGGCGGCGGTAGATCGCCATGCCATCTTCACCGGCGAAGAGCGCCTGCGCCGGCTCGTAGTCGCGCACTTCCACATCGAGGGTCGTGCGATCGCTGTCAGGCACGTAGGGCGGGTTGCTGAGGACGAAATCGAACGATCCGCCACCGATGGCATCGAGCAGATCGCCTTCGAGGAAGCGGATGCGGCCGGCCACGCCGTTCCGTTCGGCGTTGGCTCGGGCCACAGCCAGCGCCGCGGCTGAGATGTCGGTGGCCGCAATCTCGGCGAACGGCAGCGCGCGCGCCAGCGCCACGGCAATCGCGCCCGAGCCTGTGCCCACGTCGACGATGCGCGGCGCGGGCTTCGCGCCCGGCGGCCTCAGCCGTTGCGCCATCTCGATCGCCTTTTCCACCAGAAGCTCCGTCTCCGGCCGCGGAATCAGCACGTCGCGGTTCACGCGGAAGGGCAGGCCGTAGAACTCGGCTTCGCCGGTGATGTATTGCATGGGTTCGCCGGCGAAGCGGCGTTCGATCAGGCCGTGGAACGCGGCGGCGGAATCGGGCGCACACTCATCGCCCTCATGGGCGATCAGCCAGGCCAGATTGATCTCCGGCGCATCCCTTCTCAGCACATGCAGGAGCAGCGTCTCGCTGTCGCGCCGCGCGCGGCCGGGATGCGGACCATTGGCCAAAATCTTCGCCGCCGCGTCGAGCGCGTGGCGCAATGTGGGGCGATCGTGTGGCTTGGAGGTCATACTTCCGACACAAAATCCCAAATGGAACAGCATTCCCCTTCGATGAAGCGCCGGGGCGCAGTACGCAATACGTTGTTACGCGCCTGGGCAATTCGCGCGCACGCTGACAGCCTCCAGAACGTCGGCAGGCGTGGCCGCTATCGCATCGGCCTGCGCCCACTCCTCCTGGGTTCCATAACCCCATGCGGCCGCCAGGCAGCGGACCCCGTTGGCGTGAGCGGCCTCGATGTCGTTGTTGCGGTCGCCCACCATCCACGCCGCGTCACGGTCGAGTCCGTGCTCCCTGAGCAGATCGGCCAGCCGGTCGGCTTTGTGGTGGCTCGCCAACTCCTCTTTGTCGCCATAGATGGCCACAAAATAGCCCGAGAGACCAAAAGCATCGAGGATGCGCTCAGCGAAGTGCTGCCGCTTCGAGGTACACACGTAAAGCGTGAATCCGCGACCGTTAAGAGCGGTCAGTGTTTCCCTGATTCCCTGAAAAACCGAGTTCTTGTTCCAGCCCTCGCGATCATAGCAGGCACGATAGTCGCGCGCCATCTCTGCGTGCTTCGTCGCTCCGCCCTCCGGATGCATCCATTTGACCCACTCTTCCACCTGAGGCCCAAGAACTACCTCGGGATGTGCGGGCTCAGGCAGGTTGTGCAGGGCCAACATCTTCCGCAGGCAGCCGAGAATGCCCGGTTTCGAGTCGGTCAGGGTTCCATCCAGGTCGAAGATCAGCGCCGGCGGCAGTGGGGGCATGTCTCCAGTTTCGCAGAGAACCGCGCAGAATCCCAAGTGTTCGCAAGAGGTCAAAGCAGATGAGGAAGCCCGCGCTACGACAGAGATTCAGACCTGCGTAACTCGGCGCGCCGAATTGCGCATCCTCATTCCGGCACGCCGTCGTTGATCTGGGCACAGTCCATGCGCAGCGTCCCGTTGTCGTTGAACACCAGCCCATAGAAGCGGACCACGCTGCCCACGGCGACGGGGCTGGTGTTGAGCATCTGCGTATTGCTGTCCGCGTAGACCACGACGGTGTTCGGGTTCGTGAGCAGCGTCGCCTGGCTCGACTTTACGGCGAGCGCCGTGAACAGATCGTATGGCGCGAGGGTTACGGTGTAGGACGTAAAGCCGCTTCACTGCCAACTACGGCCACAGAATCGTTTTCCCACCGATTCGAGCGACTACAGAACCCAGTAGATGCCAATCATAGGCTCTGCGGTGTGCGTGAAGGTATCGGTGGAGGAAAAGAGTTTCGTCATGTTGGGCGCCGAATAAAAGTTGCCACGATACTGCAAGCGCATGCCAAGGTGCGGGAGCAGACCCCAGTCGAGGCCAGCGCCATAAACGTAAACAGGCTTGAAGGACGTCTCGGTGTCGCCGGTGGTTGTCAAAGTTGCGGGCGTTCCCGGGCAGACGACGCCATTGTTGACAGGGACTCCGCAAGGGTATTCCGTGACGACTGTGGCCTTACCGCTGGAGGGTACGTCAGCGAGGACGCCGCCTCCGAGCACACCGAAGAGGACCAGCTTTTGTTTGAAAAGGAGACGTGATGGAATCCAGTTGGCGGTAAATTCATGGGCATTGGCTCTCACCGTCTCTTTGGAGCAACCGTCCCCAACGGGACAACCTAGCGCAGGTGTGTAGCCCAGTTGGCCGGAGTTGGGGGCGTAGGTGCTGTAGGTTGTATTGGCGCGAGTGGGGTAGCTGCCTGAGTACAGTAGACTCTACATATAGTGGTCACTGATCCTCCGACTTCGGAAATTTACCCGCCTTATCCGGGAACGTGGCAGGAGTTTCATTCCTGGTTTGCCGATGAGCTGGCCTGCGCCGCGTATCTGGAGCGGTTGCGATGGCCAACCGGGATTCTCTGCCCAAAGTGTGAGTTGGGAAAGGGTTGGCGGACAGCAGATGGGCGCTGGGCTTGTGCGGGTTGCGGACGTAAAGCGTCGGTAACGGCAGGAACCATCTTCGACCGCAGCCGGATTTCGCTTCAGGAGTGGTTTGCCGCAGCCTGGTACATGACCAACCAGAAGCATGGAGTCAGCGCACTCGGCCTGCAGCGATTGCTGGGGCTGGGCAGTTATCAAACCGCCTGGACCATCTTGCAAAAGTTGCGCACGGCCATGGTGCGGCCTGGGCGGGATCGTCTCCATGGCTCGGTCGAGGTCGATGAAACCTATGTGGGCGGCATTGAACATGGCGTTTGCGGGCGCGGCGTGGAGACCAAGTTCAGAACTCCTGACATACCCCGTTCAAAAAATGTCCGGTTT
>JBMFHB010000011.1:0-69191 GCA_049977045.1 Occallatibacter sp.
CTGGTCGCAGGAAAATTTCTTTCGCTATATGCGCCAACACTACGGCCTGGACAGGTTGGTGGAGTATGGGACCGAGCCGATTCCTGACACCGTGCGGGTGGTCAACCCAGCCTGGCGCCAACTGGATGCCCAGCTTCGCCGACTGAACGGCCAGCGCCAGCGCGACCGCGCCACCTTCGGGGCACAGAGTCTGGCTGCGGAACTCTCGGACCTGGAGGTGGTCCGGTATCAGCAAAAGCAGGCCACGCTGCAGGAGCGGATCGAACATCTGGGCCAGCAGATCGAACAGCTCAAGCAGCAGCGCAAGCAGACCCCGCACCACATTACCCTGGCCCAGTTGCCGGAAGAGGAACGCTTCCAGAGACTGCTCCCGGAACGAAAACATTTTCTGGACACCATCCGGATGATCAGCTATCGCGCTGAGAGCAGCATGGCCTCCGTGCTGCGCGAAACCATGGCGCGCAGCGAGGATACCCGCGCCCTGCTCCGGCAGATCTACAACACAGAGGCCGACCTGTTGCCCGATACCGACAGCAAGACATTGACCGTCTCGCTGCACCACCTCACCCTGGCGGCGCACGACCAGGCACTGAGTCATCTCTGCGACGAACTCAATGCCACCGAAACCACTTTTCCGGGCACTGACCTGCGCCTGATTTACAAAATCGGCCCATGTTAATTTCCGCCCACTTCAGGATGTCTGAGCTTATAGCCGCCTGGGACGATTGCGGATTGCTCGCATTTGTAATGCCAGTGGCGCGAGCGCCGGTGCGTCAATGCAGGCTCGCGCCGGCGCCCGCTACGTCGATCTTGCGGAAAATACAATTGCGATTCAAGATAAGACATCGCAATTCCCGAGACTCAGTTGTTGAGTGAGGCCGGGAACTCGGGAGGAGTCATGAAGTCAAGCCATAAAACCTTCTGGTACGAATGTGATGTGCGATGGGAATCGAATCGCAAAGGGCGCATCTGCTCGCCGGGGAAGCCTCGGGTCAGTATCTCAAGTCCGCCAGAATTCAAAGGCGAAGCGGGACTCTGGACGCCAGAGGATCTGTTTGTCGCCGCTCTGAATGCGTGCACCATGACTACGTTTCTTGCCTACGCGCAACACAAGAACCTACCCCTTGTAGCCTATGAAAGCGACGCACGTGGCGAAGTGGAGTATCTCGATGGTAAGTTCAGGTTTACAAAAATTACCATTGAGCCGCACATCGAGGTGCAATCGGAGGAGGCCATTTCACAGGCCCGTCAGACGCTGGATGATGCTCACAGGAATTGCATGATCGCCAACTCAACGACGGCTGAAGTCGAGATTATTCCGCAGATTCGTGCCTCCGCCGCGTCGCCGGTCGAAGGGCAGTAAGCTAATCTTGCGCGGGTCGCTCGAATTTGCGTGCTTCGGCAAAGTCTCTTGCAGTTATTTCCGGCTCGACGCAGATAAAGAGCTATGTTCCACTTGCGGCGCTGTGCATTCTCAGACGGACAGCCTTACTAGCGCAAGGCGCGGCGAGGTGTGGAATTATATGTCCGCACTGCCCGTCGGCTGACTGTTTCATTCGGACTGTTCACCCGAGTCAGCCATGTCTTTATGGATTCCGTGGACTGATTAACTTCTCACAGCGTCTGGATGGCGTCTATGCGAGAAGCTCTAACTGGATCTATCTCTGAATATTTGCCCTAGGCCTTTGACCGCATGAAGAAGAACCTTCCGTGCCCCATCCTTTCGCCCGCTCTTTGGGTGAAAGGGTGGGATAGCACGAACTTCAAGGAACCAATTCATGCTGTCAGGAACCTAGTAGGTGTACTATCGTAGTAAGTGCTTTCAATCCACTGCGAAAAGAGGCAGGAATGGACACGAAGTCAATCATCGAAGTAATCGACGCCGAAATTGTAAAGCTTCAGCAAGCGCGAACTGTGCTGACTCAACTCGCTGCTCCGTCTGCCCTGAAGGCGGCGCCCTCGCCAGTCAAGAAGGCGGCAGGGCGACGAAAACTAAGCGCAGCGGCTCGCATGCGAATCGTCGAGGCGCAACGCAAGCGCTGGGTAGCGGTCAAGAAGGAGCAGGAGACCGTACCAGTCAAGGAGGAAAAGGAAGCAGCAGTTCCGGCGAAGCAGGTTACAAAGCGGAAGATGAGCGCAGCTGCCAGGAATCGCATTGCAATGGCGCAGAAGAAGCGCTGGGCGGCGATGAGAGCTGCTAAAAATGCCGCTCCCGCGAAGAAGGCGGCAAAGAGCGCTCCAGCCCAAAAAGTGGCAGCCGTGAAGAAAACGAAAGCGAAGAAGTCTGCCTTGAAGAAGGCTCCTGTGGCTAAGACGGTCAAAGCTGCGCCGGAGAAGGCTGCTGCTCCAGCCGCAACTTCAGCTTCCTGAGCATGGTTCCGCATCTAAAGAACCCCGACCGCTTCCGGCCCGGGTTCGATGGATACATTCTATCGTCGCGGGAAAGTGCGCGAGTCTCCTCTGCGTGGCGTCAATCGATCATTGTCCCTGAGTTCACCAGAACAGCGGACCCTGTAGACAAATCTAAGTTGCCAGCGACGATACGCAGATGGAGGTCGTTCCCGAGATGAACAGAGAAGAACTCATCCTGGTCACGGGCGCCACCGGTTTTCTAGGTGTGCAACTGGTGCGCGAGTTACTGGAGCGGCACCCCGAAGCCAGGCTGGCACTGCTCGTTCGTGACCGGGCGGGGCAGTCCGGGCAGGAGCGCGCGAACTCCTTTATCCCATCGGCGGAGCGTGCGCGGGTTCAGGTATTTCCCGGAGACGTCAGTCTGCCTGAGTGCGGACTGGATGCGGAGACCTCTCGGCGCCTGCAAACAGAGACGACCCGCGTAGTTCACTCGGCAGCCACTGTGCGCTTCGATCACTCGCTCGACGAGGCGCGGCGCATCAATGTCGAAGGTACGCGGCACATCTTGGACTTCGCGGCCGGTTCGCGGTTACTGCGGAGCTTCGCTTATGTCGGAACCGCCTATGTGGCAGGTGAGCGATCCGGCCTGGTGCGCGAGGATGAGCTTGCCGTCGGCCAAACCTATCGCAACACCTACGAGCAAACCAAGGCCGAAGCCGAGGCTCTGGTGCGCTCGCGTCTTGGTTCGATGCCGGGTGTTATTCTGCGCCCCAGCATTATTGTGGGAGATTCGCGCACAGGCGTTACTTCCAGCTTCAAAATGATGTACTGGCCGCTGAAGATCTACGCGCGGCGGCTGTGGAGGACAGTGCCTGGCTATCCTGACGCCGTTCTGGACATCGTGCCCGTGGATTTTGTTGCGAACGCGGTCGACAGGCTTCTCTTCGATGAGGCTGCTTTGGGATCGACGGTACACCTGTGCGCCGGGCCGGACGGCAGCGCGACCATCGATCAGATTGCGCACCGCGCCATGGAGTATTTCAGCGGACCCGAGCCGCGTTATGTCGATCCGCGATTTTTCTTCGCCGTGCTGCGTCCGCTTCTGTTTATCTCACTGTGGGGGCGCAAGCGCCGCGTGCTGCGCGATGGCCGGGCCTACCGCGACTACTTCACCATGCGCATGCAATTCGACACCAGCAATGCGGAAAGGCTTTTGAAGCCCGCCGGAATAGCTCCTCCGCCTGTTCTCGATTATCTCGATCGGCTTTTCCATTATTGTGTGGCCAGCGAATGGGGCCGCAAGCCGGTTTCCGCATCATGAGCATCCTCCTTCGTTACCGCCTGGCGCGCGACCGCAACGTGACGGTGGCCAACCTTGTCGACCAACTGGTGCGGCGAAAGGGAAACTGCGAAGTCTCTTCGGACGACGCGGGAACCTTTCATCTTGCCGACCTGCATGAGGAGATCTGTTCCATCGATGCGTTTTTGCGGCGGACCGTCTCGCTCCGACTGGGTGAACTCGTCGCCATTTATCGCACCAACGATCGGAGATGCTTCCACTGGTTTCTCGCCATCGTCCGCGCCGGCGGCATCGCGGTTCCGCTCAATCCGCAGCTTTCGCTTGCCGAGGTGCGCCGAATCCTTTCCGACAGCGGCGCGCAGATCCTGGTTACCGACAGAGCGGTCTTCGAGCGCAGCATCGGCGACCGCCAGGCCCTCAACGTGCGCACGTGGATACAAGCCGACGACGAGAAAGAAACGCTCGACGGATTTTTGCGCGTTTCAAGGACGCCGGAGGTTTTCCCTCCGGCGAGCATCGATCCGGCGGCCACAATTGGTATTTTTCATACATCCGGCACCAGCGGATTTCCCAAGGGCGCAGCCTTGTCGAGCAACGCGTTGCTGGGGGCGCGCGCTTCCACGGTGCTTTCGGGAGTCTTTCTGGGGCCGCGCGACCTTGCGCTGGTGGCGTTGCCGTGGTCGCACATCATGGCGGTGAGCATTGCACTCTACGGCCTGATGGCGGGCATTCGCGGATGCTTTCTCGATCGCTTCGATACCGAGGCTGCGCTGAGTCTTATCGAGCGATTTCGCGTGACCGCCGTGATCGGCGTACCGGCAATGTTTGCGCGGCTGGTGAACGCCAATCCGGACCCTGCCCGCCTGGCCAGCGTGCGGGTGTGGCTCTCGGCCAGCGACCACCTTCCCGCTGAAGTGCGCCTGCGCCTGCGCCAGTACGGGGCTTTGCTCCGGCTGCCGGGCGGCTGGCATGTTCCTCCCGTGCTTCTCAACGGCTATGGCATGGTGGAGTCGGGCGGTCTGGTCATGATGGGCATTGATCTGTCATTTGTGCCCGGCAGCGGAGATCTCTGCTTTCCCGTACCGCCGTTTCACATTCGCGTGGTCGATGACAATGGTCGCGCTCTGCCGGCAGGCAAGACCGGCGAATGCCAGATCCGCCGTCGCGGCGTTGCCCCGCATTATTGGAAGGACAAGGGCGATGCGCAAGAGGGGATTCTCACGGGCGACGGCTGGCTGCGTACCGGCGACCTGGCCGTGCGGAATCGCCTGGGGCTCATTCGCCTGGTGGGGCGCGCGAAAGACGTGATCAAGGCGGGCGGCTATTCGGTGTACGTGCGCGAACTCGAAGAAACGATCCTGGCCCATCCTGCGGTGGCGCGTGCTGTCGCCTTCGGTCTGCCTCACCGCGAAAAGGGCGAGGTGCCCGTGGCCGCTGTTGAGTTGCATTCGGGCGCGGTGGCGAACGAGGCCGATCTGCTGGACTGGTGCCGCGGCAATCTGGCGGCGTATAAGTCGCCGCGAAGGATCTGGATTCTTGCTCCGGGCGAGTTGCCGCAGAATCACACCGGCAAGTACCTGCGCCGCGTGCTCCGGGAACGGTTTCGATCGGTGGCGGACTGAATCCAGCGATCCCGCATCTTTTACAAGCGAAGCGGCAAACCTTCTGTGGCGCCTGTCTCCAGACCCACTCTACGGGCGGTTGCGATCGAGCGAGAGGATTCTTTCGCGGTCCGCGCGGTTAAGCCATCGCCTGAAGAGTTTCGCGAGAGACGGCAACCACCATCTCGTGAATCGATTCGATCACCAGTTCCGGTTCGTCGAGATGAACCCAATGCGCGCTCTCCTCGGCAATCACCTGACGCACATTGTTGCCGATCCTTGCCAGGCATGGGCCGGACAATGGGGTCGACTTTCCCGGCGTCAGCACCAGGACCGGAATGTCGCGAATGGGATCGGCGCATTGCATCTCGGAGACTGTATCCGGGACCGCCTCAACATGACGCTGCATTCCGGTGTAGTAACCAGGCCGCGACCAGTGCGCGGCGACAACCGGCCAGATCTCCCTTGGCATCTTGCCCACTTCTTCAGTGACCCGCTTGAGCACATGGCGGCCGCCCAATCCGCCTGCGTTTGCCAAGTGTCCAGACAGCCTGCCAGAACGGCACAACAAAGAAGTTACGGCGAGCCGGGCCAGACCGAAACGCGCAATCGGAACCGCATAGGCGGAGAGCTTCTTGCCCCGCTCGATCATGGGCTGTTTCTCGGGATTGAGTGGAGGCCATTCTTCGCAGCGCATGGGATCGACGAGCACCACGCCCGCAACGTCTTCCGGATACATGGTCGCGTAGCGGCGCATGACCAATCCACCGAAGGAGTGTCCGACTAGAATGTAAGGCGGCTTGATGCCGGCCGTTTCCAGCATGGTGTGCAGTTCAACGGAGATGTTTCCGGGAGTACGCAGACTGCGGCATGGGCTGCTCCAGCCGAGGCCGCAACGATCATAGGACGCCGTTGCGGTGAAATGCGCGACCTGCTCCTGGATGTGACACCAGTTCAGATTGGTGGCGGCAATGCCCGCCTCGAAGAGCACCGCTGGATCGCCTGATCCCTTTTCGACGACGTAAAGTTTCTGTCCGCGGCCGATTTGCACCCAGCGGCCTGCGCCGGTGTACCGTCGCCGGTCACGCCGGGATCCCAGGCTTTGATAAAGAAATCCTGCGGCGAGGATGGTGGCGATCGACGACAAAACGATAAGGGAAGCGCTCATGGACGATCCTCGAAATGGTTGATTTGCTCGGGCTGAAAGTCGTTGACACTGAGATGAGCGTTGGCGCTGCCCCTCTTGACGATCAAAAGAGTAGATCCGGCACGGCCCCGAATCCTGGCTTCTACTTGCGTGGCAGACCAGACGCGGTTGGACTGGCGCAGGCCGTAATAGGTAAATTCCTTCACCGTGCCACCTTGCTTCATAAGCTTCTCGGCATAGACGGGATAGTCGATGGTGCGATCCAGGCAGGTTTGCACGCCGGAGTAATGAGTGCGGTCCAATGGTCCCGGCGTGCTCTTCAAAAGCTCGCACTGGCGGCCGCCGTGGACCTCGCTCCTAAGAATGGTCTGCCCTGGCCAAAAGTATTGCGGATCAAAAAGATCCTCATAGCTGATCGCTGTGCCGAGAAAGCTTTCTCCCCACCTGTCAAATGGCAGCACCGACGGCGCAGACTCGCGCGGGCGGAAAATTCTGATGCTGTCCCGGCCATCGGGGCGCATCTCCAGCAGGATGCGGACACGCCGATCTTGCCGTGCCTGTGCGGCTACGCTTTTGGGCGGAACGATCTCGACCAGCGTGTGCATGGATCCTCGAAACCACAGTCCCTTGACGGCGATGGCGTAGTTGATGCGGTTGCCGCTGGCGTCGACCTGCACGAGTTGTCCCGTGGCGCGATAGTCTGAAGCCTCGATCTGATTCCGCAGCGACGCCAACGGCGCCGGCGTCTCGGCGGCCTGCGCCGCGCCGGCGGCCAGAAGTAGTCCAAGCGATAATGCCAAGGCCAGCCTCACGATGCGATCCTTCCATCGTGGATGCGAATGTGGCGCGGCGCAGCGCGCGCAATCTCGTCCTCGTGCGTCACCACGATCAGCGTCATGCCGCGCGATTTCTGAATTCCGGTAAGAATCTCCATAATTCGCGCTGAGTTTGTGCTGTCCAGGTTCCCCGTAGGCTCATCGGCCAGCAGAATCTCGGGCTCATTGGCCAGCGCCCGCGCGATGGCTACACGCTGCCGCTCACCGGCAGAGAGTTTGTTGGGATGCTGATCCATGCGATGTTCCATGCCCATCTCTCGCAGCAGCGTCGCGGCGCGTTGCCCGCGATCTCCATCGTGGTGCCGCGATGCCAGCATGGGAGCCTGCACGTTTTCGATCGCCCTCAAGGTGGGCAGTAGGTAGAAAGCCTGGAAGACGAATCCGACATGATCGCTGCGATAAGTGTCCAGATTGACCGCGGAACCAAGCTGCGCGCCCCGAAACAGAACGCTTCCGCTGCTGGGGATGTCGAGCCCCCCAAGCAGATGAAGGAGCGTCGACTTGCCGCTGCCGCTATGGCCGCTGATGGTCACAAACTCGCCGGCATCGATGGATAGATCTACCCCGCGCAACGCTTCGATGCGGCCGTCGTCGTAGCTCTTAAACAGGTTGCGGACTTCGAGGATCGGGCCACTCATGCCGTGGCTCCTCCACTCGGAGAGCACGCGAGACGCCCATCCCCAAAAGCACCTAACTCGACCTCACCCACGCGGAACCTCGCCAATACCTTTAGATGCCTGTGGCGGACATCGTGAAAGATAAATCCTTCAAAAAATTGCACAGATACTCGGTTCAGGGAACTCACTCTGACCAGAGCGATTCGAGGGATTCTAACCTGAGTGTATTCGCCCGGAATTGATCGTGTCTATCGAAAAGTGCGATTGCCACGTTGCTTGTGCAGTACTGTCGATTTGGCCGGAAAAAGTGGAACTGGGCTCCCGCCCTATCTGTAAAAAGTGCCGGAAAGGTGGGGCTCCAGGGTTTCAGCGTTGAGCGCCGGATCCATGGCGAGCCGCCTTTGCTTTTCCCCATTCTCTCAATGAGTTGCGGGTTTGCTTCTATTGACCTGACGGACGCGTAAACGCCGCACAAGTGAAGTCTTTCATACCTGCGCATGGATGCCAGAGTCTGCCGGACGGAATTGTAGCGCCTGTTCGATGATCTCTGCCGCCCGGCCGGGTCCGTCCAACCGCTGGATGGACTTACGCAGCCTCTGCGCGGCGTCTCTGTACCTGCCGTCTTCGAGGACAAGCCTGATTGCCCCGCGAAGCCGGTTCGGGCTGAGGCGATACCGCGAAACCACCACGCCGGCTCCGCGCGATTTGAGCCGGGCTGCGACTCCGGGCTGATCGTTGCCGAGAGGAATGGCGACCAGCGGAACTCCCTCGGCGAGCGACTCCAGCACAGTGTTGATGCCAGCATGGGTAATGACCAGCGCGGCCTTTTTCAGGATCTCCAACTGGGGCGCGAAGCGCAAGACCAGTGGCGCCCCGGCCAAATTGCGCAGTTGGGCGGGATCGAGTCCGCCACCCAGCGAAATCAACAGTTGCGCATCGAGACCCACACAGGCCTGGGCGATGGTGCGGAAGATTGCTTCTGAACCGTTCTGAAAGGTTCCGAGCGATGCGTAAATGAGTGGCCGACCATCGAGGCAATCCCAGGGAAAATCGACGGCCGGGCGCTGTTGAGCGTGTACAAACGGCCCCGTGTAGTGAAGTCCCGCGGGCCTTTCGCCCTGGATGGGAAACTCGAGATCCTCGGGTAACTGAGTAATCTGCGCCAGCGGCGACAGGCCGTCCTCAGGGCGTTCGTAGGGCTTCAATCCCCAGGCGATGCGCTGCGCGTTGACATCGCGGAAGATGGGCGCGCCGATCCACAAAAGCAATTGGATGGCAAGACGATTCCGCAGGCGGCCCAGCCAGTCCTCTCTTGCCGCCCACCCCAGCCAGAAGGGAGGAAACCGGTCGTCGTGCAGCAGCGGGGGCAGCAAGGCGATCGAGATCCAAGGCAGGTCCAGATAATCCGCCACGTTTCCGGCAAAGTCTGCTTCGTCCACCAGCAAGGCATCCACGCCTGCCTCGCGTACCGCCTGCGGCCCGTCGCGCAGCACCATGCGGGCCGAGTTTCTTACCCGCTGCAATGTGAAGCGAAGCGCGGCGATTCCACTGAGCCGGGCCATGCGCTCGTCCAGCCGGCGGAGCGAGCCAGGAGGATACTCTTCGGCGCCGATCGGATGAAATCTGATTCCCGCAGCCCGTACCCGTTCCTCGGTGTCGGCAACGCCGAACAGGACGACTTCGTGGCCTCTCAGTTCCAGGGAACGCGCCAGGGCGGTCATCGGATTGAGATGTCCGGTCGCCGGAAAACAGAATGCTCCAAATCGCGCCATAGCTCTTTTCTTTGTTGCAAGGATGGGCTAATCGCACCGCAGCGCGTCGACAGGTGAAAGCTTTCCGGCGCGCCAGGCCGGAAGGGCTCCGGCGATCAGACCGGCCAGGATGGCAATTCCCAATGCCTTGACGAGCAGGGGCCACTGAAGGTTCGCGACAAAGAAACTTGCCGTCTGCGGCAGCGCCGCCAGCACGCACAATGCGCACCAACCCAATCCGATGCCGATCATCCCCCCGCCCAGGCCGAGCAAGGCGGCTTCGACTTCAATATGCGCCAGTACCTGCCATTGCTTCCAGCCGAGTGCGCGCAGGATGCCAATCTCCCGTGTGCGTTCGAAGACAGACATGGCCATGGTATTGGCGATGCCCAGGATACCGATCAGCAGGGCAAGCAGTGAAGTTCCCCAGGCGGAGGTCTGGGCCAGCTTCACAAACTGATTGCTGCTGGCGCGCTCTGCCGCGGGCACGGCGCGAGCGCCTGGAATCGCTGTCTGGATCGCGGCCTGTGCTTGTTTCAGGTAGGTTTCCTGCGACTCGCCGGCAGGCGCCGGGCGCAAACGCACGTCGATGGTTGAAACCTTCCCATCCATGCCGCTGAGTTGCTGCAACTGGCCAAGAGGCATCACGATGGCTGCCGCCTCGAGGGTTGACGCGGCGTGGTAGATCGCCGTCACTTTGAACTCCGTGCCTTGCAGGTCAAGCGTATCGCCGGGCTTTTTATTCAGATCCTGTGCGAGCAAATCGCCAAGCATGACCTCGCGCTGCCCATTGCGCACACGCTGCCCGGCGAGAATCTTCAGCGAATTGAATTCAAATGCGTCGGGATTCCATCCGTAGACCAGCGCATTGACGTCCGGGGTCACGTCCATCAGGTTAAAGATGGTCGGAGAGACCTGAGCCACCATAGGCAGGGCGCGTATCTTCGCCGTTGCCGAGTCGTCCAGCGTGGTATTGAGAAAGCTGCCCTGGATCACAGAGAAATCCGTGCCGCTGCTCGAGTAGATGCGCATCCATTGCTGCTCGAATGCCGTGGAAAAACCCACCAGGCCCACAAACGCGCCGACCGCCATTCCGATTCCCGACAGAGTGAGAATGGTTCTCAGCCGCCGGCGCCGGAGGTTCTTCAATACATATCCAGTGAACGATAACGACATGGTCATGGCGATTGAGGCTTCCTTCAGTCCTTGTACGGAGTCAGGTAGTGCGGGTTTACTGCGCAGCGATCGAAGCCCATATCCAGCATATGAGGTCGGGCGGGCGTTTCCCAAATCGGACCAAAGAGAAATGGAGAGCGAGATAGGGCCAAATGACCAGTCTCGCAGGAACGCGCGATTGCAAAACTGTAGACAATTGAAAGGGCGCCAGCCTGGAGAAACGCAGCTCGTGGCTAGGCTGCGCAAAACTTCGAGAGTCGCGAGCCGGACTCCGGCAAGGTAGTTTAAAATAACAGAAGTACCGGTTCAGGCACACTTTCATGCCTCCCGGTCATCGAAGAGTGTAGAGGGGGCGAGGGGCTTCCCGGCAATACCTCGTTTTCCTCTCGTTCCAAATCAACGTTTCGAAATTTTCCTGGCGCAGGGTTTGCCAGGCCGGTCATTTTTGTCAAATGGTCGAACGCGTTTGCTGTCGAGTGCGAGGTATCGCATTCGGGCGTGCGGCATTTGGTTCGACGGTGAGATTGTTGTTGTTTTGTTGCGCAAGCCCGCGCCGCTTTTCATCGCCTCGATGATTGACTTGAATCGGGGGGCGGCCAGATCGGAAAGGATCGCACAAATGGTGTGCGGTAAATCTTCAGCTCGATGTCATCGCTCCTTCGCTTTTACGCCGCTTCCGCTGGCAATTTTGGCGTTCCTGCAGAGCCCGCAATCCATACCGAGCATCTTCTCCCCAGCTTCCACGCCGGCGAATGAGATCCTGGATCTTTCTCATTTCGTGCTGTGGATCACCGGCTTCATCTTTGTGCTGGTTGCGGGATTGCTGGTTTACGTCATCATCAAGTTTCGCGCGCGCGAAGGCGACGAGCTGAGCGAGCCGGCGCAGATTTACGGCAGCACCCAGGTAGAGCTGGCATGGACGGTCATTCCGGTACTGATTGTGCTGGTTCTTTTTTTGACGACGGCGCGCATTATCTTCGCCGTCCAGGATGAGCCGAAGCCGCAATCCGCTCTCGATGTGACAGTGGTTGGACATCAGTTCTGGTGGGAGTTTCGCTATCCCGGTCTGAACATCGTAACCGCCAATGAGCTGCATGTTCCCGTAAGCACGCCGCAGCGGCCGGAGCCGACGTACCTGCGCCTTTATTCAGCCGATGTGGATCATAGTTTCTGGGTTCCCCAATTGGCGGGCAAGACGGATCTGATCCCCAACCATCCGAACGAGACGTGGATCGATCCGCAGAGAACGGGGATGTATCTGGGCCAATGCGCGCAGTTCTGCGGCGTCGAGCACGCCAAGATGCTGATTCGCGTCTACGTGGATACCCCACAGCAGTTCGAGGCATGGGTCAAGAACCAGGAGCAGCCCGCGGTGCAGGATGCTTCTGTCGCCGCCGGAAGGCATCTGTTTGAGACCCAGGCCTGCATGAATTGCCACACCGTCATGGGCGCCTCCGCTCATGGAACCTTTGGCCCCGACCTTACGCATTTGATGAGCCGATCGACAATCGCTGCCGGCGCAGCGGCCAATACGCCGGACAACCTGCGCGCGTGGATCAAGGATCCCAATACGTTCAAGCCTGGCGCGCAGATGCCGGCGATGCAGTTGAGCGACCAGCAAGTCGATCAAATTGTTGCCTACCTGACAACCTTGCACTAGAGACAGAGAAAATGGCGGACCAAACTTTTCCGATTCCCAAATCTTTCGACGCAACGCCCTCCCACGGCGCAGGCCTGTTGGAGCGGTTGCACAGCTGGGTTGTCACGGTCGACCACAAGAAGCTGGGCATTCTGTATATCGTCTATGGCCTCTTCTTCCTTATCGTAGGCGGGGTTGAAGCCCTCGCCATGAGGATTCAGCTCTCCGTACCGAACGCGCACTTCCTGTCGCCGGAGGTCTACAACGAGTTCTTCACCATGCACGGCACCACCATGGTTTTTCTTGTTGGCATGACCATCCTGTTCGGCTTTGCCAATTATCTGGTGCCGCTCATGATTGGCGCGCGGGACATGGCGTTTCCGCGCCTGAATGCATTCAGCTTCTGGCTGACGGCCTTCGGTGGACTGCTGCTCTACTTCAGCTTCATTGGCGGATTCGGGCTTTACGGCATGGGCAGTGCGCCGGATGTCGGCTGGTTTGCCTATGCTCCGCTGACCGCCAAGGCATTTTCTCCCGGACACGCTACCGACTACTGGGCGCTGGCGCTGATCGTCATGGGATTCGGCACGCTCGGCACGGCCATCAATATCATTGCAACGATTCTTTCCATGCGCTGCCGCGGCATGACGCTGTTTCGTATGCCGCTCTTTCCGTGGCTCATGTTTGTGGTGAGCGGTCTGACGCTCGTCACCATCACGCCGCTCACCGCCGCGCAGATCATGCTCCTCATCGACCGTTATCTCGGCGGACATTTCTTCGATACGCAAGCCGGCGGCTCCGCTGTGGTGTGGATGCACTTTTTCTGGATCTTTGGTCATCCTGAGGTCTATGTGCTGGTTTTGCCCGCCTTTGGTATCGCCAACGAAATCATTCCCGTCTTTTCGCGCAAGGCCATCTTCGGCTATCCGGCGATGGTTTCGGCCTCAGTAGGCATTGCTTTTGTGAGCCTTGGCGTGTGGGCGCACCACATGTTCACCGTTGGAATGACATCCGTGAGCAATGCCTTCTTCGCGCTCTCCACCATGCTGGTCGGGATTCCCACCGGCATCAAAATCTTCAACTGGCTGGCGACGATGTGGGGCGGTAAGATCCGGTTCGCCACGCCCATGCTCTTTTGCACCGCATTCCTCCTGCAGTTCCTCATTGCGGGCCTCACCGGCATCATGCTTTCGGTCGCCCCGTGGGATTGGCAACTGCATAACTCCTATTTTGTGATCGCGCATTTTCATTATGTGCTGGTGGGGGCCATCGTCTTCTGCATCTTTGCCGGAATCTATTACTGGTACCCGAAGGTGACCGGCCGCATGTTGAGCGAGAAGCTGGGCAAGTGGCACTTCTGGCTGTTCCTGATCGGCTTTCATATCACGTTCGACACGATGCATTTTGTGGGCATTCTGGGCATGCCGCGATCCATTTATACCTACGAAGCAGACCGCGGCTGGAGCACCCTCAACCTGGTGGTCTCCTGCGGCGGTTTCATTCAGGCGATTGCTGCGCTGATCTTTGTGTGGAATCTGATCGACTCCTACCGGCACGGCAAGAAGGCGGGCAACGATCCGTGGGACGCCTGGACGCTGGAGTGGGCAACGCCGTCGCCGCCGCCAAGCTATAACTTCGCCACCGATCCGGTGGTCCGCAGCCGCAGGCCGCTGTGGGATCTGAAGCACCCCAACGATCCAGACTGGAAGTACGAGCAATGAGTACGGTCCCCATCTTTGCAGACGAAAACTGGAGCATGCCATCGCGGGGGCGCGTGGGCATGCTCTCGCTGATCATCGGCGAGTCGGCCATCTTCACGATCTTTGTGGTCGCGTACGTGTATTACATCGGACGCAGCTTGACCGGACCGACGCCGCAGATCCTCTCCGTTCCCATCTTCAACACCGTTTGCCTGCTCTCGAGCAGTGTGACGATCTGGCTGGCGGAGCGCGCTATCGAGCACGGGCGGATGCGCGCCTTTGGCAGGTGGTGGGCGCTCACCATGCTGCTCGGCATGGTTTTTCTCGCCGGCACGGCGCGGGAGTGGACAAGACTCATCGTCGATGAAGGATTCACCATTCGCACTAATCTGTTTGGTACGACTTTCTACTCGCTTGTGGGACTGCATGCGACGCACGTCATCGTTGGCCTTATCGCGCTTTCACTGGTGATGGTCTTTACGCTGCTCGGCCGCGTGGAGCAGCGCCATTCCGAGCGCATTCAGGTGCTTGCGCTCTACTGGCATTTTGTCGACGCGGTGTGGGTGGTTGTTTTCACCGTCGTGTACATCGCAGGAAGGTAAAGCTGATGCCGGAAACAACACATCATGAGCAGCATTCGGGCGCGACAGTTCACCTGCCCGCGCCCACCGCATGGCCTATCGTGCTGGCCTTCGGATGCACGCTGGCTGCCGCGGGGCTGGTGACCAACGTGGGCATCGGCATCCTGGGCGGCGTGTTCATCCTTGCCGGCTGCGCCGGATGGTTTCGCCAAGTCTTGCCGTACGAGCAGCACGAGGAAGTGCCGGTGGAGGATCTGCCGGTCACGATCTCCCGGTCAAAGGCGTCGGTGGACCGCCTTCTCCTGAGTCCGGAACACCGCGCGCGGCTGCCCATTGAGACTTATCCCGTGATCAGCGGTATCAAGGGCGGAATCGCGGGCGGTTTTGCCATGATTGTGCCTGCGCTCATTTACGGATACATCGTGCAACACAGCATCTGGTATCCGGTGAATCTGCTGGGAGGCGCCGGAGTGGCGCACTGGCGGCATCCATCGACGGCTGACATTGCGGCATTTCACTGGCAGGGACTGCTGGTCGCGATTGTGATTCACAGTCTGGCCTGCCTGCTGGTTGGCTTGCTCTATGGCGCCATGCTTCCCATCCTGCCGCGCCACCCCGTCCTGCTCGGCGGCATTCTGGCGCCTCTGTTGTGGACGGGCATTCTGCACTCTTCCATGGGCATCATCAACCCGGCGCTTGCCGAGCGCATCGCCTGGGGATGGTTTCTGATTTCGCAGGTGACCTATGGATTGGCCGCGGGATTTGTGGTGGCGCGACAGGGGCGTGTTCCCACCGGGCAATCCCTGCCCCTGGCAGCGCGCATGGGAATCGAAGCGCCGGGCCTGATGGAATCGCACACAGATCAAAAACCGCCTAAAGAATCGCAGCATGATCGGGGGAGCCACTGATGCGATTGATCGCCCTGGCGCTCGCCGTTTTCAGTGTCGCGCTGGTCGCTGGTTGCGGACTTCGGCCCGGCTATCCACCGAACCCTATGCTGCGCCCCGCCGCCGTCACCGATTTTGCGACCCTTTACAAACAGAACTGCGCCGCGTGCCACGGCCAGAATGGGCAGAATGGCCCGTCGATCGATCTGGCCAATCCGGAATACCAGGCGCTCGTCGATGATGCCTCTTTGCGCAAGTGGATCTCCGGTGGGATGCCTGGAACCGAGATGCCCGCCTTTGCGCAATCGGCAGGCGGCATGTTGACCGGCGCTCAGGTCGATGCCCTGATTGCGGGCATGCGCGGAAACTGGCGGCGGCCGAATGCATTCGACGGCGTGTCGCCACCGCCCTACACGCAAGCAGGAGTCGGCGATCCGGCCCGCGGCCAGTTGACCTATCGGACTCGCTGCGCTCAGTGCCACGAACCAACTCGCAATTCTGCGAACCAGCAGATTACGGGTCCGCGGTATCTGGCGCTCGTCGGGGATCAGGCGCTGCGCACGATCATCATCGCCGGGCGGCCCGACATTGGGCAGCCCGATTGGCGTCATGACAGCCCCGGCGGTCAGGCGGCGGCGCCCCTCTCAGCCGTGGATGTGGACAACATCGTGGCGTATCTGGGGAGCCTGCGGAACCTGGGACAGCCGGCCGCGGCCATCACGGCATCGAGCCATACCACGCCGGCAGGGAGGTAACCAACATGAGCCACGAGGAAAAGCCCATGGAAGCAGACCCAAACCAAAGCGCGAAGGCACACGACGAGAGCGGTGCGGGCATTCTCGACACGCAGCGCGTTGTCTCACGCCGCTGGATGCTCTTCAAAGCAGCGGCGGCATTCAATGGCTTCGTTGGCCTGGCGCTCGCGATTCCCATCGTGCGCTACCTGCTGGCACCATGGAAGAAGGACGCGAGCTACAAATCGTGGGTGTCGCTGGGGCCAGCCGAATCTTTTCCCACCGGCGAGACGCGCCTCGCGGTTTTCAAGAACCCCTTCAAGCGTTCCTGGGACGGCGTCACGGATAACGTCGCTTGCTACGTGCGCCGGACAGGGGCCAATCAGTTTAGTGTCTTTGCCGTTAACTGCGCGCATCTGGGCTGCCCCGTGCGCTGGTTTCCGCAGTCGCAGCTCTTCATGTGTCCCTGCCATGGCGGCGTCTATTACGCCGATGGATCGCGCGCATCCGGCCCTCCGGAACGTGGCCTTTTCACCTATGACTGGCAGGTGGTTTCAGGCGAATTGCACATCGATGCGGGACAGATGCCCACGCTTTCAAACACCGCGAAGCTGGTGAAGATTTCGCACGGCGAGGGAGAGACCTCATGCGGGTGAACGGAACCACGAGCCGGGTCTACAAATGGTTTGAGAGCCGCCTGCAGCTCGAAGCGCCGATAAAGGAAGCGGCATTGCATCCGGTTCCGCGCAACACGGCGAGCTGGTGGTATGTCTTCGGCAGCGCGGCCTTTACGCTCCTGTTTTTGCAGATCGTCACCGGAATACTGCTGGCTCTGGTCTATGTGCCCTCGGCCGGAGAGGCATGGAGCAGCCTCAACGTCCTCAATCATCAGATTCCTCTGGGATGGTTTCTGCGCGGACTGCACGGATGGGGATCGAACTTCATGGTCGCCATCGTTCTCATTCACATGGCGCAGGTGTTTCTGTTCGGCGCCTACAAATATCCGCGCGAACTCACATGGACCCTCGGCGTCTTTCTCCTCCTGATGACGCTGGGCATGGCGTTCACCGGTCAGGTTCTGCGCTTCGATCAGGATGCTTACTGGGGCCTCGGTATTGGCGCATCCATCATGAGCCGTGTGCCGTTCGTCGGTGGCGGCCTGGTTCATTTGTTGCTCGGCGGGCCTCAAATTGCCGGAGCCACGCTTTCGCGCTTTTTTGCGCTGCATGTCTTCATCATTCCCGGCGCTCTGCTGCTTTTCGCGCTGCTGCATGTCTGGATGGTGCTCAAGCTCGGCATCAACGAGTGGCCCATGCCCGGCCGGCTGGTTCGCCGCGCCACTTACATCGAGGAATACAACAAGCTCGCGCATGAAGACGGCATTCCCTTCGTGCCCGGCGCATTCTGGAAGGATCTTGCGTTCTCCGGTGCGGTCATTGCCGCCGTGGGCGTATGTGCCTTCGTCTTGGGGCCGTTCGGGCCAAGCGGTCAGCCGGATCCGTCGATCATTCAGACCGTCCCCAAGCCCGACTTCTTCTTCCTCTGGATCTATACGGTGCTCTCCTATCTTCCGCCGCAGATGGAGACGCCATTTCTTCTGATCGCCCCGCTGGTTGCCATTGCCGGCTTGCTGGCAGTGCCCTTCTGGGCTGGGGAAGGAGAGAAGAGCTGGCGCCGCCGGCCAGTGGCAGTGCTCGCCGTTTCCACCATTGCCATTTGTTGGGGCGTGCTCACGCACCTGGGCGCCACGACGCCCTGGAGCCCGCACATGAACGCGTGGAGCAGCGATCCGATTCCAGTCCACTATCTGCAACATGTGACGCCGCTGGTCCGCCAGGGAGCAGTCGTATTCCAGGTCAAGCAGTGCCGCAACTGCCACTCCATCGGCGGAAACGGCGGCGAGCGCGGCCCGGCGCTTGACGATGTGGCCACGCGCATGACGATCGACCAGTTGCGCTACAAAGTGGTCACGGGCGGAGGCAATATGCCGGCTTACGGCAAGAACCTGTCTCCCGCGGAGATTGAAGCTCTCGTCAGCTTCCTTGAGACGCTTCATCCGGCCAACGAGCCGCCCGCCTACGACGCTTCACGAAAGGCGGTCGACGAGTCGCAGTCTCAACCCCAGCCCCAATCCGCCAAGCCGCCGGCGTCTCCTGTTGCACGCCAGACCGCCAATCCCAGCGCGAATTGATGATCGACAGTACGACAATCGCGGATCTCTTCACCCTCTGGGATATTCCCTGGATTGTGACCACCGAACTCGCCGTCGTCGCACTCATCTACATTTGCGGCTGGCGGCGCATTCGCCGCACGCGGCCCGCGCAGTTTCCGGTGTGGCGTCTGGTGGTGTTTCTTGGCGGCATTGTGGCGCTTTTTGTGGCCGTCGCCTCGCCACTCGATACCTTCAGCGAATCGCTTCTCTTTATGCACATGGCGCAGCACTGGGTTCTGATGTCGGTTGCACCGCCGCTCATCCTCTTTGGCGCTCCCCTTGTTCCCATGCTGCGCGGCCTGCCCCGGTGGCTCATCCGCCTGCTGCGCCCGCTCTTTGCGTCGAGAGTGCTGCATAAGGCGGGGCGCTTTTTGACGAGCCCGCGCGTCGCCTGGCTGGCCATGAACGCCGCATTTCTCGGCTGGCACATCCCGCGCGCCTATGAGTTCGCGCTCTCCTCTGAGAACTGGCACAACTTCGAGCACGCCTGTTTCTTCTTCACCAACCTGCTGTTCTGGTGGCCGATCATCCGGCCATGGCCGAACCGTTATTCGCAATCCCGCTGGCTCCTGATTCCTTATCTTCTGCTCGCGGACGTTGTCAACACCGGCCTCTCCGCATTTCTGTGCTTCTCAGGGCGCTTGCTTTATCCAAGCTACGGAGCAATTCCGCGTCCCTTCGGTCTTAGCGCACTGAACGATCAAATCGCCGCCGGAGCCTTCATGTGGGTCTGCGGATCGATGGTCTATCTCATCCCCGCCGTGCTCACTGTTGCGCAACTGCTGTAATCGCGCGCGAGCAAACCTTGCAACAACAGAGAGTCAGCCGCGGCAGCAGTATCTTGATGCCAGCCCAATAGGCCCGTGGCCATGCCTCGGGGTTTGCTTTGCCCCGGCGGGTAAAGTACACGCCCACTGGCGCACCCCCATCGCGATATGAAGATTGACAGAGAATTCACCTTTTCAGAGGTCTGACCGCGTCTGCCGATAGCCCTGATCGGCATCTCCTCACAGCCGGGATCGAGTTTGCCCCTCCGCAGTAAAGAAGCGCCAGCGTAATTCCGGATGTCGGAATGAACTGCCGCATCGCGCGATGGCGGCACGAAGGCTGAATTTTACATAAACTGCAAGGCTGAATTTTACATAAACTGCATAGATATTGGCGATTTACGAATCTCTGCGACGCGAATCTGTGTCTGGCGTACGCCGAAAAAACGATGATTTTCATAATGACAACAATATTTGCGTCTTTTCGATTGACAAGTTCAAAGGCGCTTTGGATAATCCTTGCTTCGTAAAGGTCAGACCTTTCGGTGACAAATCCAGTATTTAAACCATAGGCCGTAAGAACAAGAAACTCGGCTTGTGTCGCTTTTTGGAGGAACCTGTGCTCAACCGCATCCCGTATGCTGTCCTTCTGTCTGTGTGCCTGTCGGCGTTGACCAGCGCCAATGCCCAGACGCCATACCCGCTGCCCTATACCGTGACGACGATCGCAGGCGGCGCTTCGACCAATCCGGCAGCGGGCACAGCCTGCGCCACGGGCAGCCCTCTTGTGTCGGCAGACGCCCTGGGCGACGGCTGCCTGGCCACTCAGGTGCAGCTCACATCGAACGGCGGCTACGACGGCCTGGCCGTGGATCCAGCGGGTGACATCATTGTTGCCGACAAAAGCGGCGGCGCGTATGTGGTGCGCGTGATCAACGCCGAGAGCGGCATCATCTCGCTTCTGGCGGGCAACGGCAAGACCTGTTCGAGCAAGACGGACTCGCTGGGCGATGGCTGCCCGGCCGCGACCGGGACGGTGCTGAACAACTTTCGCGGCGCGGCGGCCGATCCCTGGGGCAACGTGCTGATCGCCGGCTACAGCAGCCAATCGGTCAACATCGTCTGCCGCGCGGTCTCGCCGCTATGTCCGAACACAACAGGCGCAAACCAACTGGGCAACATGTACCTGATTGCGGGCTGCGTGGGCACTTCGGGGTCGATCACAGGCGGCAGCAATCTCGGCAGCGGTCTGCCGGCGGCGCCAACCGGCGTGTCAAATTGCAGCGCCACTGGCGTAACGGAGCTGAATCAGCCGCGCGGTGTGGCTGCCGATCGCTACGGCAACGTCTACATCGCCGATACCGGCAACGATGCATACCGCGTGGTTCTGGGGCCGGCCAGCTATAACGGCGTTACCAACCCGCTGTATGCCGTCATGAATTCCTACGCTACGTATCAGGCATCGAACAGCGGCGCGGGCGCCACGGCCGGCTACATCTACACGCTGATCGGTAAATTCACCTCGCCCGCCAAGGGCGCGGCCTGCTACAGCGGATCGACCGCCACGGCGCTCGACAGTGATGGCGACGGCTGTCCGTTCTGGACGACATCCATGGGATCAAGCAGCTCGGACGTGAATGCGATCACGGTGGATCCGGCTGGCGATGTCGTCATCTTCGACAAGGCGGACTCGTTGCTGCGCGTGATTTACATGGGCGGCACGGCGATGGGCAAGGCGATCACCACCTACTACGGCAGCCTGTCCACGCCGGTGAACGTGACGCCGCAGGTGGGCTACGCGTATGTGCTCGCCGGAGCCGGGTCGAGCACCTCGTACACTTCGCAGCCGATCGGTGGGAGCACGGCGAATCTGAGTGTAGGCGGCTACAGAATCTCCAGCGACTACCGCGGCAACATCTACATCGGCAACAGTAATAATGGGTCGGTCATCTTTCTCGACATTGCCACGGACTACGTGCGCAATTTGACCCTGACCGGCGACACTCCGGCCTTTGGCGGCAGCAATGTGCTGACGACGGCCAGCGATGCGCAGGGCAACCTCTACCTGTATGACACGACGAACAACCTTGTCCGCGAGGTGGCGGCCAACTCCTTTGCGCTGGTGGATGCGCCGGTCGGCAGCAGCCAGTCGCTGGCCATCAACCTGCATGGACCAGCCGGGACAACGAACATGACGGCGGTGCTGCTCAACGGCACGGGAACCGCGCTGAAGCTGGGGACGCCGAACTGCGGCGCCGCGGCCGGCGACGGCACCATGGACTGCACTGTGCCGGCAACCGTCTCCCCAACGTCACCGGGCATTCAGAATGGATCGCTTTCCGTTACTCCCACGGGCAGCGGTACGGAGCCGGTGGTTCTGCCGGTTTCAGCCACGGCGACAGGCGCTGCTCTGGTGGCGGACGGCACGGGCGCCGCGCAGACAGGTATCGGCAGCTCGCTGACGCTCTCCGGGCTGGCCACGGATGGCCAGGGCAATTTCTACACCAGCAACGGCAAGACTGTCGTGCGCCTGGCCTCGGACGGAACAGTCAGCACGATCGGTACGCTCAGCGGCGTGCCTGCGCAAATTGCCCTCGACGCCGCGGGCAATGTCTACGCGGCCGGTGACGGCAGCGGCGCGCTGCATGAGTTCGTTCTGGGGCCGGCAGGCAGCTACACCCCAAGTGCTTTCGCCTTCGCGCCAGTGGATAGCGCAACCGGGGCGGCAGTGAGCAATCCCGCTCCGCAGGCTGTTGCGGCCGACGCAAACGGCAACCTTTATATTTACGATTCCACAAGCCAGGCCATCTACCGCCAGAGTGTCACGGAGTTCGGCTCCATGACGACGGAGATTGCCTCGGGCTTTCAAAGCGTGACGGCGCTGGCGCTCGATGAGTGGGGCAATCTGTACGCGGCCGATCAAGGCGCGGGGCAGGTGGACAAGATCGAAAATGCCGCCACCGCGGCGACAGTGGCAACCTCGGCCAGTGGCTGGACGGTGGTGGGGAGCGGACTGTCACCGGTGGCGCTGGCCACCGATGCCGGCGGCGACGTGTACGTGGCCGATGCAAACTCGAAGCACATTGTCGAGTATTCGCTGGGCAGCGCCGATGCAGCCACGACTTCCGTGAGCAATACGCTCAGCTTGACATTGGGTGCGCCTTCGGGAGTTGCCGTGGACGGGTTGGGCAATGTGTATGCCACCGATACCACGGCCACCGCGCTTCAGGAGCTTGCGCGCAGTACAACCAGCATCGACTTCGGGTCGAATACTTCCACCGTCACCGCGCTGATGCTGGGCAACGCAGGCAACGCTCCGGCCACGGGCCTGGCGCAGACGGACGCGACGGACTTTACCATCGCGGCGGGCAGCGCGAATGGCTGCGGCGTTTCGGCGGCCAGTATCTTCACGCCTGGCGAGCTGTGCGGCGCGACGGCGCAGTTCACGCCGCAAGCTACCGGATCCTACTCCGACACGGCGAACTTTTCGCCTGCTGGCTCGCTGGGGGCGCTTGCGCTGTCCGGCAATCTAGCGGGTGGTTCGGTCGTGTTCACCACAACCACCATCGGCAGCCTGACTCCCGCATCACCGGCCTATGTGCCGAGCGGCGCCGAAGTCAGCTTCACCATCACGGTTGCAGCCAATTCAGGAAGCGTTAAACCTACCGGCTCGGTCACCTACTCGATCGATGGCGGCGCGAGCGTAATCGCCAATCTCAATGCGGGCTCGGTCACGGTCAGCCTGTCGGGCCTGGAGGCGGGGCCTCACACAATTACTGCCCACTACGCAGGCGCCGGCAACTTCCAGGCCTCTTCGACGGCCGGCGCAACCAGCTTTACCATTCAGCCCATTGCGCCGGTGCTGAGTTGGACTCCGGCCAGCAGCACGCAGCAGGTGAGCGCGGCCATCGGTACCGGTGTGCTCAACGCGAGCGTTTCGCCGGCTGTTCCGGGAACCTTCGTCTACACGGCGACGCCAGCCGGAGGCGCCGCGGCAGGCATTGACGCGTCGAGCTATCTGGGGGTCGGCTCGTACTCTCTCGCCGTGACGTTCTATCCCAGCGACGCGGTTGACTACACAACGGCGACCGGCTCGGTTGCCAGCTACAGCGTGACCAAGGCCAGCACCAGCGCCGTTGCGGGCGCAACGCAGAGTCTGCTCGCCGCCGATGGCTCGGGCAATTACACCACGCTGGCCGCGGCGCTGGAGGCGCTGCCAACAAGCGGCGGGACGATTTACATCAAGCCAGGCACTTATAGCGGACAGAATGCCATCAGCTATCCCAATGTTTCGCTGCGCGGATTGGGCGGCGATCCAACCAAAGTCGTCATTACGGGCGAGGACGGCGCCTTCTCCGCGCCGTTTGTGTATCCCGGCAGTGGGGCCGGAAATGCCAGCGCCAGCGGCGATCAGGGATCGTCGATTCTCGACGTGACAAAGAGCGCCTGGATTGGCCAGCAGGCCACCGCGGGCAGCGTGCAATACACGCCCTACAACTTCTATGCCGAATATCTGACGATTCAGAACACCTACAACACGGACAACTACACAACGACCACATACAGCACTTCGAGCGGAAGCTGCGCGAACTCCGGCTCGGCGCAGACGCTTCAGGCTCTCTACAATGCCGGGCAGCAGTGCAACTCGCAGGCGCTGGCCCTGTGGATCGAGTCCGACCAGGCGGTTCTGAATAACGTAAACCTGACGAGCCAGCAGGATACGCTCTACGCCGGCAGCCAGGGATGCGGCTCATCCTGCGTGGCAGCCCGCCAATACATGTGGAAGGGCTTGATCACCGGCGATGTGGACTACGTGTTCGGCGACGCGGCGATGGTCTTTGACCATACCAACTTCTTTACTACATGGCACGGCGCTTCGGCCTCGGGAACCGAGACCATCGAGGCGCAGAACAAGAAGGCCCAGACCGGTTCGTCCAACGACTATCTGAGCGGTTATATCTGCAACAGTTGCACGCTGATGTCGCAAAGCACCGGCATGACCAACCTCTACTTCGGCCGTCCGTATGGCCCGTATTCGACCTGGATCATGCTGAACTCCTCAGTGGACCAGGTGAACCCGATGGGCTGGATCGAGTTCTCAAACGACAACAACCTGCCTACTTCCACGTACGCCGAATACAACACGCAGAGCTTCACCGATCCGGTGCCGGGCACGGTTCCGTATCCAGCGGGAATTTTCTATGAGGACTCAGCCGATATTTCAGGCTACACGGGATCCGGCTACGTGATTACGCCGACAGGCGGTAACACGGGAGCAGGCGTCACTGGTACCCGCGAAACCGTGTCTCAGGATCCGGGCACGCTGGAAAATGGAAACACGGTCAAGACCGAGCTGACGGCCGGTCAGGCGGCGCAGTATTACCCGGTAACGTTTCTTTCGACCACAGTGCCCACACAGAACTATCCCGGATTCACGGCAAACTGGAATCCGGTAATGGCGCTGGCGAGCGCGGTAAACAACTTTGCCAGCACCGGCAACCTCACTGTGAGCGCCGTGGGCCAGAGTGTAACCATTCTTGGCCGTCCGCAGACTCCAGGCGCGGGCGTGATTCCCACGGGAACCTATACCTTCTACGACGGCTCAACGCAACTGGCCGCGGGCAACCTTGACGCCAGCGGAGAAGCCTACTTTACGACGAATGCGCTCGCAGCCGGAAGGCACAGCATCACCATGGTCTACGGCGGCGACAGCAACTTCAGCGGCAGCACCTCTGCGCCAGTCATCATCAGCGTGGCGGAGGCGATCAGCACCACGGCACTGTCGGTCACGTCGGCGTCGAGCATCTACGGCGGCGCGGTTGCGGGCAGCGTGACAGTTGCGCCACAGACCGGTTCCGGCACGCCCACTGGCTCGGTCACGCTGTTTGCGGGCACATCCTCTGTTGGAAGCTGCACGCTCACGGCTGGGGCTTGCAGCTTTAAGCTCACCGGGCTTCCGGCCGGAACTGCCTCGCTCACAGCGCAATACGAAGGCGATGCAACCTTTGCCACAAGCACCTCAGCCGGCGTCACAATCAATGTGGCCCGCGCGATTCTGCAGGTGACAGCGGCAAGCTACACGATCAACGTGGGCGCGGCGTTGCCCACCTACGCAGCCACGATCACCGGCTTCGTCAACGGCGACACGCAGGCCTCGGCCGTGACGGGTTCGCCCATGCTGACGAGCACCGCGACGAGTTCCAGTTTGGCCGGCGAGTACGCGATCACGGCTTCGCTCGGAACGCTCGCGGCGGCGAATTACAACTTTACCTTCAGCAGCGGTTATCTGCAGATTCTGCCTGCAAGCGGCGCGGCGGCGGTGGCCACGGGAGATTCGCGCACCGTCACCGAACCCGCGTTCCCATCCGTCTGCCAGCAACTCACCGCGGCAATCGCGATGGTGAACAACGATATTCCCGCCTCGGTGGATGCGACCGTGACGAATCCGGACGGCGCGCGGATTCAGGCGGCGCTGAATGCCTGTTCAGGTACGGGCCAGGCGGTCGAATTATCGATGGACGGCTCGGGTAACAACGCTTTCCTCAGCGGTCCGCTGTCAATGCCGTCGAACGTGACGCTGCTGGTCGATCCCGGCGTGGTGTTGTTCTTCTCGCGCAACGCGCAGGACTACGACAAGGTTCAGGGTACGCACACCTGCGGCAACATCTCCACGGTGAGCGCCACCAGCGCCTGTCTGCCGCTGATCGATATTCCCAAGACATCGACGGGTGTGGGCATCATGGGCTACGGCAAGCTTGACGGCCGCGGCGGCGATCCGCTGATCAATGCAGTGGCGCCTTACCAGGGCTACAGTTGGTGGGGCCTGTCGGCGGCTTATTCGAGCCCCAATAGCCAGGACAACCCGCGCTTTATCCAGATGGAAAGCGGCGCCAGCAACATCACGCTCTACAAGATCACCATCCGCAACTCGCCGCTGTTCCATGTTTCCACCACGGGCGCCGTATCGAACGCCACGATCTGGGATGTAAAGGTGGTTACGCCTACCAGTTCGCGTAATACCGACGGCATCGATCCGGGCAATGTAACGAACTGGACCGTGACACGCTCGTGGGTCTCCGACGGCGACGATGACATCGCCGTGGGTGCTTCCGGCTCGAATCCGGCCTCCAATATCTCCATCACCAACAACCACTTCTTCGCTGGCCACGGCGAGTCCATCGGCAGCATTACCGAAGCGGGCGTGAGTAACGTGCTGTTTGACGGCAACATGTCGGCGGGCAACGGATTCGCCGGCGCAGGCAGCGCCGTGAGCGCGACGGGGACCTTTGCCGGAGGTGTCTCCGATGGCAATTCGACGGCCATCCGCATCAAGTCGGCAAACGACCGCGGCGGAGTTGTCACGAATATTCAGTACTCGAACTCCTGCTTCCTTGACCACAAGAGCGACGTGCAGTTCACGCCGTTGTACAACACCAACACCGGGACGCTGACGCCGAACTTCAATAACATCCTGATGCAGAACCTTGTCTTTTTGAACGATGCTTCAAGCGCCGGCAGTCTGCAATTCACCGGCGCCGTGAACGGGACTACCGTCAATCCTCTGATGGTTACGCTCGACAACGTGAGCTTCCCTGGCGCAGTGTCGAGTTCCACGTTCACGACCACCGGAAGCGCGGGCACGGAGACCAACGCGCAGCTCACCTACGGGCCGGGACAGGTTTCCTCGAACTTCATCTCGGCCTGGGCCACGTTCGCGGGAGCCAACGGCGACACCGCGACCAACAACATTACGGCGAGCAGCCTTGAGCCGCCGGCTTGCAACTTTACTTACGTCGCTCCGGAACTGACCGGTCCCATGGGCTTGCCGCAGACCATTACAGAAGGCCAGAATGCAACTGCGGTGATGATTCTGACGCCTGCCGTGGGCGGAGCCGCTTACCCCACGGGAACGGTGACGCTCACCGATGCGCTGACCGGCAGCACCTACTCGGCCACGCTGTCCGGAGATACCGACACGATCTTCATCCCGCTGAGCGGGCTCACGGTGGGAACGCACACCTTCACCGCGACCTATTCTGGCGACAGCAACTACGCGCCGCCAGGCGGCACAGCCTACTACACCTCTGCGGGACCGTACACGATCACGGTGAATGCGGGCAGCCTGGGATCGAGTTCGACCACGATTTCACTTGGGTCTGCTTCGGGCGCATACGGCACAGCTGTCACGGCAAAGGCCACCGTTACCGGCAACAATCCCACTGGAACCGTGCAGTTCGTGGTGAGCGGCGGCGGCCTCACAGGCAGCTACACCTACGCTACCGTCGCGCTGACCGCGGGCGGCAGCAACACGGCAACCGCTTCCACCAGTCTGAATCTGCCCATGAGCGCGACGCCTTACAGCGTGGTTGCCATCTATAGCGGCGATGACGCCAATTCCGGTTCAACTTCGGCCGGATCGACGCTGACGGTTGGCCCGGCGCTGACCACAACGGCGCTTTCCGTCAATCCCACAACAGTGACTCTCGGCACTCCGGCGCTTGTCACTGTTACGGTCAGTTCGGCCGGCGGGGTTCCGCTGGGAACGGTTTCGCTCGGTTACACCACGGCTGCGAGCAGCACGCCGGTTCCGCTTGGATCCGTGACGCTGATCAACGGTTCGGCGTCTTTCTCGGCCGAGCTTCCCGCAGGCAGCGACTCTCTCACTGCTTCCTTTGCGGGCTCGGGCAGTTTTGCCGCATCGAGTTCCGCGCCGATGACGGTTACGGTCAACGGCTTTACGCCGGCCGCGCTGCCAGCCAGCCCCATGGCGCTCGCCAATACCATGACGACCCTCGTGGGCGGCGCCAGTTCCAACTGCGCCGGGACGGTGGATGCCTACGGTGATGGCTGTCCGGGAACCGCCATCGCGCTGTCGGCGGGCGATGATCTGCGGGGTATCGCAGCCGACCCGTTCGGCAATGTCTACTTCACCGACAGCAAAGCCAAGCTGGTCCGGCGCGTGGCGCCGAATGGAATGGTCGCCAACTTTGCCGGCCGCGTGACCGGCTCAACCTGCGTCGCTCCGGCCTCTACCTCAGCCAGCGGAGCCGGTTGCGTGCCCACGCTCGTCAGCCTGAATGAGGCGCGCGGCGTTTCGTCGGATGCCGCAGGCAACATCTTCATCGCGGGATACAACGACAACAAGGTATATGAGGTGCGCGCGGCTGACGGCCTGATGTACACCGTAGCCGGGGATGGCGCCGAGGCTTCCACCGGCGACGGCGGCCTGGCGACGGCGGCCGCGGTCTATTCGCCGCGCAGCGCATGGGCCGACGCGCTGGGCAATGTCTATATCGCAGACACTGGCGGCAATCGCATCCGTGTGGTCGATACCGCGGGCTACATCCATGCCTTCGCCGGCAACGGAACCGCGGGATCCACAGGCGATGGAGGGCCTGCCCTTGCCGCCGAGATCAACAATCCACAGGGTGTGATGGTTGACAACAACCTCAACGTCTATATCGCCGACAACGCAACCATCCGCGTGGTCTGTGTCACCTGCGGCACCAGTTCGCCGCTCGACAATCTCCTCGGCAAGCTCGGCATCGCCTCGCCGGTCAACGGTGACATCTACACCATCGCGGGCGGAGGCGTCACGACGGCAGCCAAAGCACTGCAGCCCGTGGCGGCGACCAGCGTCACCATGCAGCCCCAGAAGCTTGGTATTGACCAGAACGGAAACATCTATATCTCCGACGGCTACGGCGCGATCTGGTTCCTGGATGCACAGTCTGGTTCCATTCGCGCGCTTGCGGCCAGCGCCACCACGGTCTGCACAGGTTCCACCGACTCGGTCGGCGACGGCTGTCCAGCGACGCAGGCAAGCTTCGGCGACGCAGGCAACGGCATCGGCGTGGCGGTGGATCCGCTCGGAAACGTCTATATCGGTGACACACTCAACCTGCGTATCCGCAAGGCGGCAACCAATCTGGCCACCGCCGGCGGTACGGTCGGAACCGCAATCAAGCAGGCAGTGGAACTGCACTTCATCCCCGGCGACAACCTGGCCACAACGAACGGTCTGGTTTCCTCCTCGGGCGAGTGGTCGCTTTCGACACCCTCCTGCACCACCAATGCCGACGCAACCACCGACTGCACGTTTACGTCGAGCTTCACGCCGGCTGTTCCCGGCGCGCGTTCGACGCCTCTCACCGTGACAAGCTCCAAGGGCAATATTGCGAATCTTGCACTTAGCGGTGTGGGCCTGGGCGCGGGAGCCACTGTCGATCCGGCGAGCCAAATCAGCTTCGGCGCCAGCCTTGCGGTTGCGGGCCTCGCCACGGATGATGCCGGAAACATCTACGTCTCTGACTCCAACAGCAAGCAGATCTTCCGCTTTAACCCGAAGTCGGCCTCCCAGGGATCGAGCGCCACCGGAACCGTACTCGCCACGCTCGGCGCACCGGGAGCGATTGCACTGGATGCGCGCGGCTACGTGTATGTTGCCGACACCGCGGCTGGAACCGTCACGCGGATCTCGCCCGCGGGAAGCGCCGTTGCACTGCCTTATACCTTCACCAAACCGGCAGGTCTTGCCGTGGATAGCGTAAACAATCTCTACGTGTCAGACTCTGCCGCCAAGGCGGTTTATCTCATCAATCCAGCGGCCGGCGCAAAGACAACCCTCGCGCTGGGAACTCTGGTTGCGCCTTCCGGCCTGGCCGTCGATCCCAATGGCAACCTGCTGGTTGCCGATCCGGGCGCGCCGGCAATCTACCGCTTTAACCTGCTCACCGGCGTCAGGAGCACGGTGAAAACATCGGCGGCGGCTCCGTCTCAAATCGTCACCGATGCCGCCGGAAACCTGCTGATCGCCGACGCGGCGGCAATCCTCGCCGTACCGGCCAGCACCAACAGCAACGCATTTACGGTGGCCGGCATTGCGCCTGCTGCCCTGGCGATCGACGCGGCAGGCAATCTCTACACCGGCTCCTCGGGCGGTGTGCTCAAACTCGCGCGTACGCTGGGCGCGGCGCAATTCGCGGCCGCTGGCGCATCGCAAAACGTCTACCTGCTCGCATCCGGCAACCAGACTTACACGGCGACGGCCTGGACCCAGACCGACACAGCGGATTATGGCCTGGCTCCCACGGCCTCGACGGACTGTGCCCTGAGCTCGACCGGGGCCGGCAATCTAGCCTCCGGCGGGCTGTGCGTACTCACAGCCACTTACCCGGCCGCAACCACCGTCGCAACCAGCGATGCGGTCACGTTCAACGGCAATCTCACCAACGCCGCGTTGTCCACGCCGTCCGCAGTGCAGTTGACGCTTACCGGGCAGCCTGCGATTCCTCCGCCTGCCCCCGGCGCGCCGGCCATCTCCGCGATCTCTCCGGGGTTTGTTTCGGCCGGAACTGCGGCCTTTACGCTGACCGTTAATGGTTCCGGCTTTGTCTCCAGTTCCGCGATCGATTGGGGTTCGACCGCGCTCGCCACGACTTTCGTCAGCAGCACGGAACTGACGGCGCAGGTTCCCTCGTCCGCAGTTTCGGCCTCGGGCATTTACACCATCACAGTGCAAACACCGGCGCCAGGCGGAGGCACATCGAACGCCATGCAATTCGAGGTGGATTCGCCGGGAAGCGGCGACGGACCGGTGTTCACCACTCTCACGGCTACGGTCACGCCTGGCTCGACGGTCACCTATGCGGTTGAGCTTCCCGTCAGTGCGACGAACGTGAGCGTACAGTGCCTGAATCTCCCCGCCGGCGCGGCGTGCAGCTATTCGAGCACCAGTGGCACGCTGACAATTTCAACCACGTCGTCGACGCCGTCCGGGACTTACCAGATCACTGTCGTCATTACGGAGACGCTGCCGGGCAGCGCCACCGCGCTGATCTTCCTTCCGTTCCTGTTGCTGCCCCTGGCAGCCTTCAGGACCAGATGGGCCAAACAACGCGTGTGGCTGACGATCGTCCTGACGATTGCCGTCGCTGCAAGCGCCACGATGATGGGCTGCGGAGGAGGCGCGCAGACTCACAGCGTCACCCGATCCGCTACGATCACCCTGGTCGTCAAGTAGCAACGCCACCGGATGTTGGCCGGCGGTGGAACCGGTTCAACACAATCTGCGGGGAGCCGGAGCCAGTCTTCGGCTCCCCATTCCTTTGGGTTCAACAGCCCTGTTGTCACGGTTGGAATTCGCCTCCTCTGCTGCCGCCATTTAGAATCGGAATCGGCCGCACTGTCCAGGCACGCTTTCATGACCATGCTCATTACCCCCATAGAAGCTCGCGTCCTCGGCGCGCTCGTCGAAAAGGAAATCTCCACGCCTGAGTACTACCCGCTGTCGCTGAACGCGCTGATCAACGCCTGCAACCAGAAGAACAACCGTGAGCCTGTGATGCATCTCGACGAGGAAGCGGTCCGTGACGCGCTCCGCAGCCTCGAAGACCAGCGGCTCGCCGGTCCTGCGCGCGGAGCCGACAGCCGCGTCGCGAAATATGAACACCATCTGCAGGAGGTCTTCAACCTTACCCGTGGCGAAACCGCCGTGGTTTGCGAACTCCTGCTCCGCGGTCCGCAAACCCCGGGCGAGTTGCGCAGTCGCACCGAGCGTCTCTACCGCTTCGAAGAAGCCGCCGATGTCCTCTCTGTCCTCGATCGCCTCATGCAGCGCGATCCCGCGCTGGTGGCTGCGCTTGCACGCCAATCGGGCGCGCGCGAGGTCCGTTACGCGCAGTTGCTCACCGGGGAGCCAGCCATGCCGGCGTCTTCGCCTGGCGAGCCTGCCGCGGCCGGCAACGCACAGGACCGGTTGCTTCAGCTTGAAGCCGATGTCGCCCAACTTCGCCAGGAGATCGACCAGATGCGCGAACAACTCGCGGCCCTTGTACGCATCGCATCCTGAACTGTCCCGCGGACATCGGAACCGGCACGAACGTTTGCGGCAAGTTCTGTATCACTGGCGCCAGAAGAGCCACTTGCAAAATTCACTGCACAGTCGCAGCTTTGAAAGGGCACGACGTCAGTCGTGCCAATAAAGCCAATAAAATGAGCGAGGCTTTAGCCCCTGAGGAAAGACCGCATCTGAACATTCTCGAATTTTGCAAGTGGCTCAGAAGTATCTGTGTTAGCATTAAATTCGTAATACCGAATATTCGAATTTATAAGGATTCCCTTCGTGCCCGATTCTTTACGCCGTTTTAAAGCGGGTGTTTTTCAGGCGCTTGCTCATCCGACAAGAATCGCCATTCTTGAGCTGCTTGGAACGGGAGAGCTCTCGGCCGGCGAACTCATTGAAAAGCTGGGCATGGAACAGGCCAACGTATCGCAGCATCTGGCCGTACTTCGCACGCAGCGCCTGGTGGTCAACCGCAAGTCTGGGAACCAGGTCTTCTACTCCGTACGCGACCCGATATTGCTGGAGGTGCTGACTCTGATGCGGAGCTACTTCCAGAAGTATCTGACGGAGGCTCAGGAGATGCTGCGAGAGATGAGCGAGCCCGGCAGGTAATGGCTATCGAATCCAGCCGCCTGCGCTTGAGCGGCCCGCCGAAGACAAATTCATCGAGGCTGTTCGGGAGTGGATCTTGCCGGCGAGGGCAAGCTTCATCCTTCCAATCAAGGATCGATCAAGAGGACATTCTTTGAGTTCATTTTTCTGGGTTCATTCCGCTATAACCGCTGTCGCCGCTCACGAACTCGGAGCCGGGATGCTAATCGTCTGCTGCTGGCTGCTGTTGGCGATTGCCGGCATGTTGAGGCCGCACAGCATCCGCTATGTCGCGCGCTTGCTCTTCCCGCTGGGTGCGGTGGCTTCTCTCGCCATGTTCTGCGTGGCCGGAGAATTTTTGTTTGTCGGCCGCGCGCCGCAGACGATGACACTCGCGCTGGGTCTTCCGGATCTGCCGTTTCATCTGCGTCTGGATGCGCTCTCGGCATTTTTTCTGATGGTGCTTGGCCTCGCCGGAGCAGGGATCTCAACCTTTGCCGCGGGCTATTTCCGCAGCGGCGAGGGCACCGCGCCAGGACTGCTTGGTCTGCACTATCACGTTTTCATGGCCAGCATGGCCGTGGTGATGCTGGCCGATGACGCTTACCTGTTCATGGTGGCGTGGGAGGTGATGGCGCTGTCCTCATATTTCCTGGTGACATCGCAGCACCGCATTCCGGAGATTCGGCAGGCGGGTTTTCTCTATCTGCTTATGGCCCATGTCGGCGCCGTATGCATTTTGCTCAGCTTTGGCGTCATGCAGGGCGGAAGCTGGCAGCTTACGTTTGACGCCATGCGCGGAGCCTCGCTCACGCCGCTGCGGGCGACGATGGCGTTTTCGCTGGCGCTCACTGGCTTCGGCGCCAAAGCCGGAATCGTACCAGCGCATGTGTGGCTGCCGGAGGCGCACCCGGCTGCTCCTTCGCCGGTCTCTGCCTTGATGAGCGGCCTGATGCTGAAAACAGCCATTTACGGACTATTGCGTGTGACCTTCGACCTGCTCCACGTGCGCTTCTGGCAATGGGGGCTTGCGGTGCTGGTGCTGGGGCTGTTTTCCGGCATCTTCGGAGCCATCTTTGCCGCGGTGCAGACCGATATGAAGCGGCTGCTGGCCTATTCGTCGATTGAAAACATTGGCCTGATCGCGACCGCGGCCGGACTTGCCATTCTCTTTGCCGCCAGCCACCTGCCGCTTTATGCGGCGCTGGCTCTGGCGGCCGCGCTGATTCATGTGCTGAATCACTCTTTGTTCAAGAGCATGCTGTTTCTGACCACCGGATCGGTGCTGCACGCCACCAAACAGCGCAGCCTGGGAAAGCTGGGAGGACTGATTCGCTACATGCCATGGGTGGCGTTGTTTGCCCTCATCGGCACGCTGGCCATTGCTGGCCTGCCGCCGCTGAATGGCTTCGTCTCCGAGTGGCTGCTGCTGCAGGCGTTCCTGTTTACGCCGCAGCTCCCGCACACTTTTGTCAATATGCTCGTGCCGCTGGGTGCTGCCGTCCTCGCCCTGACCGTGGCGCTTGCGGCCTATGTGATGGTCAAGTTCTACGGCGTCGTCTTTCTTGGCCAGCCCCGTGAGCCATCTCTCGTTCAGGCTCATCGTTCGAACTGGCTGGAGCGCATCGGGCTTGCGTGGCTCGCCGCTGGATGTATCGCCATCGGCATCGAGCCTCAGTTGGCGCTGCGGGCCGTGGGAAGCGTCACTGGAATGCTTGTGGGCCAAACCGTCGCATCCTCGCCTTCGGCATGGCGCATTGCCCCGATCGCGCCCGAACAGGCTTCCTACAGCGGATCGATCTTTCTTCTTGTGATCGTTTGCGTGGTTGCAATCACGTTTCTTGCCGTGCGTCTGCTCGTGCATGGTCGGGTGCGGCGGTCGCCGCCGTGGGACTGCGGTTACCGCTGGCAGGACGCACGCATGCAGGACACCGCCGAGGGCTTCGGGCAGCCTATCCGGCAGATCTTCGGTCCGTTGTTCTGGATGCAGGTTCACCTTCCGTCGCCAACCGATGAAACGCCGCGCTATCGGGTGCACATCGAGGACCGCATCTGGCGAACGATCTACCGCCCCATCTCCGCTGCCGTCCAGCGCGCGGCAGACGCGGTGGGTTTTCTGCAAAGCGGGCGGCTCGCGGTCTATCTGCTCTTTAGTTTTCTCACTCTGCTGGTCTTGCTGGTGTTTGCGCTATGAAGGGAATTTCATTTGTGTGGCAGTTTCTGGAGGTGGTGTTGGCCATCGCGCTGGCCCCCTTGTTTACAGGATGGATCGCGCAGTGCCGCGCCTGGATGCAGAACCGGTCCGCGCCGCCGCTCACCCAGCCTTACCGTATGTTGCGCAAGCTCTTCCACAAGGAAGCGGTGCTCGCGGACCACGCCTCGCTGCTTTTCCGCGCAACTCCCTATGTGCTGTTTGGCACGATGGCACTGGCGGCGGCCATCATTCCCTCCATCGTCACCGATCTTCCCTTTGCGCGCGCCGCTGACGCCATCGCCCTCATCGGGCTCTTTGCCACGGCCAGGGTTTGCCAGGCGCTGGCGGCCATGGACATCGGGACCGCGTTTGGGTCCATGGGCGCGCGCCGCGAGATGATGATCGGCTTTCTGGCCGAACCTGCCATCCTGATGGTGTTTTTCAACGCTTTTCTGCTCTTTGGAACCACGGCGCTGCCGGGTGTGGTGGACAACTACGCATCCCACCCCTCGGTCATCGACCCCAGCGTGATCTTTGCCGCCATTGGCTTCGTCATGGTGCTGCTGGCTGAAAACGCGCGCATTCCCATCGACAATCCCGCCACCCACCTCGAACTGACGATGATCCACGAAGCCATGGTGCTCGAATATTCCGGACGCCATCTGGCTCTCATCGAGTGGGCTTCGAGCCTGAAGCTGTTCAACTACGCCTGCATCGGCATCGCCCTGTTCCTGCCCTGGGGCATCGCCATTCATGGCGCCAGCGTTGCCTTCGTTCTGTTCGCCCTTGCGGCTCTGATCCTAAAGCTGGCGGTGTGTGGAGCGGCGCTGGCGCTGGTCGAATCGCTCTCCGCCAAGCTGCGTCTGTTTCGCGCGCCGGAGTTTCTGGCCATGGCATTCCTGATTGCCGTGCTGGGACTGCTCGTGCATCTGTTGATGGGAGCCAATACCAGTGCTTAAATCCTATTTCGTTGTCGAACTGCTGAAATTGCTTGCCGCCGGCATGCTGTTGATCTCCTTTGCCATGCTGGCGACGCGGCGCATCCAGCGCCTGATTACGCTCTTCGCCTGGCAGGGCGCAATTCTCTTCCTGTCCACATTTCTGGTCGCGCACGACGCAGGCCTGACCGAACTCTACTTTTCCGCCGCGCTGACGCTGCTTCTGAAGGTCATCGCTCTCCCGCTGATTTTGCATGGGCTGGTTCGCCGCCTTGACGCGCAGCGAGAAAGCGAACGGCTCGTTCATATCCCGGCCACCATGGTGGCAGGGCTCTTGCTGGTCATCCTTGCCTTCGGTCTGGCGCAGCCAATCAGCTTGCTGGCAACTACCATCATGCGGCACACCGTCGGTGTTGCTCTGGCTGTCATCCTGCTTTCATTCCTGATGATGATCACGCGGCGCAAGGCGGTCTCGCAGGTCATCGGCTTCCTCGCCATGGAAAATGGCCTGTTCTTTGCCGCCACCAGCGCAACTTACGGAATGCCCATGGTGATCGAGCTCGGCATCGCTCTCGATCTTCTGGTTGCGGTTTTCATTCTGGGTATCTTTTTCTTCCAGATTCGCGAGCAGTTCGATAGCCTCGACCTGCATCACCTGGAATCGCTCAAGGAGGAGTAACGTGGAAATCCTGCTGGTTCTGGGGCTGCCGCTCGTGGGTTCGCTCACGCTTGCATTCGCGGGCGCGCGCCGCCACGCCCCGGAGGTCAACGCCGGCTTCAGCCTGGCCACACTTCTTGCCGCCGCGCTGCTTGCCCTGCGTGTGGTTCACAGCGGGCCTCTGCTTGTGTGGGGCGAACAGTTCTTCGTCGATTCGTTCAATATCTTTCTGGTGGCGCTCACCGCGCTCGTGGGCTTTACGACCGCGGTTTTCTCCCGGCCCTACATGCGCACCGAGCAGATCCATCGCAAGTTCAGTCCGCGCCGTCTGCGCCTCTATCACAGCATGTACCAGCTTTTCATGGGCGCGATGCTCATGGCTCTCCTCACCAACAACATGGGACTGCTCTGGGTGGCCATGGAAGCCGCTACGCTTTCGACGGTGCTGCTGGTGTCGCTTTACAAAACCAAGGCCAGCCTTGAAGCGGCTTGGAAATACTTCATCCTGTGCGGCGTCGGCATCGCCCAGGCGCTGTTTGGAACCATCCTTCTCTACTTTGCGGCTGCGCGCACGCTTGGCCATGAGGGCATGTCGGCCCTGCTCTGGACCCATCTGTACGCTGTGCGGACAGATCTGGAACCGACCGTTGTCGGACTCGCCTTTACCTTCCTTCTTGTGGGCTACGGCACCAAAGTTGGACTGGCGCCGCTGCATAACTGGCTTCCCGACGCGCACTCGGAAGGTCCGGCGCCAGTCTCTGCCGTTCTCTCCGGCCTTCTGTTGAACGTCGCGCTCTATGCCGTGATTCGCGCCAAGACACTGGCCGTGGGTTCGATTGGTCCGCAGTTGCCCGGCCGAGTGCTCATGGCTTTCGGCCTCGTTTCAGCACTTCTGGGCGCGCTGTTTCTGTGGCGGCAGCGCGACATCAAACGCCTCTTCGGCTACTCATCCATCGAACACATGGGACTCATCGCTTTTGCCTTCGGGATCGGCGGACCGGTCGCCAATTTTGCCGCGCTCCTGCATATGACCGTGCACTCGCTCACCAAATCCTCCATCTTCTTCACCGCCGGACATGCGGCTCAGACGGCAGGCACGCAGCAGATGGACGACATTCGAGGCCTGGTGCGCGTCAGCCCTGCCTTGGGCTGGGGACTTCTGCTTGGCTCGCTGGCCATCCTCGGTATGCCGCCCTTCGGCGTGTTCGCAAGCGAGTTTCTCATCTTGACGACCGCGGTGCGCGAGTATCCCTGGGCAACGCCGATCCTGCTGCTTGTGCTCGCAATTGCATTCGCGGGAATCTTCTCGAAGGTGCAGTCGATGGTCTTCGGAGAGACCTCCGCGCCAAAGCTGACCCGTTCTCCAGCACTGGTGCCGGTTTATGTTCATCTTGCCATCGTGCTGATGCTGGGAATCTACATTCCTCCTGTGCTGGCGGGGTGGTATCACGCCGCGGCGCAAATGATTGGTTAATCGTATGACCTCTGATCTCATCAACGAACAAGCGCAATCGGTGCCCTCGAATCTCCCCTGTCGGCGCTTCAGGACGGGCACCGTGGACTGGCGCCGGAGCGCGGCAAAGCTCCGCGCCGACGGCGCGCTGCTGCTGACGGTTTGGGGTGCCGACGATCGCGACCGCGACGGCCGCTATCGTGTCTTTGCCGCGTTTCTCAATGGCAGCGGCATCGCCCTGCTCGAACACGCGATAGATGCTGGAGCCAACCCAACTTATCCGAGTCTTGCGGAGTTTTTCCCGGCGGCCGAAAGAATGGAGCGCGCCGTCTTCGATCTGCTCGGCATCCGAAGCACGCACCCGGATCATCGCGGCTGGCTGCGGCACTCGGGCTGGCCAAAGCCGGTGTTTCCGCTGCGCCGTGACGCCGATAGCGCGGCGCATTACGCCACGGAGCCGGAGCCATATGCTTTCGTGCAGGTGGAAGGCGACGGCGTGCACGAAATTCCGGTGGGGCCCGTTCATGCCGGCATCATCGAGCCGGGAAATTTTCGCTTCTCGGTGGTCGGCGAAAAGGTTCTGCGCCTCGAAGAACGCCTTGGCTACACACATAAAGGCGTCGCCAAGCGATTCGAGTCGTTGCCTCTCAACCAGGGCCATCGCCTGGCCGCACGCATCTCCGGTGACTCGGCCGTAGCCTGCTCGTGGGCGTACTGCGCCGCTCTCGAATCCGCCGCGCAAGCGGCCTGCCCGCAACGCGCCGTGCATCTGCGCGCGCTGGCCCTCGAACAGGAGCGCATCGCCAATCATCTTGGCGATCTTGGCGCACTCGGTAATGACGCCGGCTTCGCCTTCGGGCTGACGCATTTTTCGCGCCTCAAAGAGGACCTTCTGCGCGTCAATCAATCCGTCTTTGGCGCCCGCTATCTGATGGATTTCCTCGTTCCCGGCGGGGTGGCGGCCAATCTGCCGCCCAGTGCGCCGCAACAGCTTCTCGATTTTTACGCGAGCCTCGAAGAGGATGTCGCTTCGCTGCGTGGAATCTACGAGAATCACGCCGGAGTGCAAGACCGCTTTCGCGGAACCGGAACCCTGGCGGCAGCCACGGCGCAGGCGCTTGGCGCGCTGGGGCTTGCGGCGCGCGCCTCCGGCGTGCGGCAGGATCTGCGCGCGACGCACCCGTGGCCGCCCTATCGCGAAATCGGGATCGACGCCATCGTCGAGAGCGCAGGCGACGTCGCTGCCCGGGTCGACATGCGATTCGACGAGATCTTCGCGTCGCTTCGCTTTTGCCGCGCGCTGATCGGGAAGCTCCCCAACGGCGAAATTCGCGCCGCGGTTCCCGGCGTAACCCCAGGCCAGCTCGCACTGGGCGTGATCGAAGGCTGGCGCGGTCCGGTTGCGATCGCGCTTGAAACCGGGCCTCACGAAAGCATTCGGCGCTGCCACGCGCACGATCCCTCATGGCAAAACTGGCCGCTGCTCGAGCACGCAATCCTCGGAAACATCGTTCCCGATTTTCCGCTGATCAATAAGTCCTTCAACTTGTCCTATAGCGGCCACGACGGGTGAACCAAAGATGATTCAAACTCTCAAACGCATGATGCGCACCGGCATTCTGACGGAAAGACCGCGGCCCATTGCGCCTGTCGGCTCCTCGGTGGCGCAAATCCAGGAGGAGATCCTGAAGATTCTGGGGCGGGCTTTATGTATCCGCCAGGTGGACGCCGGCTCCTGCAACGGTTGTGAATTGGAGATCCAGGCGCTGAACAACCCCTACTACAACATCGAGGGCGCGGGGATCAAGTTCGTCGCCAGTCCCCGTCATGCCGACATGTTGCTGGTCACCGGGCCCGTGGGGGTCAACATGGAAGATGCGCTCAGGCGAACCTTCGAGGCAGTCCCGCACCCACGCCTGGTGGTTGCCGTTGGGGATTGCGGCGCCTGTGGCGGCGTGTTCGGCAAGAGTTACGCAAGCCGGGGATCTGTCGCCGATGTGATTCCAGTAGATTGCGCGGTCCAAGGCTGTCCACCGAGCCCTCAGGCTATCCTGAATGCGATTCGGAGTGCGGTTTCTTCCGCGGCAACAGATGACAGATTGCCGGCCGGATGACTCCCTTGAACTTTGAACGCCAGTCTCCCGGAAGCCATTGCGATCGGGATGAACGCGAGCCTTGCTCTGTTTGCCCTTCCCAATTCACGCTTTAAGCGCATCGAGAGTCACCGTTCGGCGGACCCTCCTCCTCGCCGCGCTGCGGGTTGGATCGTGACGAGCTGGCAAATCCATCGTGATATGAACCGGTTTTTTGCGGAACGATCTTGCGCCCACGGCTCAACCCTGAAATGCTCAAGAAGATCGGGAGAGGAACATCATGACGCTGCCCTCAATGACAAGACGATATTTCATGCGGATCGGAGCTGGAGCAGCCGCGGCCGGCGCCGCGATCAGCACGACTCTGCTGGAGACGCCAACGCTGCCGGCGCAGGCCGCGCCCTCCGAAACCGACGGCGAAAAGATTCGCTTTGCCTCGATCGGCACGGGCATTCGGGGATGTGATCTGTTGCGCTCAGCGAGAAAAGTACCCGCCTGCGAATGCGTCGGCATCGCCGACATCTACGATATGCATCAGCAGGCCGGCAAGGAAGCATGGGGCAAGGACATTCCCACTACGCGCGACTATCGCCGCTTTCTTGACGACAAGAGCATCGCGGCCGTGATTGTCGCCACCTCCGACCACCTGCACAAGCATGTGGTTCTCGACGCCCTGGCCGCGGGCAAGGACGTGTACGTCGAAAAGCCCCTGTCGCACAAAGTCTCGGAAGGCTTTGAGATCGTCGATGCCGTACGGAAAGACAACCGCATCCTGCAAACCGGCAGCCAGCGCGTCAGCAATATCCTCTTTCAGAAGGCCGCCGAAATCTACGCATCCGGAAAGCTCGGCGAAGTTCACTTTGTCGAAGCCTACACCAACCGCAATTCGCCCTCCGGCGCGTGGGTCTATCCCATTCCTCCCGGTTTTACGCCCGAAAGCATCGAGTGGCAGGAGTTCGTCCGCGACGCTCCGCCGCACGCCTTCGATCCGGTGCGCTACTTCCGCTGGCGCTGCTTTGAGGATTACGGCGAGGGTATGGCCGGCGACCTGTTCGTTCATCTGCTCTCCGGCTTCCAGTGCATCAGCGGGGTCAACGCCGTACCCCGCCGCGCTCTCTCCACCGGCAGCTTGACGCACTACAGGGATGGCCGCGACTTTCCCGATCTGCTGGCCACACTCTACGAGTATCCCGGCATCGTACTGAACCTTCATTGCAACCAGAACAGCGCGTCGGAAGAGCCCATCGTCTTCGCCGGCTCGGAAGCGCGCATGGAACTGGCCGGGAACCATCTTACCGTCCTGCCGCAGGATACCCGTCCCAGGCCCGAAGGCTACTCGACCGACGGCTGGACGACCGCGCTCAAAGAGCAGTACCTCGCCGAATGGCGCAAAGCGCATCCCAGCCCACCGCCCGCGCTCGAAGGCGTGGAGAGCTATGCGCTCCCGCCCGGCTATGACGATACCGCTGCACACATCGCCAACTTTTTCCATGCTGTGGTCACGCGCAAGCATGTGGTCGAAGACGAGGTCTTCGGAAACCATGCAGCCATCGCCTGCCATATGGCGAATTACTCCTACTTTCACAAGACCGTAGCTGCGTGGGATGAGGCCTCCATGTCCATCAAGGGATAGCCGGCGCGGTCGCTCATGGAGCGCATAAGGGGAAGATACAGATGAAGATATCGAGAAGAACATTCCTGAAAGCCGCGGGTGCGATCTACGCGGCGACCTGCGCGGGCGCCGAAGGATTATTCGCGCGGACTCTCAGCCTGCCTGTTGGCCTGCAACTTTATACCGTGCGCGAGCTGTTAGCCAAGGACTTCGATGGCACGCTGGTTCAGTTGAAGGCGGCCGGCATCCAGGATACCGAAGCGGCGGGATACTACAACCGCACGGCCGCCGAGTTCAAGAAATCTCTCGACAATGCCGGGCTCACCATCAGCAGCACGCACCATCCACTCAACCAACTGCTCGGCCACGAGGATTATTTCATTGAGTACGCGCACGATCTCGGCCTTGAATACATCGTCTGCCCCTCGCTCCGCCACCGCGATCCGCACGCGAAAGGCAATCTCAAGCTCGACGACTACCGTTGGGCCTGCGACCAGTTGAATCGCATCGGGGAGTCAGTGAAAAAGGCCGGCATGACCTTCGGCTATCATAACCACCGCGCCGAATTCGAGAGCGAAAATGGCGTGATCTACTACGACGAGATGCTGAAACTCTGCGACCCTGGGCTCGTTGTCTTCGAGATGGATTGCGGATGGGTCTACGCGGCCGGCGTCAATCCCGTCAAGTATCTGGAGGAGTCGCCCGAGCGCTTCCCGCTGCTCCACGTTAAAGATATGCTCGTCGAGCCGAATGGCGTCGTACACTCGCCTGTCATGGGCAAGGGCAGGCTCAATATTCCTGCCGTCCTTCGCGCCGCTACCGGACTCAAGCGATACTACATCGAGCAGGAAGAGTTCATCGGGGTCGATCCCATGGAGGCTGTCCGCGAGGATGCTGCATACATGCGGCAAGTGCGGTTCTAGTATTACAACGTTAAGTGCTGCGGACCGTGTGAATGGCCCATTGCTGCCCCGCAATAAGCACAGTTGCCTGTCCAGGTGAAGAGCAAATATTGGATTTCACGCCGAGTCCGTGGGCAATGGACGAAGGCTGCACCGATGGTGAAGGAACTGGGCGTATGCAGCCATCGGGTTTCCCGGAGTCAAGGACGACGACACGTCGGCACAGATGGACGGGGGCGGCCGAACCGTTGACTCCCCCGGCGTTTTCCTGCTATCTTATGAAGGTTCGCAAGAACGCGACTAAGCGTGTGTGTCTGCGATGGTTGCGTTGGGAAACAGCCGCCCCGGCAGAATCGATGGGGCAGGCGTTCCGGGCTCGGCGAAGTTGGCCGGCCAGACAGGTTTCCGGTATGGCTCTCTTCTTGCGGAGGGCAGGAAACACTCGCACTGACGGCGCGCGCGTTTCTCACCTTTGAGGGGCTATGCGGGCCTGAAGCGGGATACGGCGCTGGCTTTTCTGTGATTTCGGCAGAAAACGACCGGCAAACCGTCCCGGTTCTCGTCTGAGATCGGAACGAAGACAGACGCGAAGCGGTAGCCACAGGGATTCTGTGTGCTCTTGGTCCGTGCAATGCATGGCTCGGAGAGCAGCAGGGCCCGAAAGGCGCGCGCGGCTGAGGGATGGTAGTCAAGGGTTTTTGCGGTAAGGAGTTGTGGTTTGCCTACTTTTAACCAGTTGGTTCGCAAGGGGCGCACGGCGCCTCGTTACAAGACGGCGTCGCCTGCATTGCAGTCTTCGCCGCAACGGCGCGGCGTTTGTACGCGCGTGTATACGCAGACGCCCAAAAAGCCAAACTCGGCCCTGCGCAAGGTGGCTCGCGTGCGGCTGACCAATGGGATTGAGGTGACTACCTACATTCCCGGCATTGGACACAACCTGCAGGAGCACTCGATCGTGCTGATCCGTGGGGGGCGCGTGAAGGATCTTCCGGGCGTGCGCTATCACGTAATCCGCGGCACGCTGGATTCGGTAGGCGTGGCCAATCGCAATCAGAGCCGCTCGAAGTACGGCGCCAAGCGCGCCAAGAGCGGAGCGAAAAAGTAAAGCAGCTTCTAGCTGCTAGCTCCTGGCTTCCAGTTCTTTCTTGCTGGTGCAGGCGATTGCGGTTACAGGCCGCGAGTGGAGCTGGAAGCTGGAGGCTAGAAGCTAGTAGCTGTTGTTTGAGGGTTTATGCCAAGAAAAGGGCACATTGCGAAGCGGGAAGTGGCGCCGGATCCGGTCTATGGATCGACACTGGTGACCAAGTTTGTGAACTCGATGATGTGGGGCGGCAAAAAGTCGACCGCGCAGGGCATCTTCTACCAGGCCATGAAGAACCTGGAAGCCAAGGGTGGCGGCGAAGAGGCGATCAAGCTCTTCAAGAAGGCTGTCGAGAACTGCAAGCCGCTGCTTGAGGTCAAGACGCGGCGCGTGGGCGGCGCCAACTATCAGGTGCCGATCGAAGTCGGTCCTGATCGCAGGACCTCGCTCGCCATTCGCTGGCTGATTACCTACGGGCGTTCGCGCGGCGAAAAGGGCATGACGGAGAAGCTCACGAACGAACTGCTCGATGCCGCCAATGGGCGCGGCGCGGCCATGAAGAAGAAGGAAGACGTGCACCGCATGGCTGAAGCGAACAAGGCCTTCGCGCACTACCGGTGGTAGAGAGGCAGCCTCCAGCTATTGGCTTCTAGCTTTTAGCGGATCTGCGATGGGTTGGGAGTTGGAGCTGCGCGAGGCGGCTCTGGAAACAAAAAGCTAGAAGCTAGGATCTGGTGGCTAGCGGCTAGAAGTAACAGCGGGTCTTTTGCCCGCAAGGAATTGGAATCGACGTGGCTCGCACCGTACCTCTGAATCGTTGCCGAAACATCGGCATCATGGCGCATATTGACGCCGGAAAGACGACAGCGACAGAGCGCATCCTGTTTTATACCGGCATCACGCACCGTTTGGGAGAGGTGCATGAGGGTACGGCGACCATGGACTACATGGAGCAGGAGCAGGAGCGCGGCATCACGATCACCTCGGCTGCGACAACCTGCAGTTGGCGCGACGTTCGCATCAATATCATTGATACCCCGGGCCACGTGGACTTCACTGCCGAGGTCGAACGCAGCCTGCGCGTCCTCGATGGCGCTGTCGCGCTCTTCGATTCTGTCTCCGGCGTGCAGCCGCAGACCGAGACTGTGTGGCGGCAGGGCGATAAGTACAAGGTTCCCCGCATCTGTTTTGTCAACAAGATGGACAAGAACGGTGCGGACTTCGAATATGTTCTTGAGACCATCCGCAAGCGGTTGGGAGCGCGCCCCGTGGCGCTGCAGATTCCCATCGGGGCCGAGGCTCACTTCAAGGGCGTCATTGACCTGATCGAAATGAAGGCGATCGTCTGGCACGACGAGACTCTGGGCGCCGAGTTTTCTGTCGAAGAGATTCCCGCCGATCTGCGCAAGAAGGCCGAAGCCTTCCGGTTGCAGTTGATTGAAGTCATCGCCGAGACCGACGATGTGCTGCTTGAGAAATTTCTCGAGGGTGAAACGCCGACGGTCGAGGAACTGAAAGCTGGCATTCGCCAGGCCACCATCGATCTGAAGGTCTTTCCGGTCATCTGTGGATCGGCATTCAAGAACAAGGGCGTGCAGACGCTGCTCGATGCGGTGGTCGACTACCTGCCCAGCCCGCTCGATAAGCCCCCGGTCGACGGCATCGATCCCCGCGATCATTCGAAAATCGAACGCCGCAAGTGCGACGATAATGAACCGTTCTCGGCGCTGGCGTTCAAGCTCATCAACGACCCCTTCGGCAAGCTTGCGTTTATCCGCGTCTACTCGGGCACGCTCAAGACCGGCGACACGGTGCTGAACCCGCGTACCGGCAGAACAGAGCGCATCGGGCGTCTGGTGAAGATGCACGCCAACAAGCGCGAAGACGTGACCGAGATTCTGGCCGGCGATATCTGCGCCTGCGTGGGCCTGAAAGATATCAAGACCGGCGACACGCTTTGCGCGCCGCATCATGGCATCGCGCTCGGCGCCATTACCTTCCCCGAGCCTGTAATTTCCGTCGCCATCGAGCCTAAGACCAAGGCCGACCAGGAAAAGATGGGCATCGCGCTGGCCAGGCTGGCCGAGGAAGACCCCACCTTCAAGGTGCGCACCGACGAGGATTCGGGTCAGACAATTATCAGCGGCATGGGCGAATTGCACCTTGAGATTCTTGTGGACCGCATGAAGCGCGAGCACAAGGTCGAGGCCAATGTGGGCGAGCCCAAGGTGGCCTTCCGCGAGACCATCCGCAAAGTCGCGGAGGCCGAGGGCAAGTACATCCGGCAGACCGGCGGCTCGGGCAACTACGGTCACTGCTGGCTGCGTATCGAGCCCAATGAGCCGGGCAAGGGCTACGAGTTCATCAACGAGATCAAAGGCGGCGTGGTGCCCAAGGAGTACATCAAGCCCATCGACATGGGCGTGCGGGGTGCGATGGAAGGCGGCGTACTGGCCGGCTTCCCGATGGTCGATGTAAAGGTGGCGCTGTTCGACGGCAGCTATCACGAAGTGGACTCGAACGAAAACGCCTTTAAGATTGCCGGCTCGGTTGCCTTCAAGGAAGCCGCGCACAAGGCCAAGCCGGTGCTGCTGGAGCCGGTGATGGCGGTCGAGGTGACGGTGCCCGAGGAGTTTATGGGCGTCATTATCGGCGACATCAACTCGCGCCGCGGGCGCATTGAGGGTATGGAGCACGTCAGCGGTTCCCAGGTGATTAAAGCCATGGTTCCGCTCAAGGAGATGTTCGGCTATGTGAACGACATTCGCTCGTCCACGCAGGGCCGGGCATCGTATTCGATGCAGTTTGCGCACTATGAAGAGGCGCCGCGCACGATCGCCGACGAGATTATCGGCCGGGCGCAAGGGAAATGAGCAGGGATCGGTAGCCTGCCGCTTGGCGGCAGATGGGTGACCGGCTACTAGCTAAGTTCGACGGAGGATTGGAAAGCAATGGCGAAAGAGAAATTTGATCGCAGCAAGCCGCACGTAAATGTTGGGACGATTGGCCACATCGATCACGGCAAGACGACCCTGACGGCGGCGATCACCAAGGTTTTGGCGAAGCACAACCCCAAGATTCAGTTCCGCTCGTTCGACTCGATCGACAACGCGCCGGAAGAGCGGGAGCGCGGCATCACGATCGCGACGGCGCACGTCGAGTACGAGACGGCGAACCGGCACTATGCGCACGTGGACTGCCCGGGCCACGCCGACTACATCAAGAACATGATCACGGGCGCGGCGCAGATGGACGGGGCGATTCTGGTGGTGGCGGCGACCGATGGGCCGATGCCGCAGACCAAGGAGCACGTGCTGCTGGCGCGCCAGGTGGGCGTGCCCTGCATCGTGGTCTTCCTGAATAAGTGCGACGCGGTCGAAGACGGCGAGCTGATCGACCTGGTGGAGATGGAAGTGCGCGAGCTTCTGTCGAAGTACCAGTTCCCGGGCGACGACGTGCCGGTGATTCGCGGCTCGGCGCTGGGCGCGCTGAACGGCGAGCCGCAGTGGGAGGCGAAGATCGACGAGCTGATGGATGCGGTCGACAAGTACGTGCCGCAGCCGAACCGGGCCGTGGATCTTCCGTTCCTGATGCCGATCGAAGACATCTTCTCGATCTCGGGGCGCGGCACCGTGGTGACCGGGCGCATCGAGCGGGGCAAGGTGAAGGTGGGCGAGGATGTAGAGATTGTGGGCTTCCGCGAGACGCGCAAGACGGTGTGCACGGGCGTGGAGATGTTCAAGAAGCAGCTCGACGAAGGCATGGCCGGCGACAACGCGGGTATTCTGCTGCGCGGCACGCCGAAGGAAGACGTGGAGCGCGGGATGGTGTTGGCCAAGCCGGGCTCGATCACGCCGCACACCACGTTCAAGGGCTCGGTGTACGTGTTGAGCAAGGAAGAGGGTGGCCGTCATACGCCGTTTTTCAAGGGCTATCGGCCGCAGTTTTACTTCCGCACGACGGATGTAACGGGCGTGGCGGAGTTGCCGGAGGGTGTCGAGATGGTGATGCCGGGCGACAACGTGGAGCTGACCATCGAGCTGATTACGCCGGTGGCGATGGAAAAGGGTCTGCGGTTCGCGATCCGCGAGGGCGGCAGGACCGTAGGCGCGGGCGCAATCTCGGAGATCATCAAGTAACAGGGACTAGGCACTAGGTACTAGGCAATAGGGGAACCGGAAAGTCGGCGCGGGACGGATCAGTGACTAGTCCCTATTGCCTAGCGCCTAATGCCTGAACTAGGAACCGACCTGAAGGGAAGCAAATGGTAGGACAGAGAATTCGCATCCGGCTGAAGGCGTACGACTATCGCGTATTGGATACGTCGACCGGAGAAATCGTGGATACGGCGAAGCGCACCGGAGCAACGGTTGCCGGGCCGATTCCTTTGCCGACGATCAAGAACAAGTACTGCGTCCTGCGCTCCCCGCACGTCGACAAGAAGTCGCGCGAGGAGTTCGAGATTCGTACGCACAAGCGGTTGATCGACATTCTGGAGCCTACTCAGCAAACAGTGGACGCGCTGATGAAGCTCGACTTGCCGGCTGGCGTGGATGTAGAGATCAAGGCGTTTGAAAAATAGTGGTCAATGATCGGTGGTCAGTCAGGACGCTGGCAGATAGACTGAATCGTCTGGCAAGGGCAAGAACTACTGATTTCTGATCACTTTTCACGAATCGCTGGTTTGCATTCCGGCAGTGCGGCGCAACTCGTACCGCATGATGAGGTGAGGAAAGAAATGGCAGTCACAGGAATTCTGGGCAAAAAGATCGGTATGACGCAGGTCTTCGATGAAAAGGGCGAGGTGCACCCGATTACGGTGCTGCAGGCCGGCCCCTGCGTGATTACGCAGTTGAAGACAGTGGCCAACGATGGATACGACGCGGCGCAGATCGGTCTGGTCGAGTTCGTGAAGGCTTCGCGGATGACCAAGGCGCAAACAGGGCACTTGGCCAAGTCCGAGGCTCCGCCGGTGAAGCTTATCAAGGAAGTGGACGTCGAGGCTGCGGCCGATGGCGCGGCAGAAACCAGGGCAGGTGATCGCGTGCTGGTGGATATCTTCGCCGATGCAAAGTTTGTGGATGTGATCGGCACCTCGAAGGGCCGCGGCTTTTCGGGCGTTGTGCGCCGGCACAAGTTTGGCGGCGGACCCAAGTCGCACGGGCACATGTTTCAGGTGCAGGGTTCGATCGGCGCGTCGAGCTTTCCTTCGCGTGTGTTTCCGGGGCAGCGCATGCCCGGCCATTTCGGCACCGACCAGGTGACAGTGCGCAACTTGCGCATCCGCGGCATCGATCTTGACGAGAACCTGTTGATGGTCGAAGGCGCCGTGCCGGGGCCGCGTGATGGTTATGTGCTGATCTCGAAGGCCAAGGCTCCGCCACGCGAGCGCCGCGGCTTTGCCGGATTGGGCACTGTGGATCCGCTGAAGGCGGCCAAGAAGGCGGCCAAAAAGAAGTAGAACGAGCGCACAGCCGGCAGTAGACAGTAAATCGTAGTTGGGCTCGGGGCCGGATGATCGCTAGAAGCGAATTACAAGGGAAGCTGTTAGCTGTTTACTGTTGGCTGTCAGCTTGCGGGAAGAACACGATGGCAAATGTGGATGTAGTGAATTTGAGCGGCGAAAAGGTGGGCTCGGTCGAGCTGGCCGATCAGGTCTTTGCGCCGGAACAGGTGAACGAGGCCCTGTTGTGGGAGGCGGTGAAGCACTATCGCGCCTCACTGCGCCAGGGCACGCACGCCACCAAGAACCGCAAGCTGGTTGCCGGATCGGGCAAGAAGCTGTGGAAGCAGAAGGGTACGGGACGCGCCCGCATTGGCTCCGTTCGTTCGCCTCTGTGGCGCCATGGCGGCACCGTTCATGGACCCCAGCCGCGCAGCTATGAGTACCCCTTCCCGCGCAAGAAGCTTCTCGGCGCCCTGCGTTCGGCGCTGGCGGCCAAGCTGGCCGACGGCAAGCTGACCGTCGTCGATTCGCTGGAGATCAAGGAAGGCAAGACCAAGCTCTACCGCGAGGCGCTCAATAAGCTCGACGCCAGGCGTACCGCGCTGATCGTCGAGAATGGCAAGACGCTGACCGAGTCGCTGGTGCGCGGGGCGCGGAACCTTAAGGGCGTGGAACTGGTGCTGAACAATGAAGTGCACCCTTACGACCTGCTGCGCTACGAGCGGGCGATTTTCTCGAAGGCGGCCATCGAGCAGTTGTCCGAGGTGCTGGTGAAGACCGCATCGAAGCGCAAGGCTGCCGAGAAGGAGGCTGCGTAATGCCGACACTCTATACCGCCATTCGCCGCCCGGTGATCACCGAAAAGGGACTGGGCGTCAAGGAGACGCAGGGAACGCTGGTCTTCGACGTTGCTCCCGATGCCACCAAGACCGAAGTGAAGCAGGCCGTCGAGGCGCTCTTCAAGGTAAAGGTGGCTGCGGTGCGCACCGCCAATTTTTCCGGCAAGGAGCGCCGCCGCGGACGGTACGCGGGCTTTAAGCCGGACTGGAAGAAGGCCTACGTAAAGCTGAAGGCCGGCGAGAAGCTGCCGGAGTACGTGAGCAATCTGTAAGGCTGCTTCCATCCGCCAGCCTGGTTGCTGCCGGAATGGTAGTTCGTGGTTCTCGCGTAAGTCACAGAAGTTTGTTACGGAAGGACGAGCTAGAGGCTAGAAGCTAGCAGCTAGAAGCTCGTTAAGGAAATGACGATGGCAATCAAGACATACAGACCGGTTACGCCGACATTGCGGTTTCAGACCTCTCTCGTGACCGCCGATCTGACGACGTCGACGCCGCACAAGCCGCTGCTGCTCACGCGCAAACGCACCGGCGGGCGCCGCAACTCGGGCGACCTCACGATTCGCCACCATGGCGGCGGACACAAGCAGAAGATCCGCCTCATCGACTTCAAGCGAGAGAAGTTTGGCGTGCCCGGCAAGGTGGCGACGATCGAGTACGATCCCAATCGCTCGGCCCGCATCGCGTTGGTGCACTACGCCGACGGCGAGAAGCGCTACATCCTGCAGCCGGTCGGGCTCAAGGTTGGTGCTACAGTCACTTCGGGCCCCGAGGCAGATATTCTGGTCGGCAATGCTTTGCCCCTCAAGAACATACCTGCCGGCACCACGGTGCATGCCATAGAGCTGCGTCCCGGCAAGGGAGCGCAGATGGCCCGTTCGGCTGGCGCGCAGGCGCAACTGGTGGCCAAAGAGGGTGACTACGCGCTGCTCAAGCTGCCTTCCGGGGAAACGCGCAGGGTACTGGTCGAGTGCATGGCGACCATAGGCCAGGTGGGCAACACCGATCATGAGAATGTTGCGATCGGCAAAGCGGGCCGCAATCGCTGGAAGGGCATTCGGCCGACCAACCGCGGCGTGACCATGAACCCGGTCGACCACCCGCACGGCGGCGGTGAAGGCAAGACCTCGGGCGGGCGTCATCCTGTGACCCCGTGGGGTCAGCCGACACGCGGCTACAAGACGCGCAACAACAAGCGCACTGACGCGATGATCGTCAGCCGCAGGGCGAAGTGAAGAAGCAGCTTCTAGCTACTAGCTTCTAGCTACTAGCTTGATGGTTGCGAGGTAAAAGATTTAGGGCAATGGCCAGCCGATAGTTGGAGCAAGAACAGGCTAGGAGCTAGAGGCTAGAAGCTAGGAGCTGTCGTTATATGGGACGTTCGACGAAGAAGGGGCCGTTTGTGGATGCGCACCTCATGGTGAAGATTGAGGCGCTGAACCGGGCCAATGACAAGAAAGTGCTCAAGACCTGGACGCGGCGCTCGACGATCTTTCCCGAGTTCGTGGGCCACACCATCGCCGTGCACAATGGCAAGAAGTTTGTTCCTGTGTACGTGACCGAAAATATGGTGGGACACAAGCTGGGCGAGTTTGCACCGACGCGCACCTTCAAGGGCCACACCGGCGGCGCGAAGAGCTCGGCGGAAGGCGCGGCCAAGCCGGCGTAGGAAGACAGCTTCTGGCTGCTAGCTACCAGCCTCTAGCTTTGACTGAGGCGGGATCGGCGCTGGCGGCAAGATGAGATTGGTTCTGCCTGGCGAGCACAAAAGTGCTCCCGGCACGAAGAAGCTAGAGGCTAGTAGCTAGCAGCTAGTAGCTGGTTTTCGAGGAAGGCATAAGTATGGCAGTTCAAACAAAGGAATACCGGGCCGTGGCGAAGTTTCAGCGCGTGTCGCCGCAGAAGGCGCGGCTGGTGCTGGACCTGATCAAGGGCCGCGGAGTGCAGGAGGCGCTGGACACGACAGCCTACGCGCGGAAGCGCATCGCTCCGGTGGTGCACAAACTGCTGACCTCGGCGGTCGACAACGCCAAGTATATCGCCGGCGAGGAAGGCCTCGATCTCGACGTGGACAACCTCTACGTCAAGCAGGCTCTGGCGAATGATGGTCCGCGTCTCAAACGCATCCGTCCCGCGCCGATGGGCCGGGCGTACCGCTACCAGCGCAGGCTTACGCACATTGTGCTGTCTCTCGCTGAACGCGAGGCTGCCTCGGGATTGGTGACCAAGGTGGAAGAGCCGGCGGCGTCCGAGCCTGAAACCAAGACCAAGGCTGGAGCCAAAAAGGTAGCGCCCGCGAAGGCAAAGAAGCCGACGGAGAAGAAGGCTGCTCCGAAGAAGACGGCCAAGAAGTCCGAGTAGCAAGTTTCGCGCGTAGCTTTCCATGCGCTGCGCGAAAGAGGATTTGAGAGGAAAAGTATGGGGCAGAAGGTCCATCCTTACGGGTTCCGGCTGGGAATCAATAAACCGTGGCGCTCGCGCTGGTTTTCCGAGCGCGACTACGACAAGCTCCTGGTCGAGGACGTCAAGCTGAAGGCGGAGTTGCGCGAGAAGCTCAAGGCTGCCGGCGTCAGCTCGGTTGAGATCGAGCGGCCAGGCAACAAGCTGCGCTTCCTGATCCGCACGGCCCGGCCCGGCATCATCATCGGCCGCAAGGGCGCCGAGATTGAGAAGCTCAAGACCGAACTCGGCAAGCGTACCAACCGCGACGTATTCATCGACATCATCGAGGTGAACAAGCCGGAGCTCGATGCGCAGTTGGTGAGTGAGAACATCGCGTTGCAGCTTGAGAAGCGCGTCAGCTTCCGCCGCGCCATGCGCAAGAGCGTCGATTCGGCGCTGCGCTTCGGCTGCAAGGGGATCAAGGTGCGCGTCTCGGGCCGCTTGAACGGTAACGAGATTGCGCGCTCGGAGTGGTACCTGCAGGGCCGCCTGCCGCTGCACACGCTGCGCGCCGATATCGACTACGGCTTCACCGAAGCCAACACGACCTATGGCGTGATCGGCGTGAAGGTGTGGATCTATCGCGGCGACATTTATGAGCAGAAGCGCCGCCAGACGCCGCCAGTCGGCAAGAGTGTGTTTTAAGAGCAGTTCATAGTTCACAGTTCGCAGTTCACAGCCAAAGGAAATCGCTGATTGAACACGCAGAACTGAGAACTAAGAACTCAGAACTGTGAACTGTTGTCGAGGGTTTCGTTATGTTGATGCCGAAGAAAGTGAAGTACCGGAAGCAGCAAAAGGGAAAGCGCCGCGGTAAAGCGTGGCGTGGCTCCTCGCTCGCATTCGGCGAGTACGGATTAAAGGTGATGGAGTGCGGATACATCACCGACCGGCAGATTGAGGCCAGTCGTATTGCCATGACGCGCTTTATCAAGCGCGGTGGCAAGATCTGGCTGCGTCTGTTCCCGGACAAGCCCATCACCAAGAAGCCCGCCGAAGTCCGCATGGGTTCGGGCAAGGGCGCGCCGGATCACTGGGTTGCCGTCGTGCGGCCGGGCAAGATCCTCTTCGAGATGGAGGGCGTTGCGCCCGAGACTGCCGCCGAGGCTATGCGCCTGGCGTCACACAAGCTGCCGCTCAAGACCAAGTTTGTGCAGCGTCCGGGCATGGAGAAGGCTACGGCGGCGGCAGCGGAGTAGAAAGACAAGCCGGCAGCCAGCATTCCGGCAGAGCCGCGGTTGGCTGCATGCTGAAGGCTGCGGGCCAATAGCTGGCAGCTAGAAGCTAGGAGCGAAGGAAAAATGGAACTCGCAAAGATTCGGAATTTGAGCGACGAAGAGCTGGGGCACCAGGAGAAGACCGATGCCGAGCAGCTCTTCAGGCTCCGCTTCCAGGTTGCGCTGGGGCAGAACGACGGCGTGAAGAAGCTGCGCCAGTTGCGCAAGGAGATTGCGCAAATCAAGACCGTGGCGCGGGAGCGTGAACTGGGCATTCACGGCGAGAGCCGGGATGCGAAGCCTGTTGCTCCGGTCGCCGAGTCGAAGCCCGAGAAGGCGGTAGTCCCCGAACCGGCAGTTGAGACGAAGCCGGCGAAGGCCCCCAGGAAAGCCGCTCCCAGGACCGCGGCCAAGACCAAGACAGCGAAAGCGAAGGAGACCGGCAAATGACGGCGACCGAAAAAGCGGCAGCGCCCGCGCCTGCATCGCGGCGCAATGAGAAGGTGGGGCAGGTCGTCTCCACCAAAATGCAGAAGACCATTGTGGTCGCGGTGGAGATGCGCAAGGCTCATCCCAAGTACAAGAGGATCGTGCGCACGACCAAGAAGTTCTATGCTCACGATGAGCAGAGTTCGGCGCGGCTGGGAGACGTGGTGCGCATTCGCGAGACGCGCCCGCTGAGCAAGCTGAAGCGGTGGTCGCTCGAAGAGATCGTTCGGCGTTCGGCGCTCGGCCAGATCGAAGACACTGTGCTTCCAGGTGAAGCCGTTCCCGCAGAGAAGTAAGGCTCGCGAGAGGAGAGAGAAACCATGGCAGTGCAAATGAGAACCATGCTCGCGGTGGCCGACAACTCCGGCGCGCGCAAGCTGCAGGTGATTCTGCCGCTGGGCGGCGGATTGGGCGTCAAGGCCGGGTTGGGCGACATTGTGACCGCGGCGGTGAAGGAAGCTTCCCCCGATGGCACCGTGAAAAAAGGCAAAGTGGTCAAGGCGGTCATCGTGCGCACGCGCAAGGAACACCGCCGCCGCGACGGCACCTACATCCGTTTCGACGAGAATGCGGCGGTGGTGATCTCGGACGATCACGAGCCGGTGGGTACGCGTGTCTTCGGGCCCGTGGCCCGCGAACTGCGCGAGAAGAAGTTTTTGAAGATTGTGTCACTGGCGCCGGAAGTGGTGTAAAGACAGGGATCGGGTTTCGGGGATTCGTTGGGGCGGCGGTAAAACGCAGGTTGTTCATCCCCGACTCCTGAAGCCTACGGAGAGAACATGCCAAGTTTATCGATTCATCGCAACGATACGGTCAAGGTGCTTACCGGCTCCGACCGGGGCAAGACGGGCCGCGTTCTGCGCGCCTTCCCCGACAAGGGCACGGTGCTGGTCGAGCACGTGCGCCTGGTCAAGAAGACGGTTTCCAGCAAGACGAGCCGGCAGCGCACTCAGGGCGGCATCGCCGAACAGGAGTCGCCGATCCACGTCTCCAATCTGGTGCTGGTCTGCCCCACCTGCGGCGTCGCGCGCGTGGCTTACAAAGTCGAAGGCAGTTCGCGCCTGAGAATCTGCAAAAAGTGCGGGCAGGAACTGCCAACGAAGAAGTAAGCTGCTAGCCTCTAGCTCCTGGTTTCCAGGTTTTTGTGCTGAAGATAGGATCTGGGCAGAAGAGAGATGGATCTAGAGGCTTGCAGTTGGAAGCTGGCGGCTAAATTGAGTCCCTTCCGAAACGGTCGACGGCACGGGTCCAATCCGAGAGCGGAAGAAAGTGAGTAGAGAGATGGCGGCAAGGTTGAAGGAGAAGTACCACAAGGAGATCAAGCAGGCGCTCCAGAAGGAGCTCGGGCTTGAGAATTCGATGGCGGTTCCGAGGCTGGAAAAGATCGTGATCAACATGGGCCTGGGCGAGGCCACGCAAAACAACAAGCTTCTTGACCCGCTGGTGGCCGATCTGACGAATATCGCTGGCCAGAAGCCGGTGACCACCAAGGCCAAGAAGTCGATCGCGGCATTCCACGTGCGCGCCGGAATGAACATTGGCGCGATGGTCACGCTGCGCTCCGACCGGGCCTACGAGTTTCTCGATCGCCTGATCTCGGTCGCGCTGCCCCGTGTGCGCGACTTCCGCGGCGTCTCGACCAAGAGCTTTGACGGGCGCGGCAACTACACCCTTGGCATGCGCGACCAGCTGATCTTTCCCGAGATCGACTATGCGAAGGTGGAAAAGCTGAAGGGTATGAACATCACCATCGTGACCACGGCGAAGGACGACAACAGCGCCCGCGCGCTGCTCAAGCACTTCGGCATGCCGTTCCGCCAGGGAGCGTAAGGACAGCTTCTAGCTGCCAGCTTCTAACCTCCAGCTCGATCGAGGTAGAACCGGCAACTGGGGCAAAACGAGTTTGGCACTGCTCCCATGGCGAGCGGCCAAGTGGAGTAAGGAAGGAGCTAGAAGCTAGTAGCTAGAAGCTAGTAGCTGAGTTTTTATGGCAACCACTGCAAAAAGAGTGAAGGACGCGCGCAAACCGAAGTTTTCCAGCCGCAAGCACAACCGCTGTCAGTTGTGCGGCCGGCCGCGGGGCTTTCTGCGTAAGTTCGGCGTATGCCGTCTGTGTTTCCGGTCGCTGGCGCTCAGAGGCGAGATTCCGGGCGTCAACAAATCGAGCTGGTGAGAAAGCAGTTCACAGTTCGTGGTTCACAGCTTCGACCAGAGTGAAACCCTAACTGTGAACTAAGAACTGTGAACTCATAAGCCATTCCCGCAGGTTCCCGGCGCAGGCGCCGGGCTAACGGGGGATGAAGGAGAAGGAATGAGTCTGACCGATCCAGTAGCGGATTTTCTGGCGCGTATTCGCAATGCTATCCGGGCGCGTCATCAGAAGCTGGATGTTCCCGCTTCGAAGCTGAAGACAGAGATCGCCCGCATCTTGAAGGAAGAGGGTTATATCTCGAACTACAAGGTGCAGGAAGAGGAAGGCAAGCTGGTGCTGCGCGTCTACTTGAAGTACGGCGGCACGGAAGCGGCTATCCGCGACCTGTCCCGCGTCTCGCGCCCCGGTTGCCGCGTCTACATCGGCCGCGACGAGATCAAGCGCGTGCAGGGTGGCCTTGGCATCTCGATCATGACCACGCCCAAGGGTGTGATGACCGGCCGTCAGGCGCGCCGCGAGGGCGTAGGCGGCGAGGTCTTGTGTGAAGTGTGGTAAAGGCAGGGACTAACGGACTAAGGGACTAAGGGGCTGGGGACTGAGTGTTTGGCGGCGATTGGGAGTACTTAGTCCCTTAGTCCCAAGTCCCCTAAGTTCCTCGTTCTCCGGCTGCAGTGGAACAGGGGCTGATGCTCTCGGGACTCGCAAGCCAAGAAGGATTGAAGAAAAATGTCGCGTATTGGAAAGAAGCCGATCCCGCTGCCGGCGGGCGTGAAGTATAAGGTTGAGGGCAACACCGTTCTGGTCGAAGGCCCCAAGGGCAAGGTCTCGGCGCTTATCGCGGACGGTATCGCGCTGAAGACCGCCGACGGCCACCTGCAGGTCGAGCGCGCAAGCGACGACAAGGCCGCTGTGCACGGTCTGACCCGTGCACTGGTGAACAACGCCGTTGTCGGCGTGACCAAGGGATGGACCAAAGAGCTGGACATCGTGGGCATTGGCTACCGCGCCGAGTTGAAGGGCAAGGGCACGGTGGTCTTCACGCTGGGCTACTCGCACCAGATCGAGTTTCCCTTGCCGACGGGCATCGAAGTCGCCGTCGATCCCAAGCAGACGCACCTGACCGTGAGCGGCGTTGATCGCCAGAAGGTGGGTCAGGTAGCAGCCGACATGCGCTCTTTGCGCAAGCCGGACCCGTACAAGAACAAGGGCGTGCGCTACTCGAACGAGCGGCTGAAGAAGAAGGCCGGCAAGACGGGAGCGAAGTAAAACAGCTCCTAGCTCCTAGCCTCTAGCTTTTTCGTGCTGAAACGAAGACTGAGGCAATGGCGAGACGGAGCTAGAGGCTAGCAGCTAAAAGCTAATAGCTGCATTTGAATCCGAACGGACCCGCAAGGCGGTTCCGCCGATAGGTGAGAGAAGAAAATGATTACGCAGACCCAAAGAAACGAGATTCGCAAGCGCATCCACGCGCGCATTCGCGAGAAGCTCTCCGGAACGGCAGAGCGCCCGCGGCTGAACGTCTACCGCTCGCTCAACCACATCTACGCGCAGTTAATCGACGATCGGAAGGGCGAGACGCTGGTTTCGGCCTCGACGATCGCGATGAAGCTGAAGACGGGCGGCAATGTGGCGGCGGCCAGGGAAGTCGGCAAAGCTGTTGCGGAGCAGGCTGTGGCCAAGGGTGTCAAGCAGGTGGTCTTCGATCGCGGCGGCTATCTGTATCACGGCCGCGTGAAGGCGCTCGCCGATGCGGCGCGCGCGGCGGGACTGGAATTCTAAAAGCAGCTTCTAGCTGCTAGCTCCCAGCTTCCAGCTTTTCGTGCTGGAGCAAGGACAGAAGCAGTGGTGCGACGGAGCTAGCAGCTAAAGGCTAGAAGCTCAGAAGGAAAGCAATGACGATGTTGACGAAAAAACTCGATGCCAACCAGTACAACCTGAAGGATCAGGTGGTGGCCATCAATCGTGTCACCAAGGTGGTCAAGGGCGGCAAGAACATGTCGTTTGCCGCACTGGTCGTGGTGGGCGACGCAGCTTCGGGAGTGGTGGGCTACGGATCGGGCAAGGCCAAGGAGGTTCCCCAGGCGATTCGCAAGGGAATCGAGTCGGCCAAGAAAAACCTCGTGAAGGTGCACCTGACCGAGACCACGATTCCGCACCAGGTTCTCGGCCGCTACGGCTCGGGCCAGGTGCTGCTGAAGCCCGCTCCCGAGGGCACGGGCGTGATCGCGGGTGGCGCCGTGCGCGCGGTCATGACCTCGGTCGGTGTGCAGAACGTGCTCACCAAGAGCATCGGTTCGCCCAATCCACACAACGTGATCAAGGCGACCTTCGACGCTCTCGGACAGTTGCGCGACAGGGCCGAAGTGGCCACGATGCGCGGCAAGCAGGTGGAGGAACTCTGATGGTGCAACCCAAGAAGATTCGCATTCAGTACTACCGCTCGACCATCGCCACGCCCACCAAGCACAAGCTGGTCGTCAAGGGTCTGGGCTTTACCCATCTCAATCAGATCGTGGAGCGAGAGGACACAGAGTCGATCCGGGGCATGGTCAAGGCTGTGCCGCACCTGGTGAGGATACTGGAGAAGTAGGCTTCGCAAGCTTCCTAGCCGCTAGCTTCCAGCTTTTTGAGATGGAGCAACGGCGACGGCAGAGGCGAGATGCGGCTAGAGGCTAGCAGTTAGAAGCTGGTAGCTGTTTCCACAACGCGAGTCGGCAGCCTGAACTGCCGGCGCTGAGCGAGGAGAACATGGCAAAAAATCTTTCCAATTTGCGCGCGCCCAAGAATGCCAACACCGGGCGCAAGCGCGTGGGCCGGGGCATGGGTTCCGGCATGGGCAAGACCTCGACCCGCGGCCACAAAGGCCAGGGATCGCGCTCGGGATCGAGCCTGATGCGCGGTTTTGAAGGCGGCCAGATGCCGCTGCACCGCCGTCTGCCCAAGCGCGGATTTACCAACATCTTCCGCACGGAATACTCCGTCGTGAATCTGGATCGCATCGCCGAACTGGGCGTCTCCGAGATCGCGCTCGACGACTACTGCAAGCTGGGACTGGTTGCGAGCAAGCGCTCGCTGGTCAAGATCCTGGGCTCGGGCGATCTCAAGAAGGCCATCACCGTTTACGCGCACAAGTTCTCCAAGTCCGCGGCCGGGAAGATCGAAAAGGCCGGCGGCAAGGCTGTTGTTGTGGGCGGCGAAACGGCTCCGGCGGCAGCGTAAGCTAGCGTATTCTCCCGCCCTCGTGCCGGGCGCACGGTATGGGTGGGACGCGGGCGGAGAACGCTTGCTTGCGCAACAGGGATCTCCAGAGCGTCCAGCCGGAATCGAGAGAGATGGAATGAGCGTATCTCTGACAGCGGCCATTACCCAGGTTCTCTCCTGGTTTGGTTTTGAAGTCAGGAAGGCGCCCAGGCCAGGCAGGCTCTCGATCCCGGATGATGAGTTCTATGCGCCGCTGTTCAGCCCTTGGCGGGGCTATGGCGAGTTTGCAGAGTATTTGAGGCTGGCCGAGCCGTATACGCTGGTATCGCCCGACCGGCTTTACGTTTTGTGGAGCCTTGCTCGGAACGCAGTTCTCCTGCAGGGCGATTTTTGGGAGTGCGGTGTTTACAAGGGTGGAACGGCCCGGATGCTCGCCGAGTTTCTTGGCCGCAACGCTCGCACGGGAGCCAGACTCCACCTCTTCGATACGTTTAGGGGTATGCCCGAAACCGATCGCGCGGTGGACGTTCACAAAAAAGGGGACTTCTCCGACACAAGCCTGGCTGCGGTGATGCAGGTCGTCGGCAACGGCGAGAAGGTTGAATTTCATCCCGGATGGATTCCTGACAGCTTTCGTGGAATGCCGGACCGGCCGATCGCGCTGGCTCATGTGGATGTGGACATCTACCGGTCGGTTTGGGATTGTTGTGAGTTTATTTATCCTCGCCTGCAAGTGGGCGGGGTGATGGTGTTCGACGACTACGGTTTTCCCACTTGCCCCGGCGCACGCAAGGCCGTGGATGAGTTTTTTCGCGATAAGCCCGAGACCCCGATGATTCTCGGGACCGGGCAGGCGCTGGTCATCCGTTTGGCGGCCGGTTAGCGTTCGATAGGGTTGGGTTGATATGCTATGGAATCTCTGAACAGGCCGGCGCCTTGAAAGGGTACGGCTTCTGCCATACCGTAAGGCGACGAGAGTCAATCGGGTGTTGACCCCCTTGAACGGCAGGTTTTCTGGGATGCCGCGCTTGTGCAGAGTCTTTCGAACAGCCGCTTCGACAAGCATGACGAAGCGCACAAACTAGACGGGCCGGAATCGTCTAAGATGATTCCTGTCCGGGAAGGATTGCGATAGCCTTCAGGGCGCCCGCAGCGAACAACAAGTATATGCTTGAGAAATTTCTCAATATCTTCCGGATTCCCGATCTGCGCAAGCGGGTGTTATTCACCATGGGCATACTGGCCGTGTACCGCCTGGGCGCCTGGATCCCCACGCCCGGCGTGAATACACATCAACTGGAGATGCTCTTCAACCAGCAGAACGGCTCCATGTTCGGTCTGATGGACCTGTTCAGCGGCGGCACGCTGCGCCGCATGACGATCTTCGCCCTGGGCATTATGCCCTACATCACGGCGTCGATTATCTTTCAGCTTTTGACCGTGGTCTATGAGCCCCTCGCCCGCATCCAGAAGGAAGGCGAACTGGGTCAGCGCAAGATCACGCAGTGGACGCGCTACATGACCGTCGTTCTGGGAGTGTTGCAGTCGATCGGCATTGCGGCCATTCTCACCAAAGAGGGACTGGTTCTGAATCCGGGGCCAAGCTTTCTGCTGCTCACTATACTTACTCTCACCACGGGTACCACCTTTATCATGTGGCTGGGAGAGCAGATTACCGATCGCGGCATCGGCAACGGCATGAGTCTGCTGATCTTTGCCGGCATCGTCGCCGGTCTGCCGCGCGGCGTCATGGACCTGGTAGAGAAGGTGCAAACCGACGCCTGGGGTCCGCTGAGCCTGATCGTAGTGCTCCTGCTCGTGGCCGGCATGGCCGCGGTGGTGGCCTTTATCGTCTGGGTGGAGCGCTCCGAGCGCCGCATCCCCATCCAGAGCGCGCGCCGCATTGTCGGCCGGCGCATGATGGGCGGCCAGTCGAGCCACCTGCCCCTGAAGGTCAACTCCGGCGGCGTCATGCCCATCATCTTCGCCAGTTCCATCCTCTCGGCGCCGTTGCTCTTTGGCGGGGTCAGTTGGGTGCAGAACAGCCGATTCCTCCAGCCGATTCTCCTTGCTCTCACGCCAGGCTACCCGTGGTATGAACTGCTGAACGTTCTAGGCATCATCTTCTTCGCGTACTTTTACGTGTCGATCATCATGCGCCCAGACGATATCGCCGACAACTTCCGCAAGTCCGGCTCCTTTATTCCCGGCATCCGCCCCGGCAAGCGCACCAGCGACTTTATCAACGACATTCTTACCCGCATTACGCTGGTCGGCGCCCTCTACCTGATCGTGGTCCAGATGATCCCCACGGCCCTGATCTCCGGCATCCGTTTTGACAAGATCTGGCTCATCGGGAGGTTTTTCGAGAATCTTCCAAACTGGATGATTCACGGAATGAACGTGAACTTCTACTTTGGCGGCACCTCGCTGCTCATTGTGGTGGGTGTTGCCATGGACACCATCAACCAGATCGAATCGCAGCTTGTCATGCGTCACTATGACGGCTTTTCCCCGCGCTCCGGTCGCATTCGAGGAAGGAAAGCCTGGTAATGTCGTCGTCAGTTTCATCTGGGGTTGTGAAATCAAGCGGCCGGGATGCGGGAACGAAATCCGCGCCCGGCCCAATTCTTTTGTTGGGAGCTCCGGGCGTGGGCAAGGGGACGCAGGCCAAGGAGCTGGTCAGAACCTGGCACATCCCGCAAATCTCTACCGGCGACCTTCTCCGGTCGAACGTGGCCCAGGGCACCAAGCTGGGCCAGTTGGCCAGGGAGATCATGGACCGTGGCGACCTGGTGCCCGACACCCTGGTCAATGAAATGGTCGCGGCCCGCCTGCAGGAGCCAGATACGTCCCGCGGCTACATCCTGGATGGATTCCCCCGGACTCTGGGCCAGGCTGACTGGCTGGACGTACGTCTCGCAGCGCAAGCCGATGCCCTTCCGGTGGTTGCCGTCAGGATTCAGGTGGATTATAATCAACTCTTGCGCCGCATTACCGGGCGCCGGAATTGTCCTGTCTGCCAGGCCATCTACAACATCTATCTCAATCCGCCAAAAATGGATGGAATTTGCGATGTTGAAGGTGCGGCGCTGATCCAGAGAGCTGACGACACGGAAGAGGTCTTCAAGGAGCGCATCCACTCCTACTCGACCCTTACCGCGCCTGTTGTCGATCATTACAGGGCTTCGGGGCGATTCGCGGAAGTAGATGGAGACCGGCCGATCGCTGCGGTCGCAGCCGGGGTGATTTCCGCCGTCGAGGGCTTGCGCCACTGGGCGTAGCCATCGGGTGGGTTTGTGTGTGGAAGACAGTTGTCAGTGATCAGTGGTGAGTGTTCAGTTGATGCGTGCGGAAATTGAGTGCATCAACTTTCTCGGAACCCTGAAACGGCAACGCAAAAGACCGACTGGCCAGTGAGTTGAGTGGAAGGGAAGACCGCCGGCAACGGCAGGTTGGAACCGACCACTGACTACTGACCACTGAGAGCTGGTTCTGTGGCTGTTGTACTCAAGTCGTCTCAGGAGATCGAAAAGATGCGCCGCGCCGGACGGGTGGTCCGCGAGGTGCTGGAGTTGGTGCGCGGAAAGGTCAAGCCGGGTGCCACGACCCTCGATCTTGAGAAGGCGGCAGAAGCGCGGTTGAAGGAACTGGGCGTCAAGGCCGCCTTCAAGGGCTATCATGGGTATCCCTGCGTGTTGTGTACCTCGGTCAATAGCGAAGTGGTGCATGGCATCCCATCGCCGAAGCGGGTTCTGAAGGAAGGCGATATCGTCTCGGTGGACTTCGGCGTGGTGATCGACGGCTACTATGGCGACGCGGCTATCACAGTTCCGGTGGGCGCCATCGATGATAAGGCGGCTCGGTTGCTGAAGACGACTGAGGAGTCGCTCAAGGCCGGCATTGCAGTGGTTCGTCCCGGCGCGACTCTGGGCGATGTGGGAGCGGCAGTGCAGGGTGTGGTGGAGCGCGAGGGTTTTTCGGTGGTGCGCGATTTTGTGGGCCACGGCATCGGCATCGAGATGCACGAGGATCCTCAGGTGCCGAACTTCGGCGAGGCTGGACGCGGCATGAAGCTGAAGACGGGCATGGTGATCGCCATCGAGCCCATGGTCAATGCCGGCAGGCCTGATGTGAGGGTGTTGGACGACGGCTGGACGGCCGTCGCGGTGGATGGAAGCATGAGTGCTCATTTTGAGCACACGGTCGCGGTCACCGCAACCGGCGCAAGGATTTTGACGGAGTAACGAAGCAGCTTTTAGCTGTCAGCCCTCAGCTTTCAGCTTGTTCATGCCGAGCAAAGGGTTTCAATCGGCACGATGAGCCAGGAGCGAAAGGCTGACATCTGATGGCCCAAAAGAGAGTTCGATGGAATAGCCGGTAACCACAGCAGCCGGCAGAAGTGGACACTGATTGTCGAAGGAAGATGCGATTGAGGTCATGGCAACCGTCCTGGAGACGTTGCCCAACGCCATGTTTAAGGTCAAGCTCGAGAACAACCACGAGGTCTTGGCTCATGTCTCGGGAAGGATGCGCAAGAACTTCATCCGGATCCTGCCCGGCGACCGCGTGGCCGTAGAGTTGAGTCCCTACGACCTGAATCGCGGCCGGATTGTGTACAGATACAAGTGATCCGGTGTCAGTGAACAGTTGCCGCAATCGCTGGCCACTGAGACCTGATCGCTTTCTTAACGATTTCGCGCCTGAGTTTTTCGCGCAAAGAAGGGTAACAAGAAAATGAAGGTCCGGGCATCGGTCAAGAAGATTTGCGTCAAATGCAAGGTGATTACTCGCAATGGCGTTGTTCGCGTCATCTGCGAGAATCCCAAGCACAAGCAGCGTCAGGGATAAGTAAGCCCTGGCAGGATCGGAGACTTCCACGGCAGCGAACAGCGGACAGCAAGCATCAGACAGTTGAGGAATGGTTTTACTGTTTGCTGTCTGCTGTCTGCTGTCTGCTGTAGGCTGTCGGCTGACAAGAGGCGAGTTAGCTTGAGTCAAGGCTTGCGATGAACCTCTGAAAGTCGCTCCACACCACCCGTGCGAACCGGCGCTAGGCCGGGGGCACATAACCCCCCAAAAAGGAACACGAGAATGGCACGTATTGCTGGCGTCGATCTGCCCCGCAACAAGCAGGCACGGATCGCGCTGACTTACATCTTCGGCATCGGCCAGCCTCGCGCGCTCAAGATTCTGGATAAGGCGAACGTCGATGCCTTCAAGAAGATCCAGGACCTGGGCGAGGACGAGGTCAACCGCATCCGCCAGGTGATCGAGGACGAAGGAGACGTCGAAGGCGATCTGCGCAAAGACGTTTCCATGCACATCAAGCGCCTCATCGACATTCAGAGCTATCGCGGCCTGCGTCACCGCAAATCGCTTCCCGTACGCGGCCAGCGCACCCACACCAATGCCCGCACTCGCAAGGGCCCGCGCAAGGGCACGATTGCCGGCAAGAAGAAAGCGACGGCGAAGACCTAATGGCGAAACAGGAACAAAAGACCGGCAAGTCCGGCAAGGGCAAGAAGTTCAAAAAGCGCGAGCGCAAGAATGTGCCGTTTGGCGTTGCCCACATTCAGGCCTCGTTCAACAACACCATCATCACCATCACCGACCAGATGGGCAACACGCTGAGCTGGAAGAGTTCAGGTTCGCTCGGCTTCCGCGGCTCGCGCAAGGGCACGCCCTTCGCGGCGCAGCAGGCGGCTTCGAACGCGGCCGGCCAGGCTCGCGATCATGGCGTGCGCACCGTCGAAGTGCGCGTTGCGGGTCCGGGATCAGGCCGCGAATCGGCCATCCGCGCCCTGGCTGCCGCGGGCATCGAGGTGAAGTCCATCCGCGACGTAACGCCGGTGCCGCACAACGGCTGCCGCCCGCCGAAGAGACGCAGAGTTTAGGTAACAGGGACTAGGGACTAGGCCTTTGACCGCATGAAGAAGAACCTTCCGTGCCCCATCCTTTCGCCCGTTCTTTGGGTGAAAGGGTGGGATAGCACGAACTTCAAGGAACCAATTCATGCTGTCAGGAACCTAGGCAACAGGGATTCGGAGCAACGCAAAAACTATTGCCTATTCCCTATTGTCTGTTTCTCATCACCGGGCCGGGAGGAAATCCGTCGAGGATGTAAACCGGCCGTCATCCGAAGTCAGGAGAAGAAATGGCACGTTATACCGGAGCAGTATGCCGCCTTTGCCGTCGCGAAGGCACTAAGTTGTTTCTGAAGGGCACCAAGTGCACTTCGGACCGTTGCCCCCTCGAAAAGCGTAACTTCCCGCCGGGACAGCACGGAAAGGACCGCAAGGCCAAGATCGTGGGCTATGGCCTGCAGCTTCACGAAAAGCAGAAGGCCAAGCGCATGTACTTCACGCTCGAGGGCCAGTTCCGCGAGTACTACGAGAAGGCCAACCGCGCCCAGGGCGTCACCGGCGAACTGCTCATTCAGCAGCTCGAACGGCGACTCGACAACGTCGCCTTCCGCCTTGGCTTCGCCATCTCGCGCCGCCAGGCCCGCCAGGTGGTCCGCCACGGCCATGTCACTGTCAACGGCCGCAAGGTGAACATCCCTTCCTATCAGGTGAACGTGGGCGACGAGATCGCCATCCGTGATTACGCCAAAAAGCACGTGATCGTCGAGCAGGCCACGCAGTTCGCGGCGCAGAACCCCGTCCCCGCTTGGCTTGAAGCCAACTTTGAAAACATGTCCGGCCGCGTCCTCCAGTTGCCCAAGCGCGCCGACGTCAACCTGCCGATCAACGAACAGTTGATCGTCGAACTGTACTCGAAGTAAGCAAACAGTGGACAGTGCGCGGTGAACAGTGGCCAGCACGGCATCTGTTCACTGTTCACTGTTCACTGTTGACTGACCACTGAAAACAGGAGCACTTGCGCGGCCGCCGCAAAATGCATCGCGACGTACATGCCGCACGGGAAAAGAGAGATACATATGTTGTGGAGAGGATTTCAGAAACCGAAGCGCCTGGCAGTCGATGCCGAGACGCTTTCCGACACTTACGGCAAGTTCAGCGCCCAGCCCTTTGAGCGGGGCTTTGGCACCACCATCGGCAACGCCCTGCGCCGCACGCTGCTCAGCTCCATTGAAGGCGCCGCCGTCACCGCCGTCCGCATCGAAGGCGTTCTGCACGAGTTCCAGTCCATCACCGGCGTGGTCGAAGACGCCACCGACATCATTCTCAACCTCAAGCAGATCCCCTTCAAGCTGCAGGGCGACGGCCCCAAGGCGCTCTATCTGCGCGCCGACCAGCCCGGCGTGATCACCAGCGGCATGATCGAGGCCGACGGCGACGTCGAGATTCTCGACAAGAACGTCTACATCGCCACGGTCTCCGAAGGCGGCAAGCTCGACATGGAGATGCGCCTCAAGCGCGGCCGCGGCTACATCTCGGCCGACAAGAACTTCGACGCCGATCTCGGCATCGGCTTCATTCCCGTCGATTCCGTGCACTCGCCCGTGCGCCGCGTCAACTACACCGTCGACGCCGCCCGCCTGGGCCAGATCACCGACTTTGACAAGCTCACGATCGAAGTGTGGACCAACGGAGCCGTCCTGCCCGCCGACGCCGTCGGCCTGGCTGCCAAACTGCTCAAAGACCACATGAACATCTTCATCAATTTTGAGGAAGAGATCGAAGCCGATGCCCGCGGTGAAGAAGGCCGCATCCTGCTCCGCAACGACAACCTCAACCGCTCGGTCGAAGAACTCGAGCTCTCGGTCCGCAGCTACAACTGCCTCAAAAACGCCAACATTCAGACCATCGGCGAACTGGTGCAGAAGACCGAAGCCGAAATGCTCAAAACCAAGAACTTCGGCCGCAAGAGCCTGAACGAGATCAAGGAAATCCTGGCGCAGATGGGCCTGTCGCTGGGCATGAAGATCGACGAGCAGGGCAACGCCGTCCCCGGCCCCACCAGCATCCCGCCGCAAACGGCGCTGGCTGCCGGCTTCGGCCACTACGACGACGAAGAAGAGCCGCTCGACTCGGTGGACCTGCAACTGCCCACCGAAACGGAGAATTTCTAAGAGCAGCTACTAGCTTCTAGCTGTTAGCTCCTGGCTTGTTTTACGGGAACTTATAGCACTAGTTCTTGTCCGCAGGCTGGAGAGTTAGCGGCTGGAAGCTGGAGTAAGTCAAGATTTCATCGAGCTACTCGATTCTAGCTTTTTGGTGTAAGTACCACATTGCAGGTTTTTATGGCAATTGAGCTAGAAGCTAGGAGCTAGAAGCTAGGAGCTAAATATGCGCCATCGTAATGCAGGATTCAAGCTCGGACGCAACACCAGCCACCGCCGCGCGCTCTTGCGCAACCTGGTCACGTCCGTCATCGAAGAAGACCGTGTGGAGACCACCGTGGCCAAGGCCAAGGCGGTGCGCCCCCACGTCGAAAAAATGATCACCCTCGGCAAAAAGGGCGATCTCCACTCCCGCCGTCAGGCGCACGCCTTCCTCCGCACCGACGATGCGGTCAAGCGACTCTTTGACGTCGTGGCCCCGCGCTACGGCGACCGCCAGGGCGGCTATCTGCGCATCGTCCGCACCGGCTTCCAGCAGGGCGACGGCGCGCAAAAGGCGTTCATCGAACTGCTCGGCGCCGAAAAGCAGCTCGAAGTCAAGCGCCAGAAGCGCGCCGACCTCAAAGCCAAAAAACGCGCCGAACTCGAACAGCAGATCGAAGAGCAGAAGAAGGAAGCCGGCGAATCCGAGGGCGGCGAACAAGCCGCCTGATCCGCGGCAACTTCATCCAGCATCGCCGCCTCAGGCGTCAACTCACGCGGGCAGCTCCCCTCCGGAACCTGCCCGCGTTTGCCGTCTCGCCCTCGATCCACAGAGCCGACACCTCATCTTGAATGCGCCGATAGACGCTGGCCCAATCGTGCTCACGCTCCACAAACTGGCGGCCGCTTCTGGCCAAATCTATTCGGAGTCGCATGTCACGGTGCAGGGCAAGGATCATCTTGACCGCCTCATCGACCGATTGATACACGAGAAGGTCGCGGCCGTCCTGGGCGCGCAAGCCTTCCAGGCCAATCTCTGATGTGACGCAGGGAAGCCCGAGCGCCAGGTAGTTGAGTATCTTATTCTGAATGCCCGCGCCGCCTCGCAGCGGGCAAACCCCGCAAAATACGTCTCCCGTGGCGTCAACAATTCGACTGACCCGGCCCGTTACCTCCACGCCCGGATATTTCTCCAGTTCCTTCTTGACAGAGGGCGGACAGGAGCCGATCACGCGGAAGCGGATCCCAGCCTTCGATCGCAGCCGAGGAAGCACGTCGCAAATAAAATGGCGGCACGCGTCGAGATTCATACTGGACGACATGTTTCCTATAAATGCCACAACATCCCCATCGGTCCCCGGCCGGAACGGGAAATCCTCCAAATCCACGCCCATCGGCACAATCCTGACCCGGCTCTGCTCCAGGCCAAGAAATCGGCAATCGATGTCCGAGTGAAGCCAGGTCTGGTCAAAGCCCATGGGAAGCTGTCGCTCGCAAGCCTCAAGCCTTCGAATCTCCGTATGGTACAAAATCGGCCACAACGAGAACGAGCGAGGCAGCCTCGCCATCCTCTGATAGGTCATCGAGATCGCGTCTGCCATCAGAAGCACACGAGGCACGCCATCTTTGCGCGTGGCAAGGTACTGTCCTGTCCTGATCAGATGAGCGAGGACGGCGTCGTGGCGCGGAGCCAGCTCGTCAACCCTGCGCTGAAACTCGGCCGAGCGATAG